>UQXH01000001.1 GCA_900545025.1 uncultured Phascolarctobacterium sp.
AGCACCTCCTTGCCAAGGAGGGGGTCGCGAGTTCGAATCTCGTTTTCCGCTCCACTTTTAAGGCGACATAGCCAAGCGGTAAGGCAGAGGTCTGCAAAACCTTTATCCCCAGTTCGATTCTGGGTGTCGCCTCCAACTTTTCTGCCGCGGTGGCGGAACTGGCAGACGCAAGGGACTTAAAATCCCTCGGGTAGTGATACCCGTACCGGTTCGATTCCGGTCCGCGGCACCATCCATGCCGATACGCTATCGTCAGAGAGCTGAAGCATGAAAATATCAAGATTGATAGTAATTTGCTGAAGGCAATTATCTATCAATATTTTTTTTACCTTTTTGCTGTTGGCAAAGAGGTTTTTATTCGTTTTGGAGCTTATTAGACTTAGTAAAGAAAATTAATAGAGAAAAGAGGTATGAAGATGACTAATGGTTTTGCGGCACTGCATGTTTGTGCCCGGACGGTGGAACAGCTCAGTAAGCTGGGGATTAAAAAACCGATGCCTGTACAGGAACAGGCTATTCCCGCCTTGTTTGCGGGCAGGGACGTTATTGCCAGAGCGCAGACAGGAACAGGCAAGACACTGGCCTTTCTGATACCTCTGGCCGAAAAAATAGATGTAAAGAAACCTTATGCCCAGGCATTGGTTATTACACCTACCCGTGAGCTGGCGCAGCAGATAGCTAATGAGTTTAAAAAGATTGCCGGTGAAAGCCAGATTAAAGTGCTGGCCGTTACGGGCGGGCGCGATTTTGAACTGCAGAAAAGCAGGCTGGAGGGTAAAAGCCATGTGCTGATCGGTACGCCGGGAAGATTGTTAGACCATATCAGGAAAGGCAACACTTCTTTGGGCGGTGTCAAATATCTGGTACTGGATGAAGTGGACGAGATGCTCAAGCAGGGCTTTATCGACGAAGCTGCCGAGCTTATCTCCATGACGGCGCCGGAGCATCAGACTATGCTGTGCTCGGCAACTCTTTCGGAGGAAGTACGCAAGCTGGGCAAGAAGCTGACTAAGAACTGCGCGCTGATCGACATCAACCCGGAAGAAGCCGTAGTAGAGAAAATCCAGCAGATATGCATCAAGACTACGGAAGAATATAAAAACAGAGCGACGGCTGCTCTTATCGACCGTTACAATCCGTATCTGATGATTGTTTTCTGCATGAGTAAGGAACGCGCCAAAGAAGTGGGCGAATGGCTGGGTACCCAGGGCTATAATGTAGATGTGCTGCACGGAGAGATGTCTGCCGTTAAACGCAAGACGGTAATGAAGGCTTTCCGTGATGCCAGGATACAGATACTGGTAGCCAGTGACTTAGCGGCAAGAGGACTGGACGTAGAAGGCGTGACCCATGTCCTTAACTACGACATCCCCCACGATGTAGACTGGTATGTACACCGCATCGGCAGGACGGGACGTGCCGGCAACGACGGCATTGCCGTTACTTTCTATACGGCAGAAGAAGTAAAATGGCTGCGCAATATCGAGACCAGATTGAACATCGTTATGGAAAGGCAGAATCTGGAAGGCAAGACCGTTGCCAGAAGAGTAACTGCTGTTACTAATAATAAAAAGAAGAAGGTTAGCGGGCCTAAACGCGGACGCAATGCAGTAGCTGATAAGCGCAAAGCGCCCAAGACCGGCAGCAACAGAAGACAGAATAAAAAGAAATAATTTTGGCACCGATAAATCTTTGTGATTTATCGGTGTCTTTTTTGCTTTATTAGGTATGTTTGTTTGCAGTTTATTTTATTAGGAGTTATAATTATTCTGATATACAATTTTTATTTTTAGATGATTAAGGAGACGAGAAAATGTCAGAAGTCAGAGTAAGATTTGCACCCAGCCCTACTGGGTATTTACATATTGGTGGCGCGCGTACTGCGCTGTTTAATTGGCTGTTTGCCCGCAAGATGGGCGGCAAGCTGATTTTGCGTATCGAAGATACCGATACCGAGCGTTTAAAAGAGGATTCTGTCAGCCAGATCCTGACCAGTCTGAAATGGCTGGGCTTAAACTGGGATGAAGGTCCGGAAGCAGGCGGTGTCTGCGGTCCTTATTATCAGTCTGAAAGACGCGAGCTGTACAGCAAATACGCTCAGCAGCTGCTGGATGAAGGCAAGGCTTACTATTGCTTCTGTACTCCGGCAGATTTGGAGGCTGAACGTGAAAAACAGCGCGCAACCAAACAACCTTTCCGTTATGCGCGTACCTGCCGTGACCTTGACCCGGAGGTAGCTAAAGCAAGAGCTGCTGCAGGCGAGCCATATTCTGTGCGCATCAAGATTCCGACAGAAGGCAGCATTACTGTTCATGACCTGATTCATGGCGACGTTACTTTCAACATGGATCAGTTTGACGATTTTGTCATTGTTAAGAGCAACGGTATGCCTACCTATAACTTTGCAGTAGTAGTAGACGACCATCTGATGGGGATGACCCATGTGCTGCGCGCAGAGGAGCATCTTTCCAATACGCCTAAACAGCTGCTTATTTATGAAGCGCTGGGCTTTGAACCGCCTAAATTCGGACATATGCCGATGATTTTGGCTCCCGACCGCTCCAAGCTAAGCAAACGTCACGGCGCAACCTCTGTCGAAGAGTTCCGTGCACAAGGCTACCTGCCGGAAGCTATTATCAACTATCTGACCTTGCTTGGCTGGGGCCCCGGCGATGAAAGAGAAATCTTC
The DNA here is from genome assembly GCA_900545025.1 of uncultured Phascolarctobacterium sp. GTDB lineage: Bacteria > Bacillota > Negativicutes > Acidaminococcales > Acidaminococcaceae > URXU01. The sequence continues at coordinate 2,690 of UQXH01000001.1, forward strand.
TCTTTGGCAGAAACAGTAAAATTATTTGAGCTGGAGCAGATGTCCAAAAAAGCTGCCGTATATGATACTAAAAAGCTGACCTGGATGAACGGCCAATATCTGTCTGAGCTGCCGCTGGAAAAAATCCTGCCGGAAGCAGAGACTTTCTTCCTGAAAGATGGACTGGTAACTGAAGAATGGTTAGCAGAAAACAAAGATTATTTTGCCAAACTGGTCGATACTGTGCGTGTACGTGTAAAGACACTGCAGGAGGTTGCAGATGCGTCTGCTTATTTCTTTAAGGATGTAGAGGCTTATGATGAAAAAGGCGTAGCTAAGCATTTTAAACCGGAAGCTGCCGAGCTGCTGGAAAAATGTATTGCAGCACTGGAAGCGGACGAGGTGTTCGACCTTACCAGTACCGAGGCTATTTATAATAAGATTGCTGCCGATAACGGCCTTGCCTTGGGCAAGGTTATCCATCCGACCCGTCTGGCGCTTACCGGACGCACTGTAAGTCCTGGTATGTTTGATGTGATGGTACTGTTAGGCAAGGAAAAAACACTGGCAAGAATGCGTAAGGCAGTGGAATATATCAAATCTCTGTAAAAAAGTTGCTAAGGAGGCCGGTTATGAAATTTATTTTAACAGCTTTGCTTTGTATGATGATGTGCGTGCCTGTCTTTGCTGATCAGCAGACTACTGTTTTATCTGCGCCGGTATCTTTCAGTAAGGCAGACGGTATGCTGCCTTATATCGACGGCAGCAATGACGCCGTCCTGGAAAAACAGGCTAACAATATTTTGCAGGAAAAAGCTAAAAAGCTGCTGCAGGACGTAGGCGGACAGGGACATATTTCCTATGAGGTAAAGCTTAATCGCCCCAGTCTGGTAGGCGTGCTTTTGCAAGCTGAAAATAACGGCCGCGTTGCTTATCAGGGAGTCAATATTGATTTGACCAGCGGCAGAGAGTTTACTGCCGGAGATTTTTATACGGAGTCTGATGAGTTCAAGGCTTTGGTAAGCGGCGGCAGCGATTTGCTGTTTGCGGAAAAAGGTATCTATCTGCGTGCAGGAGGGCAAGGTAATTATGATACTTTTGTCGGCTACGGCAGGCTGATGCCTTATATGCGTATCGGCGATGCCGGCAGATTGCTGCAGATTGCCCGCTTGACGCAGAATGCTGCTGATAAAGTGCTGACAGTATCTTCCGGCAGCCTGATGGCGTTAAAGCTTGATTCCAATCCTTCCAGCGGTTATCGTTGGGAAGTAAAACTGGACAAAGCTGCAGAGGGCAGGATTCAAAAGGTGGGCAGCTCGTTTATCATGCCTCATAGCAACGACGACCGCGTTGGCACACCGGGCACGGAAATACTGGTGTTAACTGCGCAGGCCCCGGGCGAATGCCTGGTAACGCTGGAATATAAACGTCCTTGGGAAAAACAGGCTGTCAACAGCTTTGCTTTCAAGGTTGTAATCAAGGAGTAAGTATGGAAAAGACTGCCGTTTCGGTAAAGATTTATAATGAGACCTATGTGCTGCGGACAGAAGCGTCGCAGGGTGACGTGCTGGCAGTGGCGGAACTGGTGAATCAGAAGATGCAGCGGCTGGCAGAACAAAAGCAGATAACTGATGCCGGCAGATTGGCTGTATGGGCGGCGCTCGACCTTGCAGGTGAGCTGTATAAGCTGAAGCAGGATTATGAAAAGCTGCTGGCAGCAGCCAAAGAACGCTGATAGAGGATAGACGTATGAAACAAACGAAGAAAATTGAGCTGCTGGCTCCGGCAGGCAGCTGGGAAGCACTGGAAGCTGCTGTCAACGCCGGTGCTGACGCTGTCTACATGGGCGGCAAGGCTTTTGGCGCCCGTCAGTATGCGAGCAATTTTGACCGGGAAGAAATGACCCGTGCTGTTTATTTTGCCCACATGCATCGGGTACGGCTGTATATTACTGTCAATACACTGGTTGATGACAGCGAACTGAAAGAGCTGGCAGATTACCTGCTGTTTTTAAATAATGTAGGTGTGGACGGTATTATCGTACAGGATTTAGGCGTTATCCGTCTGGCAAGGCAGATTGTACCGGAGCTGCCGCTGCATGCCAGTACGCAGATGACTGTTACCAACAGCGGCGGCGTAGAATTTGCCGTGCAGGCTGGTTTGGAACGTACTGTGCTGGCGCGTGAGCTTAGCCTGGAGGAAATCAAGGCTGCCTGCGCTGTCGGTACGGAGATAGAGGCATTTATCCATGGCGCGCTGTGTGTGTGCTATTCCGGGCAATGCCTGATGAGCAGCCTGATTGGCGGCCGCAGCGGTAACAGAGGACGCTGCGCGCAGCCCTGCCGTTTGCCCTATAAGCTGGTGAATAAGGATGGCGAAGATATGCTGGCGGGCAAAGATGCAGGTCAGTATCTTTTAAGCCCAAAGGATATGAATACTTTGAGCATCCTGCCACAGCTGATTGAAACAGGCGTTGTTTCTTATAAAATAGAAGGCCGTATGAAACGCCCCGAATATGTGGCTGTCGTAGTGGACGCTTACCGTCGCGCGATTGATACCTATTTGGCAGGCAATTATCAGGTGCCGCAGCAGGATTATGCAAATATCGAGCAGATTTTTAACCGTGACTTTACTACCGCTTACCTTACGGAACGTCCCGGCAAAAAGATGATGAGCGACAGACGCCCCAATAACCGCGGCGTTTTAATCGGGCGTGTTGCCAAGCTGGATAAGGCGAAGAATAAAGCTGTAGTCAAGCTGGAAAAAGAACTGCATCTCGGTGATGGACTGGAATTTTGGGTATCTGTTGGCGGCCGTGTCGGCACAACCGTTACTGAAATGCGTAAGAATGGACAGGAGGCATCAGTAGGTTATCCCGGTGAGCAGGTAACTATTGATATTCCTAATGGTGTGTGTCTGAACGACAGGGTGTTCAGAACCTTAGACAGCGCTCTGATGAGTTATGCGCAGCAGTTTTTTGGCCCTGATGCTAAGCGCAGGATTCCTGTTGACGCCGTGGTGACGGCTAAATTAGGCGAGCCTATGAAGGTCATCCTGACGGACGAAGAAGGCAATGTTGGTTATGGCGAGACGGATTTTATTGTTGAGCCTGCCATGAAACGTGCTCTGACGGATGATACGGTACGCAAGCAGATTGACAGACTGGGAACTACGGAATACTTTCTGAACAGTCTTACCTTCGAGCATGATGAAAATGTCATGGTGCCGATGAGTGAGATGAATGAGGCAAGACGTAAGGCTGCCGAAATGCTGGATGCAGCGCGGTTGGAGGCTTTTGCTCCTGCGCGTACGCAGCGTCATCAGGCAGGGGTTAAATTGGTACCGGAGGCAAAAGGCAGCCGCAGCAAGCACAGCCTGCTGACTGTGCATTGTGATACCGTAGCTAAAGCAGAAGCGGCGCTGAATGCCGGCGCTGACAGAATCTTGTTTGGCGGCGACAGTTTCAGCAGCAGGTTTATCAGCGAGGATGATTACCGACAGGTTGCTCAAGCAGTACGTAAGGCCGGTAAGGAGTTCGCCTTTGCGACGCCGCGTATTGTGAAAGAAAACCAGCTGCAGTATTTTGCTAAGCTGTTTGCTGTGTGGAACGAGCTGCGCCCTGATTATGTATATATCAATAATAACGGACTGTGGCTGCTGGCACGTAAGTATGAGAATCTTCATCTTTGGGCAGATAATAGTTTGAACATCTATAATGTACAGAGTCTTGAATTCTGGCGTGGGCAGGGAGCCAAAGGCGGCGTGTTGTCGGCTGAGCTGACTATGGGACAGGTAGAGCATCTGGCAGCAGTAGCGCCTGTACCGGTAGAATGTCTGGTGCAGGGCAGAATAGAGATGATGGTTTCTGAATATTGCGTAGGCGGCAGCTTCCTGGGGGGCCTTGATAAAGGAGCCTGCACTTTCAACTGCCGTGAAAAACTGTTTTTGAGCGACAGGAAGGAGGCCCAGTTCCCTATAGCAACAGATCAGTACTGCCGCATGCATATCCTTAACGCTCATGATCTTTCCATGCTGACTAATATCAGACATATGGAGAGCATCGGCGTCAACAGCCTGCGTATTGATGCCCGCAGCTATGATACGGAAGAAACAGCTAAGCTGGTATTTATGTATAAGAGCGTGCTGCGCGGTGAACTGGAAGTAAAGGAAAATATGCCGCAGACTACCCGCGGACACTATTTCCGGGGAGTTTTGTAAAAAAGAAGGAGTATAGATGGCGCGTTTTGCTATTAAGACCTTAGAATTTGATAAAGTTAAAAGCAGGCTGGCGGAAAAGGCTGCTACTGCTTTAGGCAGGCAGTCTGCGCTGGCCTTACAGATAGAAAGTGATTTTGCTGCTGTTAAACGGCTGCAGGAGGAAACTGCCGAGGCTTTGTTTATTTTAGACAGCGGGAAAAGGTTTCCTTTTGGCGGCGCGTATAATATCGTTGCTGATGTTAAACGGGCTGAAATAGGCGGCGTACTGGACCCGGAAGCGCTGCTGCACATTATGACGACGGCAGCGGCAATCAGGCAGATGAAATACTTTTTGAATGATGAGTCTGAGCTGGCGCCGGTGTTGAAAGAATACGCTGACGGATTGCAGATTTTTACCAGGCTGGAAAAGCAGATTGAAGCTTCTGTTGATGAGCACGGAGAAATCAAGGACAGCGCTTCTCCGAAGCTGAACGGGCTGCGCAGTGCTATTCAGGTAGCTAAGAATCGCGTTAAGGAAAAACTCGACTCTATCCTGCATGACCCGAACAATCAGAAATATTTCCAGGATAATCTGGTTACCATGCGCGGCGACCGCTATGTAATCCCCATCAAGCAGGAATACAAGATGAATTTTCCCGGTATTGTCCATGACCAGTCGGGAACCGGAGCTACTCTGTTTATCGAGCCGTTGGCGGTGGTCAACCTTAATAACGATATTAAGCGCTATGCAGCCGAGGAAAAAGAAGAAATAGAAAGAATCTTACGTCAGTTATCCAATAATGTGGGCAGCGAAGCTGCGGCTTTGCTTGCTTCTCTGGATGTACTGACGGAGCTGGATGTAATATGCTGTAAAGCATATCTGGCGCAGGAGCTGCATGCAGTGCGCCCGATGATGCTTTCTGGCGGGCGTGTAGAAATTGCCAAAGGCAGGCACCCGCTGCTGCAGCAGGATAAGGTGGTGCCGCTTGATATACAACTGGGCGAAAAATTTAATATCCTGCTGATTACCGGACCTAATACGGGCGGCAAGACAGTAGCATTAAAGGCAGTAGGTGTTTTTGCGCTCATGGCACAGTCGGGTATGTTTATTCCGGCTGTAAGCGCCAAGCTGCCGGTATTCAGAGCTGTTTATGCCGATATTGGCGACGAACAGAGCATCGAGCAAAGTCTGAGTACGTTTTCCGGACACATGAAGAATATCATCAGCATTTTGAATGAAATCAGACCGGGAGATTTAGTACTGATAGATGAAATCTGCGCCGGCACTGACCCCAATGAAGGTGCGGCGCTGGCCATGTCCATCATTGAACATATGAAGGAGCAGCAGGCGTTGGCTATCGTTACTACTCACTACAGCGAGCTGAAAACTTTTGCGTATGAACGTGAGGGTATGGAAAATGCCAGCGTAGAGTTTGACGCTGAATCGCTCAAGCCTACTTATCGTCTGCTGATGGGAGTACCGGGCAGCAGTAATGCCTTTAATATCAGCCGAAGACTTGGCCTTAGCGAAAGCATTGTAGAGCAGGCAGGTATGCTGCTTAATCAGGAGCATGCGCACATGGAGAATGTGCTGCAGGAACTGGAAGGCGAGCGTCGCCGTTATGAAAGCGGCAGCAGAGAGATTGAACAGCTGCGTCTGGAAAGCGAACATCTGCGCAATGAACTGGCTCATGCCAAACAGGAATTTGAGCGTCGTCGTAATGAGATGCTGCGCAAGGCGCGTGAGCAGGCAGACGATATTTATCGTCGCAGCCGCAGAGAGTCTGAGGCAGTACTGAAAGAGCTGCGTGCTTTGAAAGCAGATTTTGATACCAAGCGTCTGGAACAGGCGGCAGAAGAAGCGCGTAAGAAGCTGAATAAACAGCTCAGCGAGGAGGCGCCGCTGCCGGAAGGAGCGCCGCTTACAGCTAAGACGGCCAAAAAAGGTCTTAACGTCTTCGTGGTGTCATTAGGCAAGAATGGCCTGATAACTGATGTTAAAGGTGAAGAAGTAACAGTGCAGGTAGGAATTCTGAAAATGAATGTGCCTGCCTCCAAGTGCCTGCTGACCAAGGCGCAGCCAGTCAGCAGCGAGCCGGAAAGCATGAAGAAGCGCAAAAAAGCGGGCTACGCTCATCAGATGTTTGTTGCCAAAAGCAGCAGCGCCAAACAGGAAGTGGATTTGCGCGGTATGACGCTTAATGAAGCTATCCCTGTTGTCGATAAGGCGATAGACGACGCGCTGCTGGCCGGTATCAATCAGTTGCGGCTAATCCATGGCAAGGGAACAGGAGCTTTGCGCGCAGGTCTGACTGCTTATTTGCAGACCAACCGTTTTGTGAAGAAGATGGAAATGGCTTCGCTGGAAACAGGCGGCAGTGGGGCTACTGTTATAGATTTATAAATAAGTTGACCGTTTTATTTTTTGATGTGATAATAAATACAATATCATTATTTATTGCTGATTTTCAGTGTTGAAAGGGGTTTTATAAATGCTTACAAGTATTGCCGCTAAACATGCCAAAGGAAAAGCTGCTCAGGATAAGATTTTTGCAGCTAATGCAGCCGCTGTTGCCGCTGCTGCCCAATATGGCAAGGAAAATGTGACTAACGCTACCATCGGCGCTATTTTAGATGAAGATGAAAAACTGGTTTGCCTGCCGACTGTGGAAAAAGTATTCCGCAGCCTGGAAACTAACGAGCTTATCGCTTATGCACCTATTTCCGGCCTGCCGGAATATCTGGAATGCGTACTGACTGCCGCTTTCGGCAGCTCCCGTCCGGAGGGTTATCTGGCTGCAGTCGCTACTGCGGGCGGTACCGGCGCTATCCATCACGCAATCTGGAACTATATGGACGAAGGTGAAACTGCTCTGTGCTCCGACTGGTACTGGGGCGCTTATAAGGTTTTGTGCAGCGATATGGGCCGCAACTTTACTACCTACAAGATGCTGGATGAAAACAATAAATTTAACCTGCCGGCATTGAAAGAAAAAGTTACTGAGCTGCTTAGCAAGCAGGATAACCTGCTGTATATCCTCAATACTCCTGCACATAATCCTACCGGCTACAGCCTGTCTGAAAGCGACATGGACGGCGTGCTGGATATTTTGAAAGAAGCTGCCGTCGACGGTAAAAACATCATCCTGTTCCTGGACGTAGCTTATCTTGATTATGCAGGTGAAAAAGAAGAAGTACGTAAAATCTTCAAAAAACTGTCCGGTCTGCCGGCAAATATCCTGGCTATTGTCGGCTACAGTATGTCTAAAGGCTTTACCATGTACGGACAACGTACCGGCGCTATGATCGGCGTATCCTCCAGCAAAGAAGTAATTGAAGAATTTGCTGCTATCAACCAATATACCAGCCGCGCTACCTGGTCTAACATCAATCGCCCGGCAATGCGTACCTTGGCCGCAATCTACAGCGACCCTGAACTCTTAAAAGCTACCGAGGCTGAACGCGATTACTATTATAAGATGATTAAAGCACGCGCTGACCTCTTTACCGAAGAAGCAAAGGCCTGCGGATTGCCTATGCTGCCTTATGTAGCAGGCTTCTTCCTGTCCATCCCTGCTAAAGATCCTGATGCAATCTGCAATAAACTGCATGAAGATAATATTTTTGCCGTTCCGTTGGCTGCAGGTGTCCGTATTGCCGTATGCGCCGTGCCTCTGAAAAAAATCAAAGGTATGGCAGCAAAGGTTTATGCGGCCATGAAAGAAGTTGAAAAATAATTTTGTGTTGTTCAGCCGGGACTTTACAGTTCCGGCTTTTTTGCAGGCTGAATATTACAGAGGTGCAAAATGTTAAAACTTACGTTTAAAAATGGCGAAACAAAGATGGTGGAAGAGGGCAGTACTTTATTAGATATTGTACCGGAATTTGCTTCTGCCTATAACGCTCCTATCGTCGTAGGCGTTTTCAATGGAGAAGCCTGCGATTTGCAGTATCCGCTGAAAGCTGACGGCACAGTAGATTTTATTGACGTTAACCAAAGTGAAGGCATGCGTGTCTATGTGCGTTCTTTGCTCTTCCTGTTCCTGGTGGCAGTAAAGCGGCTATATCCAGATGTACGTATGGAAGTACGCAATACTCTTGGCAGCGCTCTTTATTGCATCGATAACAGTGAAAAGAAGCTGACGGAAGAAGATGTACAACGTATTGAAACGGAAATGCGCAAGCTTATAACTGCCAGAGAAAAAATCAAGCTGACAAGAATCTGTAAGGATGATGTGCTGCGAGAATATGGCTGCCTGTGCAGCGAGGACAGAAAATCTCTGCTTTGTGAAGTAGATGGAAATATTGAAATCTCTATCTATTATCTGTGCGGTGAGCCGGGATATTTCTTTGGCCCTATGTGCCCTGACACAGGTTATGTGCCTAATTTTGAACTAATAAAATATGATAAAGGCTTAGTCATCAATTATCCTGATACAGGTAATTGGCAGGCGGTGCCGCCTTTTAAGGACCAGCCGCGTCTTAATGAGGCTTTTCATGAGGCAGAAGAATGGTCCGAAATGATTCACTGCAATACGGTAGGTAAGCTGAATAAGATTATCAAGCTTGGTTATGCCGATAAGATTGTCCAGGTAGCAGAGGCTCTGCATGAAAAGAAGATTGCCGGTATTGCTGATGAAATAGCGCTGCGGAAAGATAAGCTCAAGCTTATTTTGATTGCCGGGCCGTCATCTTCCGGCAAGACTTCCTTTGCACAGCGCCTGAGTATCCAGCTGGCTGTAAACGGTATCCGCCCCATGCCCATTTCTATGGATGATTACTACCGTAACAGGGTAGATACGCCAAGGAAGCCTGACGGCAGCTATGATTTTGAATGCATAGACGCTATCGACCTGGAGCTTTTTAATGACCATCTGACCAGGCTGCTGCGCGGTGAATGTGTCAAGATGCCTAAGTATAATTTCCGCAGCGGTGTACGTGAGTACCGCGGCAAAGAGCTGCAGATGCACGAAGGCTCGGTGCTGTTAGTAGAAGGTATACATGGACTGAATGATAAGCTGACAGCTTCTATACCGGCAGAAAACAAGATGAAGATTTATGTCAGTGCGCTGACACCTATGTCGATGGATGAATATAACCGTATCAATACTACGGACATGCGCCTTCTGCGGCGTATCGTGCGTGATGCTCAGTTTCGTTCCCATGATGCTACAGCGACGCTTAATCTCTGGGACAGCGTACGTTATGGTGAAGAGCAGTATATTTTCCCGTTCCAGTGCAGCGCTGATGTTATTTTCAATACTACGCTGATTTATGAATTTGCCGTTTTGAAAAAATATGCCCAGCCGCGGCTGCAAGACGTTTCGCCGCAGTCAGGTGCTGCATATTATTCTGCCAGAAGGCTGTTGGGGCTTCTGGCTCATGTTAAAGAAATAGACGACGAAGCTATTCCGAAAAATTCTATTTTACGTGAATTTATCGGTGGGTCTGCTTTTGCCGCTGAATTATAGGAAAAACAAGCTGCTTTGGCAGCTTGTTTTTTTACTTGACTTACAGCAGACTTTAAGTTGTATCCTTTAGTTAAGGAGTGATGTTATGAAACAACTAAAGCTGATAGTATTACTATATCTGGCAGTACTGCTGTTAAGCGGCTGTATGACGGCAAAAGAAGCAAATGGCTCTGACAGTGCGGTAGGGGTAAACAATATCAGGCAGCTGGTTACTGCTGATAATGCTCATTCCCGGCTGCTGATGTGGAGCGCAGTCAGCGGGCAGCATTATGCGGTAGAGTACAGAAAAGAAGGTGAAAGCAGCAAACGGCTTCAAGCAAAAGAGGTGTCGTTTACGGACAGCGGATATCGCTATCCGCAATATGAAGCATTGATTGAAGGCTTGGAGCCCGGAAGTATTTATGAATACCGTATCAGGAATGATGAAGAGATTGGCGCCTGGCATAAGCTGCGGACAGATGACGGCGGCAATGTTGCAGCTGTAATTTTCCCTGATTCGCAAAGTACAGATTATTCTGGCTGGGGAAAACTGGCGGCAAGCGCTGTAAAAAATAATCCGCAGGCGGATTTATATATCAATCTTGGCGATTTGGTGGATAATGGACAGGATGGACGGCAGTGGCAGGATTGGCTGCAGAGTGTGGCTGGCTTCAGCAGTGAGCTGCCGTTGGCGCCGGTCATCGGCAACCATGAAACCTATACTTTAGATTGGAAGCTGCGCTATCCTGAAACCTATATCAAGCTTTTTAGCGTACCGGGTAACGGCAGTACAGCATATCAGGGTCAGTTTTACAGCTTTGATTATGGCGATGTGCATTTCACCGTGCTTGATACTAATTTTCAGGAAATGCAGTCCAGTCAGCCTGAACTTTTAGCAGAGGAGCTGCGTTGGCTGGAAAATGATTTGGCCAAGGCTAAAGCGCGCTGGAAGGTTGTTTTGATGCATAAAGACATTATGCTGTATGGCTTCAATAACAGACCGGGCACGGCAGAATATTTTACTGATGTGGGCAAATCACTGATGCCGGTTTTTGATAAGTATCAGCCGGATGCGGTACTCAGCGCTCATCTGCATACCTATCGTCGTCGCCAGCCTTTAAGGAATTTTGTGCCGGACAGCAGAGGCATTGTGTATATTTTATCCGGTGTAGCAGGCAGTGTGCGTTATGCTGATTTATGGAAGGACAGTCAGCTGGATGCCGCCCATGCGCCGCGACCGGAAACAGAAAATTATCTGACGCTGCAGAGTTCTGATGAAGAACTTGTTATCAAAGCTTTTTTACAGGACGGAACCTGCTTTGATGAAGTGAAAATAACTAAGAACAAATAAAAATAGACCTGCTGTTTTTACGGCAGGTCTATTCTGCTTTTATTGACAAAAAACAGCCGTATTGCTAAGATTTAGATACTAAGCTGGAGGCTTTGTCATGAAATTATTTACATTAAAAATTCAGGGAATGAAATCGGTACTGTGCGTTAGCAGTGTGGAGCGAGCGATATTAAGCCTTGATGGTGTTGATGCTGTACAGGTTGATTTAGCGACAGGGACAGTTAAGATACGTTGCTATGATGCTGCAGTTGCCGAAGAAGATATAAAAAATAAAATTGTTGAGGCTGGTTATGGTATAGAGGAGCAGGAAACACCTGTTGCAGCAGAGTCAGCAAATCAAGAAGCTGCTTTAAAATGCAAATGCCGGCTGCTTGGTGCGATAGCTGTGATTGCATCTTTGGCATCTTTGGCGTTGTATTTGCGCGGTTTATTAGGCTTGAAGTTTAACGTAATAATGACCGTTGCAGCAGCAGAATGTTTTTGCGGCTTGCTGGCATTGTATGTAGGCAAAAAAATCGTGCTGGAGGGCTTTGCTAATCTGTTTTCCGGCAGGCCGTGTATGGAGTCGTTAACGGCAGTCGGCGTTTGCTCTGCGCTGCTGTACAGTTTATTCAGCCTATATGATTTGTGCGGCGGCAATAATCTGGCGGCAGGCAATGTTTTTGCAGCGGCGGCAGCAGCAGTCTTATGGTGGTCTATGCTTGGCGAATATCTTTCAGTTAAAACTTTACAGCAAAAAGCGGAGCCGGAAACTGCAGCTTTGCCGGCAGTGCTGCTGAGCAGGGGTGAGAAATGTCAGGTAACGTCAGAGCTGCTGCTGGATGGTGATTTGATAGTCGTGCATAGGGGTGAAATAATACCGGCAGACGGCAGCATAGAAGCCGGACACGCAGCAGTTGATGAAAGTGATTTTACTGGCAACAGCATACCTGTTTTAAAAGATAAAGGTATGGAGGTTATGGCAGGCAGCTATGTTTGCGGCGGCGAACTGACTGTGAGGGTGCGGGAAGCTGCTGTAAATTTACAGCAGGATTTTGAGACTCGAGCAGCAGCGGAAAGCCAGGAAAACTCTGTTGATAAAAGAGCGGCATTGTTTTTGCCGGTGATTTTGATTGTTGCTGTAGCTGTATCGCTTAACTGGTTATTTTATTCCGGCAGTGTGGGCTTGGCCGGAAAAATATTTACCGCTGTTATGCTTATTACCTGTCCCTGTGCGTTGAAATCAGCTCAATTGGCGGCTTTGCTGAGGGCGCTGCGGCAGACTGCTGCAATGGGGATGCAGTGCGGCGGTATTCAGCCGTTATTGCTTTTTAAAGAAATTTCCGTAATAATATTTGGCAAAACCGGTACTATAACGGACAGGAAAATAGTTGTGACTGATTTTGTTGCTTATAATGGTGTTAAAGAAGAAGCAGCGCTCGTTTTAGCTGCGTCTTTGGAAAACAGCAGTCTGCATCCGGTGGCTGGTGCGCTTAAAGACAAGGTTGCAGAAGAGGCACTGCTGACCTGTGATAAAATGCAGTATCATCCCGGTGAAGGCATTTCAGCCGTCTGCCAGCAAACTAAAGTATGCTTTGGCGTGTCGGAATATGTTCGCCGCAGCTGCCGGATTCCTGAGGCTGCTTTACAGCAGGCGGAAAGCTGGCGTCAGGAGGGTAAGACCCCTTTATTCTTGGCAGCAGGACGTACTTTATGTGCTGCGCTTGCCCTTGCCGAAGAAGTGCCGCAGACTGGCAGGAACCTGATAGCAAGCTTGCAGACTGAAGGTATCAGGACGATACTGATGACCGGGGATACGAAAGAGGCGGCGTCAAGGGCGGCTTCTTTAGTCGGTATTGAGAAATATATGGGCGCCTTGTCACCGCAGGAAAAACTGGAATTAGTCAGCAGTATCAGTCTCGGCGGAGAAAAAGTGGCCGTTGTCAGCAGCTGTCATAACGATTGTCTGGAAGAATGCAAGGCAGATTTACGCATTGCTATAGGATGCAGGCAACGTATACGAGGCAGAAACGATATGGCTGATGTTACCCTGCAGGAGGGCAGGCTGGCAAGTATACTGCATACTATACGGCTGAGCAGGAAGCTGGCTGTCGTAGACAGGCAGGGGATATGGCTTTTTTATCTTCTGACCATACTGTTATTGCCTTTTGCCGCAGGTGCCTTTTATTTTATTGTACCGGGGCTGTTGGCGCAGCCGGTATATATCCTGCTGGCAGTATTGACCGAAGGGTTATTGCTGCTTGCCAATGCTGGCAGGATTTAAAAATATGCAATAAAAAATCCGCTGAAATTTCAGCGGATTTTTGCTATATAAACTTATTGTGCTTCAGTTTGCCAGCCTTTGCAAAGATCTACCCAGGACTGGAAGTTGCAGGAGTAACGCTCCAGTTCTTCCGGTGTCAGTTCGATAGCGCTGTTATGACTGCCGCAGGCAGGAAAAAAGGTCTGGAAGCGTTTTAAAGAAATATCAAGATATACTTTTACTGTTTCGTTAACTGCAAAGGGGCAGACGCCGCCGACAGCATGACCGATAAGCGGCTCCACTTCATCGGCAGTGAGCATCTTGGCTTTGGTGCCGAAAAAGTGTTTATATTTAGCGTTATCAATCTTAGTATCACCGGCTGCCACAATGAGGATACATTCATCGTTAACTTTAAAAGAAAGAGTTTTAGCGATGCGTGCCGGTTCGCAGCCGGCAGCCTGCGTCGCCAATTCTACCGTAGCGCTGGAGGTAGGAAATTCGATAATCCTGTCGTCTATATGCAGATTTTTAAAATAATTACGTACTTTTTCGATGGACATTGCAATCGCTCCTTTGGTGTAGATACATTTTATTTTACTTCTGGATAAAACTCCTGTCAATTCTTGTCTAACGGTGATTTTTCTGTTTAAGGTAGCGTTGAACATGATTTTGTGGTAAACTAGACAGGCAAGTTTAACTGAAAGAAGTGATTAGAATGACTTTGGTAAAAAACGGTAAGAAGCTTGGCGTACTTGGCGGTATGGGACCTGCGGCAGCGGCTGAATTTTTACGTGTCTTAGCTGCAAAATGTCCCGCTGCTACAGACCAGGAACATCCCGTTATATATATGATCGGTGATTGTGAAATTCCCGACAGGACTCAGGCGATACTGCACGGAGGAGCTTCTCCATTGCCTAAATTAAAAGCTGGTCTGCTGCGACTGTGTGAAATGGGGTCAGATGTATTGGCTGTTCCCTGCAATACTGCGCATTGCTTTATCGACCAGTTCAAAGACGAGCTGCCGGTGCCGCTTGTGCATATTATTGATGAAACCGTGTTGGCTGCGCAAAGGCTTTCACCGGAGGGAGCCTGGATGCTTTCTACCAAGGCAACCAGGGCTATAGGGATTTATCAGCATTATGCTGAAATACATGGCTTAAAATTATATATTCCTAATGAAAGGCAAAGCGACCTTTCACAGGAGATTATTACTTATGTTAAGGCTAATCAAATGCAAAAGGCTGGTGAGCTGATGCGAGGATTGGCGGAAGAGCTGTGGCAGGAACATGACTTGCCGATTATGACTGCGTGTACAGAGCTGCCGTTGGGATATACGGCTTCCGGCTTGCCAGCAGAAAGATCGGTGTCCAGTATTGATGCCTTGGCCGCAGCAGTTGTAAAACAATTATATGACGAAAAATAAATCATGATAACGATAAAAGGCAGACACTGAAGTGTCTGCCTTTTATCATGCTTTGATGCGGAAAACCAGTGAATAAATTACAGGTAAGACAATAAGCGTCAGCAGGGTAGCGCCTGTCAGGCCGGATGCGATAGAGACGGCGATGGCGTTCCAGAAGACGCTGGCGAAAAGAGGAATCAGTCCCAGGACTGTGGTAAAGGCGGCCAGCATAATAGGACGGAAACGTACGATTGCCGATTCGATGACGGCATCTAAAGGCTGCATGCCTGCATCAAGGTGCTGCTGGATTTGGTCGATAAGCACGACGCTGTTGCGGATGATAATGCCAGTCAGCGCTAAAATACCCAGTTCAGCCATAAAGCCCAGTGTGGACTGGAAGATGAGCAAGCCGAAGATAACGCCGATGATACCCAGCGGCGCTGTACACAGAATGACGAAAAGCTTGCGGATATCCTGCAGCTGCAGCATAAGTAATACTGCCATGAGGACTAACATAACCGGGATGGGTTTCAACAGTTCGTTGAGCGTGTCTTCACTGTCTTCCAAGGAGCCGTCGATTTCGATGGTAACACCTGCGGGAAGTCCCTGTCGTATAGAAGCGAGTTCATCGTATACGCGGGAGGTTACATCGTTGCCGGTAACATTATCAGTAATGCTGCCGCATACAGTTACAGTAGGACGCAGATTACGACGCCAGATCATGTTATCCTCGCTGCCGTATTCAATATGGGCAACCTGCGCCAGTGGTACGGACCCGTTTGAGGTAGGGATGCTGACTGTTTCCAGTTGTGTGATTTCAGCTCGTTCCTGAGGTTCCAGACGGAAGACGATGCCGATTTCCTGGTCGTCTTCCAGATAGCTGCCTACTGTATAACCGGAAAGCTGAGCCTGCAAGGCCATCGCTACATTCTGGCGGGTAAGCCCCATCTGCAGGAGTTTGTCGTTGTCGATAGTTAATTTGGCGACACGCGTTTGTTCCATCCAGTCGAAGCGAGTCATAGTGATGTCAGGGTCAGCCGCCATAACATTGCGTACTTTCCAGGCATATTCTTTGGCCTGGTCATCAGTAGAGGCGCTGACACGGATCATTACCGGATAAGGTGCCGGAGGTCCGAGGGGGATGGTGCGGGAGAATACGGTGACTTCCGGCAGATTAACATTAGCAATCTGATGTAATTTCTTTTCTAAACGTTTGCGCGCTTCTACATCTTTGGCAACAATTATCAGCTGAGCGTAATTATCACGCGGCTGGACAGGGTCGATGACAAGGACGAAGCGGGGTGCGCTTTCACCTACATAGGTAGCAATGCTTTGCAAATCCGGCTCATCCTTGATTAAATTCGTAAGCTTCTGCGCGGCGGCGTCCGTAGTCTTGATAGATGAGCCTTCCGGCAGATTAAGCTCTACCAGCAGTTCAGGACGTACCGACGCAGGAAAGAATTCCTGCTTGATAAAGCGCAGCATAAAAATTGAAGATAAGAATAAAGCAACAGTAATGCCGAGGACAAGGATACGGTGCCGCAGTGAAAAATTTAAAAGACTGCGGAATTTTTTATAAAAAGGCGTATTAAAATTTTCCTGCTTGATAACCGTGGGCTTTATCCATTCATAGCCTAAAACGGGGGCAAGTGTAGCAGAAACAACCCAGGAGAACAGCAGGGTGATACTCATGACGGGGAAGAGGCTGAAAGCAAACTCTGAAGCGCTGGCCTGGGAAAAGGCAATAGGCATAAAGCCGAGACAGGTGATGACGGTACCGGTCAGCAGCGGCCAGGCACAGGTCTTAAAAGCGTAGGAGGCTGCTTTCATACGTTCCCAGCCTTCCGACATCTTTACTTCCATCAGTTCTACGACTACGATGGCATCGTCTACCAGCATCCCCAGAGAAATTACCAAGGCGCCCAGAGAAATCTTATGTAAGTCGATACCGAACGCAAACATGGCAGAAAAAGTGCCTAACAAAATCAGCGGGATACAGCAGGATATTACATAACCGCTGCGTCTGCCCAGAGAAAAAAGGCTGACTGCCAATACGATAAAGATTGCTTCGTAAAGGCTTTGGGAAAATTCGCTGATAGAATTTTTGACTACTTCCGGCTGATTAGCCACCTGATTAAGCTCTAAGCCCAGCGGCAGCTCTTTTTCAATACGGTTGATTTCTTTGGCCAAGTTTTGCCCCAGCTTGATATTGTCGCCGCCGTCTTCCATGGAAATGGCGATTCCTACCGCGGGCTGTCCGTTGAAATACATCTTGCTTTCAGGCGGGTCTGCATAATCTCTGGTGATAGTTGCTATGTCGCCGAGACGGAAAACCTTGCCGTTGGCATTGATAGGTATGCTCCTGATGTTTTCTAAGCTTTCAGGAGCTCCGGTAAGGCGCAGATAAGTATTGTTTACTTCCGCTTCAATCATACCGGAGGGGGTAACGGCAGTCTGCGCTTTGATGATGGAAGCAAGGCTGTTGATATCAAGGCCGAGCTGGGCAAGCTTATCAGTATCCATCTGCACAAAGATTTTTTCCGGCTGGACGCCGATAAGCTCAACCTTTTGTACGTCGGGGACGGAAGTGAAATCAAGTCTGAATTTTTCTGCGTAACGACGCATATCCTCATAGGAATAACCGTCACCTGTAAGGGCGTAGATATTGCCGTAAACATCGTCAAAACGGTCGTTAAAATATGGCCCGTAAACACCTTCCGGCAGATCTGATTTGATGTCATTAACCATATTGCGCAGCTCCAGCCAACGCTGCCGTACTTGGCTGCCGGGAACTTCATCTTTAAGGTAGACGGTGATAACAGATGTGCCTGGACGGGAATAACTGGTAATCTTGTCTATATTGGGAACATTTTGTATCTGTTTTTCCAGCTCGTCAGTTAGATGCATTTCCACTTCCTTGGCGCTGGCACCGGGCCAGGAAGCATAGACGACCATTTGCTTGACGGTAAAGCTGGGGTCTTCGCTGCGTCCGAGAGATTTAAAGGAATAGATGCCCATAACGAGGATAAGGAAAGCAAAGAAGTAGACAATCTGCTTATGTTTGATGGACCATTCTGCCCAATTAGTATGCTTCATGGCTGTTCACCGCTTTCAAGTATGCGTACTTCCTGATTTTCTGTAAGTTTGTTAATACCTGCGGTAATGATACGTTCGCCCTTTTTCAGACCGGAAGTAACCGTTACTTCGTTGCCTCTGTATTCGCCGAGGGTTACATTGATTAGACGCGCTTTATTATTGTTATCAACAATCCACACCTGCGGCTGATTAGTAACCTGGTAGATTGCGCCTATAGGCAGCTTGATGGTTTCAGCAGTATCGCCTGCAAGGATGACCTTGGCTGTCATACCGAGCTTCGCTTCCGGGGGAAGATCAGCTACGGCAACACGCACTTTATAGGTACGTGTCACAGGGTCGGCGACAGGAGATATTTCGCGTACTTGACCTTCTGCCTGGGTGTTTTCGAGAGCCCAGAAGGTTACCATTGCTTTGGCGCCTAAGCTGACAGTAGATAATTTGTTTTCAGGAACGACAATCTGGATTTCTCTTTCACCGTTTCGGATAACGGTAACAAGGGGGGAGCCGGCTGCTGCAATCTGACCTATTTCGCCAGTAATATTGGCAACAACACCGTCTGCATCGCTGCGAAGATTAGTATATTCCAGCTGATTAGAAGAGGTGTTGGCCTGCGCCTGTGCCTGTCTGAGAGCGGCGTTGGCAGCCTCCAGCTGGGTGTCATACTGGTCGAGTACAGCTTTGCTTACAGCACCGCTGCTGTACAGTGTTGCATAACGTGCTGCGTTATCTGCGGCCAGTTTTTGATTAGCGGCGGCAGAGGCAAGTTGGGCGTTGCTGTTTTCTACTGCCTGCAGTACGTCTTTGGGGTCTATGGTCATGAGCACTTGACCGGCTCGTACTGGATCGCCGATATTGACATAACGGGCATTGATTTTACCTGTCACCTGGAAAGCCAGATTGCTTTCATAGCGTCCGCGTACTTCACCCGGATAGCTGCTGTCAGAAGCAGACGAGCTTGTACCGACAGTCAGGATGCGTACTAACGGAATATTTTTTTCGGGAACAGTATCGGTACCGGAATTGTTGTAACCATACCAGCCGGCAGCGGCGATAACAGTAAATGCCAGAACCGCTGCTAATTTTTTCTTGCGTGGATCAGTCAGAATATTGTGCAGCATGGTAAACCCTCCTGTCGTTTAGCTCAGAGATGCCAGATAAGTGTTCAGTGCCTGAGTAAGATAATCAATTTCACTGCCGGGCAGGAAATTGCCTAAATCACGAATTTGCTTGTGAGTAAGGAAATAGAACATAATGATGCTTTCCAGAGTAAAGGCTACATGGGTAGGCTGGATGCGGCTGCTGATTTCCTCGCGTTCGATAGCTTCCGCTACCAGCTCGGTCATAAACTGATGGATACGATAAAGCCTGTTTTTGACAAAATTTTCAAACATCGGCTGCGGTGAAAGCAGTTCGCGGTAAATAAGATGGATGCAGTGGGGGTGAGCCTCCTGCATTTGAACGATAGAATGAACATAATGATGTAATTTGGCAAGCGGTGACATTTCCACAGTACGGATATTATCTATCAGCTGGAAGAAGATTTCCGACTGACTGTTTAAAACTTCCTGATAAAGATTTTTTTTGCCGCCGAAATAATAAGAAATCAAAGCACTGTTAACGCCGCTGGCAACGGCGATTTCCTTGATTGACACGGCGCTGAAATTATCTGATGCGAACAGGTCGATGGCAGCGTTAAGGATCTTAGCGGCACTTTGACTTGTATTATTGTTATGTCCTGACATGATTATTACCTCAGAAATAAAATTTAATCGCTTGATTAACTGATTTTATTATACACTAAAAGTGTGGCGCTGTAATCTAAATTGTTTCTTTGCCAAAAAAGCCCTGTATTTGGTATAATCTGTGTTGAACATAAGTAAGGACAGGAGTACGGTAGTAAAGAATGGAGAATCTTATGTATGCGGCAGTACTGCTTGGACTGTTTTTGTTAATTGCTTTAGTAATCATACTGCTGAAAAAAGACAGGCAGCAGGATGATACGGCAAGCCAGCAGCGTCTGGAAGCATTGGAACGAGCGTTTTATGAGGCTATACGTGATTTGCGTTCAGAACAAAATTCACTGGCGCGGGCGGCCAGGATGGAGAATCAACAGTCTTCGGACCGTATCAGTGAGCAGATTGATAAAAGAGTGGCGCGTCTGGCTGACTTAACCAACAGGAATCTGGAGCAGATTCGTTTTACTGTTGATGAAAGGCTCAGCACTTCGCTGGAACAAAAATTTTCTCTGGTCAGCAGCAGATTGGAAGAAATGCACCGTGGGCTGGGAGAGATGCAGAGCTTAGCCGGAGGCGTGGATGAGCTGCGGCGTATCTTGACTAATGTGAAGACCAGAGGTATCTGGGGTGAGATGCAGTTAGCGGCGTTATTGTATGATATAATGCCTAAATCACGGGTGGCAGAGAACGTAGAAGTACGACCGCGCAGTAATTGCCGGGTGGAATTCGCCGTGCGTATACCTCATGCAGACGGAGAAAGTCTTTTGCCGATAGATGCCAAATTTCCGCAGGAGGATTATCAAAGGTTACAGTCTGCGCGGGAAAGCGGCAGTACAAGCGAGGCGGAGGCGGCGTTAAAACAGTTGGAGCGCAGGCTGAAAAGTGAAGCAAAGGATATTTGTGATAAATATATCCAGCCGCCGTTTTCCACTGATTTTGCGGTTATGTATTTGCCCAGCGAGGGATTGTTTGCCGAGGCTGTAAGTATTGACGGCCTCGTGGATGAACTGCAGAGGAATTACAGAGTCTGTATAGCAGGACCTACTACCTTGGCGGCATTGTTAAGCAGCCTGCAGGCAGGCTTGCGCACTGTAGCCATCCAGCAGCAGACGGAGCAGGTCTGGAAGCTGCTGACGGCTGTTAAGCATGATATGGGGCAGCTTCTGGAAACTTTGGAAAAAAGCGGCAAAAAGCTGGCAGAAGCGGAAGCAAGCCTTGATAATGCCAGAAAGAGGGTAAATACTATCGGTAAGAAGCTGCAGGCTGCCGAAGAAGTTAATCAGGAAGAGGTGAGAGGTGCAGAAAATGACGCCCGATAACAACAATGCATATAAGAGGCCGCCTTTCCTGGTAAGGATTTTTTTGTGGGCGTATGGCTTTATGTGGCTGAACATGATTTTTATTGCCGGCCTTAACAGTATAGCGTTAGGATATGTGGATTACGACAGCGGCAGTCTGGCTCTGGCGATGACGATAGGTTTTTATTTTATTTTTAAATACTTGCCGCGTTTGCTGTGATTGGCGGATAATAAAAAGCTGATTGCTTGTAAAAACATTAGCGACGTAGTATAATATTATGGTAATTATTTTAAAATTTAGAAACAGTTAGGTTTGGAGGAATTTAAGTATGTCAGGACATTCTAAATGGGCCAATATTAAACATAAAAAAGGTAAAGCCGACGCTCTGCGCGGCAAGATTACTACTAAAATCAGCAGAGAGATTACCATCGCCGTACGTATGGGCGGCGCAGATCCTACCGGTAATATGAAGCTGAAACTGGCTTTGTCCAAGGCAAAGGCTAACAATATTCCTAAAGATAATATCCAACGCGCTATTCAAAAAGGCCAGGGCGCTCTGGAAGGCAGCAATTACGAAGAAATTACTTATGAGGGCTATGGCCCGGCAGGTGTTGCCATCATGGTCAGCGCGCTGACTGATAACCGTAACCGTACTGCGGCAGATGTGCGGCACGTATTTTCTAAATATGGCGGTAATATGGGTGAGACCGGCTGCGTAAACTGGATGTTCAAACGCAAAGGTATCTTTGCTGTCAGCAGCGAAGCAGGAGTAAGCGAAGACGACCTGATGCTGATGACTCTGGAAGCAGGTGCTGAAGATATTAAAGGTGATGAAGACGGCTTTGAGATTGTAACCCAGCCCGATGATTTTGAGGCTGTTGAGAAAGCTTTAGCTGACAATAATATTGAAGTAGAAATGTCCGAAATCACCATGGTGCCTGATACTATGGCTGAACTGAGTGCGGAAGATGCTGAAAAAGTACAGAAAATGCTGGACGCGCTCGACGATCTGGATGACGTGCAGGACGTATATACCAACGCCGACCTGCCGGAGGATGACGAGGAATAATAAAAAAGCAGGCTGGCCGGCCTGCTTTTTTATATAATTAGTTGAGGATTACAGGAGGTTTGTCTTGCTGGCTTTAGGAATAGACCCGGGAACTGCCATCTGCGGCTATGGACTGGTAGATATGACGGGCAACAGACTGCGTCCTGTTCATTACGGGGCAGTCTTTACTGATAAGGATATGCAGCCGGAAATGCGTTTAAAAAAGATTTATGATGAAATATCGGCGTTGATAGAAACATACAGACCTGATATTATGAGTGTGGAGCAGCTTTTTTTTAACCGCAATGTTACGACTGCTATTGCCGTAGGCCAAGCCAGAGGAGTTGTACTTTTAACAGCGGCCGATAAGAAGCTGCCGGTGTTGGAATTTACACCTATGCAGATTAAGTTAGCTGTTGTAGGTACTGGCAGTGCGAACAAGGAACAGGTAACCTATATGGTGCAGCATCTTTTGAATATCAGGCAGAAACCTAAACCGGATGATGTCGCTGATGCTTTGGCGGTAGCTATCTGCGGCCTGCATACAGCAGCTACGAGAAGATGGCAGGAGTTGAAATAAATGATAGGCTCGTTAAAGGGAACAGTTGCCCAGCTGGAAGCTGAATACTGCATTGTAGATACTGCAGGCGGTGTTGGGTACAGGGTTTTTATGCCGTCTGCTCATTTAGCGCAGCTGGTATTGGGCAAAGAGATACGGATACATGTGCATACGGCAGTGCGGGAGGATGCTATCCTGCTTTATGGCTTTCTGAGCAGGGAATACTATGATTTATTTGAAATCCTGCTGACAGTAAGCGGCGTAGGTCCGAAGATGGCGCTGGGAATCTTGTCAGCGATAAAGCCGGATGCGTTCTATACAGCCGTGAGCAATAAAGATATAAAAATGCTGGTCAAACTGCCGGGAGTTGGTAAGAAGACGGCAGAACGAATGCTGCTGGAATTAAAAGACAAAGTCAGCGGCAGCGGCGACAGTGAAGATGTCGTACAAGAGGTCGCTGCGGCAGGCGGCAGCGGCGCTGTTGCCGAAGCTATCGAGGCTCTGGTTTCTCTTGGTTACAGCAACAGCGAGATTATGCCGGTGCTGAAAGAAATTCCAGATTGCGCCAGCTTGAGCGGAGAGGCAATTTTGCGGCAGGCGCTTAAATTGTTTGCAAGGAGATAAAAATGGATTTTGATGATAGAATTATTGCCGGACAGGAGCAGGAAGCGGACGGTTGGCAGTACAGCCTGCGTCCGCGCGTCTTAAAAGAATATATAGGACAGGAACAGATTAAAGATAATCTGTCTGTATTCATTAAGGCAGCGGCAGCAAGAAAGGAAGCACTGGATCATGTGCTGCTTTTTGGCCCGCCAGGACTTGGCAAGACGACGCTGGCTAATATCATTGCCAATGAGCTGAATGTAAATATCCGCGTTACTTCCGGCCCTGCTATAGAAAGGCAGGGGGATTTGGCGGCCATCCTGACTAATCTTGGCGATAATGATGTGCTTTTTATAGATGAAATTCATCGTCTTTCTAAAACGGTTGAAGAAATTTTGTACTCAGCCATGGAAGATTTTGCCTTAGATATTATTATCGGCAAAGGCCCCAGCGCCCGCAGTGTACGACTTGATTTACCTAAGTTCACGCTTATAGGCGCTACTACCCGTCTGGGGGCGATTGCTGCGCCTTTGCGTGACCGTTTTGGCGTGCAGTGCCGTCTGGAATTTTATAAACCATCAGAATTACAGTTCATTGTTTCCAGAGCGGCAGAAATCCTTGATGTGCAGATAGACCGTGAAGGAGCGGAAGAAATTGCCAGACGCAGCCGTGGTACGCCGCGAATAGCCAACAGATTGTTAAAGCGCGTGCGTGATTTTGCCCAGGTACTGGGCTGCGCCGTCATTACCAAGCAGGTAGCGGCAGAAGCTTTAGCTAAGCTGGAAGTTGATGCTTACGGTTTTGACCGCAATGACCGCAGGATATTGACGACGATAGTCAAGACCTTTGGCGGTGGCCCGGTAGGTATTGAGACTATTGCCGCAGCTATCAGTGAAGAAGCGACGACTATCGAAGATGTTATCGAGCCTTATCTTCTGCAGCAGGGAATGCTGCAGAGAACGCCGCGCGGACGTATTGCAACCCGCGAAACATATCGTTATCTGGGAATGCCTTTCCCGGAGAAAGGATAGATCATGAAACTGTTATTGCATGCCTGCTGCGGTCCCTGTGCCTGTTATCCGACAGAAAAATTGACTGCAGACGGCAAGAAATTCGATATTTTATATTTTAATCCCAATATTCATCCCTATAAGGAGTTTAAGCGCCGTCTTAATACACTTAGGGAATTTTGTGAAAAGAAAAAATATAACCTGATTGTAGATAAAAGTTATCCGCTGGAAGAGTGTCTGCGCGGTATGCTTGATGAACCTGTAGTGCGCTGTGCTTATTGCTATCGCGTACGGATGCGTTATGCAGCCAAGTATGCTAAGGAAAACGGTTATGACGCTTTCGGTACCACGCTTTTGGTAAGTCCATATCAAAAGCATGAACTGATAAAGCAGATTGCGCAGGAAGCTGCGGCAGAATTTGAGATACCGTTTTATTATGAAGATTTCCGTGAAGGTTATCAGCGCGGTGTGGATATAAGTCTGGAAATGGAGCTTTACAGACAGCCTTATTGCGGCTGTGTTTTCAGTGAACGCGATCGTTATGAAAGAGTTAAGAAAAAGAAAAAAGCGGCTGCAGAAGCCGGGGAGTAAATAAATGCTGCAAAGAATTATTGTCATATGTTTAGCAGTAGTGCTGTATGCCGGTATCAGTCTGCCTGCATCTGCGGCTGATATCAGGGCTGCAGTGGTAAGTGGGCAGTATACTGCAGAGATAAGCTGTGATAATGATTTTATGGTAGTAGATACCGTTACAGGTGAATCTACTGCTATGGCGAAGGGTAAATATTTTCTCAGTGTCAATAATGGCGTTTTGAAATTAAATGACAAGCTTTTTGCTCATCCTATCCGTTTTACTGTCGGAGCAGAAGGCGCTATACCCCAGATAAATAAGAAAAGCTATGACGGCTCATTGCAGGCAAGAGTAAAAGACGGCAAAATCTTGATTACTAATGAACTTGATTTAGAAGATTATTTATGCAGTGTAGTAGCTTCTAAAACCATGGTAATCTGGCCGGATGAAGCAATTAAGGCTCAGATTGTAGCAGCGCGCAGTTACGCAGCTTATATGATGCGGCAAAACAGTGCGGAAGCATATGATATAAACGCGACTGATGAAGAGCTGCCTTATGCAGGCAATACGGTGAAAAAAGCTTCAATAAGCAGCCTGGTGAGAGCTACGGCTGGTCAAGTCTTGACTGATAATACTGGTAACATCATTAAAGCTGTGACTACTGCCGGCAGCGGCGGTAAGACTGAGTCAGCTTTGGGAGCTTGGGGATATGATGTCAGCTATTTGCAGTCGGTAGAGGATTACGACCAAGATTGCCCTGATTATAAATGGGAATATAAAATCAGTCCGATATTGCTGCAAACATTGCTGGAGCAAGCCGGACATGGCGTGGGTAAGCTGGTGAGCATACGGCTGTCGCCGCTGCAAAGCAGAGGGCACGACAGGACGGATACAGGACGCGTCAGAAATATTGTTATTTCAGGTGAAAGCGGGACTGTCAGTCTTAGCGGTCAGGAACTGATGAAGCTGTTGTCATTGAACAGTAATTATTTTGACTTGATAATTACTACGCCGCTGCCGGATAATTTGGAAGTGCCTATCGAAAATTATTTTGGCATGGAAATAGGCAGGAAGGATATTAAAATCCATATAGATGATAAGGAAGAAACTGTCTGGAAGAATGTGTACAGCAGTTATCACCTGTTTAGCGGCGGTAAGGATGAAAAGGTTGTCTTTTATGGCTTTGGTAAAGGCAGCGGAGTAGGCTTAAGCATTTGGGGCGCCAAAGGTATGGCTGACCGTAGCCCTGCTAATAATTATGTGAAGATCCTGAAGCATTACTATCAGGGTACAAGCCTTAAAAATATTATGAAATGAAAGAAGCTGGAGAATGTTAGTTAAAGATTTTGATTATGAATTACCGCAGGAGTTGATTGCCCAGCATCCTATGGAGCCAAGGGATCATTCCAGATTGCTGGTTGTGGATAAAAATACCGGCGAAATCGAGCATAAGCATTTTTATGACTTAACAGATTATCTCAGACCGGGAGATTTGCTGGTGTTTAATGATACCCGTGTTATCCCTGCCCGGCTGCACGGCATTAAAGAAACAGGTGCCCATGTAGAAGTTTTTCTGCTGACACGCAAAGACGCTACTGATTGGGAAGTGCTTGTGCGTCCCGGAAAGAAGCTGCAGGTTGGCGCTAAGATTATTTTCAGTGATGAATTGTCCTGTGAAGTAATTGCGCATACTGATTTCGGTGGCAGAGTAGTCAGATTTAAATATGACGGTATCTTTGAAGAGATTTTGGACAGATTAGGTGAGACACCGCTGCCGCCGTATATTACCGCACCGCTGGAAGACAAGGAGCGTTATCAGACTGTTTATTCCAGAGAACGCGGCAGTGCTGCAGCACCGACGGCTGGGCTGCATTTTACTAAAGAACTGCTGGATAAAATCAAGGCAAAAGGCTGTGAAGAAATCTTTGTTACACTGCATGTAGGATTAGGTACCTTCCGTCCCGTCAGTGCTGAAAATATAGAAGACCATCAGATGCACAAGGAGTTTTATACAGTTTCTCAGGAGGCCGCAGATGCAATCAATAAAGCAAAGGCAGAAGGCAGAAGGATTATTGCTGTCGGTACTACGGCTGTCCGTACTTTGGAGGCTGCAGGGGCCGACGGCGTTATGAAAGCAGGAGGCAACTGGACGAATATCTTTATTTTCCCCGGCTATAAATTCCGTTTCGTAGATGCTTTGGTAACAAATTTCCATTTGCCGCAAAGTACGCTGTTGATGCTTGTTTCAGCTTTGTCCAGTCGTGAAATCATGCTGGCTACTTATGCTGTGGCAGTTAAAGAGCAGTACAGATTCTTCTCTTTCGGCGATGCCATGTTTATAGTAGACAGACACAAGTAAAGGAGATTTTATGCACGCAGTAAGATATGAACTGATAAAAGAATGCAGCCGCAGCGGTGCCAGGCTTGGCAGGCTGCATACGCCTCACGGCACTTTTGAAACACCTATGTTTATGCCTGTGGGTACTCAGGCGACGGTAAAAACATTGTCGCCGGAAGAGTTATATGATATGGGCAGTCAGGTAATCCTGTCCAATACTTATCATCTGTTTTTGC
This sequence comes from uncultured Phascolarctobacterium sp., assembly GCA_900545025.1. Taxonomy (GTDB): domain Bacteria; phylum Bacillota; class Negativicutes; order Acidaminococcales; family Acidaminococcaceae; genus URXU01. Next base: position 29,807 of record UQXH01000001.1, read on the forward strand.
GTCCGGGCCATGAGCTGGTAAAAAAAGCTGGTGGTCTGCATAAATTTATGAATTACAAGCGCGGCATGCTTACAGACAGCGGCGGCTTCCAGGTATTCAGCCTGGGTGCAATGCGCAAGATAACTGAAGAAGGAGTTATGTTCCGTTCACATATTGACGGGAGCAAGAAATTTCTCTCTCCGGAAATAGCTACCAACGTGCAGGAAGCATTGGGTGCAGATATTGCTATGGCTTTTGATGAGTGTATTCCTTATCCTGCTGATTTTGATTATGCTAAGAAGTCTACAGAGCGTACTACCCGTTGGGCTAAACGCTGCCTTGCTGCCCATACACGTGAGGATCAATCCTTGTTCGGTATTGTGCAGGGAGGCATGTATCCTGAACTGCGCAAAATGAGTGTACAGCAGCTGACTGAGCTTGACTTTGCCGGTTATGGTATTGGCGGCCTCAGTGTTGGTGAGCCTAAACCGTTAATGTATGATATTTTGGGCCATACTACAGAGGATATGCCGAAGGATAAAGCCCGTTATCTGATGGGTGTAGGTACGGCTGACTGCATAGTTGAAGCGGTAAATCTTGGCGTTGATATGTTTGACTGCGTATTTCCTACCCGCGTAGCACGCAATGGTACGGCAATGACTTCTTATGGTCGCTTGGTAGTGCGTAATGCCTGCTATGCAGAAGATTTTTCACCTATAGAGGAAGGCTGCGGCTGTTATACCTGCCGTAATTTCAGCAGGGCATATATCCGCCATCTGTTTAAGGCAGAAGAAATCTTTGCGCTGAGGCTTCTCACTATTCACAATCTGTATTTCCTGCTGAACTTTACTAAACAAATCAGACAGGCTATTGCAGAAGACAGATTCCCGGAATTCAGGGAAAGATTTTTGCAAAACTATCAAGGTTAAACAGGTATTTTTCAGTATTTGTAGAATATAATCAAAGTTAGACTCAATATTTGTAAATGTGGAGGTGTAATAATGGCAGGTGGAGATATGATGGCAATGATTAACGCTATATGGCCGTTTATACTGATGGGTGGCATTTTCTATTTTATGTTGTGGCGTCCGCAGAAAAAAGAACAGCAAAAGCGTCAGAATATGCTGGAGTCTTTGAAAAAAGGTGACAAAATCATTACTATCGGCGGTATGTATGGTACTATTACCAATATATCTGAAAAGAAAGTAACTGTGGAAGTTGCTGAAAACGTAGAAATTAACTTTGTACGTTCTGCTATCAGTGGCTTTCAAGATCCGTCTAAAAATACAGGAGATAAATAATTCATGAATAAAATTGAGCTGCGCAAACAATTAAAAAAGCTGCGTAGCAGTCTGTCACCAGAGTATATCAGCCGCTGCAGTAATCGCATTGCTGATTATATTCTGCAGAGTGAAGCGTATCAGCGCGCTGAGAGTATAATGGGTTATCTTGCTTTCGGCAACGAGATTTCTGTGGATTATATATTAAGTCAGGCATTGGCAGATAACAAAAAAGTCTACGTGCCGCTGGTGCTTTCTGCTACAGAGATGCAGGCGGCGCGTATTGAGTCAATGCAGGACTTTACCTTTGACAGGTACGGTATCAGGTCTGTGGCAGAGCCGGCGGAAAGCATTGCGCCAGAGCTGCTGGACTTGATACTGGTGCCTGCTGTGGCTTTTGACAGACAGGGAAACCGTATGGGGATGGGAGCAGGCTATTATGACAGATTTCTTGCTCACGTACCAAGAAAAAACACCTGCGGGATTACCTGTACTGCGCTTTTACAGGAAATGCTGCCATATGATGTTAATGATGTGCCTGTTGCCGCTTTGGTTGATGAAAACGGCATCAGGCGTATTATTAACGATTAAATAATTTAAGGGGGAATAATTTTGCGATGGAATGAATTAGGAAAGTTTCTGATTATTGCGTTGGCAATTATCGGGGGCTTCTGCGTTTATATCTCGCCGTTAACCAATTCTATTAAACAAGGTCTTGACCTGCAGGGTGGTACTCACGTCGTGCTGCAGGCAGTAGATACACCAGAACTCAAGGTGGACGATGATGCCGTAAACCGCAGCGTCAAGATTATTGAACGCCGTGTTAACGAGCTGGGTCTTACCGAGCCTGTTATTCAAAGACAGGGCAAGGACCGTATCATAGTCGAACTGCCCGGAGTTAAAGATCCTGAAAAGGCTATTGCCATGCTGGGTCGTACTGCTATGCTGCAGTTTAAGGATCAGGACGGAAATGTTGTTTTAACTGGCAAAGATTTGAAAGATGCCAAAGCTCAAATCAGCAATGGTAATCAGGCTGTTGTAGGTTTGGAGTTTAATGACGAAGGCGGTAAGAAATTTGCCGATTTGACTGCCAGAAATATCGGCAGACAGATTGCTATCGTATTGGATGGCGATGTGCTTACGGCGCCTGTGGTACAGGAGGCTATTACCGGCGGACGTGCTCAGATTTCCGGCTCCCGTACTATGGAAGAAGCTGAAAGACTGGCTATCCTGCTGCGCAGCGGTTCTCTGCCCGTAAAGATAGAAGTTATGGAAAACAGGACGGTTGGTCCTACTTTAGGCCAAGACTCTAAAGAAAAGAGTATCAAGGCTTTCAGTATCGGTATTATCGGCGTCTTTGTATTTATGCTGGTTTTCTACAGACTTTCCGGCCTTGTTGCCGATGTTGCCTTACTGTTATACGTAATGCTGCTGCTGCTGGCAATGCGTTATCTTAATGCTACTCTGACCTTGCCTGGTATTGCGGGTATCATCTTGTCGATAGGTATGGCGGTTGATGCCAATGTATTGATTTTTGAAAGATTCAAGGAAGAGCTGCGGCGCGGCAAGACTTTGCGCAGTGCTATGGATGCAGGCTTTGGCAGAGCCCTGGTAACCATTTTTGACTCCAATATCACTACGCTGATGGCTGCGGCTGTATTGTTCTATCTGGGTACCGGCCCGGTTAAAGGCTTTGCTGTTACGCTGGCTTTAGGCGTAGTGCTGAGTATGTTTACTGCGGTGACGGTAACTAAGTTTATGCTGCGCTTCCTTATTTACAGTAATCTTACAAGCAATCCGGCCTTCTTTGGTGTCGGTGCAGGTAAGCCTGCAGATACTGAGGAGGTGAAAAAATAATGTTTTCTATCGTAAAGAATTATAAAATCTTCTTTTCCATAACCATTATTTTTCTGATTATAGGTATCGGCTCTATGCTGGTGCGCGGTTTTAATCTGGGTATTGATTTTACCGGCGGCAGCATTATGGACTTGTCCTTTAATAAACCTGTTACGGTTGCAGAGGTGCGCGATGTTTTAAAAGAGCATGACCTCGGCAACAGCATTATCCAGTTGGAAAGTAATGACGGAGCTCAAAGTGCTCAGGGAGTGCTGATTAGAACTGTTGTTATTGACGACAGCGTACGTCGTGCTGTAATGGATGATTTGAAGAGCAAGCTGGGTGATTTCCAGATTCAGCGTGTAGAACAGGTTGGCGCAACCATTGGCGGTGAGTTGATTCAGCAGGCTGTTATGGCCATCGTACTTTCCTGGGTACTGATGATTGGCTATATTACCATGCGTTTTGAATTTAAATTTGCGGTAGCGGCTATTATTGCGCTGATTATTGACGTGCTTGTTACTCTCAGTTATTTCTCACTTTTCCATATGGAGATGGATTCTTCCTTTGTTGCAGCGCTTTTGACGGTAGTAGGTTATTCCATCAACGGTACGATTGTTATTTTCGACCGTATCCGTGAAAATCTTAAAATCCATCGTCGCAGCGAAAGTCTCAGCGATATGATTGATAACAGTATCTGGCAGACAATGACGCGTACCTGCTATACGGTCGGTACCTCTCTGTTTGCTGTTGTTGCCATCTTTTTGTGGGGCGGCGAAACCATCCGTAACTTCTCTTTTGCAATGCTGGTTGGTTTTGGCAGCGGCGCTTATACTTCTATTTTCCTGGCAGGCCCGTTATGGCTTTTCTTACGCGGTAAAAAAGCTGGAGAATAAATCAACACAAGTTATACAAAACAAGTCGGTTTTTACCGGCTTGTTTTTTTATGGAAAACAGGCAGTAATTTGTGAAGAAATAATGACATTGCTTTTAAAATCTGATAAAATAATACTGTTTATTTTAATTATTTGGTACTGGAGTTATTTCAATGAAGAATATGGCGATATGCAATTATATTATCAGTGTGTTGGGCCTTTTAATTGGCGGCAGCATCATGAATGCAGCCAGCGAGTTTCCTTTAGGATTTACAGTGAACGGACCGGGACCGGGTTTTTGGCCTTTCAGTCTTGGCGTTGCATTAGCGATAGCAGCTTTAATCCTGTTTGTTTATACTTTCTGGCATAAGGAAGATTTATCACAGACACGTGTGGCATTGATGCTGCCTGCCAATAAACGTGTATATCTGATGATGGCGGTTGTTGCAGTATATTGCCTGCTGATTAATCTTTTAGGGTTTTATCCGGCATCTGCTGTTTTGATACCGGTTGTAATGTATTTAATGGATTACCATAACAAGAAAGTAATGGTTATTACGACGATCTGTACGATTATCTTTATTTATCTTGTCTTTGGTGAATTGCTGCATACCAAGATGCCGCAGTCGATATTTTTGGAATAGGAGGTCAGAATAATGGGTGATATAGCGAGCGCATTAAGTATGATTTTTATTCCGGTCAATCTTCTGGGCCTGATTTTTGGTGTTGCAGTAGGTATTGCATTTGGCTGTATGCCTGGCTTGAGTGTTAATATGGGCTTGGCGTTGCTGTTTCCGCTGGCATTCAGCTTTGACGGTATCGGCGGTATATTGATGCTGCTGGGGATTTACTGCGGCGCTATTTATGGCGGCAGTATTTCCGCTATCCTGCTCAAGACTCCTGGTACGCCTGCATCGGTGGCTACTACGCTTGACGGTTATCCTATGGCTGCTAAGATGAAACAGCCTGGGCGTGCTTTGGGCCTTTCTACTATGGCGAGTACTTTTGGCGGTATTTTCAGTACCATCTGTCTTATTTTGTTAGCGCCGCAATTAGCCAAGCTGGCATTGCAGTTTTCAAAACCGGAGTATTTTGCTTTGGCTATCTTTGGCCTCAGCATTATTACCAGTGTTTCTTCGGGCAGTGTCATCAAAGGCATTATGGGTGGATTAATCGGCCTTTTTCTGGCAACTGTCGGCATTGATGATATGAGCGGTACGATTCGTTTTACTATGGATACCACTTATTTTCTGGGGGGCGTATCCTTTATACCCATCCTCATCGGGGTCTTCGCTTTTGCGCAGGTATTAGGCAGCATCGAGGAATATTATCATAATGAACGCAGTGAGCAGCACATGACTATTGATAAGGTGCTGCCATCTATGGCGGATATTAAACGTGTTTTTGCTACTTTGCTGCGTTCTTCCTGCATCGGTACTTTTATCGGCTGTGTACCTGGTACCGGTGGTGATATTGCTTCTTTTGTGTCTTACGATCAGGCCAAACGCTGGTCCAAGCATAAGGATAATTTCGGCAATGGCGAGCCGGAAGGAATAGTAGCGTCTGAATCAGGCAATAATGCTGTATCCGGCGGTGCTTTTATCCCGGTACTTACCCTGGGGATACCTGGCGACGGTGCTACCGCTATCATGATGGGGGCCTTGATGGTGCAGGGACTGCAGCCCGGACCTTTACTTTTTATTGAAAAAGCGCCTGATGTGTATGCTATCTTTATCGGTCTTTTACTGGCGAATGTTGTTATGGGTATTTTAGGTTTTTCGCTGATTAAGCTTTTTGTAAAGGTTGTCAATGTGCCCATCCATATTTTACTGCCCATTATTATTATGATGACTTTCGTAGGGACTTATTCCTATAATAATTCTATCAATGATGTGTATTTAATGGTTATTTCCGGGTTTATCGGTTATTTCCTGAATAAGCTTGGTTTTTCTATGTCAGCCATCATTATAGGCATTATCCTTGGCAGTATGGCGGAACAGAATTTTGTCGGCTCTTTGATCATGAGCGACGGTTCTTTCAGTATTTTCTATACTCGTCCGTTATGTCTGTTCTTCTTGGTTATTGCTTTTCTTTCGTTATTGTCGCCGTTCATTGGTTCTGTCATTCGTAGGATGCAGCGGAAATAAAAGCTTCCTAACAGCATACTGTGCCTGAATTTGCTTGCTAAGCAGATTCATGGCGCAGTTATTTTTTTGTGATGATGGCTAAGGTTGTTAAAATTTATTTTGCGTTTTTCTCATGTAAAGTTCAAAAATAAAAGAGGAAAAATTCAATACATGTAGAAATTAAAACAAGATAAAGTGTAAGTTCAGGGAGGTAATAGGAGTGGCAGAAGATAAAAAGTTTAAACGCGTTGTTTTGAAATTAAGCGGCGAAGCTATGGCAGGTGCCAAAGGCTTCGGTATCGACCCCGAGGTAGTAGATTCTTTGGCTGCGCAGATCCAGGATGTAGTAGAGCAGGGCTTAGAGGTTGCTATCGTTAATGGCGGCGGTAACTTCTGGCGTGGCATCAGCGGCAGTAATAAGGGTATGGATCGTGCTACCGCGGACTATATGGGTATGCTGGCAACTGTAATCAACTCTTTGGCACTGCAGGATGCGCTGGAAAACCGCGGTGTACCGACACGCGTACAGACTGCGATTGAGATGCGTCAGATTGCTGAGCCCTATATCCGTCGCCGTGCTATCCGCCATATGGAGAAAGCAAGAGTGGTTATTTTTGCTGCAGGCACCGGCAATCCGTATTTTTCTACGGATACCACTGCTGCGCTGCGTGCAGCTGAGATCGAAGCTGACGCTATCCTGATGGCAAAAAAAGGTGTTGACGGTGTTTATGACAGTGATCCGGCTAAAAATCCTGATGCTGTTATGTTTGAAAAACTGGATTACATCGAAGTTATCCAACGGCAGCTGAGCGTAATGGATTCTACTGCTATCAGCCTGTGCATGGATAATCATATTCCCATCGTAGTATTTAATATTGATAAACCGGGTAACATTTTGCGCGCCGCTTCCGGCGAAAAAATCGGTACCTTGGTAGGAGGTAAATAATTTATGGCAACTGTAAAAGAAATTACTAAGGGTATCGAAGAAAAAATGCATAAGTCCGTCGATGCCCTGCGCGTTGATTTGGCTAGCCTGCGTGCAGGTCGTGCTACTCCTTCTCTTTTAGAGAAGGTTATGGTAGAATATTACGGTACTCCGACCCCTGTTACCCAGGTGGCAAGCGTAACCGTACCGGAGCCCAGAATGATTGTGATTCAGCCTTGGGAAAAGAACCTTATTAAAGCCATTGAAAAAGCAATCATGAAATCTGACCTTGGTCTCAATCCGAACAGCGACGGTGTCTGCATTCGTCTGAATCTGCCGCAGCTCACAGAAGAGCGTCGTAAAGATTTGGTTAAAGTGGTACATAAAAAAGCAGAGGACTTCCGTGTTGTAGTCCGTAACCTGCGCCGCGATGCTAATGAAGCTATCAAAAAAGCTGAAAAGGCTAAAGAAATCACTGAAGATGAAGCTAAAAAAGGCACTGACGACGTACAAAAGATTACTGATAAGATTATGAAGGAAATCGACGCTGTTACCGCAAATAAAGAGAAGGAAGTTATGGAAATCTGATGGAATTTCCTAATGTACTTGCTCTGCCGCTGGAAGAAGCAGGGCGCATACTGCAGGAAAAGCATATACAGTATGAGATACAGTTGACTTTGCCGCCTCGTGAGGATGCGTCGGAATATGCTTTGCGGCATGTGCGTAAATATGTAGTTAGACAGCAGGTTCTGTCTGATGATAAATTAGTTCTTACCATAGTGTACAGATAAAAGAGAGGAGGTGCGAAGATATGGCATTGAAAATCGACAAAGAAGCTTGTGTTGGCTGCGGTACTTGTGCAGCTACCTGCCCGGTAGGCGCTATTCATGAAGCTGACGGCAAATATGAGATTTCTGAAGAATGTGTTGAATGCGGTGCTTGTGCAGCTGCTTGCCCGGTAGGCGCTATTCAATAATAAAGACGGCGGCCTCCTTTGGGAGGTCTGCCCATTTTTTATTATCTATAACTTTTTGCGAAAGGTTGAGTTACGGTGTTTAAAGGCCTGTTTCAAACCAGAAAGAATACTATGCCGGATGCAGCTTTGGATTTAAGCGGAATTGATCTGAATAATATTCCACAGCATATTGCCATCATTATGGATGGGAACGGACGCTGGGCCAAGGCTCAGGGCAAGATTCGCACCTACGGACATCAGGCCGGTGCGGAAACCTTGAAAAAAATAGTTAGAGCTGCCGATAAAATCGGTATCAAAGTTATAAGCGCTTACGCGTTTTCTACGGAAAACTGGAAGCGTCCGGTTACAGAAGTAAATTTTATTATGGAGCTTCTGAGCCGATACCTGACAAATGAGATTGATGAGTTTAAAGAAAATAATGTCCAGGTACGTTTTATTGGTTCACAGGAAGGATTGCCGGAGATTGTAAAGCAAAAAATGGCTCATGCTGTTGCTGAAACCAAAGAAAATACCGGGATAATTTTGAATTTGGCTATAAACTACGGCGGACAGGCAGAAATCCTGCAGGCGGTAAAAAGCATTGCACAGGAGGCTGCCAACGGAAATATTGCTGTAGATGAGATAACTAATGAAGTATTTGAGCAGCATCTATATACGAAAGGGCTGCCGGCGCCGGATCTTTTAGTCAGACCTGGCGGAGATTTAAGAATAAGCAACTTTTTACTGTGGCAGATAGCCTACGCTGAAATTTGGACTACTGATGTATATTGGCCGGATTTTTCAGAAGAACATCTGCTGCAGGCCATCAGAGCTTTCCAGGGAAGAGAGCGCAGATTTGGCGGCTTAGTGAATAAATGATGGATGGGTGTATTAAATGTTAACGCGAATTATTACTGGTGTCATCGGCATAATTATTGCTGTTGGTATCATTACCAAAGGCGGCATACTTTTTTCTGCAGCCGTACTTTTTTTAGCTGCAGTTGGCTGGTATGAGCTGCATAATATGGCTGCACAGAAGGGCTATAATGTGTACTACCTTACTTCAGGGCTTGGCACATTGCTTACCGTAGGTGTAGCTGCGCTGGGATATTATTCCGGTGTAGACCCGCTGTTTTTGCTGGCGTTTTCTACAATGTTTGTAACATTGTTCTTTATTTTTAATGCGCTGGAAGGTTTAGTAAGACACTGCCGCTGCGGCGAAGCAAACTGGGTAGGCAGTACCTCGCTGTCTATCTGGGGAATGGTTTACTGCGGCATCTTGTTTGCCCATGTTATAATTCTGCGCGGCTTGCCTGGCTTTCCTGTAGATTTAGGTTTTACAGTGATGGAATTTGGTGAAGCACTGTTATGGACAGTGCTGCTGGGCACGTGGGCCAGCGACACTGTAGCATATTTCTTTGGCAGTGCTTTTGGTAAGCGTCCGTTTTGCAGTGTAAGTCCTAAAAAATCTCTGGAGGGAGCAGCTGCTGGTTTTGTCGGCTGCACAGCCGTAGTAAGCTGGCTTGCGTCCAGTTATTTGCATCTGCCGACATGGCAGGCAGTTGTCCTGGCGCTTGGCATTGCTTTTTTTGCTCCGCTGGGAGACCTTATCGAATCAATTATTAAGCGTTCTTTTGATATTAAGGATTCCGGTAAAATTTTTCCGGGGCACGGCGGCGTGCTGGATCGTTTTGACAGCCTGCTGTTTGCGGCTCCGATTACCTATTATTTACTGGTGTTTTTAAGCTGTTTTTAAAGCACGATAAAGGAGTGGCTTTATGAAAAATATTTCAGTATTGGGTAGTACAGGGTCTATTGGCTGTCAGACTTTGGAAGTAGCTGCTGCCAATCCTGATAAACTGAAAATAAGAGTATTGGCTGCACATAAAAGCGATGAAATAATGGAGCAGCAGATTCGTGAATTTGAGCCTGACTTTGCTGTACTGACGGATAAAGATGCGGCAGCTCGTCTGCTGAAACGTTATCATGGCAAGACGGAAATCCTTACGGGAGAAGAAGGCTTGCTTGCTGCAGCAACTTACAGTGAAGCAGATACGGTGCTTGCCTCTATGGTTGGCTATGCAGGATTAAGGCCTACTTTGGCAGCTATTGAATGCGGTAAAGATATAGCTTTGGCTAATAAAGAAACTCTTGTTGCAGCTGGCAGCATCGTTATGAATAAGGTTAAGGAGCATAAGGTAAGCCTTACTCCGGTAGACAGCGAGCACAGTGCTATTTTCCAGTCTTTGCGGGCTGGCAGGGAAAATGAGGTAAAACGCCTGATTATTACTGCTTCCGGCGGACCTTTCCGCGGCAGAAAGCGCAGTGAGCTGGAACATGTAACTTTAGCTCAGTGCCTTAATCATCCTAATTGGAGCATGGGTAAAAAAATTACTGTGGATTCTTCTACCTTGGCTAATAAGGGTCTGGAAGTAATTGAAGCACACTGGCTGTTTAATATTCCTTATGAAAAAATTGATGTAGTGGTACATCCTCAGAGCATTGTACATTCACTGGTAGAGTTTTGTGATGGCAGTGTTATTGCGCAGATGGGTGAGCCTGATATGAGACTGCCGATTCAGTATGCTTTATCTTATCCGGAAAGATTTAATTATTCTTTCGAGCAGCTGGATTTGGTCAAAGCGGCCTCGCTTACTTTTGAAGCGCCTGATACAGAAGCGTTCCCTTCACTTAAGACTGCTATTGCCTGCGGTAAAGCTGGAGGTACTTTGCCCTGCGTATTTAATGCGGCGAATGAGGAAGCAGTATATGCCTTTTTGGCAGATAAGATAAGATATCTTGATATTCCATATATAACAGAAAAAGTAACTTCTCTGCATGAAAATATTTTACAGCCCGAAATAGATGATATTGAGGCTGCTGATAAGCAGGCCAGAACGCTGGCGCGTAAAATTATTGCAGGGCTGTAGTGTTTTGTAATAGGAGGAAAAATTTTGTTAACAATTTTGGCAGCAATCTTCGTGTTTGGTGTCCTGGTTACTGTACATGAGTTTGGACATTTTATCACTGCTAAGCTCACTGGGATGCGTGTAGACGAGTTTGCTATAGGCTTTGGCCCAAAAATTTATCAGCAAAAAGACGGCGAAACCTTGTATAGTCTGCGTGCTATTCCGCTTGGCGGCTATAATAAGATTGCCGGTATGGATCCGGATGATCCGGAAGAGGAAAATTCTTTTAAATCAAAATCTATTCCTGCACGTATGCTTGTGATACTTGCCGGTTCTTTGATGAATTTTCTGCTGCCGGTAATATTGTTTTCCGGTATCTTTATGATAAATGGCATTGAGAAGCCTGTTGACGAGCCGGTATTAGGCACCGTCATTACCGATAAGGCTGCTGACAGAGCAGGTCTGAAGGTAGGCGATAAGATTCTTACTATCAATGGGAAACAGATTAGTGCTTGGAATGATATTATTGTATCTTTGCAGGAAAATGGGACTAAGGAAGTCAATATAACCGCAGAGAGAAAGGGAGCGGTACAGACTTTTACCATGACACCGGAATTTGATGAACAGCTGGGACGTCCGCTTATCGGTATTTCCCCTGCTTTTGTTTCTGAAAAGCCAGGTGTCGTAGATTCTGTCAAGATGGGTTTTGGCTACACTAAATATATTATTTTTGCTATGGTTGACGGCTTGCAGAAAATTGTTACTGGTAAAGCTCCGGCAGAAGTTGCAGGTCCCATAGGTGTAGCGCAGATGGCTGGTGAAGTAGCTGAAAAAGGTGTATTGCCCTTAATTAGCTTTGTTGCATTTTTAAGTATTAACCTTGGTGTTATTAATCTGCTGCCGCTGCCTGCATTGGACGGTGGTCATTTCGTATTGTTGCTGCTGGAAGGGGTACGCGGTAAACCCTTAGGCAGCAAGGCGATGAATACTATCCAGACTATTGGTGTTGCTTTAATTTTAGCGATAACATTGTTTTCAACATTTAAAGATATTACAAGATAAAAGAGGTGGAATGCGTTGGAACGCAGAAAAACACGTCAAATACAGGTGGGTAAGGTAAAAATAGGCGGCGATGCTCCCATATCGGTACAGTCTATGACTAATACCCGCACTGACGATGCAGCAGCTACACTGCGCCAGATTGGTGAGCTTGCTGCAGCAGGATGTGAGATAATCCGCTGTGCCGTGCCGGATATGGCAGCTGCAGAAGGACTGAAACGTATTGTAAGCGAAAGTCCTATTCCGGTAATTGCTGATATTCATTTTGATTATAAGCTGGCGCTGGCAGCTATTGATGCCGGTGTCGACGGCCTTCGTCTTAATCCCGGCAATATTGGCGGTAATGACCGTGTAGCAGCGGTTGTTGATGCTGCTAAAAAGAGAAATATACCTATCCGTATCGGTGTAAATGCCGGTTCTCTGCCTAAAGATTTGCTGGAAAAATACGGACATCCCACAGCTGAAGCCTTGGTGGAGGCAGCATGGAGACATATCCATATTCTGGAAGAGATGGATTATCGTAACATTAAAGTATCTTTGAAGGCGCATGACGTACCTTTAACCGTAGCGGCTTACAGGCTGCTTGCTTCCCAGTGCGATTATCCCTTGCATGTAGGCATTACCGAAGCAGGTACAATCAACAGCGGTATTATTAAATCTGCTGTAGGTATAGGTACTTTGCTTGCTGAAGGCATTGGCGATACTATTCGCGTATCACTGACAGGTGATCCGGTACGTGAAGTAAAGGTCGCTTATGATATTTTAAAATCTTTAGGACTGCGTGAATATGGTCCCACTTTGATATCCTGCCCAACCTGCGGCAGAACAAAGATAAATCTGGAAAAGCTGGCGCTGGAAGTAGAGCGCCGCTTGGAAAAAATCAGTGAGCCGATTACAGTTGCCGTCATGGGCTGCGTAGTAAACGGACCGGGAGAAGCACGTGAAGCTGATGTGGGCATTGCCGGCGGCATCAATGAAGGCCTGATTTTTAAAAAAGGTGTCGTCCTGAAAAAAGTTCCGGAAGCATGCATTATTGATGAGCTGTTTGCTGAAATTGATAAAATCTTACTTGAGAGGAAGGAAAATAATAAATGAGAGTTTCTAAAATGTTTGCGCCCACTTTACGCGAGGTACCCGCAGAAGCAGAGGTAGTCAGCCATCAGTTGATGCTCAGAGCAGGTTTCCTGCGCAAATCTGCCGGTGGCATGTATAATTACCTGCCACTTGCATGGCGCGTGCTTAAAAAAATTGAAAATATTGTTCGCGAGGAAATGGATGCAAGCGGTGCCCAGGAACTGTTGATGCCTATTGTACAGCCTGCAGAAATTTGGCAGGAAAGCGGTCGCTGGGGTGTATATGGCGAAGAAATGTTCCGCCTGAAAGACCGTCATAACAGAGAGTTCTGTTTAGGACCTACCCATGAAGAAATGGTTACCAGTCTGATTCGTGGCGATGTGCGTTCTTATCGTCAGCTGCCGATGAATGTTTACCAGATTCAGAACAAATTCCGTGATGAACGCCGTCCGCGTTTTGGTTTGATGCGCGGCCGTGAGTTTATCATGAAAGATGCTTATTCTTTTGACCGTGATGAAGCAGGTCTTGATGTATCCTATAAGCTGATGTATGATGCTTATACTCGTATTTTTACGCGCTGCGGACTTACTTTCCGTCCTGTTGAAGCTGACAGCGGTGCAATCGGCGGCAGCGGCAGCCATGAATTTATGGTTATCGCTGACAGCGGCGAAGCAGAAATCGTTTACTGCAATGAATGTGATTATGCTGCCAATGTAGAAAAAGCTGAAATGCATGTTATCGAAGCGCCGGAAGAAGAAGCAAAAGCAGTTGAAGAGGTTAAAACTCCAGACTGCAAGACTATTGCGGATGTGTGCGCATATTTGAATCTGCCGGTAGATAAATCTGTTAAGGCTGTGGCATTTAACAGCGAAAAAGGTCTGATTCTGTGCTTTGTGCGTGGTGACCATGAAGTTAATGAGATAAAAGTCATCAATACTGTAGGTGTTAACGAAGTAGAAATGGCAGAAGAAAGCCTGCTGACTGCAGCTGGTACCGTAGGCGGTTATATGGGTCCTGTAGGTATTGATCCTGAAAAGACTATCGTAGTAGTGGATAGTACTGTTATGAAAATGCATAATATCTGTTGCGGTGCTAATAAAGAAGGCTATCATCTGCTGAACGTAAATCCTGACAGAGATTTCACTCCTACTTATGTAGCTGATATCCGTCTGATTCAGGAAGGCGATCCCTGTCCTCACTGCGGCGGTAAGGTAAGCAAAGCTCGCGGTATCGAAGTAGGTCAGGTATTCAAACTGTTTACCAAATACAGTGAAGCTATGCACGCTACTTTCCTTGACGAAAACGGTAAGGAAAAGCCGATGGTTATGGGTTGCTACGGCGTAGGCGTAAGCCGTACTATGGCTGCTGCTATTGAGCAGAACAACGATAAGGACGGCATGATCTGGCCGGTAGCGATTGCACCGTATGAAGTATTGGTTGTTCCTGTGAATACTAAAGATGAAGCTTCCACTCAAAAAGCAGAAGCAATTTATGAAGAGCTGAAAAAAGCAGGTGTCGAAGCTGTTATTGATGACCGTAACGAGCGTCCCGGCGTTAAATTTAAGGATGCCGATTTGATTGGTTATCCGCTGCGTGTAGTAGTAGGACCTAAGACACTGGCAGAAGGCAAGCTGGAAGTAAAAGTACGCAGAACCGGAGAAGTACAGATGCTGCCGCTTGATAGTGATTATATTGCGGCTATCAAGGAGCTTCTGACTAAACTGTAGAATAAAAATGAGGTGGTCTGATGTTTGAAATACCGTGGGTATCATCAGCGGAAATGACAATGGCGCTGCGTCTTGTTATAGCTGCAGTGCTGGGCGGCATTGTCGGCATTGAAAGAGGCAGTGGCGACAGGCCGGCTGGCTTTAGAACGCATATACTTGTCTGCGTCGGTTCGACTTTGTTCATGCTGGTGTCTATTTATGGCTTTGACGATATCGGCACCACCGGCTTTGAAAACAGAAGGGACTCCGCGCGTATTGCTGCACAGGTTGTCAGCGGTATTGGCTTTTTAGGCGCCGGTACTATTCTGCATGAAGGTCTGACTATTCGCGGACTGACAACAGCTGCCAGCCTGTGGATTGTATCAGCGATAGGCCTTGCTGTAGGCAGCGGCATGTATCTGATAGGTACACTGGCTACCGTTATCACTATGATTACGCTGGTTACTTTCCATAGCTGGGAAAAACACTTTGCCGGCAGTAGCCGCAGCGAGCGCAGGTTTATTCGTGTTATCATCAATAATCGGCCGGGAGCTATTACCGATATCACCGGTTATTTGGCCGATAAGGGTATCAAGGTCAAGACATTGAATGTAAAAAATAATAATAAGGAAAATAAGCTCGTCCTGGAATTATATCTGAAAGTCGAAAAAGGAATCGATATTATGGAGATTATCCGTGGCTTACAGAGTATTCCCGGAGTTGTTTCCCTGGATAATTAAGCTTATTTATTGATATGTGAAAGGAATTTTTTATGCAGGCTAAATATTGCATTATACCTGACAGAGAAAAGCTGTTTGCTTTCTTGTCAGCTCAGTCTTTATCACCAACTGAACTAATGCAGTTACAGATGATGCATATCAGTAAAATTTGTATTGATGAAAGTTCAAGGCTGTGGGAGCTGCATTTTGATTGTGCTGCCCATATCAGGCCTAATGTTATGCAAGCAGCTGCCGCAAAACTGGCGGTTGCTTTTTCTTTGGAAAAAGTAGATTTTATTTGTGATGGCGACGGCAGCAGCTGTATTATTCCAGAGCAGCCGGTACCTGTAGGGGAGGTTGCAGAAGCCGAGCAGGAGGTTGAGATTACTGATTGCGGCGGCGTGCCGTATCCTGATGATATACCGCTGCCGGAGGAACCGCCTGAGATAGAGATTGGCGAGGCTGAACCGAAAGAGCCCATTCCGTCCTGTGACAGACAGGAGGAATACGATGCTGCTTATGAGCAGGCGTATAATCAGCTTTATGGTGAAAAGAAGGATAATGGCCTTATATGGGGCAGAAGCTTTAAAGGCAAAGTAAGAAAACTGGAAACTGTTTACGAAGAGGAAAACAGGGTTGTTATAGAAGGTACATTTGTTAAAAGCATTGATAAAGACGGCAAGCTGACTTCCTTTATCGAGAAAGAATTCAGAACGGGTAAGATAGCCCTTACTTTTAATGTCAGTGACGATACAAATGGCATCTATGTAAAAATGTTCTTCGGCGGTAAGGATGATGGCGGTGATGCCAGAGCTGAATGCAATCAGTTTAAGAATTTGCTGAAGCCGGGTATGAGACTGCGTATCATGGGAAATGTGGCGCCGGATCGATTCATGTTCGATGAAATGGTTATGACGCCGCAGGGAATTATGAAAACAGATGCAGAAGAGCGCATGGACAATGCGGAAACAAAACGCGTCGAGCTGCACTGTCATACTAAGATGAGTAAGATGGATGGCCTGACTTCTATGGAGGACCTTGTACATAAAGCTGTCAAATGGGGCCATAAAGCGCTGGCAATTACTGACCATGGCGTAGTACAGGCGTTTCCATTTTGTTTTGATGCTGCCGAAGGCAGCGATTTAAAGCTTATCTTTGGCATGGAGGGCTATCTTGTTAGTGACCATAAACTCAAAGTGGGGGACTTAGATCGCGAGCCGACAGATACCATTAAAAAGGGCCGTGTACCTAAGATCCCCAGTTACCATATTATTATCCTGGCTAAGAATGAAACTGGTCTGCGTAATCTGTACAAATTGGTCACTATAAGCCATCTGCGTTATCTGCATAAAAGGCCTTTGCTGCCAAGGCAGATTATTGAGGAGCATCGGGAGGGATTACTCTTAGGATCAGCCTGTGAAGCGGGCGAACTGTACCGTGCTTTGCTCAGCGGCGCGTCTGATGAGGAGCTCGAAGAGATAGCAGCTTTTTATGATTATCTGGAAATCCAGCCCACTGGCAATAACATGTTCTTAGTACGTGAAAACCGCTGTACCGTTAAAGATATTGAAAACTATAACAAACGTATTTATGAGCTGGGCAAGAAGATGGGTAAGCTGACTGTCGCCACCTGCGATGTGCATTTTTTGAATCCTGAGGATGCAACGCTGCGCGCTATTCTGCAGGCTGGACAAAATTACAAAGACGCAGAAGAGCAGCCACCTCTTTACTATCGTACTACGGAAGAAATGTTAGCTGAATTTGCTTATTTAGGTAAAGATATTGCCTATGAAGTATGCGTTACCAATACCAACAAGATTGCCGAGATGATTGAAAAAATCAAACCGGTACCTGACAGAGACCAGCTTTATTCACCGTTTATTCCAGGAGCAGAAAAGGCAATCAAGGAAATGTCTTATCAGCGGGCTCATGAGTGGTATGGTGATACTTTGCCGGCTATTGTGGCTGACAGGCTGAAAATGGAGTTGGATTCTATCATCAACCACGGCTTCTCAGTATTGTATTACATTGCTCACAAATTGGTAAAAAAATCGCTTGATGATGGCTATCTGGTAGGTTCCAGGGGCAGCGTAGGTTCTTCTTTTGTCGCGACGATGATCGATATTACCGAGGTTAATCCGCTGAAGCCTCACTACAGGTGTCCTAAATGCCGTCACAGCGAGTTTTTCCTTAACGAAGAATATGCGTCGGGCTTTGATTTGCCGGAGAAAAATTGTCCTGAATGTGGTACACCGATGCTGCGTGACGGACATGATATACCATTTGCTGTATTCATGGGCTTCCATGGCGATAAGGTGCCTGATATCGACCTTAATTTCTCGGGTGATTATCAGCCTACTGCCCATAAATATACGGAAGAGCTGTTTGGCAGGGATAATGTTTGCCGTGCCGGAACTATTTCCACCATTGCTATTAAAACAGCGCAGGGATATGTACGCAAGTTTTATGAAAGCAAGAATAAGCATGTGCATCCAGCCTATATTGCCTCACTGGTAGAAGGTTTTGCCGGCATCAAGCGTACAACAGGCCAGCATCCTGGCGGTATTATGGTTGTGCCGCGTAATATGGATATTCATTATATCTCGCCTATGAACAGGCCTGCTGATGAGAAGGATTCTTCTACGATAACCACACACTTTGATTATCACAGCATTAACGACCGTTTGGTCAAGCTGGATATACTGGGGCACGATGATCCTACCGTTATTAAGATGCTGGAAGAGCTGACAGCTATCCCGCCTAAAGAAATTCCCGTAGGTGATGAGGAAACCATGCGTCTGTTCCAGAATACTTCATCCTTAGGCGTAACACCGGAACAGATTTTCAGTGATGTAGGTACATTCGGCATACCGGAATGTGGTACTAACTTTGTTCGTACCATGATTAATGATGTACAGCCGAAAAATTTCAGTGATGTAGTACGTGTATCCGGTTATTCTCATGGTACTGATGTATGGCTGAATAATGCGCAGGATTTGCTTAAGGAAGGTAAGCCGGTAGAAGAAACCATTTCTACACGTGATGACGTAATGACCAGTCTTATTGCCAAAGGCGTTGAGCCGAGTATGGCTTTTAAGATTATGGAGCATGTACGTAAAGGTAAGGCAGCTAAAAAAGGTCTTGAGCCGGCTATGCTTGAAGCTATGAAGGGAGCAGGCGTACCGGACTGGTACATCAAATCCTGTGAAAAAGTACAGTATTTGTTCCCTAAGGCTCATGCTGTGGCGTATGTATTGATGGCATATCGTATTGCTTATTGCAAGGTACATTATCCGCGTGAATTTTACGCTGCTTATTTTACGGTACGTGCACCTGAATTTGATACTGCGTATATCGTTAAAGGTAAAGCTTTTATCAAAGACTTTTTGAAAAACGTTTATCATCAGGGTAATCAGGCGACTACGCAGGATAAAGTTGCAGCAACTTATCTGGAATTAGCTAATGAAATGCTGGAACGTGGCCTGGAGTTTGATAAGATAGATATTTATGCTTCTGATCCTGTTAAGTTTACTGTGACAGAAAAAGGTATTCGTCCTCCGCTGGCTGCATTGAGTGGTGTAGGTACAAGCGCTGCACTGAGTATTGCTAAAGTCCGTGACAGAAATAATCCGTTTATTTCGCAAGAGGATTTGCGTATGCGGGCGCAGATAAGTAAGACGGTAATTGAGCGTCTTGCTGAAATGGGAGCGCTTGACGATTTACCGGAAACTAATCAGATAGATTTGTTTGGATAATGAAAACACCGAGATGAAAAATCTCGGTGTTTTTTTATATAAAAAGAAAATAAACTTTTAACGGAAAACAGTTTTTTGTTGCACTCTTTTAATAAATAGCCTATAATGTAGTTGTCAAGGTATATAATACAGGAGGGATATTTATGTCCAAGCATCAATTTACTGATATCCGTGTAGCTATTGAGCCGGATAATCCGTCTGTGCAGAGATTGGAATTTAAGTGTATTAAATGCGGTGCCTGCAAAACTGTTTGTACTAATGAAATAGGTGTATGCGGTACTTATGATTTGCAGTTTACCAACGATATTCCTGTCTGCATTAACTGCGGGCAGTGTGCCAATGTTTGTCCGGTTGATTCTATTACAGAAAAATTTGAAATCTACCAGGTAGCAGAAGCTTTAAGAGATTCTGACAAAATTGTCATTGTCAGCACTTCTCCGTCCGTGCGCATTGCATTAGGCGAAGAATTTGGTATGGCTGACGGCAGTTTTGTGGAGGGTAAGATGGTAGCCTTGCTGAAAAAGTTGGGCGTTGATTATGTGCTTGATACCAATTTTGCCGCCGATCTGACTATTATGGAAGAAGCAAGCGAATTGGTTGAACGTTTGCAGCATGAAGATAAGAAACTGCCGCAGTTTACCAGCTGCTGCCCTGCCTGGGTTAAATTTATGGAGACATATTATCCCGATATGCTGGAGCATTTATCAACAGCTAAAAGTCCTATTGGTATGCAGGGACCGACTATTAAGACCTATTTTGCCCAAAAGATGGGCCTTGACCCGAAAAAAATTGTCAATGTAGCGCTTACTCCCTGTACTGCGAAAAAATTTGAAATTCGCAGAGAGGAAATGTGCGCTGCCGGTAAATATCATGGCGATGCAACTATGCGCGATATGGATTTTGTTATTACTACCCGTGAGTTGGCCATGCTGGCCAAAGACGAAAAAATTGATTTTGCTGCTTTGGAAGATGCATCCTTTGATGATTTCATGGGGCTGGGCAGTGGTGCCGGCATTATTTTCGGCAATACCGGCGGCGTTATGGAAGCTGCCGTACGCAGCGCATATGCGTTCATCACCAAAGAAGATGTTCCGGCTGATTTGCTGCAGCTTGAGGCTGTTCGCGGCATGCAGGGCATTCGTGAAGCTGAATTAACTATTGCCGGCAAAAGGCTGAAAGTTGCTGTTGTATATGGCACTGCAAATGCGCGCAAGCTGGTAGAAGAAATCAGAAGCGGTGAAGTACAGTATGATTTTGTAGAAGTTATGACCTGTCCCGGCGGCTGCATTGGTGGCGGCGGACAGCCGAAAGACAGAGAGTACAAGGGGGATACATTGAGAGAAAAACGTATCCAGGGCTTGTACGCACGTGATAACAGTGTAGCAATACGCAGCAGCCATCTGAATCCGCAAATCCAAAAGGTATATGAAGAATTTTACGGTGAGCCGCTGAGCGAATTGGCTGAACAAATGCTGCATACTATGTATCAGGATAGAAGCGCTGATTTAGGAGGTCACTATATAGCTCCTGCTGCAGAAAAAAACGCAGCCGCAGCTAAAAAATATCGCTGTAAGGTATGCGGTTATATTTACGAAGGCGACAGTCTGCCGGAAGGTTATACCTGTCCTGTTTGTAAAATGGGCAGCGAAATGTTTGAAGAAATAGAATAAGATTATAAGAAAAGAGTACCGGCTTATTGCGGTACTCTTTTTGTCTGTAGTTTAAAAAGATAAGGATATTTTATTGTTTTTAAATGTTGTAATATAATATTTTTTAGGCATGGATATTTTACGGTTGGTTTGAATTTGTGACTGCTGCAGTAAGGTAATGATTTTATGGGTAAAGTACCACTTTTTGTATTCGCTGCAGCGAGCATGACAGCCGATGCTGCGCTTATCGCATCGGTGGCAGGCTGCGTCAGAAAGATTATTAAGCAGTATGTTTGGTATCAAAGTCTTTTTACTCACGGTACAAAGCCTCCTTATTAAGCTATAACTATAAGTTTTATTTTGAAGTAGAAAAATCCTTTGCAGTTATGTTAAACTTATTTAAAATATCAAGGGATTTGTTATAAAGATGTAAAATAATCAGTTTGAGAGGTTAAGATGAAGATTATAATTTCTCCTGCTAAGCAGATGCGAGTGGATGAAGAAGCTGCTGCCTGCAGAACTCCGGTGTTTTTACAGCGTACGAAAAAGTTACTTGCTGTAATGCGGCAGATGGATTATAAGCAGCTGCAGCATTTGTGGCAATGCAATGATAAATTGGCGCAGCAGAATTATGCACGGATTCAGGATATGAAGCTGCAGCAAGGCATGACACCGGCAGTATTAGCTTATGATGGTTTGCAGTATACGCATATGGGGCCGCGGGTATTTGATACTGCTTCATGGGAATATGTATGCGAACATTTACGCATTCTTTCAGGCTTTTATGGGATTTTACGTGCTGACGACGGTGTTGTGCCATATAGGTTAGAAATGCAGGCAAAATTGAGCTGTGATGGGTTTGCTGATTTGTATGCTTTTTGGGGTGAGAGCTTGTATAAAGCACTTACCTGTGAAGACAAGGTAATATTAAATCTGGCCTCTAAAGAATACAGTAAGGCAGTGGAGCCTTATCTTGAAGAAGATGTGGAGTTTGTTAGCTGTATTTTTGCTGTGGGGACGGAAGCCAAATATAAGGTGAAGGCTACGGAGGCTAAGATGGCGCGCGGCTATATGGTACGCTGGTGTGCGGAAGAAAATATCACTGCTGTCAGCGACGTAAAATACTTTAACGGTTACGGCTATAAATTTTGCCAGGCGCTTTCAGACAGCGGAAAATATGTATTTATAAAACCGGAAAAGCAGCGTATATAGTAGTAAAGGCTTGCCATAGGCGCAGGATAATGTTATAATATTATCAGAAAATATAACTGTTATTTTGAAAGAGTGGGTTCAATACCCGCTCTTTCCGCTTATTGAAGCAAAAATACAATTTAATATCGTGGAGGTGATAAAGATGCAGGCAAGAGAAATAGAAACACTGATTACAGAATTGATGGAGCCTATTCTCAAGGATACGGACATTACGCTGGTCGATGTGGAGTATGTTCGTGAAAAAGACTGGTATCTGCGTATTTTTATCGACAAGCCTGACGGAGTGGAAATTGACGACTGTCAGCTGGTAAGTGAAAAGCTTACTGCTGTGCTGGATGAAAAAGACCCTATTCAGGATAAATATTTTCTGGAGGTTTCCTCTCCGGGGATCGACCGTCCGTTGAAAAAGGATAAGGATTTTGTCGATGCTTATGGTACCAAGGTAGATATTTCTTTCTATGCTCCTTGGGAGAATATGAAACTTTTAGTGGCAGTCCTGGTTGGACATGATGATGAATTTGTGGAAGTAAGAAAAATTATCAAGGGCAGGGAATTCAAGAATCCGGTCAAGATAGAACGTAAACTGATAGCAAATATCAGACCGCATATTGATTTTTAAAATATTTAGGAGGCGTATTAATTGAATGCAGATTTTATCTTAGCAATACAAGAATTGGGAAAGGAGAAAGGTATTGAACCTGAACTTCTGTTCCAGGCTGTGGAAGAAGCTTTGGTAACTGCTTACAAAAAGAATTTTGGCTCCGTCCAAAATGTAAGAGTAGATATGAATAAACTGAGCGGAGAAATCCATGTATATGCTCAGCGCGAGGTTGTTGAAGGGGAAACAGAAGAAGCTAATGAGATTTCTCTGGCTGATGCCCATGAAATCGACAGCCGCTATGAAGTGGGAGATATTGTTGAAACAGAGGTAACTCCTAAAAACTTTGGCCGTATTGCTGCACAAAATGCAAAACAGGTTGTTGTACAGCGTATTCGTGAAGCTGAACGCGGCATGGTTTACGAGCGTTTTTCCAGCCGGGAAAACGATATTGTTACCGGCGTAGTACAACGTATTGAAAACAAAAACGTATATATCGACCTGGGTAAGGTAGAAGCGGTACTTGCTGCTACCGAGCAGATTCCCGGTGAAGTTTATCAATATCATGAACGTATGAAAACCTATATCATTGAGGTTAAGCGCACCAGCAAAGGACCTCAGATCATGGTTTCCCGTACTCATCCGGGACTTTTGAAAAGATTGTTTGAGCTGGAAGTGCCTGAAATTCATGACGGCGTAGTGGAAATTAAATCTGTTGCCAGAGAGCCTGGCATGCGTTCCAAAATTTCCGTTTATACCCAGGACGATAATATTGACCCGGTAGGTGCCTGCGTAGGCCATAAAGGTATGCGCGTACAGACTATTGTCAACGAGCTGCGCGGTGAAAAAATTGATATTGTTAAATACAGTGAAGATCCGGCACAGTACGTTGCTAATGCTCTCAGCCCGGCTAAGGTTGTCAGCACTCAGGTGGATGAAAATGAAAAAATCTGCCGTGTAGTGGTACCTGACTACCAGTTGTCTCTGGCTATCGGTAAGGAAGGTCAGAACGCGCGTCTGGCTGCTAAGCTGACCGGTTGGAAAATAGACATTAAGAGTGAATCGCAGGCTGCCGCTGAAGCAGATACGGAGCAGGTAGATTATGATCAGGACTAAGAAAATTCCCCAGAGGAAATGTGTTGGCTGCAACGAGATGAAAGACAAAAAGTCGCTGCTGCGTATTGTCCGTTCTCCTGAAGGTGAGATAAGCCTTGATTTGACAGGCAAGAAGAACGGACGCGGCGCTTATGTTTGCCCTGATAAAGACTGCATTACCAAGGCGGTAAAGGAAAAACGCTTGGAGCGTGCTTTGGAAAAAGCCATAAGCGACGAAGTATATGAAAAGCTGCTGGAGGATTTTGAACATGGGCAACAATAATATTGCCTTTGCTCTGGGACTGGCGCAAAAGGCCGGTAAACTGGCCTCCGGTGATGTAGCGGTGCGTATTGCTGTAAAATCCGGTAAAGCAAAGCTTTTGCTGGTAGCGGCAGACGCAGCGCCGAATTCGAAAAAAGATATGTATTATCTGGCTGAAATGGCGGGAATACCGGTTATAGAGTTGTTAAACCGTGATGAACTTGGTGCGGCAATCGGTAAAGCCAAGAGAACTGCCGTTGCAGTTACAGACAGAAACTTTGTAAATATGATAAAAAAATAATCCCATAAGATCTGATTTGGAGGTGGATGAATGGGTAAGAAGAGAATATATGAAGTTGCCAAAGAATATGGCAAGTCCACGAATGAAGTTTTGGATCTTTTAAAACGCCACAATATTGAAAAAAGTAATTTTAGCGCAGTAGATGATTCCGATTTAGTTATTATTGATAAAGCGTACAGCAAGAAACCGCCTGCTCCTGTAAAAAAGGAAGCTGTAAAAAAAGAGCAGCCTGTAAATGTGCCAAAACAGCAGGTTAAGAAACCGGAACAGAACGGTATGAATAAAAATGCTCCGCAGCATAATCAAAATACTCGCAGCAATGAGGGCAAGATGCAGCAGCGTAATAACAATAATAACCGTAATAATCAAAATGCACAGCAAAACCGCAGCGGTCAGGCGGCACACACTGATAACCGCAAAAATCAGGATGCGCATAACCGTCAGCAGCGTTTTGGCAATAATGCGCCAAAAAACCAGCCTGCCCGCAACAACGATAACCGTAGTGCACAAGGGACTGCGCAGCATAACCGTCCTAATTTCAACAATGGTGCTTCTGATAACAGAAACAACAGAAATAATAATTTCAATAATAAGAACAACCGCAAAGATAAGCCGCAGATTAAAGGCTCCTATGCGACTAAGGAAAGCAGGCCTAACCGCAGCGCCGGACATCAAATGAATCGCAAACGTCCGGCAAACAATGCTCCGAAGGTACAGCAGCCGGTTATAGAGGTACCGAAGCCGACTTATGTTGAAATTGGTGAAAGTATCAATGTCAAAGAATTTGCTTCTCTGATTAAACGCGAAGTAAACGAAGTTATTAAAGCTTTGTTTATGCTGGGCGTAATGGTAACTATCAATCAGGATATTGATTACGATACTGCTCAGCTTATTGGTGAAGAATTTGGTGTAGAAGTAGGTCAGAAGGCTCCGGACGAAGATCCTACCGAAGTACCGGAAGTAGAAGATGATCCGGCAAAACGTTTGCCGCGTCCGCCTGTAATTACGGTTATGGGACACGTTGACCATGGCAAGACTTCTTTGCTGGATGCTATCAGAAAAACTAATGTTACAGCTCGTGAAGCCGGTGGTATCACCCAGCACATCGGTGCGTATAAAGTAAATTATCAGGGCAAACAGATTGTTTTCCTGGATACTCCTGGGCATGAAGCGTTTACCGCAATGCGTGCCCGCGGGGCGCAGGTTACTGACGTTGCTATCCTCGTTGTTGCTGCAGACGATGGTGTAATGCCGCAGACTATCGAAGCGATTAACCATGCTAAGGCTGCCAAGGTGCCCATCATTGTTGCTATCAACAAGATTGACCGTCCCGGCTCTAATCCTGACCACGTAAAACAACAGTTGGCAGAACATGAGCTTATCCCCGAAGACTGGGGCGGCGACACCATTATGGTACCGGTATCTGCCCACCAAAAAACCGGTATCAGTGATTTGCTGGAGATGATTTTGCTTGTTGCTGAAATGCAGGAACTGAAAGCAAATCCGAATCTGCCGGCTCATGGCACTATTATCGAAGCCCAGCTGGATAAAGGTCGCGGCCCTGTGGCTACCGTTCTTGTTCAAAGAGGTACCCTGCATATAGGCGATACCATTATTGCCGGTACTGCGTATGGTAAAGTACGTGCCATGATCAATGACCGCGGTGAAAAAGTTAAAAAAGCGCTGCCGTCTACTCCGGTAGAAGTACTGGGCCTCAACGATGTACCGCAGGCAGGCGATATTCTTGATTCTACTGATGAAAAGACTGCCCGCAGCGTTGCTGAAAAACGTATCGCTAAGAAACGTGAAGAAGAAATCCAGGTTAACTCCAAAGTTTCTTTGGACGACTTGTTCCAACGTATTCAGGAAGGCGAGCTGAAAGAGCTGAACATCGTTGTTAAAGCAGACGTTCAGGGTACTATCGAAGCGTTGAAAGCATCTCTGCAGAAAATTAAGAATGAAGAAGTAAAAGTAGTAGTAGTGCATGCAGGTGTAGGCTCCATTACTGAATCCGACGTTATGCTGGCTTCTGCTGCCAACGCTCTGATTATCGGCTTTAATGTACGTCCTGATGCTAATGCCCGTAAAGCTTCTGAAACTGAAAAAGTAGACGTACGTACTTATCGCGTAATTTATGATGCTCTCAACGATGTGGAAGCAGCTATCAAAGGTATGCTGGCGCCTAAGTTCAAAGAAGTTATTCAAGGACGCGTGGAAGTACGTCAGCTGATTACCATATCTAAACTCTTGATTGCAGGCTGCTATGTACTGGAAGGCAAGGTTACCAACAGCTCTAAGGTTAGAGTAGTACGTGACGGCATTGTTGTACACGAAGGCGAAATTGAATCTCTGCGCCGCTTCAAAGACGATGTCAAAGAGGTTGCTCAAGGCTTCGAATGTGGTATTACTCTGGACAAATTCCGTGATCTCAAAGAGGGCGATATCTTTGAAATCTATAACATGGAAGAAATCAAAGAAGAATAGGCCGAAGCAGGTGTATTATGGCAAGATTAAGAGTTGAAAAAGTACAGGAAGCCATTCAGCATGAAATAAGCAATATGCTTTTGCATGATGTCAAAGATCCGCGTATTCAGTTTGTGACTATTACAGGTGTAGAATTGACAGATGACATGAGCATAGCTAAGGTTTATGTAAGCCTGTATGGACCTGAAGACAAACAGGAAGAAACCTGGAAAGCTTTAAATAAAGCACTGGGCTTTATGCGCAGTGAAATAGCGAAACGCATTCGTCTGCGTTTCGCTCCCTCCCTGATTTTGGTTAAGGATACTTCTATGGAATACAGTGCTCATATTCAAAGCATCCTTGACAAGATTAAGCAGGAGGAAGGCGGCACAAATGAGCAGTAAAATCAGTCTGCAGGAAACAGGCAATCTCCTACTGCAGGCACAAAAAATTGTTTTGTGCTGTCATGTCAGTCCCGATGGAGATACATTAGGCTCAGCGTTGGGACTGATGCATATCCTTAAACGACTGGGAAAAGAAGTTACTGTCTTTGTCGACGATGAGATTGGCAGGGGGTTTGGTTTTTTGCCGGGTATCGAATGCTGCCAGCGTCCGGAATGCGGCAGTACAGTAAAGGCTGATATCCTGGTTGTCATTGATGCAAGTTCTTTTGATCGTGTTGGTATTGTAGGAGAGGTTGTGCAGGCGCCGTATATCCTGAATATAGACCATCATATTTCTAATACGGAATTTGCCGACTATCTGTATCTTGATACAAAGGCTGCGGCTACCGGCGAGATTATGTGCGATCTGTTTGCAGCAATGCAGTGGCAGCATGATGAAGCAACGGCGCTTTGTTTGTATACTGCTATTTCTACAGACTGCGGCTCTTTCCGCTATTCCAATACGACTCGTAAGACCATGCAGCGGGCTGCAGTGTTGCTTGATTATGGTGTACAGCCAAGTGTTATTTCCGATAACCTTGATATGCGTACCCGTGAAACTGTCGAGCTTTTGAGCAAAGTATTGCCATCCTTAACTTTTGCCTATGATGATAAGGTTGCGTATATTGCAATTCCCTATGAATTATATGATAAGGATATCCAAACTGACAGTTTTGTTTCTTATCCGCGTTATATAGAAGGCGTCGATATTGCCATCATGTTCAAAGCTGTCGAGGAAAATGTTACTCGTGTAAGTATGCGTTCCAGTCGTACTGATGTAGCGCAGATTGCGCTTAGCTTTGGCGGCGGCGGACATATTCGTGCAGCCGGATGTACGATTTATGCACCTTTGGAAGATGCCAAAAAGCAGCTTTTGGAAGCTATAGGAAAGGCCTTATAATGGACGGTATCTTAAATGTTTTAAAACCACCGGGAATGACATCCCATGATGTGGTTGCTTATTTACGGCGAGTATTGAAAACCAAAAAGGCTGGACACGGAGGAACTCTTGACCCTGATGCGGCAGGAGTTCTCCCTGTGTTTATAGGCAGTGCAACCAGATTATTAGAATTTGCTGTTGAAGGATGCAAACAGTATCTTGTAGAAATTACCCTAGGTCAGCAGACTGATACAGGCGATGACAGTGGTACGGTTATTAAGACTATGCCGGTGCCGCAGCTATCCAAAGAAAAAATTCTGTCAGTTATGCAGCAGTTTACCGGTAAGATAATGCAGACTCCGCCTATGTATTCTGCTTTAAAAGTTGATGGCCAGAAACTGTATGCTTTGGCACGTCAAGGTATCAATGTAGAAAGAGAAGCACGTCCTATTGAAGTATATAAATTAGAATTGCTTCATCAGGGAGACAATTCTTTGACTTTAGCAGTAGAATGTTCTAAAGGAACATATATACGCGTACTTGGAGAAGATATTGCTGATGCATTAGGCACTTGCGGTACGATGAGTTTCTTACTGCGGACGCGGGTTGCAGGTTTTAAAATCGAAGAAGCTTTTACCTTGCAGGAGATTGCTGCTGCGCCGGAGAAATGCCTGGCTGCACCGTTATCAGCTGTAAGTAATATACCTAAGTTAGTGTTGACGGCAAGACAGGCAGAGCGTATTACTAATGGTGTACGTACTACTGTTGCCGGTACAACAGATGGCAGATATGTGCTTATGGGGCCGGCAGAAGAATTTTTAGGTGTGGGCAGCTGCAGTGAGGAAAAAATACAGGCAGAAAAGGTTTTTTCGCATTATATAGTGCAAGAGGAATAAAAGATGGAGATTATTACTTCACTGAAAAACTTTCATAGTTTCGAGCGCCCATGTGTTATTGCTTTGGGAACTTTTGATGGACTGCATCTGGGACATCAGGATGTTATCAGTTCGGCTGCTAAATATGCGCGAGAGCATGATTGCCGTCTTGCTGTCTTCACGTTCAGCAATCATCCTTTCTCTTTAATTAAGCCGTCAGAGGCGCCTGTGTCGTTGATTGGCAGTAAAGAAAAATATGCTTTGCTGGAACAGATGGGTGTCGACCTTTTGCTGGAAGTACCTTTTGACAGACAGCTGGCTGAATTATCTCCTGATGAGTTTTTACAGCAGCTGCGAAAATTAAATTTTGTTTGTCTGGCTGTAGGGGAAAATTTTAATTTTGGCTGGCATGGGACAGGTAATATTGCAACTTTAAAGAATTTTGCTGCAGAACAAGGATTTAAGCTGATTGTCCGGCCGCTTGTCAGTGAAAACGGAATTATCATAAGCAGCACGGAAATACGTAAGTTAATAAGCTCAGGTAATATAACAGACGCTAACAGGATGTTGGGACGTCCGTATGTGCTGGCAGGAGTCGTAAAAAAAGGATTCCAGCGCGGTCGACTGCTTAATTTTCCAACAGCGAATATTGAACTTGATGCGGTACAGGAGGCTGTACCCCGTACCGGCGTCTATGCGGTGCGTGTGACAGTGGGAGGAACCCTTTATTATGGCATGGCTAATATAGGGATGAATCCAACTTTTGGCGATTTGGTATCTGCAAGATTGGAAACACATATTTTTGATTTTAAAGATGTCATTTACGGTTGCCATTTGTCAGTAGAATTTCATCAGTTTATCCGCGCCGAGCAGAAATTTTCCTCTGTGGAAGAGCTGCAGAAGCAGCTGTTAGCGGATAGTATGGAGTGCAGAAAATTTTTTGCTCTTTAAGTATATATTGTAAAAAATATAACAAATTACTTGCTTTACGGTTTGCTGTTATGGTATACTGTTATAGTATTTGAACCAAAGCTTGGAAGTGCGCAACTCCGACGGCTGCTATGCTTTGGGAATTGTAAATTTTAGGAGGAATTTTTAAATGTTAACCAGCGAAACCAAACAATCCATTATTCTTGACAATGCTCGTCATGAAGGCGACACCGGTTCCCCGGAAGTACAAATTGCAGTTCTGACCGAACGCATCAAATATTTGACCGAACATCTGAAAGAACATAAAAAAGATCATCATTCCCGTCGTGGCCTGTTGAAAATGGTAGGTAAACGTCGTGGTCTTTTGAACTACCTGATGGAAAAAGATATTGAACGTTATCGTGCAATCATTGCCAAACTCGGTATCCGCAAATAAGATTTTTCAGGCTTGCCTTAAGGCAAGCCTTTTTTATTTGTGTTATTGCTTGTAAAGATTTTAATGACAGGATATAATAAAATTATAATTTATTAAGAGAGGTGTAAATAACATGAAAAAAATATTAGTATTGATGGGTTTATTGTTTTCTTTGCTTATCAGTTCTGTAGCTATGGCTGCAGGAGCTGCTAATGACTTTGCCAAAGAAGAAGCTGCGGCTGACCTTTTTATTAAAGGATTGAATGATACGACTGTTACCTATGAAACTGTAGCTGCTAATTTTACTCCTGCATTAAAAGAAAACTTTACGGCAGAAAAATATGCAGAACTGTTAAAACAGGTAAAGGAAAAATTTGGTAAGAATAAAGAGGCTAAATTTGCTGTCCTCCAGAGATTTGATAAGGCTGATCGTGTGATTTATCTTGGTTCTTTCAGTAAAGAAAATCTTGCTCAGCTGGTATTTGTTTTTGATACTACCGGCAGAAAACCGTTAATGTCAGATTTTGCACTGGTGCCTGTTCAAGCCCAGCAGCAGGAAGAAGCTAAATAATTTTTATAATAGTGTAATAACAGCTCACATATTTGTGGGCTGTTTATTTTTTATAGAATAGTGTTTAATAGTTTACGCTTATGAATAAATATGATACAATATATAAAATGTAAAATGTAAAATTTATGTAATATGGTGCTGTTAATGCAGAAAGAATTTATTATTAAAATTTTGCCAACTGATTTTTGTCATGCATCTACACTTATAAGAGTGTCAGAAGATAAATTATTGTGTTGCTGGTTTGGAGGATACAAGGAAGGTTCCGATGATGTTGCCATATGGTGCAGCAGCAGGGATAATGAATGCTGGAGCAGTCCGCATAAACTGGCTGATAGTGCAGAAGCTAACTGGAATCCGGTATTGTTTTCAATCAAAGATAAAATTTTACTGTTCTTCAAAGAGGGGCAGAAAATTTCTGACTGGAAAACACTGGTTATGGAATCTGCTGACGGCGGCAAGAATTGGAGCAATCCCTCGGAGCTGGTTGCTGGTGATGTCAGCGGCGGGCGAGGGCCTGTACGCAATAAGCCTATTGTTCTGGCAAACGGCAGGATTATTGCCGGTGGTTCGATTGAACGGGGCCTATGGACATCATTCGCAGATTATAGTGATGATGGCGGTAAGACCTGGAAGAAGTCTTTGCCGATTGGTATTGCAGGCTTATTATATCAGGATGGTGAGAAAACTGCCGAAAGCAATATAGCTGTCAGTCAGCAGTCTTTTTATGGTCGTGGAGTTATTCAGCCAACTATTTGGGAAAGTACTCCTGGGCAGGTACATATACTGATGCGCAGTAGTGAAGGTTATATCTATCGCAGTGATTCAGCTGATAATGGTAATACCTGGAAGGAAGCTTATCCAACGCAGCTACCTAATAATAACAGCGGTATAGACCTTGTTAAAGTTCCTTTCAATAAG
Organism: uncultured Phascolarctobacterium sp.; assembly: GCA_900545025.1. Lineage (GTDB taxonomy): Bacteria > Bacillota > Negativicutes > Acidaminococcales > Acidaminococcaceae > URXU01. Next base: position 61,617 of record UQXH01000001.1, read on the forward strand.
TTTTTATATTTGGTTTGCAATCCTGTTCAGGGTAATTGGGGCATGCGTTCACCCTTAAGCCTTTTTAGGTCAGATGATAACGGTGCCAGCTGGGAAAAAATACTTGATTTGGAAACAGAAACAGGGGAGTTTTCCTATCCTGCTGTGATTGCTGACAAAGATGGTTTAGATATCACTTATACCTGGCAGCGTAAGAATATTGTATACTGCCGCCTAAATAAAGAAGAGTTGTAAAAGGTTGTTGTAAAAATTTTTATAGAGGAGTGGCATGTATAATGAAAAAGATTTTATTTGTACTGGTATCGTTGCTAATGATGGCTATGATGATTGCCGGTTGCGGCGGCGACAGCAAAAAAGCTGCTTATCCTGCTGATGGCGATATTACTGTCATCATTCCTAAAGCACCTGGTGGCGGTACTGATGTTTCTGCCAGAGGCTTGGTACAAATGCTGCAAAAAGAACTGCCTGGCAGCAAGTTTGTTCCTGTAAATAAACCGGATGGCGGCGGTGTAACCGGTATGGTTGAATTGGCTAATGCTAAACCTGATGGGCATACCCTGGGTATGGTAACTGTAGAGCTGGCAATGTTTCCGCATCAGGGCAAATGCAAGAATACTTACAAAGATTATGCTTCTATCTGTGCACCGATTGCTGCTCCGGCAGCTTTGATTGTTCCGGCGGAAGCTCCTTACAACAGTCTGGACGAATTTGTTGCTTACGCTAAAGCAAATCCTGGTAAAGTACAGATGGGTAATTCCGGTATCGGGGCTATCTGGCATATTGCCGCTTTATCATTTGAAGATGAGTTTGGTGTGCAGCTGAAACATGTTCCTTATCCGAAAGGCTCTGCTGATATTGCAGCTGCTTTGGCTGGCAAACATATTGATGCAACCTTAGCTGATCCGTCCGTATTTAAAAGCCAGGTTGATGCAGGTAATCTGAAAATTTTGGCTATTATGGCTGATTCCCGTTCTCAGATTTATCCTGATGCACCTACCTTTAAGGAATTGGGCCATGATATGACTATTCGTGCTTGGGCAGCGTTGGTGGCTCCTAAAGATACTCCAAAAGAAAAATTGGAAGTGTTGCGTGCTGCTGCCAAAGAAGTATGTGATTCCAAGGAATTCAAAGAATATTTCATGAAACAGGGTATTGATCCTACTGTAATTATCGGTGAAGATTGTGATAAGATGATGCAGGAAGACCATGAAATGTATCAGAAATATTTACAGATTGCTCAATAATAACAAACAGGTTTTATAATAAAAAAGACAGCGCAAGCTGTCTTTTTTATTATCGTAAAATTTCGGTAAAAAGATTTTCTTGATTGGCATAAATTTCTAAAAATGTTATAATAATAAATATGTCATATTTGTGAACAAATAAATTTATAGGTGATGAGGATGAATTTATTCTTTATGGCTGCGGCTTGTTATGGCGCAGGCATACTTACGCTGCTTTTCCCGCATAAATGGCAGAAGACAGCTCATTATGCGGCATGCTTGGCTGCTATCGCAGGCAGCGCTTTAGTAACATATAATGCTGGACTTGTCTTATTGGATATCTTGCTTATACCGACTGTACAATGGGGGTCCTATTCGCTTGCATGTGATAAATGGAGTGCTGCCTTTTTATTGTTGACTGGTTGCGCCGGAACCATTACCAGTATCTATGCTCTTGGTTATGCCCTTAGTTATTTGGGTAAAAGACTCAGAATGTTAGGTTCTTTATGGAATCTTTTCTTAGGCTCCATGGTATTTGTAGTGTTGGCTGGAGATGCCTTTAGCTTTCTCTTGTTCTGGGAGATTATGGCTGTTGCTTCATTCCTGCTTGTCAATCATGAAGCAGAAAAACGTGTAACCTGGAATGCGGCTTATCAGTATCTGGTTATGACGCATATCGGGACTGCGGCTATTATGATTGCTTTTTTGCTGACAGGTACTTACAGTAAATCTTTTGCTTTTACTGATATGGCTAAGAATACTCTGTCTGACGGTATGAGCGGTATTGTGTTTTTAGCGGCTTTTATTGGTTTTGCTTTGAAAGCAGGCCTCGTACCTTTGCATGTATGGCTTCCTAAAGCGCATCCCGCAGCTCCAAGTCATGTATCGGCCTTGATGAGCGGTGTTATGCTGAAAATAGCTTTATATGGCTTTGGTCGTTTTGTCTTTTCTTTTCTGCCTGGCTGGAACTATTGGTGGTGCATCGTTATTATGCTGGCAGGACTGATTTCAGCTTTCTTGGGCGTACTTTATGCTCAGATGGAAACAGATATCAAGCGTATACTGGCTTATTCTTCAGTTGAAAATATGGGCATTATCTTTGCTGCTTTTGGTTGTGGTATGCTGTTAGAGGTTACTGCTGGCGAAGGCTGGGGAACGATTGGCTTTATGGCGGCATTAGTGCATTGCTATAATCATTCGGTTATCAAAGTGCTCATGTTTATGAGTGCCGGCAGCATTATGCACGCTACCGGAAGCAAGAATCTGGAGCTCTTTGGTGGCCTTCTGCGTAAGCTTCCTTACACAGCTGCCTTCTGTTTTGCTGGCTGTATGGCTTTGTCAGCGCTGCCTCTTACCAGTGGCTTTATAGGTGAATGGATGACGCTGCAGAGCTTTATCACTTTGGCTTACAATGGTTATGAACAGGATATACGTTTGTGGTGTTCTTTAGCCTTTGTTTTACTTGGTTTAACTGGTGCGCTTGCATTAGGCTGCTTTGTACGCTTTTTCGGTATAGCATTCCTTGGCAGAGCACGCAGCCAAATAGCTGAACAGGCTCATGAATCTGATGGATTTATGCTGCTGGCTATGGGAATAAGTACTGTATTGATTTTTGTACTGGGAATTTATCCGGCGCCGCTGTTAAATGTATTAAGCGGCGTGCTTACTGTTGATACCTCGGTTTATATGCCAGGTATTGCCGATGTGCTGCAAAGCGGCGGTGAATTGCTGCAGGCTTATGGTACAGTTTTAGCCTTGGTAGTGGTTTTAACAGGAGCATGCTTTGTCATAGCTGTCACTATGGCAAAAAAGGCATATGTTACCAGCGATGTAACATGGAACTGCGGTACTGTGCCTACGGCAAGACAGCAATACTCTGCTACAGGTTTTTCCAAGCCGCTACGCAGGGCTTTTGATTATCTTTTAAAACCCAAACGCGAGGTTTCCTATGTCCGCAAGGATCATCCTTATTTTGGTCGTTTATTATCTTATAAACTGGAAATTCCTGATATGATTACTCAGAAGCTGTATCTGCCGCTGCAGAAATATTTTGTTGTTTCTTCTGCTTTTCTGCGTCGTTTGCAGCAGGGAAGTGTAAGACTATATGTTAGTTATGTTATGGCTGCGATGATCGCCGTGCTGATTTGGGGGGCAATATATAAATGATGACAGACTATCAAGGTTTAGGGTACAGTCTGTTGCAGGCTTTGGTATTGTTATTGGTAGCTCCGCTGATTGCCGGAATTATCAAAAAGCTGAAAGCACTGCTGCAGAACAGGATTGGCTCCAGTATCCTGCAGGAATATTTTGATTTATATAAATGGTGGCGTAAACCTACCTTTGTTACTCCGTATACGAGTATTATCTTCTTGGCGGCGCCGTGCGTATATTTTGCTTCTACCATAGCTGCAGCCTGCATGCTGCCGAATTTTTTCGGCAGAACGGTAACTTTTGGTGATGTATTTGTTTTTGTCTACATTATGGCATTAGGTCGTTTCTTGATGACGCTTTCTTCGTTGGATGCGGCTACTGCTTTTGGCGGTATGGGCGGCAGCAGGGAAATATATGTTGCTGCTTTTGTTGAGCCTGTAATTATGCTGGCAATATTGTCTAATGTGCTGCATACCGGCAGTACTTTCTTGGGCGGTATGTCTTTGGACCCCGGAGAGGTTAATCTGACGGTAGCCGGTGTCTTGACCTGTATTGCTTTCTTTTTAGTCTTGCTGGCAGAAAATAGCCGTATACCGGTGGATAATCCGGATACGCATCTGGAATTGACTATGATTCATGAATGTATGACTTTGGAATATTCCGGACGACTTTTGGCGTTAATACATTGGGCAAGTCAGCTCAAACTACTTATTTTTTTGGTTTTATTTTCATTGCTGTATCTGCCGCTTAACGTACCTGTTGTATTTAAGGTTCTCGGTTCTGCGGCATTGGTTGCAGTAGTAGAAACATTAAATAACAAGATGCGTTTATTCAAAGTACGTGTATATCTGGCTGCCGCAGGCATTATGCTCCTGCTGGCTATTGCCGCACAGTAAGGAGGGTAAATTGTGGAATTTTTAGTAGTTACACTTATGTTTATCGTCTTTCTGCAAACGCGTATTATGGATTTGAAGCGTGGCATTTTTTGTCTTAGTATTCAATCGGCATTGATTGCGGCAGCGTGCCTTGCTGTCGGTATGAGCCACGGCGGTGGGCTGCATGCATTTTTACCGGGTGTGCTCACTATTGCAGTTAAGGTAATCTTTATTCCGTATGCCATTTTGAAGGTTGTGCATAAGCTTAGTGATGAAAAAGAAATTGCCAGCGATATCAATGTCAATTATTCTACGGCAGCGGCGGCCGGCTTTCTGGCTTTAAGCTATGTAGTGCTGGACAGCCTGCTGCCCGGTGCACAGGGACGCGATATTGTAGCTTCATCCATCTTTATGATTATGACAGGATTGACGCTTATTGTTATGCGCAGCCGTGCAATTATGCAGATGATTGGTTTGATTACCATGGAAAACGGTATATATCTGCTTGGCCTTATTATGACCGAGGGATTGCCGCTGATTATTGAATTAGGGATCTTCCTGGATGTATTGATTGCTGTAGTTATCCTGGTAATTCTTACTTCGCGTCTGCGTCTGTCTTTTAAAACGACAGATACTAATGTTCTGAGAAAGCTGAAAGGGTGAGAAGATGCTGGAAATTATTTATGCACTGTTATGTCTTCCGCCTTTATGCGCAGCTTTCGCGCTCAGCGGACGTTTTACTAATACGTCTTTACATTGGCTGCATAGGATTACGGCTATCGGAGTAGGCACCTTAGTCTGCCAGTTGTTATATAATTTTAATCCAGCTCAGCCCTTTAACAGCGAATATTTTTACTTGGATGCGCTAAATTGCTGGGTATTGATAATTATCACGACGCTTTATATGGCGGCTACCTGGACGGCGCGTTCCTATCTGGTGCGCGAGGAAAAAAGCGGTGTGCTGAAAAATGAACAGCTGCAGACAGGCAGATATTTTGCTTTGATGCAGATGTTTGTCTGGACTATGTTCATTGTTTTATTGGTTAAGAATTTGGGTTTGATGTGGGTTGCCATAGAAGCTACCACATTGATTTCTGCACTCCTTATCTCCTTTAAATTTACCCGTAGTGCGCTGGAAGCAACCTGGAAATACATTATGGTATGTACAGTCGGTATCTGCCTGGCGCTTTTGGGAACCTTGATTCTCTATTATGCCCAAATTGACGCTTTGGGGAACGATAATCCGCTTAGCTGGCTGTATCTTTATGAACATGCGGCTGTACTTGATCCTTCTTTAACCAAGATGGCGCTGCTGTTTATATTGATTGGCTACGGTACCAAGGTTGGTATGGCCCCTATGCATACTTGGCTGCCCGATGCCTATGCAGAGGCTCCGTCGTTGACCAGCGGCATGCTTTCCGGCGCTCTGTGCAGCTGTGCATTATATGTATTACTGCGTAATTTGGTAATTTTATTGCCTACTGCCGGCGTGGAGATGATGAGCGGCATGCTTTTGTTCTTTGCCGTGCTTACTGTAGCTGTAGCGGTTCCTTTTGTAGTCGTACAGCGTGATGTGAAGCGTATTTTAGCATATTCCTCCATGGAGAATATCGGCATCATGGTAGCTGGTGTCGGTGTATTTACAGCTTTTTCTCTGAAAGCTGTAATGCTGCACATGTATAGCCATGCGCTGATTAAATTCGTATTGTTCTATATTGCTGGTACTATCATTCAGGAGTATCAGACCAGGAATCTGATGCGTATTCATGGCATGATTAAAGAAGTTCCGCATACGGCTACTTTGTGGCTTATCAGTATGCTTGGCATTCTGGGTCTGCCTCCGATGGGACTGTTCTTCAGTAAATTCTATATTCTGACAGCTCTTTTTAAAGAAGAACACTGGATAGCAGGAAGTCTGCTGATTATTCTTTTAGCAGGCGTATTGATTGGTATTTTATATCATGGCATGCGTATGCTGTGTGATCAGCCGCGACGTCCGTCTTTAGGGGATTTGCTGGATAAACTTGATACACCGGTATTGGCGATTTTATTATTGCTTACCTGTTTTGTCGGTGCCGGATTTGAAAATATTCCCTGGATTAATAATCTTTTAAATCATGCAGTTTTAATAATAGGAAGGTGATAACGTGCTGCAGGTACAACCGGAAAATTTGCGTGGCGCTGCCAATATTTTCAGTGCTGCGGGGAAAAATCCTCTTACTGCCATGTTTGGCGCGGATGAAACCTTACATGACGGCGGACTGGCCGTTTATTGTTTATTTTATAATGTTGAAAAAAGAGATATGGATATTTTAAAGGCAGAGTTTCCGGCAGATGGAGATTTAAGCTATCCTTCCTTAACGCCTATTCTGCCTGCTGCAGCCTGGTATGAAAGGGAGCTGCATGATATGTTTGGCTTTATTCCGCGTGAACATCCTGATTTGCGGCCCTTGGTATTGCACGAAAGCTTTCCTGAAGATTTTCATCCCTTATTGAAAAAATATCCTGTTAACTATCAAGTTAGGGGTAAGAAAGAATATGAGATGCTTACTTCTGCAGGCGAAGGTCTGTATGAAGTGCCTGTAGGCCCTATACATGCAGGCATTATTGAGCCAGGACATTTCCGTTTTAGTCAGGCTGGTGAGGCCATGTTGCAGTTAGATGCCAAGCTTTTTTATACTCATCGTGGCATTGAGAAGGCAGTGGAAGGTAAAACACCTTTTGAAGCATTGACTTTGGTAGAACGCATTTGCGGTGCATGCAGTGTAGCGAATACCTTAAGCTTTTGTCAGGCGGTAGAAAAGCTTTCAGAAGTGCAAGTGCCGAGAAGAGCATGGCTCATCCGTACTTTAGCTGCAGAGTTGGAACGCCTGTATAATCATGTAGGCGATACGGGTAATATCTGTGCAGGTGTGGGCTTTTCTCCCATTATCAGCATGGGCAGCAGACTGAAAGAATATCTGATGCAGCTTAATGAAATGCTGGCTGGTAATCGTTTTCTGCGTGGGCTTATCGTACCGGGCGGAGTAAACTATGATGCTGATGAAAAATGTCTGGAAGAAATAGATGAAGTACTGCGTGAGTTGGAAAAGGAATACAAAGATATTGTCCATATCATGTGGGAGCAGAATAACTTTGTCAACAGAATTCGTACCACCGGTATTATCAGGCAGAATACAGCTTTTGAACTGGCTATGGTTGGCGTAGGAGCACGCGCCAGCGGCAGTACACGTGACAGCAGAAAGGACATGGGCTTTGGTATTTACGATGAGCTTGATTTTTCTGTTATCACTGAAACTGCTGGTGATGTGGAAGCGCGAATCAAAGTGCGCGTAGGTGAAGTATACGAAAGCATTAAACTTGTAAAACAGCTGATAACAAAGCTACGCAGGGAACCGGAAGAAAATCTGCGTGTCGATTTAGGCGATTTGCGTACTTCGGAAGGCAGCTGGGGAATCAGCGAATCGGCGCGTGGAGATAATCTGCACTGGCTTATGTTGGATGAAGAAGGTCGTATTGACAGGCTGTTTGTAAGGTCGGCTTCATATCCCAACTGGCCGGCGTTGACAGTGGCTGTACAGGGTGACATCATACCTGACTTTCCCTTGATAAATAAAAGCTTTGAGTTGTGCTATGCATGTCTTGACCGTTAGGAGGAAAAATTTACCATGTTAAAAATGATTGAGGCTATTTTAAACAAAAAAATAGTCACGGAAAATATTTCTCTCTCCGGACATAAAAGAATGCGTGGACAGCTGCAGTGCATGAATTGCTGTGATGGTTGCGGACATTGCAGTGCAGTTTGCCCAGTCAAAGCTATCACTGTCTATGATGGTAAGCCGATTGTAGATTATAAAAAATGTATTTTCTGTGGTCGTTGTGTAGAAGCATGTGTACAGGGGGCTTTGCAGCATAGCAACAAAGATGTTTTAGGAAGTGTACTGACAGAAGCACAAACTCAAATCAGCGATATGATTACAGCTAAACTTGGCAGATCTCTGCATGTGCGCCATCTTGATGCCGGCAGCTGTAATGCTTGTGATTTTGAAATGGGAGCTTTGAGTAATCCAATTTATGATTTGCATCGTTTTGGCATAGCATTTGTTGCTTCTCCCAGACATGCCGATATGTTGATGGTTACCGGCGTAGTAACACGCAACCTGGAACAGGCTTTGCGTATGACGTACGATGCCATGCCGGAACCAAAGCTGGTCATGGCCTGTGGTGCCTGCGCCAGTGGTGGAGAAACATATGGAAGTACTTATGCCGTTTGTGGCAGTGCAGCTGATATTGTACCCGTGGATATTGCTGTACCTGGATGTCCGCCAAGGCCGAGCTCTATGATTGCTGCAATGTGTGCTGCAGCTGATATACTTAATCAACGATTATAATAAATGTATATTTTATAAAATAATATTGTATAAACAGTCAATGAGTGGTAATATATCATTATACTTTTTGAGGAGTTGTTGAGGATGATTACTTACAGAGCTGCCAAATTCAGTGACGTAGAAAATATACATAAACTTTTAAATGATTATGCCCGTGAAGGCTTGATGCTGCCGCGCTCTCGTAACAGTATTTATGAAAATCTGCGTGATTATATTGTTGCTGTGGAAAATAACCGCCTTATTGGTTGCGGCGCGTTACATTTTGTTTGGGATAAGTTGGCAGAAATTCGTTCTTTAGCTGTTGACCCAGAATTAAAATGCTCCGGTATAGGTCGCAGGATTGTCGCGCTTTTAGAGCAGGAAGGAATTGAGAGGGGAGTAAAGATGTTCTTTACTTTGACTTATCAGCCAGGCTTTTTTTCTAAATGTGATTATATTGAAACAGCTAAGGAAAAATTGCCGCAGAAGGTTTGGAAAGAGTGCGTATATTGCCCACAATATCCTTATTGTAATGAGATTGCTTTTGTAAAGACTACGGTTGATTATCAGCCAGGTGATGTAATGTTTTAAATTTAATAAAATGTATTGACATTTTTGTTATCTGCGAGTATAATATCTATTGTTCCGAGTTGATTGGAACAATTTGCCGAAGTGGCGGAATTGGCAGACGCACTTGACTCAAAATCAAGCGTAGTAGCCCTACGTGCCGGTTCGAGTCCGGCCTTCGGCACCAAGGAAATATGCGGTTCTACAGAGTTAGAACCGCTTTTTTATTTGTCTAAAAACAGGTAAAAATGACTCCATTACTCCAAACATTTTCTCTAACGTTGATTCTACCTAGCAAAGTGCGGATTAAAATTTTGAAAAATTTATGGTAAATATTCTTGTTGAGAAAAATTTGAGAATTTTATGTTTTATATTATTTAAAATAGAAATGTATAATTTTACGTAGCTATAATAAATAGAAAGAATAAATTATATACTATTATAATTTTATATTCGTAAAAATTGGTAGATATCAATAGAATTTGTACTTTAATTATCAGAAAAAGAATGAATGCTATATAATGTTATGCTAATAGTAAAGATCCAACCCGCCTAGCGGGTGGATCTTTACTATTAGCTATAAACTTTCTTGAACTACGCGCATAGCGCGATATTTTCTTTATTCAATAAAAGCAGAAGCATATACTTAATAGTATATGCTTCTGCTTTTATATATTTAATTGTCTTTTTGATCTTTTATTTTAGCAATGCCGAATCCTGTGTAGCCGAAGATAATAGCAAAAATCATACTGCCGTAACATAAAATAGCCCAAGGCATATAATCAAATGTGGAAACGCCTAATGTTGAAGCCATATATGTACCGGCAACGGACCAAGGCACTATAGGAACAGCGCAGGTACCGGCATCTTCCAAAGTCCTGGATAAATTTTTGGCTGCAAGACCAAATTTTTTATATAAATCTTTAAACATTTCACCAGGAATTAAAAGTGCAAGATAAGAACTGCCGGTAACTATGCTCATGAATAAAGTTGATGCAACCGTTGCTGTAATGAGGTTACCTACCGAAGTAATAGAATTAACGATTCGTGTTAAGATTACTTCAATGCAGCCAGCTTTACTAAAGATTCCTGCAAAAGCGAAGGCGCAGAATACTAACATCTAATACAGTACTCATCATGCCCATTAACCCGCCTCTGTTCAAAAGGGTAGTGATGGCCTTTACAGATTCAGTGTGTGCGGATGAAGCCAGCATATCTACCTTAAAACCATTTACAAATGCCATCATGGCTGTTTTTAAAGTAAAGTCTTGGAATATCATACCGAATGCGATACCTATAAGTGAAGACAGCAGCAACATCGGGATAGTTGGCTTTTTAGTATATGCTCCGTAGAACACAAGTATGGGAGGCAATAGTAAAATCCAATGGAAAGAATATAACTGTTCTAAATTTTTTAAAACTGCATTGACGGTTTCTGGATTTGCCATTGCTTCTACTGGTATCGAAAAACCTATGAAAGTATATGCTATTAGGCAAGTTATTGTAGCCGCACCAGTTGTATACAACATATGTCTGATGTGTTCATATAATTCACTTCCAGCAGCGATAGGTGCGAGTATGGTTGTGTCAGAGAAAGGTGAAAGTTTATCTCCGAATACAGCTCCAGAAATGACTGCACCTGCTGCTATTTCTAAAGGAACGCCTAAAGCAATCGCTATCCCCATTATAGCAACACCAGCGGTACCTGCTGAGCCAAATGAAGTACCGGTAAAAGTTGAAATTACGGCAGTTACTAAAAAAGCTGTAACAAAAAGGAACTGAGGGTCAATAATCTTGATACCATAATAAATCATCATTGGTATTGTTCCAGAAACCATCCAACTTGCTATCATTGCACCTACACAAACCATAACGAATAAAGAGGGCAGACTGCTGTGGATTTTATCACTTATGCCGTTAATCATGTCTCTCCATTCATAACCAACTCTTTTGGCAATAATAGAGGCAACAGCTGCAGCAATCAGTAATAATGCCTGGATAGGCAAACCGTATTTTCCGTAGCCTATGCCTAAAAGAAGTATCATTGCAAGTAAAGGAATTAATGCTTCCGTAAAAGTAGGTTTTCTAATCATTATAAACACCTTTCTTTTATTTTTTTCTGGTAATTGTCATTGCGCAGCCTTTTCCTTCGCCATCAGCAATAGTTGTTGGAAAGTCGATTTCTACATTAGGAAAAGGATGGCATATAGCATAATCGCAATGTCCTAACATATCACGACAGAACATTTTTATTTCTTCTTTATTTAATCCTAATTCTGTAAGTGCTTCTACGTGCGGACAGCAATTAAAAATTTTAACTGCTTTGTTGTCTTCCAATTCAACAATGTCTTGTTCAAATACAAGCAGTCCGCCGCGGGAAGTTTGCCCTAAAAGCGCTTCTTTAGGCCCTATGTTTTGGGCACCATATTTTTCAGCAATCTTTTGTCCTTGATACAAACCAAAATCCCAACTGCCTTCACGGATTACTTTGTTGGCATCAACGTCAGGATAAAGTTCTTTTAGTTTTTTCCATATGAAGTAAACCTGCCTTGTTCTATCTTTATAAGCATCTTTAACAGCTTTTTTGAATTCTTCGACACTTGCTGGTTCGTTAATTCCGCTTGCATCAATAAATTGCTTGATTTCTTCTTTGCTCATAATAACCCTCCTAAAAATTGTATACTAATTTGATTTTACAATAACTATATGTATATTACAACTAATAGAAAATGTATACACTAAATATGTAGAATAAATTAGCTGTTTAGAAAGTAAAAATTGAATTTTTAGGAAATATTTAGACTAAATTACGACAGTATCTTTTCATATGCAAGTTTATCACTTCCCTGGAAAACAACCGTTCCACAATATATATAGCCCTGTTTTTCCAATATATGCTGCATTCTTTTGTTAGGAAAGTCTGTATCAACTCGAATGCTGCCGATATTTTTAGACAGGCAAAATTCTTCGATGAGAGTAAAAACTACTGCAGTAAGTCCGTTGTTTCTGAAGGTATGACCAAAAGCCATACGATGAATTACTGCATAAACTCCTGAAGCAGTAAGCCATTTGCCTTGAATATTTTGATAAGCAGGCTCGCCATCAAAATCAATACACATGTAACAAGCAATACTTCCGTCTATTTTGAGGACATAACCTTTTTGTTTGTTAATATCGTCAAGAAGTGTTTCACGATTAGGATAATCGTCTGTCCATTGAGTGAAACCTTGTTCTTGCTGAAAGAGTTTTCCTTCTGTAATTATACGAAAACAGATCTCTAATTCATTTGCCTGAGCTAAGGTAAGTTCCATTGTAATTGTCTCCTATATATTAGTATTTTTATGTATAAAGATTATTGTCCCTTGCACTTATGACAATTCTTTTTTATAATAACATTGAAAAAAGCTTAAAACAATTTGATGATTTTATAATTATAGTTTAATTAAATTTAAGCGTTGGAGTAACTATGGACTTAAAATATCTTAATACTTTTCGTACAATAATAGAAAATGGAAGCTTTGCTAAAGCTGCTGCACAACTAAATTACACACAGTCTGCTATTACATTTCAAATAATGCAACTTGAAAAAGAGCTTGGTGTACAGCTGTTTGAAAAAGCTGGCAGAAAAATGATTCCTACGCAGGCAGGGAGACAACTGATACCATATGTAAATGATGTGTTTGCATCAGTTGATAAGTTATATTCTTTTACTGAAATTGTTTCTGAATGTCAGGGTGATTTATATATTGGTGCAGGGGAAACGCTGCTGTGTTATAAATTACCTGCAGTGTTGAAAGAGTTTCATCGACAGGCGCCTAAAGCAAAGCTGCATCTGCGCTCCATGAACTGTTATGATATCCGGGATGAACTGCTTGATGGAAATCTCGATATTGGTGTTTTTTATGAAGATGTAGGTGGTTTTGGCTCTAATCTGACTGTTTATCCCTGTGGAGAGTATCCTTTGGCATTGGTTGCTTCTCCAGATATGGGCAAAGTGTATTGTGATTTTGTAACAGGGGACAAAAAATTGCCAGTTTCTTTTATAATCAATGAAACTAATTGTATTTTCCGGCAGATATTTGAAGATTACTTGAAAGAAAAGTCGCTGATATTGGATCATACAATAGAGCTTTGGAGCATACCGACAATTAAGAATTTAGTCAAAAGTGATGTAGGCATTTCGTTCCTACCGCGTTTTGCTGTTGCCAGGGAATTAGCAGCAGGAGAGTTAGTAGAATTACCAACTGCTGTTTCTCATCCTTATATTAGGGCTGTATGTGCACATCATAAAAATAAGTGGATAAGCCCTTTAGTACAACTGTTTATTGATTTATGCAAGGGTATTGAATAAAATATGCTTTAAATGTCGAAAAGTTTACTTATGTGGGAAATAAAAAGCTGAAAGATCATTTAGCTATTTATACTAAAGGTAGAATATATGAAGAAATTTTTTAGTAAATTGATATTGCCGTTAGCTATTGTTGCCAGTGTTATGTTTTGGCCATTGCTGGTTTTAGCGGCTGAGAAGGATATAATTATTTTACATACTAATGATATTCACTGTGGTATTGAAGATAATATCGGGATGGCAGCAGTGGCTGAATATAAAAACGAATTAAGCAAAAATAATTATGTTCTTTTAGTAGATGCCGGAGATGCGGTTCAGGGAGCGCCGCTGGGAAAATTGTCAGAAGGGGCAGCAATAATCAAGGTGATGAATGCAGCAGGGTATGATTTTACTGTTCCCGGTAACCATGAGTTTGATTATGGGATGGACAGGTTTTTTCAATTATCCAAACAGTTAAAAGGCGGATATTACAGTGCCAATCTGCTGGATATGCGTACAGGTAAACTTGTTTTGCCGCCTTATAAAATATTTGATGTTGCAGGCGTTAAGATAGCTTTTATTGGTGTTACTACTCCAGAAACACTTGTTTCATCTACGCCGGCGTATTTTCAGGATAATAACGGGAATTTTATTTACGGATTTTATGAAAGTGATGATGGCGGCAGATTGTACAGACAACTGCAAAAGTATATTGACGAGGCAAAAGCGCAGGGGGCAGAATATGTATTTTTAGTAGGACATCTCGGACTTAATGGGACATCACCTTATTACAGTAGTGCTGCGATAATACGTAACACGAGTGGCTTAAGTGCTGTGTTTGATGGGCATTCACATGAGCAGGTAGCTGGCTTGCATGTTAAGGACAAAGAAGAAAAAGAAGTTTTATTAGGACAAACAGGCACAAGATTACAGACAATAGGAAAGCTGACGCTGAAAACTGACGGCAGTATGGATTATAAGCTGGTCAAAGGTTTGCATAAAAAAGATAGTAAGATTAGTAAATTGGTTGCTGAAGAAAATGCTACATATGAATCTTTGTTACAGGAACCTGTTGGTAAGGCAATAGTACCGTTATATGTCAATGATCCGGTAACAGGTATCCGCATGGTACGCTGCAGAGAGTGCAGTATGGGCAATTTTGTTGCTGATGCTTATCGAGCTGTCTTAAATACGGATGTTGCTATTGTTAATGGCGGCGGAATCAGGGCTGATTTTAAAACAGGCATGTTTAATTATAATGATGTTTTACAAGCACTGCCCTTCGGTAATATATGCATGGCAATAGAGATAACAGGCCAGCAGCTTTTAGATGCTTTGGAGATGGGGGCTGCTGATTATCCTCAGGAGAGTGGTGCTTTTATGCAGGTTTCAGGTCTTTCGTATATGATTGACAGCAGTGTAGCTTCCTCGGTGTTGAAAGATGAGAAAGGTAATTTTAAAGGAGTTGGCGGGCAGTATCGGGTAAAAAATGTTAGTGTAGGAAATAGACCGCTGGAAATTAACAGAAAATATACCGTAGCCGGAAGTTCTTACATACTGAAAGATGGTGGTAACGGTATGACGATGTTTAAAGGAGCAAGAGTACTTCAGGCTGCTGCCGGCAATGAAACAGATGTTTTTATTGAATATGTTCAAAACCATTTAAACGCAATTATCGGTGTGGCATATGCAGAGCCTTACGGAAATGGCAGAATAACACTGAAGTGATACGGTAACTATCGGCTTATTTGACTTATATTTTTATATATGTTAAACTAAATCACGTGAGTGTGAAAGATAATCGCGGCTGGCGTAGGCCAGATGAGGAAAGTCCGAGCTCCATAGGGCAGGATGCCGGATAACGTCCGGCGAGGGTGACCTCAGGGAGAGTGCCACAGAAATGTGTACCGCCTGCTTTTGCAGGTAAGGGTGGAACGGTGCGGTAAGAGCGCACCAGCAGTTGGGTAACCAGCTGGCTAGGTAAACCCCATCCGGAGCAAGACCGAATAGGGAAGGGATGAAGCGGCCCGCTGATCCTTCCGGGTTGTGTCGCTTGAGCCTGTAAGTAATTACAGGCCTAGATAAATGATTATCACCGCTTGGCGGAACAGAACTCGGCTTAATGAGCACTCATACATGCAATCAAAGACACGTGGTTTCACGTGTCTTTTTCGTGTTGTTTTTAGCAGGCGCCTTTATGGTTAAGATTGGTTTAATATTTGCAAACTATAATAAGTGTTAACTTTTAATCTTAATCTATTTATTGAATATGGTGGAACTTGATGAAAAAAATTTCTATTGTCGTTCCTGTATATAACGAGCAGGACAATTTACGTGAATTTTATAAACGCCTCACAGCTATTATGTGTTTAGAAGATTATGAATATAATCTTATCTTTGTTGACGATGGCTCTCAAGATAGCAGTGCTTTAATTTTAAAGCAGTTAGTTGAGCAAGATGAGCACGTAGAGGCCTATCTGCTTTCGCGCAATTACGGGCATCAGATGGCATTAACCTGTGGTTTGGATAATGCGGATGGTAATGCTGTTATTACTATGGATGGCGATTTACAGCATCCGCCGGAACTTCTGCCGAAGTTAATACGTTTGTGGGAAGAAGGCAGTGAAATTGTCATGACCAAGCGTTTGGCAACAGAAGATGCTGGTTTTCTTAAAAATTTAACTTCTTCGTTGTATTATAAGCTGATTAATACCCTGTCTAAGGTCGAAATCACTCCCGGCGGCTCTGATTTTCGGCTGATGGATAAAAAAGCGGTAGAGGCTTTCAGATTATATCGTGAGCGGGCACGTTTTATCCGTGGTATGGTAAGTACTCTTGGCTTTAATGTATCTGTAGTAGAGTTTATTGCGCCGCCTCGTTTTGCCGGACACTCTAAATTCAACCTGCATAAAATGCTGCATTTTGCGTTGGATGGCATTACTGCTTTTTCTAACCTGCCTTTACGTTGGGCGTTTTATCTGGGTCTTTTCTTTGGCTTATGCAGTATGCTGCTGTTAGGACATGTTTTTTATGTTAAATTTATCAGTGATGATGCAGTTCCGGGTTGGGCTACAACTACAGTAAGCATACTTTTCCTTGGTGGTATCCAATTAGTGGGAATTGGGATTTTAGGTGAATATATAGGTCGTATATTTGAAGAAATTAAGCATAGACCACTTTATTTAGTATCAAAACACCTGAAAAAATGATTTTTATTTTACAGAAAGCCTTTTTTATGCTAAAATGTATGTGTATTAGGCGGAAAGGATGTGGATGCCTTTGGGAAAAAAGAAACTGTTTATAACTTTAACTTTTACCCTTTTGTTTTCCTTAACAAATGCTATTGCCGCATTTGCGTCTTTTGAACGTGGAGATGACGGTCAGGATGTAATGGCTATTCAAAAGCGTTTGGTGGAATTAAGTTACACTATTACTAATATAGATGGTGATTTTGGCCCTGAGACCGAGAATGCTGTTAAAAAATTTCAGGCTGACAGAGGTTTGGAAGTCGATGGTGTAATTGGTCCTGATACATACAGAGCGTTAATGAACAAAGATATTCCGCCTAACCGTGGCAGAAGTTCTATTGTACGCCGCGTATTGAGCGCAGCTTATAGCGTCATTGGCACTCCATATGTATTTGGAGGTACGTCTCCTTATGGATTTGATTGTTCCGGATTTACCCAGTATGCTTTTGCGCAGGCTGGCATTTCTATTCCTAGGACAGCGGACAGCCAGCTGTATTATGGACGTCAGGTATCCATGAACAATTTGCGTGTAGGTGATTTAATTTTCTTTACCACTTATGAGCCTGGCGCATCCCATTGCGGTATTTATGTAGGTAATGGCAATTTTATTCATGCTGGTACAAGCACAGGTGTAACTGTAGCTTCTGCTTTTACCGGTTACTGGGGAGCTCGTTATTACGGAGCTTGCAGAATTTTATAATTTTCTAAACAGACAGGCATATCGCCTGTCTGTTTTCGTTTAGATAGAAAATTTAAATAAGCAGTTAAAATTTTTCTGTGATATTGGTTTTTTGACTTGTATGTGATATAATATCAAAGTAATTCCTTATATGAGTGCTTTTCAGCTTAAATGGTTAGAAGATTTTCAATCGCTACGGTCCCGCCGCTGTGCAAGTATATGCTTAAGTCAGCAGCCAACTCATATAGATAGCTATAATCCACGAGCGATGGAGGCAGCAATGATAAGCCATGACTAAGGTCTGTGGTAAATTGATTGTGTCTTAAAGACTTCTGTCGTTCTGGCAGGAGTCTTTCTTGTTTATCAGTAATATTTTGCATTTGAGAGTTTATTAAAGGAGTTGTGGCTGTGGAAGAATATCAATTTTCCCAAGGTAAAAATCTGCGTTGTGGATACACTACCGGTAGCTGCGCAGCTGCTGCTTCTAAAGCTGCCGCGGCTATGCTTTTGAGCGGCAATAGGGTAGACGTGGTAAAAATAGATACTCCTAAAGGTATTGTGCTGGAATTAGAACCGCTCAATGTTGAAATTACTCCAGAATATGCAGTATGTGCAATTCGTAAGGATTCCGGTGATGACCCTGATGATACTAATGGCGTATTGGTTTATGCTAAAGTAGAAAAAAATTCAGGAACCGGAGTGGAAATTGAGGGTGGTATAGGCGTAGGTCGAGTTACTAAGCCAGGTCTTGCATGCGCCGTAGGTGGTCCGGCTATCAATCCTACACCGAGAAAGATGATTACGGATGAGGTTACTTCTGTTGCGGTAGCTGCCGGGTATAATGGCGCGTTAAAAGTTACTGTTTCCATACCGGAAGGAGTAGAGATTGCAAAGAAAACCTTTAATCCCAGACTTGGAATAGTAGGAGGATTATCAGTTTTAGGTACCAGCGGTATTGTTGAGCCGATGAGTGATAAAGCGTTGGTTGATACAATGTATGTAGAAATAAATGCTCAAAAAGCTAAAGGAAATAAAAATCTTTTGGTATTCTTTGGCAATTATGGAGAAGATTTCACTCGCGACGCGCTAAAGCTTGATTTATCAGATTCTGTTACCTGCAGTAATTTTGTAGGAGAATTATTAGATTATGCTGTTTTCTGCGGATTTGAAAGCCTGCTTCTAATTGGGCACTCCGGTAAGCTGATAAAGCTTGCTCAGGGAGTCATGAACACCCATTCTAAATACGCCGATTGTCGTACAGAGCTTTTAGCGCTGCAGGCAATGTTCCATGGCGCATCTGTTGAAGTAGGTAAAGAAATTTACAAATGCCTTACTACAGATGAAGTTATTAAGATTCTGCAGCGTGAAAAACTGCAGGAACAGGTTATGCAGGAAATTACTGCTAAAATTGATTTTTACATGCAGCATCGTGTGCATGGTAAAATAAAGACCGCGGCGCTGATGTTTTCCAACGTTTACGGCGTTTTAGGTGAAACTGAGCATGCGGAAGAGCTTATCAAACTACATGTAAAAAAAGGAGAATGAGAGAAATATGAGAGGTAAACTTTACAGTGTTGGTATCGGCCCCGGAGATCCGGAACTTTTGACCTTAAAAGCTGTACGCCTGTTGAAAGAATGTGATGTCGTTGCATTGCCGAAAGGTGATACTGATGTAATGACTGCAAAAAATATTGTTAATCAGGTTGTAAATCTTGATGAAAAAGAACAACTGATTATCTATATGCCTATGACTAAAGATATGGCTGCTATGGACAAAGCACATCGTGAAGGTGCTGAAGCGGTTATCAAGCTTCTTGACCAAGGCAAAAACGTTGTCTTCATTACTTTAGGCTGTCCGACAGTATATGCAACCTGCATCTATGTACATAAACTTGTTCTTGCTGCGGGTTATGATGCTGAACTGGTTGCTGGTGTAACCTCCATATGTGCTGTTGCTGCAAGATTGAACACTTCTTTGTGTGAAAGAGCCGAACCGCTGATTATCCTTCCTGGCAGCTATAAAGAAGCAGCTAAGTTCCTCGATGGCCCTGGCAACAAGGTGTTAATGAAATCTGCCAGCGAAATCGGACGTGTGCGTGAAGAGCTGAGAGAACGCGGATTGATTGCTAATGCTGCTATGGTTGAACGCTGCGGTCTTCCCGGTGAAAAAGTTTACCGTGATTTGGAACAGATTGATCCTAACAGCAGTTATTTCTCTGTTATATTGGTCAAAGAAAAGGAGTTTGATAAATAATGATTTACTTTATTGGTGCAGGACCTGGTGCTGTTGATCTGATTACTGTTAAAGGTAAAGAATTGCTTGAAAAAGCCGATTTAATTATTTATGCAGGCTCTCTGGTTAATCCCGGTTTATTGCAATACGCTAAACCGGAATGTGTTATTATGGACAGCGCAAAAATGACTTTGGAAGAAGTTATTGCTGCTATGGTACCGGCTGCTCAAGCTGGTAAACTTGTTGTACGCTTGCATACTGGTGACCCCAGTGTATATGGTGCACATCGTGAACAAATTGATATGCTGCGCAGCTACAATCTGGACTTTGAAATTGTGCCTGGTGTAAGTTCTTTCTGTGCCGCAGCTGCTGCGTTAGATGCAGAATATACTCTGCCGAATGTTAGCCAGTCTGTAATTATTACTCGTATGGAAGGACGCACTCCCGTTCCTAACAAACAAAAGATTGCTGATTATGCAGCTCATAAAGCTACCATGGTTATTTTCCTCAGCTCCGGTATGCTGGAAAAACTGCAGGGCGAGCTGATTAAAGGCGGTTATACTGCTGATACTCCGGCAGCTATTGTTTACAAAGCTTCCTGGCCAGATGAAAAAGTTGTACGCTGCACCGTAGGTACTCTTGCTGAAAGTGCTGCTAAATACAATATTACTAAGACTGCGCTTATCACTGTAGGTAACTTCCTCGGCAGCGAATATGACCGCAGCGAACTTTACAATCCTACCTTTGCTCACGGCTATCGTGAAGCAGATCCTACAAAGCTGGATCTTAAACCAGAGGTAAAATAAATGCAGGCGGTTGTCTATTCCTTTTCACGGCGCGGAGCTGAGCTTAGTAAAAAAGTATGTGCGTGTTTAACAGCAGCAGGATATAATGCTGCAGCTCAAACTTTGCCTAAATATGCAGCTGACGCTGGAATAGGAGTAATGCTGCCGGATTATAAAACTGCGTGTGCAGAAGCTTTTGACAAGTGCGGAATAATTGTTTTTGTTGGTGCGGCCGGAATAGCTGTGCGAACCATTGCTCCTTACATAAAAAGCAAACTGACTGATCCGGCAGTTATTTCTGTTGATGAAAAAGGTAATTTTGTTATACCTCTTTTAGCTGGTCATATTGGCGGCGCTAATGAGATAGCTCGTTATCTGGCTGAGTTTTTAGGGGGGATAGCTTGTGTAACAACAGCTACTGATGTTAATGGACTATTTGCAGTAGATGAATGGGCAGCGCGTAATCGAATGACAATTGATTCTATGCATGCTGCTAAAGAATTTGCTGCTGCGCTTGTGGCAGAAGAGATTGTAGGTCTGACAAGTGAATTTCCTGTTGTAAGTGCATTGCCGAAAGGTATGCAGCTTTATGGGGAAGACAGCATTTTTCCTGTAGGTCTGAATATTGCTTTGAATACCAGCAATACTAAATTTGCAACAACACTTCATGTGCTGCCGCGTATTGTTCATCTTGGTATAGGTTGCAGACGCGGCACTGCATGCGCCAATATTGCTGCACTTGTGCTGCCTGAATTAGAACGATTGCATATAGATAAACGTTCTGTCTGCAGCATAGCTTCTGTTGATTTGAAAAAAGATGAACAGGGATTGCTGGAATTTGCTGCAGTTAATGGGTGGCAGGCTAATTTTTATACAGCGGATGAACTCAATGCTGTTGCGGGTGAATTTACATCTTCGGCCTTCGTTAGAGGTATAGTAGGTGTAGATAATGTCTGTGAACGCAGTGCAGTGAAGGACAGTAACGGCGGAAGCCTGCTGTTGCATAAGACCAGTAAAAATGGTGTAACATTAGCGGTAGCTGTAGAAGATATAGTTATAGATTTTTTTAAGACAGGTTTAAAAACTGAGTAAATAATAAGGATGGTTATTATATATGTCTAAATTGTATGTTGTTGGCCTCGGTCCTGGCGGCGTTGAACAAATGACTAAAAGAGCTTATGAAGCGCTGCAGTCCTGTGACGTTATCGCAGGTTATCATGTTTATGTTAATCTGATTAAGGAAGATTTCAAGGAAAAAGAATTTCTTTCTACCGGTATGCGTAAGGAAGTAGATCGCTGCAAGCTGGCTCTTGATGAAGCACTTAAAGGTAAAACTGTTGCCATGATTTCCAGTGGTGATGCTGGTGTTTATGGCATGGCTGGCATTATGTTTCAGGTTGCTGCAGATCACCCTGAAGTGGAAATCGAGGTTGTTCCTGGCATTACAGCAGCTTGCTCTGGCGCAGCTGTACTTGGTGCTCCGCTTATCAGCGATTTTTGTCTTATCTCTTTAAGCGATTTGCTTACTCCGTGGGAAAAAATTGAAAAAAGACTGGATTGTGCATCTCAAGCTGATTTTTGCATCTGTCTTTACAATCCTTCCAGCATCAAACGTCATGATTATCTGCAAAAAGCTTGTGATATTATGTTGAAAAATCAAAATGGCGATGTTCCTGCAGGCATTGTACGCAATATTGGTCGTGAAGGTGAAAGCTACGAATTAACTACTCTGCGTGAGCTGCGTGATAAACAAGTAGATATGTTCTCTACCGTTATTATCGGTAACTCTCAAACACAAGTTATTAACGGCCGTCTTGTTACTCCGCGTGGTTATAAACTGGTATGAAACCGGTAATTTGGATTATTGGCGGTACCAGTGAGGGACGTAATCTTTTAAAAGCTTTGGCAAGTTTTAATCTTGATATTTACGTTTCTGTTGCTACAGAGTATGGGGCAGAACTTATTGATAAACAGGATAACGTTAAAGTAATGGCTTCAAGAATGGATTTGGCAGCAATGAGAGAATTTCTGCAGATTCATCGTCCGGAATGCGTTATTGATGCTACTCATCCCTATGCAACAGTGGTAACGGCAACTGTCAAAGAAGCTTGTGCTTTAGAAGATTGTAAGTATTTACGTTTATTGCGTCCTTCAAGTGAAAGCGGCGATTATATTACTGTAAGTGACTTTGGTGAAGCAGTTGAGTTGCTTAACCATATGGATGGTAATATTTTTCTGACTACCGGCAGTAAGAACCTTAAAGATTTTACTGCTGTCAGAGATTATGCGGAACGTATAGCGCTACGTATCCTGCCAATGGAAGAATCATTGCATACAGCACTGCAGCTTGGTTATAAACCAGCTAATGTAATTTGTATGCAGGGTCCTTTTTCTAAGGATTTGAATATTACTATGTTAAAAAAATATCGTAGCAAATTCATGGTAACGAAAGATTCCGGTGCAGCAGGCGGTTTTGATGATAAAGTTGAAGCAGCGGCAGAAGCTGGAGCAAAACTGTTGGTGATTGGTCGTGAGCCGGAAGAAGGTTCAGGTTACAGTGAAGTATTAAATTATTTGTATCAGCAATATGCGGATACTCGAGTTTCTAAAAATTAAGGAGTGCTGATTATGCTGCGAGTTAATATTGTAGGTATCGGACCAGGAAATCCTGAATTACTTACAGGCGCTGCAATAAAAGCTATTAAGGAAAGTAATATCCTTATCGGCGACAAAAGGATGCTGGCAGCATTTGCTGAAGCAGATAAAAAAATTTACGACACTATCAAGACTGCGGATATAGTAGAAATTGCAGCGTCGGCTAATCCTGAAAAAGATGTTCTTGCAGTGCTTGTATCAGGTGATGTTGGCTTTTTCAGCTTAGCTAAAACCATCAGCGGGAAATTGCCTGATTGTGAATGTGTACGTTACTGTGGTATCAGCAGTCTGGTATATTTTGCAGCAAAATTGCAGATGGCATGGGATGATGCAAAAATTGTCAGCATGCATGGCAGAAAGCAGAATTTGATTGCGGCTGTAGCAGAAAATCAAAAAGTATTTTCTCTTACTGGCGGCGAGCATACGCCACAAATGTTGTGTGCACGACTTTGTGAACATGGCTTGGATGATGTACAGGTATATGTTGGTGAGAATCTTTCTTACCCGGAAGAAAAGATTACTGTTGGTACTGCTGCAGAAATCAGCAAACAGACTTTTCCTTCACTGTCTGTCATGATGATTATCAATGAACAGGCAGCAAAGTACCAGCCAGTTGTGCATGGCCTGGCTGATGAATTATTTACCCGCAGCAAGGTACCGATGACTAAACAGGAAGTGCGCAGTGTTTCCATGTCTAAATTGATGCCGAAAGCAACCGACAAGATTTATGACATTGGTGCCGGTACCGGTTCATGTTCTGTCGAGCTGGCGTTATTAGCTAATAAAGGGCGCGTATGGGCTTTTGAACGTAATCCGGAAGCTGTAGCGCTTATTCATAAAAACAGAGACTTGTTTGGTATCGAAAATTTAGAAGTAATTGCCGGAGAAGCTTTAGAAAATATTAAGAATATGCCTGCACCTGATTGCGTTTTCGTCGGCGGCAGCGGCGGCGATTTATGCGAAATGCTGGATATCATTTATACAAAAAATCCTGATTGTCGTGTGGTTATTAACGCTATAACTATCGAAACGCTGGCAGAAGTTGCTGATTATTATAAAAAGCATCAGGATTATGCTTTAGAAATTGTCAATGTCTGTGTTGCACGCAGCCGTAAACTTGGCAGCTATAATCTGATGATGGCACAGAATCCCGTATATGTTATGACTGCTTTGAAGAAGGTTGATTAAAATGGCTGAATTACAAGTTCCTCGGATAATGATAAGTGCTCCTGGCAGCGGCAGCGGCAAGACCACTATTGTATGCGGTCTTTTAAATGCACTGATGAATATGGGCTTTAAAACTGCAGCTTTTAAATCCGGCCCAGATTATATTGACCCGATGTTTCATTCTAAAGTCATTGGAGCAAAGTCAAGAAATCTTGATTTATTTATGCTTGGAGAGGAAACAACCAAATATTTAGCAGCAAAAAATTCTTGTGATGCGGATATTGCCGTTTTTGAAGGTGCAATGGGCTTTTATGACGGTATGGGGAAAACATTGGAAGCAAGCGCTTATAAACTTGCCTGTACCTGTGATGTACCTGTAATATTGGTTGTTAACGGCAAAGGAGCGGCTTTATCTTTAGCAGCACAAATTAAAGGTTTTAAAGATTTTCGTCCTGATAGTCATATTGTGGGAGCTATTATCAATAATGTTAATCCTATGAGCTATATGTTCTATAAGGATGTTATAGAACGTGAGACAGGAGTTAAGCTGATAGGTTATTTTCCGATTATGGCTGACTGCAATTTTGAAAGCAGGCATCTTGGCCTTGTAACAGCTGAAGAAATTGGCGATTTGCAGTCCATAGTTGATAGACTTGCTGCACAAGCTGCCAAATCTATTGATATGGAAGCATTATTAGAAATTGCACGAAAAGCTTGTCCTTTGCAATATGAGGAGCAGAATATAGAGTCTATTGGAAAAGTGCGTATTGCAGTAGCACAAGATAAAGCTTTTTGTTTCTATTATCAGGATGCTCTGGATTTACTCTCTGAACTTGGTGCAGAGCTTGTTCCGTTTAGTCCGCTTAATGACAAATATTTGCCGGAAAACTGTCAGGGAATAATCCTTGGCGGCGGCTATCCTGAAATCTACGCTCAACAGCTTGCTGATAATCACACTATGCTGGAAAGTATTCGCGAGGCTGTGCTGCAAGGAATGCCCTGTTTTGCTGAATGCGGCGGGTTTATGTATTTGCTGGAACGTTATTGTGAAGGCGATAAAATTTATTCATGGGTAGGAGCCGTAGAAGGCGAAACGAGCATGACCAAAAAGCTTAATCGTTTTGGTTATGTACATCTTACTGCTCAGCATGATAATATGCTCTGCTGTAAAGGTGAAATGATTAACGGACATGAGTTCCATTATTCTGACAGCTGCAATAACGGCAGCAGCTTTTTGGCAGAAAAGGCTTCCGGAAAAGGAGCTTGGCACTGTGCTCATGCAGGAAAAACTCTTTATGCCGGGTATCCGCATATACATTTATGGGGAAATCCTGAGTTTGCACGCAATTTTGTTAAATGCTGCTGTGAATATAAACAAGAAAAATAAAAAGCCCATGGGCTAAGGGGACTTTGTTTATGATGACATTAGCTGCCATTACGGCAGGTTTTATCTTGGACCTTCTTTTTGGAGATCCCCATTGGCTGCCGCATCCTATTTGCCTGATAGGTAATTTAATAGGTTTTCTGGAAAAAAATCTGCGCAAAATTTTTGCGTTTAGTAATATAGCACTTTTAATAAGCGGCAGTTTTATGGTACTGATAGTTTTATTATGTACCTATTTGATTCCGTATTTCATTTTGCAGGAAGCTGAAAAAATCAGCATTTGGCTGGCATTTGCTCTGGAGACATTAATGTTTTACCAGATATTTGCTACTAAATGCTTGCGTGATGAAAGCATGAAGGTTTTTGATGCGCTGCAGAAAGGTGATTTGGCTGATGCCAGAGTCAAATTGTCATGGATTGTAGGCAGAGATACCAAAAATCTGACTAGTGAAGAAGTAACTAAGGGTGCAGTCGAAACTGTTGCAGAAAATACTGCAGATGGAGTAATTGCTCCGATGTTCTATATGTTTATCGGTGGGGCTCCACTTACTTTTTTATACAAAGGAATCAATACCATGGATTCTATGGTAGGTTATAAAAATGATAAATATCTGTATTTTGGCAGATGTGCTGCTAAATTAGACGATTTAGCTAATTTTATTCCGGCACGTATTTCAGGTATGGTTATGATGCTGGCAGCATATTTTCTTAACCTTGATAGCAAGCAGGCGTGGAAAACATTCTGGCGTGACAGATATAATCATTTAAGCCCTAATTCTGCTATGACAGAGTCTGTTGCTGCAGGTGCGCTGAATATCCAGCTTGGCGGCGGTCATTTTTATTTTGGGAAATGGGTTCCTAAAGATACTATAGGCGATGATATCAGACCGGTAGTGGCTGAAGATATTGTTGCAGTGAATAATTTACTATATATGTCAGCTGTAATAAGTATTTTATTTTTTGCATTAATATATTTGCTTAAAATATTTATAGCAGCCTGATTTCAGAGGATGGGAAGTTATGTATACTTACGTTCATGGTGGGGATATTTATACTCAGAAGCAAACTGCAGCTGGTAAAGACATGATTGATTTTTCAGCAAATATCAATCCCCTGGGCTTGCCTGCGGGTGTTAAAACTGCTATTAAAACTGCTATTAAAAAATGTGTAAATTATCCTGACCCGTTTTGCCGTGAGTTGACGCAGGCAACAGCTGATTTTCTGCATATAGATAAAGAATGGCTGTTTTTCGGTAATGGTGCTGCTGATGTACTTTTCCGACTGGCACTGGCGATAAAGCCTAAGAAAGCATTGCTTTTGGCACCAACATTTGCTGATTATGAAAAAGCATTGCGTTCTGTTGATTGCGGCATAAGCTACTACAATTTACCCAGCAAGCATGAATTTATTGTGCAAAAGGATATTTTGCGCCGTATTACGACCAGGACAGATATAGTAGTTATCTGTAATCCTAATAATCCTACCGGTCAGCTGACTGACAGAAGCTTGCTTGAACATATTCTTGCAAAGTGTAATGAAGTAGGCGCCTATCTGTTGCTTGATGAATGTTTTATGGATTTTGTTGATGAAGATAAAGCATTCAGTATGCGCGATGTACTGGCTGCTAATCACAGATTGATTATTCTCAAAGCGTTTACCAAGACTTTTGCTATTCCTGGTGTAAGGCTTGGGTATTGTATGAATGCAGATGCTGCTTTATGTAAGGCTTTGCACGAAAGCGGTCAGGACTGGAGTGTTTCTGTCTTAGCGCAGGAAGCAGGCTGTGCGGCTTTGCAGGAAAAAGAATATTTAAATGAATCTTATATACTGATCAAAGAAGAACGTCAGTATCTTATAAATCAGCTGAAAGCCTTGGGAGCAGAAGTATATGGCTCCCATGCAAACTACATATTTTTCTATATGGAAAAACCAGCTCAGCTTAAGGAATTACTGTATCAACAGGGATATATGATTCGTTCCTGTGCCAATTACCATAATCTGGGTGAGGGTTATTACAGAATCGCGGTAAAAACAAGGGTGCTGAACCGTGGTCTTATTAAAGCAATTAAGGAAGCAAGAAAAAATGCGCTCATTACTGGTACTTATTGATGGTTTAGGTGATGAACCAATTCCTGACTGGAAAGGGCTTACACCTTTTCAGAGGGCACAACATAATAACATAGATAAATTACTGGACGGAAAAGTTGCAGCAGAAATTTCTATTTGTGGAAATGATATTATACCAGAAAGCTGCAGTTGTATTCTGCGCCTATTAGGGGTGAAGAATAACTATATTCCACGAAGCCGTTCCTATTTGGAATTGCTTGCGCATAACAGAGATATTTCAGAATTTGAAATGGTACTCAGATGCAACCTTGTAGCTGTCAATGAGCATAATATTATGACTGCCTTCAACGGAACAGGACTGAATATTGTAGAAATGCAGAAAGCTGCTGCGGTATGCAATGATATTTTAAAAGAAATAGAGTTTATCCATTTGTCTGAATATCGTAATCTGATGATTTTAAACAGAGAGCAACAGGTATTAAGCTGTCATGTTCCGCCGCCACATGAAAATGTAGGTGAAAATATTTATTTTTTGCTTACAGAGCTGATGCAAAATTCGCTGGCTATGAAATATTTTCTGGAAGTTGCAGAACAAAGATTGCAGAAATTCAGCAGAAACGGTCTGAGATATATGCTGTATCCGTGGGGAGCTGCTGACAGATGTGTGCTGCCGTCTTTTTTTGAGCTGCACCATGTAAAGGGAGCTGCAGTATGCAAAGCAGAAATTGTCGCCGGTATTGCTACAGCACTTGGTATGCAGGTAGAAATTCCTGCTAATGCTACCGGTGATATCGATACTGACATAGAGGCTAAAACAACTTCTGCGCTTAATCTGTTACAGGACAATGATTTTGTGATAGCCCACTTTAACGGCAGTGATGAAGCTTCTCATCGATATGATGCTGAAGGCAAGCTGCATTTTATTGAAAAAATTGACGAATATTTTCTCGGCAGGATTATGCAGGAGTATCATGAGCCTTTACGAATAGTTGTCTGCGGCGACCATGTAACCAGTTCTGTAAGTGGCAAGCATGGTCGAGGCGCAGTACCCGTAGTTGCAGGCAGCATAAATTGCAGCGCCCAAGATATCGATATCAATTCCTATAAAGAAATACTAAACTTTTTGATGAGAGAGAGTGATTGATGTGGCAAAAGCTATAATGGTACAGGGAACAATGTCTAATGCAGGTAAAAGCCTGGTAACTGCCGGTTTGTGCCGTGTATTTAATCAGGATGGTAAAAAAGTAGCTCCGTTTAAATCACAGAATATGGCTTTAAACTCCTTTATTACCAAAGAAGGAGCTGAAATGGGTCGTGCGCAGGTAGTACAGGCTGAAGCAGCTAACATTGAACCCAGCGCCTTAATGAATCCTATCCTGTTAAAGCCTACAAGTGACAGCGGCTCTCAGGTAATCGTGAACGGCGAAGCTATTGGTACCATGACTGCTGCTGAATATTTTAAATTCAAGACTAATCTCATTCCTGATATAATGAAAGCTTACAATCAGCTTGATGCAGCTTATGATGTCATTGTGCTGGAAGGTGCAGGCAGCCCAGCAGAAATCAATCTTAAAACTCAGGATATAGTAAACATGGGTATGGCTAAAATGGCCAAAGCTCCTGTATTATTGGTTGCTGACATTGATCGCGGCGGTGTATTCGCTTCTATCTATGGCACTTTGATGTTGATGGATGAAGATGAACGTGCCATGGTTAAAGGCGTTATCATTAATAAATTCCGTGGTGATGTTGATATTCTGCGTCCTGGTCTGGACATGATTGAAGCAAAGACAGGAGTGCCTGTTGTGGGCGTTCTGCCGATGCTGCATATAGATATAGAAGATGAGGATAGTCTTTCTGAAAGACTGACAGCACATACTGAAGTTAAATTGGTGGATATAGCTGTTGTCAGAATCCCGCGTATGTCCAACTATACAGACTTTAATGTATTTGAACTGATTCCCGGAGTATCACTGCGTTATGTAACTTCCGTAAAAGAACTTGGCACCCCGGATATGATTATTATTCCTGGTACAAAGAACACTATCGGTGACTTGAAATGGCTGCGTCAAAGCGGACTTGAAGCTGAAATTAAGAAAAAAGCCAGCGAAGGTACAGTTATTTTCGGTGTATGCGGCGGCTATCAGATGTTAGGTAAAAATATCTCTGATCCCTATGGCGTAGA
Source organism: uncultured Phascolarctobacterium sp. (assembly GCA_900545025.1). GTDB lineage: Bacteria > Bacillota > Negativicutes > Acidaminococcales > Acidaminococcaceae > URXU01. Next base: position 91,533 of record UQXH01000001.1, read on the forward strand.
AGAAGGCGGAGATACTCCTGGTATTGGTCTTTTGGATGTAGAGACAATCTTTGCAGAGAAAAAACGTACTATCCAAATGTCTGGAAAATTTGCTGCAGTGCAGGGTATTTTTGCTAATTTGAGTGATAAACCTTTGGTTGGTTATGAAATTCACTCCGGTGTAACAAATTTTGCTGCTGAAAATGCTATGACTGAGATTAAGCCTATTCATGAGGCTGGCGAAGCAATGCTGGAAGGTTCGCAAAATGTTACCGAAAAAATAAATGTTTACGGTACATATGTACATGGCATTTTCGATGGTGACGGAATTGCCGCTGCAGTTGTGGAAGCATTGCTGGCGAAAAAAGGCCTGAAAATGGAAGATATAAAAACTGTTAATTTTGCTGATTATAAAAAACAGCAATACGATATTCTGGCCGACAGTATCAGAAAGAATTTAGATATGGAAAAAATTTATGCTATATTGGAAGCAGGTGTCTAAATGAAAGACGGCGGCCTGATACATATATATTGCGGTGACGGTAAAGGCAAAACAACAGCTGCTGTAGGTTTAGCTGTGCGTTGCAGTGGACATGGTAATAAGGTATTGCTGGTGCAGTTTTTGAAAAGCAGGCCTACCGGAGAGCTTAAATCACTTGCTTTACTGCCAGGTATCGAAATATTGCGCGGCAAAGAGAATAATAAATTTACTTTTCAGATGACTGTGGAGGAAAAGGCTGTTGTATTGAAAAATCATATGGACTTATTTGCCAAGGTCCAAGGAAAATGCCTGCAGGATAAAATAGATTTGCTTATTTTAGACGAGGTTATCGGAGCCTGCAATACCGGTGTTTTTGAATTAGAGGCTTTGCTTAAATTTTTACAAAACAAACCGCAAGAACTGGAAGTTGTGCTTACAGGACGTAATCCTGCTGCTGAATTAGTTGAGCTGGCAGATTATGTATCAGAAATCTGTAAGCGTAAACATCCTTTTGATAAAGGTATCCCGGCAAGAACCGGGGTAGAAAGGTAGGTTATTTAAATGCAGTTGCAAAATGTGTTGCCTGCGGATATTGAAAACCGCAGCATGGAAATTATCGGTGAAGAACTTGGTGAAATTAAGCTTGATCCTGAAAAAATCGATATTGTAAAACGTGTAATCCATACATCTGCTGATTTTGATTATGCACGTACTTTGCATTTTTCTGAAGGCGTTGTAGAAAAAGCACTTACTGCATTAAAAAATGGTGCAACCATTGTTACTGATACTAATATGGCTTGTACAGGTATCAATAAAATGGGTTTGAACAAGCTTGGGGCAAAAGCAGTTTGCTTTATGGCTGATGCCGATGTGGCTGCCCGTGCTAAAGAGGCTGGCTCTACAAGGGCGGCTGCCTGCATGGAAAAAGCTTGCAGTATTGAAGGGCCTGTTATTATTGCGGTAGGTAATGCCCCAACAGCTTTAGTACGTCTTGACGAATTGGTAAAAGAAGGAAGAATTAAACCTGAACTTGTTATTGGTGTACCCGTAGGCTTCGTCAATGTAGTAGAATCCAAAGAAATTATCATGAAAACAGGAATCCCTTATATTGTTGCACGTGGCCGTAAAGGCGGCAGTAATGTTGCTGCAGCCATCTGCAATGCGCTTATTTATAAATTAACCAGAAAATAGATTATAGCTTGACAGTTAGTCAACGAATTGCTATAATAATCTCTGTTAACTGATTATTCCCCGATAGTTCAGCCGGTAGAACACCTGACTGTTAATCAGGGCGTCGTAGGTTCGAGTCCTACTCGGGGAGCCAGTAAAAAATAACGCTGTAGCTTAGGTTACGGCGTTTTTTGTTTTATGTTGGAAATGGCGGGCACAATTTATCAGCGTGTTTTGGGCACGATATGGTCACGATTAACCGGAAATCTCATAAATCTTGGCTACCTGATCGGCGACCATCTTATCCATATTTGGTATTGCGTGGCCATATAAATTGAGTGTATGTGATGGCTTGGAATGGCCAAGTCTTTTGCATACTTCAAGTAGCGGAACGCCGCCGGAAAGCAACTGAGTAGCATGCGTGTGTCTTAGGCAGTGAAACTTTTTATAATTTACTTCGGCACCTTTTAGTATTACAGACCAGGCACGGCGCATATTGGAAGGCAGAAATGGCGTTCCTGCACGCGTTCTGAACACATAATCCAGCTTATCCATATAAAGTATCTTGCCGGACTTTTTTAAGGCCAGCAGGGCTGCTGTAACGCGTTCAGGAATAGTAATATATCTGCGCCCTGCGGCAGTTTTGGTTGGCATGTCTTCAGGCGGTCTGCCTGGTAATGCCTGCAGGGTGGATACTATTTTGATTGTATTTTCTTTGGTATCTACATTTTTCCATCGCAGTGACAGGAGTTCTCCTAACCTGGCACCCGTTGTTGCTGCCAAGAGAATGAAAGCATAATGCCGCCTTAATCTGGATGGGGTAGTGGGATTCTGCAGATAATCCAGAATCTTTTTAATTTCAGCCTGGGTAAATATCTCAACCTCTTCATGTGTAACCTTTGGCGGTTCAACAAGATCCATGAAGTTTTTGTTTATGATGCCTAGCATGTAGGCTTTTTTTACAGCGGCAGATAGAAGCTGGTAAATCTTATATTTGCTGCTGCTGGCCATGGTATCAGGCAGGCCATTTAAAAACCGTTGTACGGTAAGATTAGCAGATTTTGCCTGCAGCGGCATATCAGCTATTGGCTCTATGTGAGAGAAGGACTGCAGGTACTGCAGCTTAGATTTTGGCCGGAGATTTGCTTTGTACGTCTTGATCCACTCAATGATCCAGTCGGAGATGGTCATATCATTGGGGGCAACATAGGTATCACGGGCAAACTGAGAGCGTATATCAGTCAGCCAGTCTTTTGCTTCTTCACGGGTGTTGAAGCGTTTGAAGAGTCTCTGACCGTATGGATCAGTAATTGCTGCTCTGTATTTGTTACGTTGTTTATCGAAGTAAACAGTTCCTTCGCCATTTTCACGTTTTTTAGGCATAAAAAATCAGCTCCTTTACTTATTTTGGGTATAAGGTAGCAGAGCTGATTAAATCATGTTATAATTAAATAGATAATCAGCCTGCTGTGGTAGGTGGGTAGGTTATATAGCAGTAATTGTTGGTAGCTTTTACTGCACGTCCCTCGGTGTTGGTAGCACCGGGGGATTTTTTTATTGTTCTGTTTTAAACATTAATAAATTTAACTTATAATACTTAACCCTGTTATTCGTTGAAACAATAATATGTTCTTTTGGCAAAGAGTCTAATCTATTTTTTATTGTTCCTTTAGATTTTTCTGATAGTTTTACCAATTCAGTCATTGATATTCCTTGCCCATAGAATAAAGCAGCTTGTAACAAAACATAATAAATGTTTGCAAGAAGCGTATCATGTGAAGCAATTTCATTTATTTTCTTTTTATATATTTCTATTTGAGATTTTTTACGAGTTAAAATATTTATTGTGTCGTTAAACGTATCAAGCAGGAGATTAAGAAAACCAATTATAAAAGGTGTCATATCACCACGGTTTAATTCACTGTCAGCTTCTGAAAAGAGTGCATAATATTTTGCTCTGTTTTTCTTTATTAATACTGATAATCGTAATGCTGCTATTTTATGAAAATGTTTAGAAAGATAGTATGAAGTAATAAACCTGTCTGTTCTACCATTTCCGTCATAAAAAGGGTGAATGTAGGCAAATAGATAGTGAAATAAGCTAATTCTAATAAGAAAAGGTAAATTGGGATTATTTAGTATATTTAAAGTAGATTCTACTGCTTCTATAATTTTTGACTCAGGCACAATACCTCGATGAATGGTTTTTCCGGATGCGGAAGCTACGTCAACAGGTTCCAATCTAAAAATAGTTCCATCAAGAGCATTTTCGGGTTTTTCTGCAATTACTTCTTTGTGAGCAAAATCATCATAAAAATCTCTTATATCTTGACATGTTTCAAACTTAATTTCAGTATCGCTTAAAAGACTGTGGTATTTATTTACTACACTTGCAAACCGAGCATTATGTGGAGCAGTACCGTCAATTATATCTCTAAGTTCTTTTCTTGTACTATGCACACCTTCGATATCATTAGTAGATTTTACTTCTTCTAATATTGATAATAGTGAAAATTGGTGCAGTACTACAGGTGGGACAGAATGTATTACATATAGAAAGTTTTCGTAGGCTTTGTAGATTTTTTCTATTAACAATACTATATTTTCAGAGTAGTTAAAAAAAGCTGGATAAGAATTTCTATGATTGTATTGTTTTATTATAATGTCTAAATGCTGTACAAAAGGTGAGTTATAACGTTTTTGGTATTCAGCCTCATGCAAATTTTCGTTTTTATAATAAATTTTTGTCAGGCTATCGTATGTCATAAATCCTCCTAAGTATCTTTTACAAAAAAGCTGAATTTTGAAAAAGACGTTTTTGTTTTTTACAAAAAAGCTGGATTTTGGAAAAGCGGGTAAAAATCGGCATAAGACTGGTCGATTTTTATAGGAAAAGCATAAATGAACTTAATCTACATTTTTATTTTTCTATAAACTGGTCGAATTCGACCAGTTTATATTAGCTCCATCTAAGTGGAAAAATTATCCTGCCGCATTTTGTGTAGCTTTATTTGTGGATTTTTGGTTATCTAACTTTAGCTTTATAATTCCGTCAATTTCTTTTTTATTGTTATCGTTTAATTTACGATAAATTTTTAGATGTTTAGTTTCCTGTTCGGTTAAAGAAATAGATGATATTGTAGGTGGAAACAAATCATTTATACTAATTTCTAAGGCGTTTGCAATTTTAAAAAGAATATCTTGTTCAGCTTCATTAGTTGCATTTTCGTATCCTGATACAGTATTGTGTTTAACTCCAATTTTATTACCTAATTCTTTTTGTGTTAAACCTCGCATTTTTCGATATTCTCTTATTTTATTTGAAACATATTGTCTAATATCCACATTTTTCACCTCTTTTATTAACTACATAATACACGAAACAATGATGCTTTTCAAGAAAAATATTTCGTAAAACATGAAGAAAATTGTTGACATGGTTACAAACTTCGAGTATTATGAAGTAGCAAGGAGGCGATAAAATGCAAGTTTTACTTGAATCAATAAGACGAGCGAATAAAGAAAGTCAAGAAAGTATAGCTAAATTAATTGGTGTAGATGTTAGAACTTATCAGAATAAGGAAAAAGGGATTACTCAATTCAAACAGAATGAAATGTTCTTAATTGCTAAACATTTTAATAAAAAGATTGATGAAATTTTTTTACCTACAAACTTCGAGAATCAAGAAGTTTGTAGTACGAAAAAGTAATTATGGTAGTGGAGGTGATAATAATGCGTAGATTTGGATGGAAAAACAAAAGCCAACCGTCAGAAACGATTGGCTGGTGGAAAATAAAATGCAATTATTGTGGGGAAAATATAGTATTTATTCTAAATCCTAAAACACTAAGGTTTCACAACAATAAAAGAATAAGAGCTTTTTTGAAATCATATACGGCACATAAAGTAGTTAAGCAAAAGAGATGAAATGGGTGCAGTAATCCAAGAATTTTTCTGCATTATTCCAGAAAATTTAGATAACATCCCTGGCTTGCAGTTCCCGCTATTGAGATTAGTTTTTAATGTATCAATTAGTTCTTGAAAATCTTCTCTTTTTGCACCATTAGCAGAGATTACCTTGTACAAATCGTCAACAGAAGCACATTGATAAATACTTGAAGAATTTGGACCAAAGGCTGAGCCATAAGCATTATTAACATTAAAAATAAAGTTTTGATTTTCTTGTGCAGTTGGCTTAGTTCCTTCTACATGAATGAAGTCTATTTCACCACCCATTATAGTTGGTTCTTTTGTTATGTCAGTAACGATAAACTCAAAACCTGTTATGTCAGATTTAATAATATCGTTTATTTGAACATCACAATTATATGGCAAGTCTGCGGAATATTTATCGTGGTATAAACCTGTTACTGTAGCAATCTTTGTACCGTTTCTAAAAATAGAGTATTTTTTTCCTGCATTATAAACTAAATCATCAAATATACGCATCTCAGCACCTCCTTTCTTTGATTAAATTATAACAGTAGATGTTCAATTTGTCATAACAATAAAATCCTACCGTATGGCAGGGCAGTGGAGGTGAGGATATGGAGAAAATCAATATATATCTGATTCTTATTATTTCTATTGTTTGTTCTATTTTAGTAAGCCTTTTAACCATAACGTTATTAGTGTGACAGTTGATAAAGAAAGGAAAAAATATGAAAGAAAAAATTCAACAAGCTTATGAACAGATGATTTTAGAAAAGATAGAAGCAACAAAAAAGCTTCCAGTAGAATCTATTTCAATAGAATTACTGAAAGCTTTACAAGATGCTGTTGAGATTATTTCAAAAGATTATTGCAGAGATTTTTTGTCATAAGCAACTAAGGCTTTGATGATTGCATTGGCGATGGCTGATACTTGTTCCGGTGCAAAGCAAGGTTGACATTTTGAATCGCTGGCACGATTCAAATCTTGTCTTATAGCGTTGTAGATAGCAAGTACATCTTTGCTTTCCAATTAAAACAACACCCCTTCCGCTACCAATTATAACAGCGGCACAGAGGGTTGAAAATAATTAAAAAAGAGGTAATGCGCAATGAATGATTTATTAAAAATTGAAGTAAACAGTAATCAGGAACAGACCGTAAGCGGCAGAGAGCTGCATATGTTTTTAGGGATAGAAACTCGATACAATGATTGGTTTAATCGTATGCTGCAATATGGGTTTGAAGATGAAAAAGACTTTTACTCAATTTTGAGTAAAACTTCTGAAAATGGCAGACCGAGCACTGACCACATCATGAAGTTGGACATGGCTAAAGAGCTCTGCATGCTGGCCCGTAACGAAAAAGGCAAACAGGCCCGCCAATACTTTCTTGAAGTGGAGAGGGAGTGGAACAGCCCGGAAAAAGTAATGGCCAGAGCGTTGAAGTTGGCTGAAGCCAAGCTGAATGAAGTTAAGGCGTTTGCTGCTGAACAGACTAAACAGCTGGAAGCAGCTCAGCCAAAAGTTGTTTTCGCGGATGCTGTAGCAACAGCACAAACCTCAATCCTTATTGGTGATCTGGCCAAAATCCTTAAGCAGAATGGCGTCAACACCGAACAGAAACGCCTGTTTGAGTGGATGCGCCAAAACGGTTATCTTATCAAGCGAAAAGGTGCAGACTATAATAGCCCAACTCAAAGAGCTATGGAGCAAAAATTGTTTGAAATCAAAGAAACGTCCGTAGCCATGCCGGATGGTGGTATTAAAATCACACGCACCACAAAGGTTACCGGCAAAGGCCAGATCTATTTTGTCAACTTGTTCAAAAAACAGAGTAATGCGGGGTGACAAGCCGTGAAGCTCATGAATGCTAAAAAATACGCAGCATCACGTGGCTTGCCACTGGCGACTGTTCGCAAGCTGTGCCGCAATAAAATCCTGAAGCATCTGCTTGCAGGAAGGGTGTACCTAATTGACGTTGAGGCTGCTGATACTTATTTCAGTGAGCATTTGACGAAGCCCGGTAAGCCTGCAGTAAAGCATCAACCGGTATATTCCGGCAAAAACTTTGGCCAACGTCTGGCAAGTCTGCGGGCAGAACTGCTATGAGGTACAAGCTAAGATGCAGTAGGTGCGGACGTTTTCTGACGCACGCTCATTATGTTGATGGCCTGCCAGTATGTGCTGACGATAGGCTCTGTTATCCTGGAAAGTTTCTAACAAAAAGAGAAAAGAAGTTAGCGGAGCTGAAGCGTAGATATGCCGGCAGAGATTAAAAGAAAAGGGGATGCTTATGGATTCAAAAAAGGTTGATATGTATATGTCCGATAGAAAAACGTACAGAGATTGTATAGTTTGTACAGCACATGATATAGCTAACGTCGGACATCTATTGTCTGCAGGTTCATTAGAAGAATTAGTGGACTCTTTAAGAAAAAGCATTGACGAGTTAGTTAGTTAGTATTGAGAATGAATTGCAGAAAATAACAGGTTTGTTACCTTGTAATTTTAATCAGCTGTTGAAGAAAGGTGATGAGGCAGATGAGAACGCTTAAACTTATTATTTTTACCAGTTTACTGCTGTTTCTGATGCTGTTTTTTGGCAGCTGCCACGGGCAGACGCAAAGCATTACTGTACCAGTAACAGTAAAAGCTGGTGATACTTTAGACGGACTTATTATTAAGCTGGCTGATCAGTATGGTGATACCCGGGATTATCGCGAAATCCGCTGCCAGGTTAAACATGATAACCAAAAAAGCGATAGCAGCATTTTTCCAGGCGAAGTCCTAAACATCCGCTTAGAGGTACAGAAAAATGAAAAAGACCGCTGATGTTGGCGCATCAAACGGTCTAAAGGTGAATATTTCAAGCCCGAGATATTCACCTACATTATATCACAAATGGAGGCAAAGACAATGGATTTAAACATTAACGTAAAAATCAAACTGGACGAAACTCCGGAATTATTGAATACCTTGACTACTTTCTGCGAGGTGGTTAGAGCAGTGGCACCACTGACAATGACGGCTCATACGGTTGCTGATATCCCAACATCTGCAGCACCTGTTGAGTCACGCCCGCTGCAGCCTGTTCCTGAACCGGCACAGGTAATCATGCAACAGCCGGCAGCTCAACCGGTACCAATACAGCATCCTGCTCCGGCAGCTGCAGTACCGACTGCAGCACCGAAACAGTACACTCTGCCCGAAATCCAGGCAGCCTGCGGTCCGCTGATGGATGCCGGCAAAATGAATGAGCTGGCTGAAGTCATCAAGAGCTTTGGTGTAGCGTCATTAATGGAGTTGCCTGCAGATCAGTACGGAAACCTGGTTATCAAGCTGCGTGCACTGGGGGCTAGATTATGACGGCGCATGCAAGACTTTCTGCTTCAGGTGCGCACCGCTGGATGGCTTGCACACCGTCCGCTAAGCTGGAAGAAAATTTTCCGGATACCGGCAGTGTGTATGCCGCAGAAGGAACTCTTGCGCATAGTGTAGCAGAATTAAAAGTTCGCAAATACACGGTTGAGCCGATGAGTACACGCACATATAACAGCCGGTTGAAGAAGCTGAAAGAAAATGAGCTGTGGCAGTCAGAGATGGATGAGCACACAGATGAATACCTTGACTATATCAAGAGTGTTATGCTGGCATACCCAACTACACCCTTTGTTACTGTAGAACGCCGTGTAGACTTCTCAGACATTGTGCCAGGTGGTTTTGGTACTGCTGACTGTCTGATTCTAGCTGGGAATATCCTGCATGTTATTGATTTTAAGTATGGAAAAGGCGTACAGGTAGAGGCTGAGGATAATCCGCAGATGCGTCTATATGCCTATGGCGCTGCAAAAGCCTATTCAATGCTTTATACCTTTGAAAAGGTCATCATGAGTATAGTGCAGCCGCGACTAAACCATATCAGCGTTGCAGAGATATCCGTAGAAGAGCTGACCAGTTGGGCTAATAATGTCGTTAAGCCTCTTGCCGTAATGGCCAATAAAGGTGAAGGCGAGTATCATCCTGGGCCGCACTGCAAGTTCTGTAAAGCAAAAGCTGAATGCAAAGCCAGGGCAGATGCATGCATGGCGCTGCTGCCAGAAGCAGAAAACTGGCGCAAAAATGGCGGGGTAGTAAAAGCAGCAGGTCTGTATACCGTTGAAGAACTCAGTAAATATCTAAAAGCCGGTGTGCTACTTAATGACTGGTACGCCGATATCTCAGCACACGCATTAACGTTATGTCTCAATGGTACTGAAGTACCTGGCTATAAAGCCGTAGAAGGCCGTGGCAGCCGAGAATTTACGAGTCTTGATGACGCATTTGCAGTGCTGCAAAAAAACGGCATAGCCGAAGCTGTGCTGTATGAACGCAAACCTTTAACTCTTGCGCAGGCCGAAAAAGTCATCGGCGCTAAAAAGTTTGCCGAGCTTGTCGGCAGTTACATTATCAAAAAACCTGGCAAACCGACACTGGTAGCAGCCAGTGACAGACGCCAGGCTATTACTAATCAGCCAAAAGCTGAAGATGTTTTTACGAAATTGGAGGAATAAATTATGTCTAACACTTCTGTAACTTTACTTAACGTTCGTTTATCCTATGTTCACCTTATGAAACCTTATTCAAATGATCCTTCTATGGAAGCCAAATACAGCTGCACTATCCTGCTTCCCAAAACAGATCTGCAGGGTAAAGCGGCTATTGATGCAGCTATTGAAGCGGCAAAACAAGCCGGATTACAGAAAAAATTCGGTGGAGTACTACCACCGAAATTACCAGTCCCTGTATATGATGGCGACGGTTTTACCGCGTCTGGCAATAAGTTTGGCCCGGAATGTGCTGGCTGCTGGGTGTTCACCGCTTCCAGCGCAGCAGACAAACCGGTAGAGATTGTGGATCGTAACATGAATCGTATCCTTGATGCTACTCAGGTATATAGCGGTATGTACGCTAATATTAACGTCAACTTTTTCCCGTATGCAGCTCCGGGACGTAAAGGTATTGGCTGCGGACTGGGGCCTGTGCAAAAAGTTCGTGATGGTGAAGCGTTAGGCGGCAGTGCTCCTGCAGCAAGCAGCTGCTTCAGTGCAATGGGGGACGAACAACCTGTAAAAATCAATCCCGTAACAGGGCTGCCAATGTAATCGAATACTATCAGCTAAACGGGAACTTCGGTTCCCGTTTAATTCTAAGATAAGGACGGTAATAAAAAATGGATTATTTAAAACCACAAATGGAAGCCATTAAATTTTTACATAAAGGTTTTGGGTGCATTGGATATTGTCGCCTTGAAGGCTTTATAGGTATTAATCCTGGCAATAATGCTGTAGTTATTTTTGTTCCAGAAACAACGTTTCATTTAGATATCAATCATAGATTCTCAGAGTTTAAGTTAGACACATTAATTGATGTTAAACGAGCTTATGAATCTGCAAGCCTTACAGCCGAGTGTAGATTAGAAGGTAAGGTTTTATTGCGGAAAATAATCTCTGCGAGCGGTTGGCAGACATGGATAGATGATAAGTTGTTTAACCAATATTTTAAAGGGTGCAAATTAAGAATTTGTAATAATCCTGCATATTCAGTGAAAGTGTATGTTTTAGGGAAATTAGTAGGTTTACTTACACCGCGGCAGCGTGTAGCGGAGAAGTAAAATGAAGCATTTAAGTATCGATATTGAAACTTATAGCGATGTGGATCTCACCAAAGCAGGTCTGTATCGCTACTGTGATACTCCGGCTTTTGAAATACTGCTTTTTGCATATAGCGTTGACTTTGGCCCTGTAAAGATTATTGATTTTACTGCCGGCGAAAAAATTCCTGCAGATATATTTAATGCACTGTCAGATGAAAAAGTTCAAAAGCACGCATACAATGCAGCTTTTGAGATTACATGCCTGAACCGTGCCGGGTTTAATACTCCGCCTGAACAATGGCGCTGCACTATGCTGCATGGTATGTATCTGGGCTATCCTGCAGGATTAGCTAAACTTGGTGAGGCTCTTGGACTGCCGGATGATAAAAAGAAAATGGGTGTAGGCAAGGCCTTAATCAGATATTTTTGTGTTCCTTGTACGCCGACAAAAAGTAACGGTAATAGAACCCGTAATCTTCCGAAACATGAACCTGAAAAATGGCAGCTTTTTAAAACCTATTGTTGCCAGGATGTTGTAACCGAAATGGAAGATTTAAAAAGGCTGTTAGCATTTCCTGTGCCGCAAGAGGTTCAGGATGACTGGGTTATTGATTATCAGATTAACAGCAGAGGTATTGCCGTTGATGATGACTTAGTGAACGGTGCTTTGACAATAGATGCTGAATACAAGAATGAATTAACTGCAAAGGCGATTGCTATTACCGGATTAAGTAACCCGAATAGTCGATCGCAGTTATTATCCTGGTTAAATGAGAATACCAGCCTTGACCTTCCGGATCTGACTAAAGCAACGGTAACAGCTAATCTCAATGTGGATGATAAAACAGCAGCGGAAATACTTGATATACGCAGAGAGCTATCTAAAAGCAGTGTATCCAAGTACAAGGCCATGGAAACTGCGATGTGCTGCGATAATCGTGTGCGTGGACTCCTGCAGTTTTATGGTGCAAGCCGTACAGGGCGTTGGGCCGGAAGACTTGTTCAAGTTCAGAACCTGCCTCGTAACTACATCGAAAATCTTGATACTGCCAGGGAATTAGTAAAAAGCCATAACCGGCAGGGCCTCAACCTGCTGTATGGCGATGTGGCAGATACTCTCTCTCAGCTCATCCGGACGGCGTTTATTGCGCCGGAAGGGAATACGTTATGCGTTGCAGATTTTAGTGCTATTGAAGCACGTGTTCTGTCATGGCTTGCCGGTGAGCAGTGGCGCATGGAAGTTTTTGCATCCCATGGCAAAATCTATGAAGCAGCAGCCAGTATGATGTTTGGTGTGCCAATTGAAAAAATCAGTAAAGGCAATCCGGAATACGCTCTGAGGCAAAAAGGAAAGGTTGCCGAACTGGCCCTTGGCTATCAGGGAGGAGCAAATGCTTTGATCAGTATGGGCGCGCTTAAAATGGGCCTGACTGAAGATGAGCTGCCGGACATAGTACACCGTTGGCGTCAAGCGAATAAACGAATCTGCGACTTCTGGTATGCGGTAGATCAAGCGGCATTATCCGTGTTGGAGACAGCACAGCCAGCCGGAGTAGGCCATAATATCATCCTGGCCAGAGAGTTTAACGCGGTATATGGTTTAGATTTTTTGACTGTCCAGCTGCCGAGTGGCCGTAAATTATTTTATCCGGCGCCTTTCTTGGCTGAAAATCAGTTCGGGCGGGCTGCCATTCATTATAAAACGCAGATTGCGAACAAATGGTGCTGCACATCAACCTATGGCGGTAAGCTTGTCGAGAATATTACCCAAGCTGTAGCACGAGATTGCCTGGCAATTACTCTGAGAAGACTTGTTGCTGCAGGATATAAACCTCTGATGCATATTCATGATGAGGTTGTGTGTGAAGTTCCTTTAACTTCATTGCATGATGATGAAGTGGAGCGTATGAGCCAAATAATGTGCCAGCCTATAGATTGGGCACCAGGATTACTTCTCAACGCAGCTGGTTTCCAAAATAAATATTACATGAAGGATTAATGTTACAAAAATCAGCAACATTAACATCTAAAAAAACAGGTGAAAAAATATGAATACAAACTTATTAGGAATAGCTGATGGACGCGAAGTTACGATAAAAATAAAAATACCAAAAGGTGATAAATGCAGACGTTGCAAAGCTAAGTATACAATTAGTAAATACTTTGGCAATTATATATGCTTGCTGTATGGCAAGAAATTGGCTTGTACGAGTTACGAAACATCTGAACGCCATTACGATTTTGGGCCGAAAGTTATAAAATACGCTTGCAAAAAATGTGAAGAATGTCTGAACGGTAGTCAAGATTATGCAATAAAAGGAAGGTAATTATTATGGCTAAAAACTTAGCTGATTTAAACGAAATTTTGTTCAACCAATTAACTAGATTATCCGATCCCGGATTAAAGGGCGATGACTTAACCGCTGAAATCAACCGAACAGAAGCCATTACTAAGGTTGCAGGTCAGTTTATCAGCAGTGCTAATACTACCTTAAATGCTCTGAAGCTGCAGAACGATGCTATGGACGCAACGCTTAAATTACCATCAGTGCTCGAGGGATGATCTGTCATGGCTCAGAAATATACAGCTGAACACATTGAGTATTTGCGGACGATTGCTCCTGGGCGATATATATGCCAAATAGTTCAGCTGATGAATGAAAAATTTGGGCTAGATTTATCATATGCTCAGATTAAAGCTTTAATGAGTAATCGCGGCATCAGAAATGGTATGAAGCTAAGATGTAGGCCAGAAAAAGTACACAGGCTCACAACTTTGGAACAGGATGAATGGATTAAAGCCAATGCTTTAGGTAAAAGTTGCACTGAATTGATCGATATGATTAAAAATAAATTCGGTATCATTTTTACACCGGAACAAATAAAAAATTATAAATCTCGAAAACACATAAATACTGGATTAACCGGACATTTTAAAAAAGGTTCGGTGCCAAAGAATAAAGGGAAAAAAATGTCGCCTGAGCTTTACGAAAAGGCTGCACCTACAATGTTCAAAAAGGGGCACCGGCCTAGTAATTATTGTCCTGTAGGCACAGTGCGCGTCAAATGCGATGGCTACACCTACGTTAAAATTGCTGATCCTGGAGTTTGGAAACAAAAGCATGTCCTTGTTTGGGAAGCGGCGAATGGGCCTAGACCTAAAGGGCATAAGCTGATATTTGCCGATGGCAATAAGCAAAACTTTAGGCTCGAAAATATTATTCTGGTAAGTAATGATGAACATGTGCGATTAAACCAAAATCATCTTATTTCGGATAATGCTGATATAACTAAAGCGGGAGTTTTGTTGGCTAAGCTAATTACTAAGTCTGCAAAGCTCAAGCGAGGTGATGACCTTGATAAATGACAGAATGCTGGCAATCTCCGTGGGTAACAGCCGTAAATCAACGAACTGGATCAGAACAGATATTCTCTGGTCCGAGTTTATTGAACGGCTACACACCCCACAGAGAACGCCAGAAACCATAAAAGAATATCTGAATATGTCCAAGGCGCAGCAAGGTCAGCTAAAAGACATCGGCGGCTTTGTAGGAGGAACGTTATATGGTCCGCAACGCAAAGCTGCTGCTGTTACCGGGCGCGACTTAGTAACGCTTGATATGGATAATATACCAAGCGGTGATACCGAAAAGGTTTTGCGTCATGTTGATAGCCTGGGCGCGGGTTATGTTATCTATTCAACACGCAGCCATGCGGATTGGCGCCCTCGTCTACGTGTTATTCTGCCTTTAGATAGGACAGTAACAGCAGACGAATACGAACCTATAGCCCGCAAGGTTGCCAGCTTAATCGGAATAGAATTTTGCGATCCTACAACGTTTGAGGCAAGTCGATTAATGTACTGGCCAGCTTGTAGCTGTGATAGCAAATACGTCTTTTTATCTGCAGACAAACCCTTTATTTCAGCTGACGGGATACTGAATCAATATAGTGATTGGCATGACGTAACCGTTTGGCCGCAGGTACCTGGAGAAGCAGTAAAAGCTAAAGCTCTGCTGGCCAAGCAAGCTGATCCTACATCTAAGGAAGGTATTGTCGGCGCATTCTGCCGCGTATTCAATATTTACCAAGCGATTGAAAATTTCATACCAAACGCATATGAAGCTACTGATCATGAGGATAGATTAACTTATACTGGCGGTACTACTGTTGCCGGTGCAGTTGTTTATGATGGCGGTAATTTTCTTTACAGCCATCATGCAACTGATCCGTGCAGCGGGCAGCTGGTAAATGCTTTTGATTTGGTCCGCTTACATCTGTATGGAGACCAGGATGATAACGCAAAGCCAGGGACACCTACGAATAAGCAGGCAAGCTATAACTCGATGAAAAAGCTGGCTTTGGGGACTGAAGCTGTGGCCAGCGATTTAAACCAACATTTTGCCGAAAAGGCATCTGACGTATTTACCGCAATGGATACTGTGGAGGCAGCATCAGACGTTGAGTGGATGGCTGCTGCTAAACTTGCTTATGATCAGAACACTGGCCGGCCAAAAAAGACACGCGACAATATTATTCGCATATTAAATAACGATCCTCTTCTGAAGGGGAAAATAGCAACCGATGATTTTGCGGTCAGAGGGTTAGCGCTTGGGGCACTTCCGTGGAACCAGGAGCCCGGAAAAAGATTATGGACGGATGCAGATGATGCCGGCATTGCCTGGTATCTTGAAAATAAATATGACATTACCGGCCGTGAAAAAGTCGACGGCGCGCTGCTTCTGGTATCAGAGATGAATAAAATCAACGAAGTAAAAGATTATCTTGCCGCGCTTAAATGGGATGGCGTTTCGCGGCTTGACACTTTACTTAGTGACTATCTTGGTGCTGAGGATAACCCTTATACGCGCGCAGTATCTCGTAAGAGTTTTACTGCAGCTGTTGCAAGGGTAATGAGCCCTGGCTGTAAATATGACTATGTGCCAGTTTTTGTTGGGCCGCAAGGTATCGGTAAAAGTACATTTCTGGCCACATTAGGCAAAGAGTGGTTTAGTGACAGTCTGCAAAGTTTTGAAGGCAAAGAAGCTGCTGAGATGATCCAGGGCGTATGGATTAATGAACTTGGCGAAATGACCGGTTATACACGCGGAGAAGTAAACACCATCAAACAGTTCTTAACTAAACGCGAGGATATTTATCGGCAGGCTTATGGCCGCAGAACAGGTCGTTATCCACGTAAGTGTGTTTTCTTCGGTACCTGTAACCAGTTTGAGTTTTTGAAAGATTTAACCGGCAACAGACGTTTTTGGCCTGTCGATGTAGGCATACAAAAAGCACCCAAAAGCGTTTGGCACGATCTGCCCGGTGAGGTTGATCAGATATGGGCGGAAGCCGTGATGCGATGGACTCTAGGAGAACCACTTTATCTGGAAAACGTAGAGCTGGATACTTACGCTAAAGCTGAACAGGAAAAACACAGAGAAGCTAACGTCAAGGAAGGCGTCATTCGTGGCTTTTTGGAAAAGCCGGTACCAGTCAATTACGCATCAATGGATTTAAGTGCTCGACGAATGTATTGGTCCGGTGGCGCCCATGATGCGGAAACGAGAACACGCGATAAAGTATGCGCTCTTGAGATATGGTGTGAATGCTTTGGCGGTGATGTTAAGCTGATGAAACGTGCTGACGCGATGGAAATTAATCAGATATTGGATAACACGCCTGGGTGGAAACGTAATTCCAGTAGCCGTAGATTTGGTTACTGTGGTACGCAAAAAGGATTTGACCGTATGAATTAATTATCTATGTAAATGATGTCAACTTTCTCTAAAAATAGGGATAAAACGTCAACTTTCTAATATGGCAGATGTCAACTTTGAAAGTTGACGTTTTTAAGAGAAAGTTGACGCCATAGTTGACAGTTAGAACCCGCATGAAATCAAGGTTTTTCTATAAACGTCAACCTGTCAACTTTCTCAATGATAAATATATAAAACTAAGACTGTATGAGTGAATATACGTGTATATTGTGTAACATATGTTACACAGGAAAACGCCTACGCCCATACGCGCGTAATATATAGGCAATTTGGTATTCAAAGTTGACGGTTGAAAATTTGGAGGAAAAAATGGCAGAAAAAGACATAGAAAGATTTTTGGTAAACAGTATAAAAAAACTGGGCGGTGTGGCCTATAAATTCGTATCTCCGGGTAATGCTGGAGTGCCAGACAGATTAATAGTAATGCCGGGCGGCAGGGTTTATTTCGTTGAGCTGAAAACAGATGCCGGTTATGCAACGGTACTGCAAAAGCGGCAGATGGATAGGCTTCTGCGTCTGGGCTGCAATGTGAACCTGGTTCGCGGGTTGGACGGTATAAAAAATTTACTGGCAAGGATTACTGCCGAACAGAAAGAAGGTGATGCCGTATGATGTTCAGACCACATCCGTATCAGAAATACTGCCTGCAACAGGTAGTAAATAAGCCTGCTTTAGGATTGTTTTTGGACATGGGTTAGGTTTAGGAAAAACCATTATTACCCTGATGGCAATAAACGAACTTAAATACGGCAGGTTTTGTGTGCAGAAGGTTTTGGTTATAGCGCCGAAAAAGGTTGCCGAGGCGACTTGGCAGCGTGAGGCTGCAAAGTGGGATAATGTAAAGCACCTGCGGATATCGACAGTGCTGGGCAGCGAGCAGAAGCGCATCCGGGCGCTGAACACACCGGCAGATATTTATATCATCAACCGCGAAAACGTGGTGTGGCTGGTTGACTACTACAAAAATGACTGGCCGTTTGACATGGTGGTGGTTGATGAGTTTAGCAGTTTTAAAAGCCACAGCGCCAAAAGGTTTAAAGCGCTTGCGGCAATAAGAAACCACATCAGCCGTATTGTGGGGCTGACAGGAACGCCAAGCCCCAACGGGTTAAATGATTTGTGGGCGCAGGTTTACCTGCTTGACCAGGGCGCAAGGCTGGGTAAATATTATACCGGCTTCCGGAACAGATATTTTGAACCGGGCAAGCGCAGCCGCGATGTGATTTATACCTATGACCCGAAAGCCGGTGCGGAAGATGCGGTAATGCAGAAAATTTCCGATATCTGCATAAGCATGAAAGCTGATGACTACCTGCAGTTGCCGGATATTGTTTATGACGATGTTCCGGTTGTGCTGGATGCCAAAGCCGCAAAGGCATACGAGGAACTGGAACGCAAGATGATTCTGGAGTTGGACGACCAGGAAGTTATTGACGTTACCAGTGCGGCGGCGTTAAGCAATAAACTGCAGCAGCTTGCCAACGGCGCGGTTTATGACGGAGATAAAGTATGGCATGAAGTGCATAACTGCAAAATCGAAGCTTTTACGGAACTGATAGAGCAGTTAAACGGCAAGCCGGCACTGGTATTTTATAACTTTAAGCATGACCTTGAACGTATTGAAGCGGCGCTGTCAAAATGCAAACTGCGGGTGCGGAAGCTATCCGGGCCGCAGGACGAACTTGACTGGAACGCCGGCAAGATTGATGTGCTGCTTGCGCATCCGGCAAGCGCAGCATACGGGCTTAACTTACAGGATGGCGGCAATCATGTTGTGTGGTTTGGGCTGAACTGGTCTTTGGAATTATACCAGCAGGCAAATAAAAGGCTGCATCGCCAAGGGCAGAAAGAAAAAGTTATCATACATCATCTTGTCTGCGAAGGAACCCGTGATGATGACCTGATAGCGGCATTAGCTGAAAAAGATAAAGCCCAGGAGTTTGTAATGCAAAGCTTGAAAGCAAGGATTGACCGTGTAAGAAAGGCGGGATGAAATTTGAAAGCTAAAAAGTTTTTGAAAATAGTAAAGCATATGTGCACCGATGAAAACTGCGAATATGGCAAGTGCCCTATGGCGGTTAAAGAAGAAAATTATACAAGCTGTCTGATGATTGCGTCGGAAAATATACCTGACGGTTGGAAAATAAAGAAAATTTTAAAAGCCGTTAAGAAAGCGAGGAAACACTTATGTTAAATAACAGCGGAAATGATTTTGTAGAATCAGTGGTACAGACGTTTAAAGAGGCCATTGATTTGTTTGTTAAGAAAAATGCGCAATATGGTGTAAATGACCCGTTGGCGAATTTTAGGGCAGGTGCACTACTTGAAACCGGCTTTGATACCTACCCGGCAATGTATAACGAAGCAAAAGCTTATTCCCGAAAGCATATTGGTCAGGTATACGGACCTAAGCAAAACATTGCAACACCTAAAGTAGACGAAAGTTTGGCAGACATAATGGTTTATGCAGCAATTCTTTTGTATCTGCATGATAAATACCAAGAGCAGCTGTCGGAGGTTGAAAAAGATGAGAGATGATAACCGGCTGCTGCTGAGTGGATGTGAGATTTTAGATGCGTGTTGCGGAAGCAAAATGTTTTGGTATGACCGTGATAATAAGCATACTTGTTATGTTGATTGCCGGAAAGTTGATGAAACTTTATGTGATGGCAGAAGACTTGAAGTAAAACCTGACGTACTGGCAGATTTTAGGAATTTGCCTTTTCCGGATAACACATTTAACCTGGTGGTTTTTGACCCGCCGCATTTATACCGTGCCGGAGCCAACAGTTGGCTGGCCAAAAAGTACGGAGTATTACCGCCGGAGTTTGAATGGCAGGATTATTTAAAAGCAGGGTTCGCAGAATGCTACCGTGTTTTAAAGCCTTTTGGGGTATTACTTTTTAAGTGGAACAGTGATCAGATCCCTTTTGCCGAAGTAATTAAATTCGCACCAGAAAAGCCACTTTTGGGTGATAGGACCGGTAAAACTAGGTGGACGGTATTTGTGAAAGGAGCGAGAAGGTGACCAAAGAGGAATTAAAACGTAAACTTCGCAGCGCTTTTGCTATACAGAAACAGATTGAAGCTGAATATGTAGAACTGCAAAACCTGCGTGACAACGCAAACCGTATCACACCGGCGTACAGTTTGGCGCCAGGTAGCGGTGGAAACGGGCAGCGGATTGAAAACGCCATGGCTAAAATTGTGGACGCAGAAAATATAATCCAGTCTGAAATGGAAATTTTGATGGTAGCGCTTGGCGAAATCCGTCAGCTTATCACATTGGTTGATGACCCGGTTTTAAGGCTGATACTACATAAGCGCTACCTGTGCTACCAAAAATGGGAGCAGATTGCAGCGGACTTGAATTATAGCAGGCAATGGGTACATAAGATGCACGCAAAGGCGCTGCGGGAGATATTGAAAAAAGCATCCGCGTAAAAGAGGCGATAGAAAGCGAGTATCTTGACATGCTATAATGTATAATAGCAAAAGCGATAAGATAAAGACTAATTCAGGCATTAGATAGCACCTTTCCCGTGAAAGCCGTCAGTTAATAGCTGGCGGCTTTTGTGGTATATTGATACCGCTGATGTCCACGAGAGAAAAACATTCAGTAGGTACTTTCTGGGAAAAACGGAAGCCGAGGGTCTTTCGAGCCCCAAAAACAGATTAGATATTAAAAAATTTTAATCTACTTCTTTCTCTTATGGGTAGACAGATGAGGAGGTGACAAGCTTTGGCAGGTAAAAATAAGCAAGAGAAACGTGGTAGTAGCGCAGATTTGGCCGCTATTCTGATGATTACAACGCGCAGAATTAATCAGCTCGTTGATGAGGAAATATTATCGCGCGAACCGGAAGGCGATTTTAACCTGCCGACAGCTGTTGCCGCATATTACGAATACAAATATGCTGACAAAAACGAGACAGATTATCTAAGCGAAAAAGCACGGCATGAAAAAACAAAACGTGAGCTTGCGGAGCTCGAATTACAAAAACGCCGGAATGAAGTGCATGATGCAGCTGATGTTGAACTGCTTATGACTGATATGCTTACCAATTTGCGAACACAGCTTTTGGGGATTCCGGCTAAAATGGCCACACAATTAGCTAATCGTGATAAGGAATATATTGACCAGGTATTGACTGATGAGATAAACAGCCGTTTAACTGAATTAAGCGATTATAATCCGGAAATGTTTACTGCAGTAGGTGACTTTGATGCATCAGAAAACGATTAAGCTTTTTCAGCGTATAGCAAAACAATCATTGCAGCCGCTGCCAAACCTGTCGGTTTCAGTGTGGGCAGATTCATATAGAATGCTGTCGGCTGAAGCTTCGTCAGAACCTGGACGTTGGCGTACTGATCGGGCACCGTATCAACGTGAAATCATGGACGCTTTTTCACAACATAAAATCTGGAAAGTTGTAGTTATGTCAGCATCACAGATTGGTAAATCTGATATTATGAACAATGTCATTGGCAGATATGCTCATCTAGCGCCAGCACCAATAATGATGATTCAACCAACTATTGAGCTTGCACAGGATTACAGCAAAAGCCGTATATCTCCAATGATTAGAGATACTAAAGCGTTAACTGCTATTTTCAGGGAAGCTAAGAGCCGTGACGGCGGTAATACTATATTGTCTAAGCTTTTCCCAGGCGGGCGCCTTATTATGGGTGGAGCAAACAGCCCGGCAGGGCTCGCCAGTAGACCAATTAAGATTTTACTTGCAGATGAGGTTGATCGTTTTCCTGACAGCGCCGGCACTGAAGGTGATCCGGTTGACTTGGCAGCTAAACGTATGACGACTTTCTGGGATAAACGCCTTGGACTTTTTTCCACTCCTACTATTGAGGGTGAAAGCCGCATTTATGAGGAATATCTGCAAGGAACTCAGGAAGAGTGGCAGCATGAATGTCCGAACTGCCATGAATTCCACTTAATAACTCACCGGAATATGACAACAGATCATAAGACGGTAATTGATAAAAAGGGCAAAAAACATGCAACAGTGTACAGCGTAAAATGGCGTTGTCCTGACTGTGGTTTTAGCTTTACGGAAGAACAGATGCGGCGCGCACCGCAAAGATTTGTTGCGCAAAATGCTTCGGCGCTTACTAAAGGCGTCCGGAGCTTTTTTGTTAATTGCTGGACTTCACCATGGCTGACATGGTCAGAAGTAATGCAGGAATGGTTAGAAGCAGAGGGAGATCCGGAACGTGAAAAAGTTGTAGTGAACACGCGTTTTGGTGAGCCATATGAAAGAAAAGGTGCTTTTGACAGTACCGATCAGTTTTTAAAGCGGCGTGAGCCCTATGGCGCTGAGCTTCCTGATGGCGTATTGATACTCACAGCAGCCGTAGACGTACAGGATAATCGTTTAGAATATGAAATCTGTGGCTGGGGTAAAGGTGAAGAATGTTGGGGTATAAAAAAAGACATAATTCTTGGAGTACCTGAAAATCCGGAAGTATGGGACGCATTAACAGAACAGCTTGACCGTGAATATCGGTTTAAAAATGGTACAGGCCTTATCGTGCCGCGTACTTTTATAGACAGCGGCGGTCATTACAGCAAAGAAGTTTATGCTTATAGCCAGCGTCGTCTTGCACGTCAATGCTTTGCCGTTAAAGGCGCATCAACGTCAGGCGTTCCGATAATCTATAAATATTCTAAAGCTAGGGTATCGCAAGGACGAACAATTCCGCTCGTTTTCATAGGTACAGACAGCGGCAAACAATATGTCATGGACAGACTATCCATTGATGTTCCCGGTCCTAAGTACTTCCATTTTCCGCTTGATAAGCAGGAAAACGAGGCGGTCAGTGAGATTTTATGGAACCGCGGCTATGATGATATTTATTTTCGCGGTCTTATTGCCGAACAGAAGGTTGCCCGTAAAAAAAACGGACGTATAGTATGGCAATGGGAAAATATCGCTAAAGATAAAAGAAATGAACCTCTTGACTTGCGTGTATATAATCTGGCGTGCCTGCATAGCATGAATGTGGACTGGGAGAAGCTAGATGATCTGGTTAATGGTAGAAGCGTTACAGTAAAACCACAGAAAAAGGAATTAAGCGTTACAGTAAAACCACAGAAAAAGGAATTAAGGGTTACTAAAACCGCCGGAAAACGTAAGTATGGGTGCATAAAAAGAGGTTTAAGAGGTGATTTTTAGTGGCAAATGAGATGTTAAACGCCAGATTAATGCAATATTTAGAGGCTGAAAAAGCTATTTTAATCACTGGGCAAAGCTATAAAATCGGAAATCGAACATTAACCAGAGCGGATTTATCTGAAATACGAGACGCAATTAATCATCTTTTGGCTGCTGGAGCTACCTTAGATGGCAGTCAAAACGGACCTCGTAAACGCGCTTTGCAGGTTATTATGCGGGATTGAGGTGGTTAACAAATGAAAAAACGTAAGAAAACATATCCGGCACGAGCGCGGCACCCTACCAATAGTGGAATACCGCGTATTATTAACAGCGGCTACAGTGAAGGAGGGGCAAGTAGAACACGAACTGCTTTGAAAGGTTATTATCCGCTAAAATCCAGTACAAAAGCAGATGTAGATGTTAATTTGCCTCTTCTGCGTAGCCGCAGTACAGATTTGTACTATAATTCGGCAGTTGGCGCCGGCGCTATTAATAGCAGTCGCAATAACGTTATTGGTGCTGGGTTGCGTGTATCGCCGAAAATAGACTATAAGCTGTTAGGATTTACTGCAGAACAGGCGAAAGAATGGCAGCGTAAAACATTACGGGAATTTAACCTTTGGGCAGAGAGCAAAGCCTGTGATCTTTATCGTAAAAATAATTTTTATGATATGCAGGATATTGTGTATTTGTCATATCTTATTGATGGTGATGCCTGGGCGGCAATTAAATACAGAAAACCTCTGCCGACTTGCCCATACTGCACACGAATCCAGCTATTTGAAGCGAGTCGCGTGTGTAATCCCGATGCCTCTACTGTTTATGGTACAGCTTCACCCTGGGCCGTTGAAACTATTAACCCGAAAACCGGTAATCGTATAATCAGCGGCGTTGAAATTGATCAAGATGGAGCCGTTGTAGCATATTGGATTGCAAACCGAGTACCATTCGACTTAACTAATCCGGCCGGAAAACTGGACTGGGTAAGAGTAGAAGCCTATGGCAAACGAAGTGGCCGGCAAAACGTGCTGCAGATATCTCACGAGGAACGTCCGGAACAGTACCGTGGTGTACCATACATCGCGCCGGCAATCGAAGTTTTAAAACAAGTAAGCAGCTATACATCAGCTGAGTTAACTGCGGCAATTGTAAAATCCTATTTTACTCTGTTTTTTACATCAAAAAACAACGGAAGTACTAGCAGCCTGGATGATGTACTGAGTAGCACTTATGCTCCACATGAAAGAGTAGCGCCGGAAGATTTGGACGGTATTGAGGTTGGCGCAGGTACGCTTAATCTTTTGCCAGAAGGCATAGATGTTAAAGCTATTGATGGCAGCCGCAATTTGTCTACATTTGAGCCGTTTGTCAATAATCTGATCTGTCAGATTGGCGCATCATTAGGTATACCGTCTGAGGTATTGCTTAGTCGCTTTCAGTCTTCGTATTCTGCAGCACGTGCTGCTTTATTGCAGGCCGCTGCAGTATTTAGGACAAGACGTACCTGGTTTGCTAGGGATTTTTGCCAGCCCGTATATGAAAGCTGGCTTGCTGAAGCGGTAGCAATTGGAAGAGTAAAGGCACCAGGTTTTGGTAGCGATCCTGTTATTACAAAAGCCTGGTCTGGCGCTGATTGGTTTGGTCCTGTTATGGGCCTGCTTGATCCGGTTAAGGAAGTTAACGGTGCTGCATTGCGCATTAAATACGGGTTCTCTACAGCTGAGAGAGAGGCAGCAGAGCTTATGGGTACTGACTTTGACAGTAATGTCGATCAGATTTCTATCGAACACGGCACTTGGGATGCTAAAGGTATAGAAGTTCCGAAAGCGGATAAAACAGGGGGTGA
Organism: uncultured Phascolarctobacterium sp.; assembly: GCA_900545025.1. Lineage (GTDB taxonomy): Bacteria > Bacillota > Negativicutes > Acidaminococcales > Acidaminococcaceae > URXU01. The sequence goes on from UQXH01000001.1 coordinate 116,530, forward strand.
AAGAACAAACGATGAAGGATAGGTTTTGGCAGATTAAAAACCAGGTAAACGGCAGTGGGGAAATCCTTTTATATGGCCCTATTGCCAGCAGCCGCAGTTGGTTTAATGATACGGTAACACCGCAGGAATTTGCGAGAGATTTGGAAAACCTGAACGGTAAAGATGTTACTGTACGTATCAATTCTGGTGGCGGTGATGTTTTTGCTGCACACGCTATTCATAACCAGCTTGTAGCTTATAAGGGCAGGGTAACGGTCATTATTGACGGACTTGCAGCGTCAGCAGCAACGATAGTCGCTATGGCCGGACAAAAAATCATTATGCCAAGTAACAGTATGATGATGATTCACAATCCGGCTATCGGTATGGATGATTACTATACTGCAGAAGACCTGCAAAAATATGTAGATGCACTGACAGCTATAAAAGGCAGTATAGTTGCCGCATATAAAAAACGCTGCAAACTTTCATCTGAAGAACTGGAAATCCTTATGGATGCAGAAACATGGATGGGTGCGCAAGAATGCCTGGATAAAGGCTTTGCTGATGAAATAAACGGCAGTATTGAAACTGTTTTAAACGGTAATACGCTCATTATCAATTCTGCAAAGTATGATCTTACCGCATATAAGAATGCAGCAAGTATAAAAAATTGTATCAACGAAAAGGAGAAGAACATGAGTAAACTGGAAGAAATCTTGGATTCTTTGGGATTGAAAATTGTTGACAGTCCTAAAGCACAAAATACTACAGTACAGGTTGCGACACCAGTAAGTCCGCAGCCGACAGATAATTCTGCAGCTATTGAGGCAGCTGTTGTAGCAGAGCGTCAGCGTATTGTTGATCTTGAAGCTTTAGACAGCGGTGATAATGCTGCAGTTAAGGCAATTATTAATCAGGCTAAAGCTGATGGTAAAACAGTTGCAGAGGTTCAGCCATATATCGATGCTGTGAAAACTGTACCGGCAGCACAGAATGCTGCTCAGAGGGCTGTAGCTGATATGATTGCAGATAATAAAGACAGCGGCGCAGATGGTATTGCAAGTGGTGCTACCGATGATGCAGCTCTGGAAAAGGCTGCTGATGCAAAAGCCATGGATAACATGGTCGAAATCATGAATAAAAAATTTGGAGGTGTGAAATAATGGCATATGTTGAAGATGTTCAAGGCGTACACTATGAAGAACTTATTGGCAGTACCGCAGTAACTCCGTTACTTAAAAATGGTACTCTGTCCGGAGTAGCTTCCCAAAATGTTGTGAAAAAAGGTACCTTGCTTGCTATTGATGCCGCTAGTAAGAAATACATCGTTGCAGCTAAAGCCGGCGACAGTGTTCCTACAGCATGCGCAATCCTGGCTAAGGAAGTTACTCAAGGAAGCGGTTCTGATGATATCACAGTAACTGTATATACTCGCGGTATGTTTAATCGCGAGAAGCTGGTAGCAGCCAGTGAAGACACCGTTGATGCCCATGAAGAAGAACTGCGAGATGTAGGTATTTATCTTACCAGTGTAAAATAAGGAGGAACAAATAATGGCATTTAATTATGACGATACCAGAACACTTTTAGGCGTTGTTGATCGCAGTATGAAGCCGACTACTACGCTGATTGATACATTTTTTCCGGAGATTCGTACCTTCGTTACTGAAACAGTAGAAATGGAATACCGTAAAGGGGCACGTAAAATGGCGCCCTATGTTGTTCCTGGTACTAAAGGTGTTAACCTGGCACGTACCGGCAGCAATATTCGTACCTATAAAGCACCTTTGGTGAAACCTAAACGCATAATTGAAGCTTCTGACCTTATGCGTCGTAGCTTCGGCGAAACGGTTTACAGCCAACGTACTCCGGAAGAACGTGCTCAAGAACTGCGCGCCCGCGACATGGCAGAATTGATTGAAAGCTGTGTGCGCCGCGAAGAATGGATGGCAGCTCAAGTACTTTTGACTGGCAGCTGCAAAATTGAAGGGTATGCGGATGATGGCGCTACAAAAGTAATTGATACTGTTACTTTTGACGGCTTCGACAATAAAATTACTATCAGCGGCGGTGGTACTACCTGGGATAACGTATCCACGGCTAAACCTTATGATGATATGGGCGATGCTTCTCAAATGATTCGCCGTAACGCAGGTCGTATTCCTACTGTGGCAATTTGTGCTGCTAATGTTTCCGAATATTTGATTAATAACGAACAGCTGCGTCAATACATGCTTGTACCTAGCCGAGATAACATGGCTATGATGAGCATTCAACCTCGCTTGGTGCGTCCGGATCTGATGCGTGTAGGTTACATTTCTGCACTGAATCTTGACATCTATGCATATGATGGCGGGTATGAGAATGAAAGCGGCGAATTTACCCCATATATTCCTGATGATCACATGATTATCGGTATTCCTGGCAGAGGCAAGCGCCTCTATGGTGCAGTAACACAGCTTGAGCCGGACCGCCAATATCATACTTTTGAAGGTCAATATGTACCGAAAGTTACTATCGATCTTGAAAGCGATACATCTAGTCTGGCAATCAGCAGCCGTTGTGTTGTATGCCCTGAATTCCTGGATGACTGGGCTGTACTGAAAGTAAAATAAGGGGGAAGTAAACCGTGAATATTCGTGTGAAAAAGTTTAAACTGCGTTACGCAGGCGAAACATTTGGTGCCGGCACTGTTCTGGATATCCCGGATACAGAAGCAAAAGCCCTGATTAAAAATGATCCTGACTGCTATGAAATCGTTCCTGATACTCCCGAAATGGCGAAAATCAAAGCTAATATTTTGGTGAAAGATAATGAAACCGGAGAAGAAGGTTTTAACCTTGACGGTATGACCGTTGCGCAGCTGAAAGATTTTGCCAAAGAAAACGGTATCGATATCGGTGATGCTACTAAAAAGCAAGACATTGTTGCTGCCATTATGGCTGCTGCAGAACCGGATGAATCCGAAGGCCTTCCGCCTATTGATGCTGCCAGTACAGTAAAATGAGGACATTTAAAGAGCAAATAGCCGCAGATAATGCGGCTATTTTCATTAATGCGCTGGAATTTGCTGAAGAGCATAACTTAAATGGCAGTATATGTAATGCTATTTTACAGGATATCTCTGTTGCAGATGATGTTACAGCAAAAAGTGGTATTGCATATGCAGGTATATATGGTAGTAGGCTGCAGGTAAACTGCTTAAAATCTGATCTACCGGAAAGCCCTGTTAGCGGTAATGGCTTTGAACTGGATGGTAAGCTTTACTTAGTAGAGAGCTGCGCCGATGATATGGGAATATTAACTATTCAGTTGGTGGCTAATGAGAGATGATTAAGCTAACTCTTGATGTCGATAAGGTGCGCTTAGCAGAAAATCTGTTAGCTGACAGTCCTAAGCAGCTACGTATTGCCGCATCTCAAGCTATTAACAGAACGATAACAACGATCAGATCTAAGGCATCGGTCATCATTAGGGAACGTTACACCATAGCAGCAAAAAATATTAAGCCGGCAATAAACATAAAGCGCGCAATGAAGAGCAGTTTAGAAGGCGCAGTGATTGGCAGGAGTTCACCTTTACCATTATCTGCTTTTAAGCTGACTCCTAATCCTGAAAAAGTAATATCCAGCTTGCGAGCTGGTAAAACAGGAATGCGTGGCAAAGTTATAAGAGTACAAGTTTTAAAAGGCAAAGGCAGCACACCTGTAAAAGGATTGTTTATCCAAAAATCGTCAAGATCTAACTATGCTGGTCCTATGCTGCGTTACTTGAAAACGGCATATCCGTTACGTATTCCTTATGGCCCAAGCATACCGCAAATGCTTGGAAATGAACTCACGATTGAAAAACTTGTTCCGCTGGCCGAAGAAACACTTAATAAGCGGTTTTTACATGAAGTAGAAATACGTTATGAGAAAGGTTTGAAATAATGACCAGTATTGAACTTATGAATAATCTTGCAGAATATCTTCAGGAAGTTGTTACTGATTACGGTACAAAACAAAAAGAAGGATATGTTCCGGTAAAAGTATATGCTGGCTGGCCGCCAGTGAGAATGACTTCTGCAGAAAAAGAAAGCTTTATTTATGCTTTAGCCCTCAGCTGGGAGGACAAGTCTGACGACAATCTTTCTACAGCCAAAGTAGAGATAGGCTTCAGTATTTATGATGATGATAAACAGCAGGGCTGTTTTAGTCTGTATAACTTAATGGAGCATGTTCGCCAGGCATTACTTAAAAAACGGACTTTAAACGGCCGCAATCGCCTGGAATTGCCGCTTAAAAGTGATATAAGCGACGAACAGGCTTTTCCGCAATGGCAGGGAGCTATTACCGCGATATATACAATAGGGCAACCTACAGAGGAGGAAACAGAATATGGCGAATACTAAAAAGCGTACTGCAGAAAAACCGCAGCGCTTAATTTATATCGGCCCGACTTTGAAGGGTTTTAAATTGGTTAAATACCAGGTATTCATTGGCGGATATCCGACGCATATCACAGATGTGTATGAAGCGTGTCCGCAAATTAAACGTTTATTTGTGCCGGTAGCTGAACTTACCAAAGCAGAAGCAGAAGTAAAGACTTCCGGTACTCCGCTTAACAAATACTATAAAATGGTACAGGAGGTGTAAGAATTGGCATATAATCACGGTGTTTATACATCTGAAGCTCCTACAAGCATTATTCCCGCGGTTAATAGCATGGCTGGTTTACCGGTAATATTCGGGACTGCTCCCGTACACCTGGCTACTGACAGGGCGCCGGTAAACAAACCTATTCTGTGTTATAGCTATGCAGAGGCAGTGGCCGCCGTTGGTTTCAGTAAAGACTGGAAAAAGTATACTTTATGTGAAGCAATTTACAGCCAGTTTGCACTTTATAATATTGCTCCTATCGTCTTGGTAAACGTGCTTGATCCAGCTACACATAAAGAAAATGTAGCGGACAGCGAGCTTACTTTAACTGATAAAAAATGTGAGATTGCAGAAGCTGTATTACTGGAAACACTGAAAGTAAAAAAAGCAAGTGCTGGCCAAGCTTTGACAGAAGGTGTTGACTATGAAGCCGCATATAATGATGACGGTATTTTGGTTATCACAGCTCTTGAAGATGGCGAAATTTCAGACGCAGCAAATATTTTTGTTGATTATGATAAGCTGGATGCTTCCATGGTAGATGCAGACGATATTATCGGCGGTATTTCCTTAGAAGACGGTAGCCTGAAAGGCCTTGAAACCTTAAATCAGGTTTTCCCACTGTTCGGGCTTGTTCCAGGTATGGTTGTCGCTTCAGGCTGGTCTGATAATCCAGAAGTAGCTGCAGTAATGCGTGCGAAAGCAGGTAACATCAACAGCCATTTTAAAGCAAGTGTTCTTTTGGACGTTCCGGCAAGTAAAAGTACTGTTAAAAAGTACAGTGATGTTTCTGCATGGAAGAACCAAAATAACTATACAGGCAACGATGATATTGTCTGCTGGCCGATGGTGAAGATGGGCGATGATATCTATCATATGTCTACTCATCTTATGGGTGACTTAGGCAAAACAGATGCTGCTAATGATGATATTCCGTATCTCAGCCCTTCTAACAAAAGCCTGCAGATTACTGGTTTGTGCCTTGAAGACGGTACAGAAGTAATTTTAGGTAATGAAGAAGCTAACTACCTTAACGGTCAGGGTGTAGTGACATGCCTGAACTTTATCGGGGGCTGGAAGCTGTGGGGTAATCGTACTGGCTGCTATCCGTCTAATACTGATCCTAAAGACGCATTTATTTCCATCAGACGTATGTTTAACTGGCATGCTCAGACATTCATCCAGACTTATTGGGCAAAGGTTGATCAACCTATTAACAAACGTCTTATCCAGACCATTATAGATAGCGAGAACATTCGTCTTAACGGCCTTGTTGCACAGGGATGCCTGTTGGGTGGCCGCATTGAATTCCGCGAAGACGAAAATCCCACAACTAACTTATTGGATGGTGTTATTAAGTTCCATACTTACTACACACCTCCGACGCCGGCACGTGAAATTGATAATGTCATCGAATATGATCCGGCTTATTTTGAAACCTTATTTGCATAATAGAGGAGGGTTGATACATGAAGGTACCTGAAAAATTAATGAATTTTAGGGTGTACCTGGATGGTACAGATCTTGTGGGTGTTGCTGACGTAACATTACCAACCTTAGAAACTATGACAGAAACAGTCAAAGGAGCCGGTATTGCTGGTGAAATTGATAGTCCTACTGTAGGTCACTTTGGCAGCATGGAACTGGTTTTGAACTGGCGCACATTGGAAAAATCTAACGTTGTTCTTGCCTCTCCAAAAGGTGTACACCTTGATTTAAGGGGTGCGCAGCAAGTATATGACAGCTCTGAAGGCAAGTACGTTACCCGTTCTGTAAAGTGCGTAGTAAGAGGTATTCCTAAGAATACAGAGCTCGGAAAATTTGAGGTTGGTGCTACTACTGACACCTCTAATACTATTGAGGTTAATTACATTAAAGTTTCTGTTGCTGGCGAGGATTTACTTGAAATTGATAAATATAATTTCATCTGTAATATTGCCGGGGTGGATTACATGGCAGAGATCCGTGAGGCTCTTGGATTAAACTAAATAAATAAGCCTGGCAGGTGCCAGGCTTATTATATTGGAGGTATAACGATGATTGTTAAACTGAAAACTTCTTTAAAAATTAAAGATCAAACAATGAATGAAGTTTCTCTGAACTTTGATAATATCGCCGGTAATGATTTGGTAACTGCAGAAAGCGAAGTTCGCGCAATGGGGGATCAAACGCCCAGCGTATTTTTGTCTATGCGGTTTCAAGCAGCTGTAGCAGCGAAGCTTATCGGTGTTCCGGTAGACGATATTTTAGCACTGCCGGTACCCGATTTCAGAAAGTTGGTATTGCCTGTAGCAAATTTTTTGCTCGGATAGGTGGTACTCCAAAAGATATAAAAAAACTGGCGTTGAAACTGTCTATGATTTCATATACGCCAGTTAGTTTTTATCTCGGACTGCAAATATCAGAGCTTATTGATTATGCTGAAATGGTAAAGGAACTGCAGTCATACTGATTCATACTTTTTTAATTCATTCAGAACCTGAGAATTATAGTACAGCACGAATATGAGCAAAGCCAATGTGGCAAGTACGATCCATGTAGCTGCGTTGACCAAAAGCGTGCCTAAAAAGATAAAAAATAAAGCACCGATCAATTTAGACATTCCTCTATAAGTATAATTTAATTTTTCAGCTCTTGAAATTGAATCAGACATTGTTTTAAATTCTGGAGAATTTATAAATTTATAACGTCTGTACAGAGAATAAGTAATTTTAAATATCAATGAGAGTATAAAGCATATAGAACCTAAAATAATGACCATTCCTACAATAAATGAGAGCATAGAAATCACCTCTTATAATTATTATAACATCCTGAAAGGAAGGAGGACAGTATGGCAGGCAAAGAATTTGAATTTGGCTTTAAGATAGCGGCATACATAGAAGGTAATTTTAAATCTTCATTTGGAGCTGCAAGCAAAGAAATAAATGATTTAAATAATACTATACGAAAAAATAAACAGATGTTAGATGCATTAGCATCTGCACAAAAAGATGGTGTGATAAGTGCTGAGAGTTACAAGAACGCTTTTGCGAGAATAAACCCTGAAATAGATAAATTAAGAGCTAAACAGCAAAAGCTTATTGACCAGCAAAGCAAGCTGAGAGGTACGCATAATAATATGCAGTCTTATGGCTCAAATGCATTGCAGTATGCTGGTATGGCTTGGGGGATAGGACAACTTGTTCAGCCGGCAGTGGAATTTGAAAGCGCAATGGCTGGAGTAAAAAAGGTTGTAGATTTTGATACGCCCCAGCAGTTTAAAGAAATGGGACAAGATATTTTAGAGTTATCTACTAAAATACCTATGGCTGCAGAAGAACTGGCTGATATTGTCGCTGCTGGCGGACAATCTGGTATTGCTCGTGATGAGCTTTTAAGTTTTGCTGAATCGGCAGCTAAGATGGGTGTTGCCTTTGATATTACGGCAGAACAGGCCGGAGATATGATGGCAAAATGGCGTACAGCATTCAAAATGAATCAAAGTGAAGTTGTTACTTTAGCAGATAAGATAAATTATCTTGGCAATACAACGGCTGCATCTGCGCCGCTCATCAGTGATGTTGTAACGCGTGTAGGACCTTTAGGTGCTGTTGGCGGCGTGGCGTCAGGCGAGATTGCGGCACTTGGTGCCAGTCTGGTTGGATCTGGCATTCAGTCAGAAGTAGCTGCTACAGGTATCAAAAATCTTATTTTATCTTTGGTTGCTGGTACCAGCGCCACTAAATCACAGAACGCAGCCTTTGCAGAACTTGGCTTAAGTGCAGTAGATATGGCGCAGTATATGCAAAAAGACGCTAAAGGTGCCATCTTAACGGTATTGGAAGCAGTAAAACAGCTTGATCCTGCAAGACAGGCAAGTGTGTTACAAGACTTGTTTGGTAAGGAAAGCCTGGGCGCTATAGCTCCGCTGCTTTCTAATTTAGATGCTTTAAAAGAGAATCTGAATAAAGTAGGCGATGCTACACGATATGCAAAAAGTTTGGAAAAAGAATACATAGCCGCTTCTAAAACAGCAAAGAACGCTATGGATATTATGCAAAACAGTATCTATCAGGTTCAGGTAGCCATAGGCGATGGACTTTTGCCTGCCGTCTCCCCTTTGGTTGGGACATTTGGAGCAGCAGCACAAAAATTAGGAGAGTTCGCAACAAAATATCCGAATGTTATAGCCGCTTTTGTTGGAGGATTGGGAGTTATATTTGCCGGAGCGGCTGCTGTAAATGGATTAATGTGGGCGTTTAATGGTCTCAAACTGGCTGTGTTAGGGACTAAAGCAGCGTATACAGGCGCAACTTTAGTTTTAGGAAAATATAATATTTTGACCAAAGCAGGTACGTTGCTTACATACGGTTTTGGCATAGCACAGAAGGTATTTGATGGCTCTATAAAAGGATCTATTTTTGGCGTAAAAATGCTTGGCACTGGTTTTTTAAAGTTGTGGAGTATATTGCTTGCAAACCCTTGGATTGCATTAGCGACAGTAGCTGTTGGCGCGATATGGCTCATACGTAATAATTGGGATACCATCAAACAGTGGTTTATAACTCTTTGGGATAATCCTACACTGGCTATGCAGCAGTTCTGTGACGGTGTAAAGAATCTGCTTGGCGGTGCTGCAGATTGGGTACAGGAAAAGTGGACCAGCATTAAAAATATGCTTTCAACTCCTATTTTTGGTAAAGTTGATATCACAGCAAGCGGCAGCGGACAGCAGCTTGCCAAAAATGCTTATGGTGGTATCTATAACCGTGGTGCGTTTTTAACAAGTTTTGCTGAACGTGACGGTGAAAGCGCGATACCGCACACACCCAATCGCCGTAATATTGGCCTGCTGGCCGCAACCAATGCTATTATGGGTAATCCTTTAGGTGGAAGTAATATAACTGCCACTTTCGCGCCACAAATAACGGTTCATGGGGGCGGGAGTGATACTTCCGCGCAGATTGACAGTTTGATGAATCAGAAAATGCGTGAATTTGAAGAAATGCTGAAACGTGTTGCAGCTCAACAGAGGAGGCTAAGCTATGCCTAAATAAAATACTTGACTTTTGAATTCCATAAATATACAATATATTTGAGGTTCAAAAGTGAGGTGAAAAAAGTGAACGCAAAAATAGGTCGTCCTACAAGCAACCCTCTAAGTTATCAAGCTACCGTTCGTTTTGACAAAGAATGCAAAAATATTTTAGAAGAATATTGCGCAAAGAATAAAGTCGGAAGAAACGAAGCTATTCGCATAGGGATAAAAAAACTTAAGGACGACATAAAAAAATAGAGTATCGCCCGACTACCAATCAAGTACGATACTCTATTTAACGGAAAGCTCAGCTTCCATGAAATATTGTATCATAGAAGCTGACTTCTTTCAATTTGAAAGGAGTATAACAATGAATGAAGTACAGATATTTCAAAATGAAGAGTTCGGTAAAATTAGGGTTATCGATAGTAATGGTGAACCATGGTTCGTAGGAGTTGATGTTGCAAAAGCATTGGGATATTCAAATCCAAGTAATGCTATACAACGTTTCGTAGATAAAGAAGACCGTGAAATACAATATATCCCACATACCCAAAATGAGTATGTGGGAGCACCGAAAGAGTCCAAAACTAATATCATCAATGAAAGCGGTCTGTATTCTCTTATTCTATCAAGCAAATTACCTACCGCCAAAAAATTTAAACGCTGGGTAACTTCTGAGGTACTGCCGGCTATTCGCAAAAATGGTAAATATGAATTGATTTCTGCTGAAATAGTTGAAGATATTCCTAAGGAAGAAAGTTATCTTGACCTTAATCAGCTGGAACTTGACCAGCGTATTAAGATAGCAACCATTATAGCAAGCTGCCGTCGAGAGCGTCTTGCGCTTGTTGCAAAAGTGCTGTCGCTTAATGTTGAAGAACTTAAACCTGTTACACCACGTAAAAATGAAGAAGATACCGAAACTGGAGTTTGTCAATTTATCGACTCCGAATGGGAGCGTATAGAAGAAAAAGTACCTGTTGCCTTACTATATGGCAGATATCAAAATTGGTGCAGATTACGTAATATCAGACCCGTATCAAAACAGATTTTCGGCAGTATAATATTGAGGACTTATCCAGTTGAAAGTTTGACTATGCGCTATAAAATGTCAGATGGATTAGTTAAAAGCTGTAAAGGATATCGTAAGATTGAGGTATCAAAAGGTGGTGCCGCAAAATGACGTATCAGGAACAGTATGAAGCCTTGCCAGTAGAAATCAAGTTATTAGTGGAGTCATATGTCTTAAATGGCAGCTGGGCTGAAGAATGTTTAGAGTCTATGCTATCGTTGTGCCCCCAAAAAGAATGTTCAGTGAGAGCTTTGGCTGAGGCATATGCAGAATGGAATCATTATTATTTAACTGCGAAAGCAGAGCTTGAAAAGCATGGCATTGATGCTAAGATGGCTGTGCAATTAGGTGCTGGCTATTTGGACAAACGTAATAAAAACAAATAACTTTATCGGCTCAAGCCGTCTATATAATGTAGGCGGCTTTTTCTATGCCTGAATTTTATAGAAAGAAGGTGGTTAAATTGCTCAGGTCGTACACTACTGTTCAAGGAGATATGTGGGACAGTATTGCTTATAAATGTTATGGAGATGAAAGCGGTATTAATGTGCTGATGGATGCCAATCAGGCATATTTAGATACTGTTATTTTTCCTGCAGGTGTCGAATTAAAGATACCGGAATATGTAAAGCCGGTAACCAATACACTTCCACCATGGAGGCGATAATATGGCTCAGGCAAGACGCATTAATGCAATAATTAAGTACAATAATAAAGATATATCGACCGACATAAATCCATACATTAAAAGTATCAGTTATAGAGATGTAATGAGCGGTCAGGCGGACGATTTGCAATTAACATTGGAAGATCGTCAAGGATTATGGCAATCAGCCTGGTTTCCCGACAAGGGGGCTACGCTTGACGTATCTCTTGTAACATCTGGATGGAAAAGCGCAGAAGCATTGCCACAAACTTTAAAACTCGGTACTTTTGAACTGGATGAGATAGGCAGCAGCGGATATCCTTCGGAAGTTCAGTTGAAAGCGGTCTCAGTGCCATTCAATAATACTTTAAGAGGAGAAGAGCATACTCGTAGCTGGGAAAAGGCAGAGCTGAAGACTATTGCTAACGATATCGCATCGGCTTCAAAACTTGACCTGTTTTTTGATACCGATTATAACCCGACCATTGAAAGGGCAGAACAGACAGAACAGTCTGATCTGTCTTTTTTATTGGACCTTTGCGGTGATTATGGCCTTGCTTTAAAAATAAGTTCAGGACAGCTTATTATATTTGACGAACTGAAATATGAAACGGCAGAGCCGTTACTCACAATAGTAAAACCTGGCACTATATATATACCTGCAGATAATATGATTTATCTGCAGGCGGTTACGGCATATAACCTTACAACAAAACTACGGGATATATATGCTGCTTGCCGTGTTTCATATCAACAGGGTAAAAATAAGGCAGTAATCGAAGCTACCTTTACGGTACCAGGAAAAACCGGAAAGACGCTGCAGGTAAAAGAACAAGTTGAAAACGTTGCTGATGCAGAACGCTTGGCCAAAAAACGCCTGCGTGAGAAAAACCGCGATGAAGTAACCGGTAGCATAAACTTACCAGGAAGTTTTTATCTTGTCGCCGGTATTACTATCAATTTGTTGGGTTTTGGCAGCTATGATGGCAAATACATAATAACAGAAGCGCAGCATGATGCTGGAAACGGTTATACGACCAGCATTAATATTAGGCGGTGTTTAAATGGATATTAAAAGCTTAATACGCATTGGTACCGTATCCAGCGTAAATGCGATTAACGGCAGTGTTAGGGTAGCATTTAGCACTCAGGATGATATGGTAACCTATGAGTTACCCGTGATAACGCGAGGTAGTAAGGAAAATAAAGACTACTGGCTGCCGGATGTTGACGAGCAGGTGCTGTGCTTGTTTTTGCCAAACGTGAGCGGCCGAGGGGTGTGCGAAGGTTTTGTACTGGGAACATTTTTCAGTACTGTTGATGCTCCGGTTGAAAGTAGCAGTGATGTACACGCGTTTAAATATGGTGATGGTTCTGTGATAAAGCATGACCGTAAAACTGGTAAGCTGACTATAAATGCCACTGGGGATATTGACATTATTGCCGGCGGAAAAATAACCATAAATGGTACGACTATTAATCTTAATTGAGGAGGCAACCATGCCAAACGCAACAAGATTAGGTGATATGGATACTGGCCATGATGCGTGCGCACCTACTGCATTAATTTCTGCCAGCAGTAATGTCATTATTAATGGAAAAGGTGCCGGCCGGGTAGGAGACAGCTATGCAGCTCATGGGTGTGTTGTACATCCGTCGCATAGCGGTACTATCGCTTCCGGAAGCAGTACAGTATTTATTAATGGAAAACCTGCAGGACGTATCGGCGATTCTGTAAGCTGCGGAGGAAGCGTTGCAGAAGGTAGCGGAGATGTAATTGTAGGAGGTTAAAATGATTATAGGTTCTTTAGGGGATGTTCCTTTTGTTGTTGCCAGTGGTTTAGTTCGTACCTTTAGGGACTATAGTCGTGAGGGTAATGGCAGATGGGCAAAGCACGATCTTATTGGTCAGAAGCCTGTATTGGAGTTTCTGGGAAAAGATATTGAAAAGATAAGTTTTAAAATGGTTTTTCGTGCAGATCAAGGCATAAATCCAGAAAAAGAAGCCCAAAAACTACGCAAAATGCGTGATAACGGGGAAATCATGGTCCTAATATTGGCCGATAAACCTGTGGGGGATAACAGCTGGGTTATTGAAAGCATAGGTGAAAACGTAACTTTTTGGGATGCTTTTGGTAATATCCAGGCAATGAGTGTTGATGTAAGTCTGCAGGAATACGTTGAGAGGTTGGTGATATGAAGTGATTGAAATTGCGGTTTTAGCCGGGCAGAGCAATAGCATAGATTTTGCACCGGCAAATGAATATGCAGAGATATTGCAGAATATACGCACAATACTTTCTACACCGATTCACAGCGTACCATTAGACAGGGCTTTTGGTATTGATGTAGCTTGTATTGATATGCCGCTGCCGGTAGCTAAGGCAAATATAGGTCAGAAAATCGTAAAAGCGATACGTCAGTATGAACCGCGTGCTGAAATCACCAAAATATCATGGGAAGCAGATCAGGACGGTGTTTTGAAACCGAAAGTGCAGGTGAGAATAAATGATGCCACTTAGTAATCTGCCAGACATTACTTTTGTTGACAGCAATAAAGAAACAGTGCTGGCGGAACTCATAAATCTTTACACACAGATAACCGGACGGACACTGGCTCAAGGTGATCCAATCCGGTTATTTTTATCTACAATAGCAGCTGTAATCATACAGCAGCGTAACTTAATTAACTACACTGGTAAGCAAAATTTATTAAGGTATGCTGCCGGCGCTAATTTAGACCATATAGGCGTTCTGGTTGGCGCTGAGAGGCTACCAGCTGCAGCAGCCATGACAACAGTAAGAATTACACTTGCAGAAACGCGTGCTGTATCAACATTAATACCTGCAGGCACTCGCATAACTGCTGGTGATAATGTGTTTTTTGCTATTAAAAATAATGTGAATATTTTAGCAGGTGAAATTACTGCTGATGTGCCGGCCGAATGTACTGAAACAGGAGCGGTTGGTAATGGCTATTTACCAGGAGAACTGAAAACAATAGTCGATCCTGTACCTTTTGTAGCTAGTATGGTTAATACGACCACTTCGGAAGGTGGAACTGATCTTGAAAGCGATGACAGTTATCGTGAAGTAATTCATGAAGCTCCGGAAAAATTTTCTTGCGCCGGACCTGATGGTGCATATAAGTATTTTGCTAAAAGAGCGTCAGCACTTATTGCAGATGTTGCTGTTATATCGCCTGAACCGGGTAAAGTGCAAATCGTTCCGCTATTAGAGAATGGTGAGCTACCTGGTGAAGAGATATTGGATGCTGTTTTAGAAGCATGTAACGATCGCACAGTACGACCACTTACGGATCACGTGATAACTGTCGCTCCGACAAAGGTGGAATATGATATCACGGCAACATATTACATTGATCGAGCGGATGAAGCGCGGGCAGCTACTATACAGCAGCAAATTACTGCAGCAGTAAACGACTTTAGGCTTTGGCAAAAATCCAAGTTAGGCCGCGATATTAATCCTTCAGAACTAATACGCCGCGTCATGGATGCCGGAGCAAAACGTGTTGTAGTAACATCTCCTGAATACCAGGTTATCGATAACGTTTCAGTAGCAATCGATAAAACAGTAAACGTATCCATGGGAGGAATGGAAGTTGAATAAGCTTAGTGATGTGCGATTAAAAAGCCTGGCTCCGCCCAGTATAAGCAATGATTCAAAAATAAAGGCCCTTTGCGATGCAATTGATGTGAAGTTACATGAAATTGCAGATGCTACAGGGCTTATTTTATTGCTGCCCAGGTTGGACACTTTGCCTGAAGCTATTATCGATGAGCTTGCCTGGCAATATCATGTAGATTTTTATGATTATTCAGCAGACCTGACAAAAAAGCGAGCACTCGTGCGACAGGCGATAGCCTGGCATAAACGAAAAGGTACGCCTGCTGCTGTAGAAGAAGTTTGCGCAGCTGTATTCAAAACGGCAAAGGTGTTTGAGAACTGGGAGTATGGCGGCCAACCTTATCACTTCCAGGTACGATTAATCGAAGAAGGCATTCCGGACGAAACCGTTATAGATAATCTATACCGTGCGATTGCAGAAACTAAGAATACTCGTAGCTGGCTGGATGGGTTAAGCTTCTACCGCGAAGTATACGGCAGCCTTGTTTTAGGGTTAGTGGTATCGCAGCATAAAACAGTTGAAATCTATCCGGCAAAATTCAAGGCATATGATATCGGCGGTAAACAGTTTATTGGCCTTGGAAAATACTATCACAGAAAGGTGGAAATTAAATAATGGCAAACTGGAACGGTTTAGTTATGACAGATAAGGGCATTGCTTTGCAGTCCAAAGTACAAGCCGGTGAAGTTCTGAATATTACCAAGATGAAACTTGGTTCAGGAACATTACCTGCAGAAACTGATATACGAAAATTAACAGACCTGATTAAGCCGGAACAAAATCTCGGTATTGGGGGCAGGGAACCGAATGGCGACTACTGTAAAATCAGTGCTACTATCAGTAATGTTGGCTTGGAAGCCGGTTATTATGTTCGTGAGCTGGGCGTGTTTGCAGAGGATCCGGATGACGGCGAGATTTTGTATGCGTACACTACTGACGACGCACCGGATTATCTTCCTGCAGAAGGCGGCAGCACAGTAATCAGTCAGGAATTTTCTGTAAATATCGCAGTAAGTGATACTGATAAAATCAATGTTGAAATTGATCCAGGCGCATTGGCTACTATGGGTTATGTACAGCTGCAGATTGATGAGCATAATGAAGATGCATCAGCACATGAGAAAGCATTCAGCCAACATAATACAGATGAAACAGCTCACTATGATATGACTGGTGCTACCGGCAGCAAAGCTGGCAAACGTGGTTTTGCACCAGCACCAAAAGCAGGGGACCAAAATAAAGCCTTATTTGGTAATGGGCAGTATCAAGAAGTTATTGTAAAAACAGATATTATGGTTGGTGCTACCAGTAGTATGGCTGGGAAAGCTGGACTTGTGCCAACACCGGCTGCAGGTGATCAAGAAAAAGCATTGTTTGGCGATGGGACATACAAAGATATACCTTTACCAGAAATTGCAAGCCAGGCAGAAGCTGAAGCTGGAACTGATAATAAAAAGATGATGACACCTTTAAGAAGTAAGCAGTTACGCGACAAACTAACTGTAAATAATATACAAGTTAAGAATAATAATATTGACTTAAACCGTAAATTCTTTACTTCTTTAGCGCATGTTGGTTTTGAATATGCCACGGTAACACCTGAGTTATTAGCAGAAAATTTGCCAGTAAATAGTACTTTGTCTTTCTATGCTTCTTCAGCATCCAGTAGTGATAATTATGCACCAAACTTGGGAATTATTGGAAGTTATTTGATAATTGTCCGTAAAGGAGCTTCTGCAACAGCACCGGTAAGTTTTGAAGCTATTGCAATGGATAGCAGAACTAAAAAATTGATTGGTAATTATACTAATGCAAGCTCGTATGGGTTCAGTGGTTGGAGTGAAGTAGCAAGTATAAAACAACAAGTTTTAGGTCAAAACGGATATATCCTTTATGATAATGGCTATATCGAACAATGGGGTAGAGCTAGTGGTGTCAAAACAGTTACATTCCCATTAGCTATGTCAGAAGTATATGGTTGTTGGCCGGTTGATTCCGGCAGTGATACTTCTGCCATGAACCATGTAAATATTGATTCTGAAACTTTAAAGGGTACAGGTTTTTCTTTCCATCAAGAAAGAGCTGTTATCGTATCTCAATATGGTATTTATTGGATAGTGAAAGGTAAGGTGTAATATGATAGGTACAAAAATAGAAAAAACAGTTATTCAAAATGAAGATGGTAGACAATCTTTTATTTATGATACAGACATATACTTAAAATGTTCTCAATGGTGCAATGAGAACAATGCTGTTATTGCGGATAAAGGGGATTTCTTTGAAGTCGAAACCGTTCCGGAGCAAACAACAGAAGAACAGCAAGCACTAATCCAAACGCATCTTACAGCAGCTGTCCAGTCATGGATGGACAAAACTGTGCAGGCAAGAAATTATGATAATATTCATACAGCTTGTACATATGCGTATTCAACAGATGAAATATTCAAAGCAGAAGGTCAAGCCTGTCTGGCTTGGCGTGACAACGTATGGCGTACATGTTATAATATCTTGAATAAAGTTACAGCTGGTGAACGTACAATACCAACGTATGAAGAACTTGTTGAAGAATTGCCAAAGTTAGAATGGTAATGGTTTAGAGGTGTGAAATGGGTTATGCAAATGAGAGAATTGATTGGTTGGATTCATTAAAAGGATTTACTATGCTGCTAGTCATTATTGGGCATTGTTTGGCAGGATATATAAGCGCAGGAATGTTTAAAGATAGTTTCAGCATTATTAAAGATATTCATTGGTTTATATATAGTTTTCATATGCCCTTATTTTTTGTTTTAAGTGGATATGCTTTTTCAATATCAATGACATATAAAAAATGGAAAGTTCGTGTACTGGATATATTTTTCTTATATTGGATATGGAGCATAATTCAATTTTTAGTGAAGTTTTGTTTAAGTAGCAATGTTAATATGCCTGTTAGTTTATCTGATTTATTTTCGTTAATATATAAGCCTATTCCACCTGATATGTACCCAGAATTCTGGACACATTGTTTTATGAATTAGACTCAGCACATGGATGCTTCCCTGTATTTTACAGGAGGCATCCATTTTGTTTTTGCCT
>UQXH01000002.1 GCA_900545025.1 uncultured Phascolarctobacterium sp.
TAACGCATAAAAATACCCTCCTTACTGGTTTGTCCAGTAAAGAGGGTACATATCAGACTATCCGAGGCTTTTTCTTCACTTTATTTTCACTGTATACAGTATTCAAAGTCTTTTAT
Organism: uncultured Phascolarctobacterium sp.; assembly: GCA_900545025.1. GTDB lineage: Bacteria > Bacillota > Negativicutes > Acidaminococcales > Acidaminococcaceae > URXU01. Next base: position 117 of record UQXH01000002.1, read on the forward strand.
ACTAATGTCAAATATGATATACTATTAAATAGAAACCATGTTTTTAATTTTTCACAACAGTTTAATTATCACATTTAATAAAGGAGACCATCATGACTACTAATCCCGTAAAAATTGTTGAAACTGTACTGCGTGACGGCCACCAATCCCTGACCGCAACCAGGATGCGTATTACCGATATGCTGCCCGTATTGGAACAATTAGACGATATGGGTTATTATGCTTTAGAAGCCTGGGGCGGCGCTACTTTTGATGCCTGCCTGCGCTTCTTAAATGAAGATCCCTGGGAGCGTCTGCGCACATTAAGAAAACATCTGCAAAAAACTCCTATCCAGATGCTGCTGCGTGGACAAAACGTACTTGGCTATAATCACTATGCCGATGATGTAGTAAGAGAATTCGTCCACCGCTCTGTCGATAACGGTGTTTCCATCATCCGTATCTTTGATGCTTTGAACGATACCCGTAACCTTGAATGCGCTATGCGTGCAGCCAAAGAAGCCGGCGCCCATGTCCAGGGCTGCATTGTTTATACCATCAGCCCTTATCACCAAGACAGCGATTTTGTAAAACTTGGACAAGAGCTCGTACAAATGGGAGCAGATTCCATCTGTATCAAAGATATGGCTGGACTTTTACGTCCTTACGCTGCTGCAAACCTCATCCGCAGCCTGAAAGCGGAAATCAATATTCCTATTGACCTGCATACTCACTTCACCAGCGGTATGGGTGATATGACTTATCTGAAAGCCATTGAAGCCGGCGTAGATATAATCGATACTGCACTTTCTCCTTTTGCAGCCTCTACCAGCCAGCCCTGCACAGAATCCATTGTCGCTACTTTGGAAGGCAGCGAACGCGATACTGGTCTGCAGCTTACCAAACTCCATGATTTGGCAGATTATTTTAAAACTGTTAAAACCAACTTGTCCAAAGATTTCAACCTGAATACTAATATTCCTATCGATCCCAAAGTTCTTACTTTCCAGATTCCTGGCGGTATGCTTTCCAATCTGTTAAATCAGATGAAAGAAATGGGCGTTGCTGATAAATACCCGCAGCTGCTGGAAGAAATGCCCCGTGTAAGAGCAGAACTTGGCTATCCTCCGCTGGTAACTCCTACCAGTCAGATTGTAGGCTCCATGTCCGTTTTAAATGTTGCCTTAGGCCGTTATAAAATGATTCCCCGTGAGGTAAAAGACCTGATTCTCGGTAAATACGGCCGTACTCCGGCGCCTATCGACCCTGAAATAAAGCGTCTCGCCATCGGCGATGCTCAGCAAATCGACCATCGTCCCGCTGATGACATCCAGCCGCAGATGGAAAAACTCCGTCAGCAGCTGGCAAACGAAGGATATCCCAAGGCTTCCATCGAGGATATACTCAGTTATGCTCTGTTTCCAGAAGTAGCACTTAACTATTTTAAAAATAATAGATGATATAAAAAACTGACATGAAGTAGTGTAAAAATCTTCATGTCAGTTTTTTATTCTATATTTCAATTTCCCAAGGATAAAGTCACTTCCGCACCATCAGATAAGCCTTCTAAATCCTTCACATTATCAGATACTATCTCTCCTACTTTTATAAATCCAGTTTGATGTTCTGCAGGCTGATCGCCAGTAAAAATAATAAAATATCCATATGCACAATATGCTAAATCTCCCTGCTTTAAGCCTCTTGTTAAATTTTTCGGCATATTTATAGGTTCATCTCCATAAATAAGATTTCCTCTTTTTAACGGCCTCATTTCCAAAGTATATGGAACTTTATTCAATAACCTTTCTGTCATAATATTACGCTCTATTTCTGCTGTAAAAGATTTGGTGCCAGCCTGTATGTGCAGCTGAACCTTATTATTAGCTGCACTGCCACTCTGATCAGTATTATTTATTGCCGCCGCTTTACCGCTTCCACAAGCAGCGCAAAGTAAAGACACCAATAAAACAGCAACACCAATTATTTTTTTCATAAAATTACCTCCTTACTTTAGCAACACTTAGCTTTTAATTACACTTAGATTATATACAATTATGTTTTAAATGTATAATACTTATTATTTATATCATTTTATGCTTTTAAAGCATAAAATGATAGTAGCAATGTGAAATATTCCAATAAAAACGAACAATAGACAAAAAGCCCCTTGTGTAGGAAAGACTACATAAAGGGCTTTTTATATGCCAGAAATCAAAGACTCCGAAAACCTGCTTTACCTAAGGAACATGGGCAAAACCACTACTGCTCAGACAGCAGACCTTGTTCTTGATACTATTCATCAGGATATGAAAAAAGAAAGTCGCCGCAGAGTTACAGCTCCACAGCGACCGAGGCTTTCAACATATCTAAAAAATATATTAGCAGATGATTACCCCCTTCTATATCAAGGAAAGGCAATCCTCAATGACAGAAAATTTCTTTTCCATTCAAAAAACAAAACATATCTTATACTGTCTATTCAACATATGGCGGTTCACAGATCCTATTTTTTATTTATTTAAATAATCTTTAGCAAATTCAATAAACTTTACTACGGTAGTGCTTAATGCACACTGCTTTTTCCAGGCCAAAACTGTATCAAATGAAAGTTCCGGTTCCAACAAACAGCGTCTAATATATCTTTCATCTAAAAAAGGTCTTGACCCTTCCACACATAGAGAATAGCCTATTTTATTATATACTAAGACTGAAGCATTAGTACTCATATTGCACCGCATTTGTACATTGCTTTCATTATAATATTTTCCCAACCAACTGCATAGCTCATTTTTAATATTATTACGCCATGGGAAAATAAGCTTTTTCTCGAATAAATTCTCTGGTCTTATATATTCCTCATCAGCCAAAACATCATCAGCTGGTACTAAAATACACCAACGCTCTTTTACCCCAGTTCTGATAAAATCATACTTTTCTAAATCAACCGGTTCAACAAAAACTGCTAAATCAGCCAATCCCTTATCTAAGCGTTCCATGGAATATTCCGCATTGGCTGCATATAATTCACATCTTGCCAAAGGATACTTTTCCATAAACAATTTTATAATTTCTGCCAGCACATTGACTACCTTCAGCTCTCCGCAGCAGATAGATACGACCCCATTGATATTTTCTTTTTCCTGCAGCTCACGCTCAGTTTTTTCAAATATGCTTATAAGTTCTTCTGCCCGACGTTTAAGCAGCAAGCCTTCATCTGTAAGGATGAATTTTTTATAGCGGCTCTCTCTTTTAAAAAGCTTTACTCCTAGCTCTTCTTCTAACTGGCTCATTTGGCGACTTAAAGTAGGCTGAGTTATATGCAGAAGCTCAGCTGCCTTAGTAACGCTTGCAGTATTTACGACAGCCAAAAAATAACGCAATATCCTTATATCCATACAAACACCCGCTTACAGCTCTCATCTCTAATATAAAAACAGCAAAATTTATCTTACGTCTTCCAGATATTCTTCCTGTAATTCCTCATGCAGACGTTCAGGTTCTTCGGTCAAATGTACAGTCAGCCTTATAATACGGGTTTTCTGCAGTTCTTCAATTACAAACTCTGCTCCTTCCACCTTGATACACTGCCCTACTGCCAGCGGCGCATCCAATTGAGAGTATACCCAACCGCCAATGGTATCACAGTTTTCCGTATCAAGTTCCAATTCAAAGAAGCTGTTAACATCGGTAAGCAGCATTTTACCATCAATGGAATAGGTCTTATTGCCGCGTTCTTCAATTTCAGGACGTTCTTCGTCAAACTCGTCCTGAATTTCACCTACAATCTCTTCAAGAATATCCTCAACCGTTACCATACCGGCAGTACCGCCGTATTCATCAATCAGAATTGCCAGCTGGCTTTTATGTTTCTGCAACATACGTAAAAGCTTGCTGATAGGCAATGATTCCGGGACAACCAGTACATCCCTGGCCAGACCGCGTAAATCAGGCTTTTTACCGGCATTTAAAGCACGCAGTAAATCTTTGATATGCAGAAAACCTATAATATGGTCTTTATCCTCTTCACAGATAGGGTAACGAGTCATTCTCTCGCTCAAGGCCGTCTTAATATTGCTTTCAAAGGAATCTTCAACATACAGGCAGATCATGTCCGTTCTCGGTACCATGATTTCACTGGCATGACGCTCAGAAAAATCAAAAACATTATCCAGATAGGTTAACTCTGTCTTATCAATATAACCATGCTTATGGCTTTCTTCCATCAATATACGTATTTCTTCTTCATTATGCGCTTCGTCCGCTTCACTGGCAGCCTGGATACCCATCAGTTTTAAAATCCAGTTAGCGACATGATTGAGGAACCATACCGCAGGATACATAAGCTTATTAAACATTAAAAGCGGCCAGGAAACCCACAGCACTATCTGCTCAGTTTTTTGAATAGATAAAGATTTAGGTACCAATTCGCCAAGTACAATGTGCAGCGCTGTAATGACAGAAAAGCCTACGATAAAAGCAATGCTGTGCTGCAAATTATCCGGCATATCAAATAACCCGAAAACAGGGGCAAGCATCTTCGCAACCGCCGGCTCACCAATCCAGCCAAGACCAAGAGAAGCCAAGGTAATACCTAACTGGGTTACCGAAAGATAAGCGTCAAGATGTTCTGTTACCTGCTTGGCATAAACAGCCCTGGAATTGCCTTCCTTGAGTAAAGTATCAAGGCGTGAAGGACGTATCTTTACTATGGAAAACTCAGAAGCCACAAAGAAACCATTCAATGCAACAAGAAATAAAATAGCGAAAATATTAAAAACAATCACAAAATAATCCAAACAAGTCTGCTTTCTTTAAAAAGCAGCTTCACCTCCGTAATATAGAATATATTTTTAATTTTAGCATATCCTTTATTTAATAGTAAAATATTATTTGGGCATAAAATGAATATTTTTACTTTTTTCTCTGCGAAATTATGGCAAAAAAATCTTTTTTAGCACTAACATCTCTTAAAGCTCTTATTCTATGGCTTTTGGTACTTTTTTCAATATTTGCAAAAAAAAAAAACGGACATAAGGTACAGCCCAATAACCTGTACCTTCTGTCCGTTATTATTTTTATATAATTATTTTACTGCTGCAGCGCAGCGTGCACACAATGTCGGATGGTCTGCGTCCTTGCCTACTTCGTCGCTGTAAATCCAGCAACGTTCGCATTTTTCACCTTCAGCTGCCATAACGGTTACTTTAAGGTCTTCACGGCCAGTTGCAGCAGCGCCATCCTGAACGCTCGGAACAACAACAGCCTGAGAAACAATCAGCAAGGTTGCCAAATCTTTTTCTACAGATTTCAGGATTTCCAGAGCTTCGCCTTCAGCATGCAGTTCTACTTTTGCGTCCAGGGAATGACCGATAGTTTTTTCACGGCGCGCAACTTCCAGCACCTTGGTGATTTCGCTGCGGATACCAATGAAATTGTCCCATTTTGCTTCCAGAGCTTCGTCAAGATATTCTTCCTTGATTTCAGGCCAAGGCAGCATCTGTACGGATTCCGGAGCATTAGCCGGCTTCTTCATAAACTGCCATACTTCTTCAGTAGTAAAGCTCAATACCGGTGTCAGCATAACCAAGAGATCCATCAGGATTTCATACATAGCAGTCTGCGCACTGCGGCGTTCTTTGCTGTCAGCCTTATAAGCGTACAGACGGTCTTTCAGAATATCCAGATAGAAGCTGGACATTTCTACTGTGCAGAAGTTATGAATTGCATGATACAGTACATGGAAGTCATAGCTTTCATAAGCAGCAGTAACTTCTTTTTTCAGCAGCTGCAGGTGCATCAATGCCCAACGGTCAAGCTCGAGCATTTCACCGAACGGTACCTTATCCTTTGCATAATCAAAGTCATTGATATTGCCGAGGATGTAACGGATAGTGTTACGGATCTTACGGTAAACTTCAGACAGCTGTTTTAAAATTTTCGGAGAGATGCGGATATCAGCTTTATAGTCAGAGGATGCAGCCCACAGACGGATAATATCTGCACCATACTGGCTGATAACTTCCTGCGGTACAATAACATTACCTACAGATTTAGACATCTTGCGGCCTTCACCATCTACAACATAACCATGAGTCAAGACAGATTTATACGGTGCCTTGCCGGTAACAGCAACAGAAGTTAGCAGAGAAGACTGGAACCAGCCGCGATGCTGGTCGCTGCCTTCCAGATACATATCAACAGGCCAGCACAGTTCTGGACGCTTTCTTGCTACTGCCATATGAGTGGAGCCACTGTCAAACCATACGTCCATGATGTCGGTTTCCTTATGGAAATGTTTGCCGCCGCATTTAGGACAAACAGTACCTTCCGGCAGCAGTTCTTCTGCAGAGTGAGCCCACCATGCATCGCTGCCTTCTTTTTCAAACCATTGAGCAACAGCATTGATGGTTGCATCATTGATTAAATGTTCGCCGCATTCATCGCAGTAGAATACAGGGATAGGTACGCCCCATACACGCTGACGGCTAATGCACCAGTCATGTCGGTCAGCAACCATGTTATGAATACGTTGCTCACCCCAGGAAGGAATCCACTGAACATCTTCTGCAATTGCTTTCAGTGCTTCATCACGGAAGCCATCAACGGAAGCAAACCATTGTGCGGTTGCACGGAAGATGATAGGATTCTTGCAACGCCAGCAGTGTGCGTATTGGTGCTTGATGTTTTCTTTGCCCAGCAGCATGTTGAGCTCAGCAAGATATTTCAGAATAGGGATATTAGCGTCAAAAACAAACATACCGGCAAAACGCTCGCCTGCTTCTGCAGTCAGCTTACCTTGTTCATCAACAGGACAAAGAATCGGCAGTTTATATTTCAAACCGGTTTCAAAGTCGACATCACCATGACCAGGAGCAGTATGTACGCAGCCGGTACCTGCTTCCAAGGTTACATAATCAGCAAGTACAACCAAAGACTTTCTATCCAGCTCAGGCATCGGATGTTTGCATTCAGCAAATTCCATATCCTTGCCGAGGCAAGTGCCCAGTACGTTGCTCAAATCCTTATGGCAAACCTTACCTACCTGTTCCAGCAGATCCTTAGCCAGGAACAGTACTTCCCCTTCACATTCTACCCAGGCATATTCAATGGCAGGATTCAAAGCTACTGCTACATTAGCCGGCATAGTCCACGGGGTAGTGGTCCAAATTACCATATAAGCATTTTTACCTTTAGCAGCTTCCGGCAGCATACCGTTATCTTTAATAATCGGCATTTTTACAAAGATGGTAGGAGTCTTTTGTTCGCCGTATTCGATTTCAGCTTCTGCCAGTGCAGTTTCGCAGTGCGGGCACCAGTAAACAGTCTTCTTGCCTTTGTAGATATAGCCTTTTTTAGCCATTTCACCAAAGACGCGGATCTGTTCTGCTTCGAAATCTTTGTGCAGGGTTACATAAGGATGATCCCAGTCACCTAAAACACCCAGACGTTTGAAGTCCTCACGCTGTACATCAAGCCATTCCAATGCATAGTCATGGCATTTTCTGCGCAAGGTAAGCGGATCAAGTTCATTACGGTTCAGTCCCAGTGCATTGATGGCAGCATGCTCAATAGGCATACCATGAGTATCCCAGCCGGGAACATACGGAGTATCAAAACCCCGGGAGTATTTATATTTAATAATGATATCTTTCAGAATCTTATTCAGCGCAGTACCCATGTGAATACGGCCGTTGGCATACGGCGGGCCATCATGCAGTACAAATTTAGGCTTGCCTGCATGCAGAGCCTGTTTTTTACCATAAATATCATTTTCCTGCCAGAATTTCAAAAAATCAGGTTCTCTTTGCGGCAGTCCTGCACGCATAGGAAACTCTGTTTCCGGCAAATTAAGTGTTTTGCTGTAATCCAAAATAGACACCTCCAATAATTTTGACAAACAAAAAAGCCCCGTCCGCAAGGGACGAGACTGTATATACCCGTGGTACCACCCTCATGACAGACAAAATACACCTGCCACTCGCAACGTTTTATCGGTCGTCAACCGTATATATCTACTGCTGATTCGATATATCCGCTCCAAAGTGATTTTCAACCGTGTCCACATCTTGTCCGGGCTTGCACCCTCCCCGAATCGCTGCACCAGTTTTCTCGGCCTACTGTCTTTATCATCGCGTTAACAATATGAAAACACTGTTATTATAGCGCATCTGATTATTTTAAGTCAACAGAAAAAACCTATTTATCTTTTTTCATACTTAAAATCAAAAACGCCAAAGCCTTTGCCATTAGTTAAATGAGAAATATCATTGAGCCTGAAAATCGTATGCTCGTGCCATTTATTAGTGCCTAAGACAGAAATACTGGCAGGCTGTATGTCGACAGAAAAATTCTTCTCGACTACCTGAGGCATATTCATCCCCAGCCAATAAAAAATTATATTCTGGATTGTTCCCTTATGAGCTACGATAATCAGATTTTCTTTTTCCGGGTCGGTATGTTGCAGGAGCCCTGTAATATTTCTCTGATAAAACTCATTACGAGTCTCTCCTCCCGGATAATTACGGTGATCAAGCTCCTGTTCAGTAGCCGGACGGCAATAAATCTTCTTCGCCTCTTCCTCTGTCAAGCCTGCTGCAGTACCGTTATTTTTTTCTCGTAAAAAAAGATACTTCTCCACCGGACTGCTTGTTTTTAAAGCACCGGCAATAATCTCGGCCGATTCCACAGCACGCTGCAAATCACTGCTTAGAATTCTGACTTTTGCATACCTGTCACTAAAATCACAAGCCAGCTTTTTTGCTGCTGCTGTCAACTGTCTTTTTCCCTTCTCCGTCAGTACCGAATCGGTCCAGCCGCCCGTAAGTTTATTGGTATGATGGGTAGCTTCGCCGTGGCGCACCAAAATAATCATCATTCATCCCCTGTTTACTTCGATGTTTGTTCTTCAAAATTTTTTAAAAGTTCCAGCTGCGTTTCTAACAAATGCTGCATATGCCTGCGATGTACCAAGGCTTTTTTAACCTGATCATCATAAGCGCTTTGGGCCATAGCCGCTCTTGCTTCTGCTTCAAAAACAATTTTTCTGCTGCGTTCTTCAGCATCGCCAACTATCTTACGATAACTGCTGTTTGCCTCTACCGACATCCTGTTAGCTTCATTTCTGGCGGTTTCCAGAAGCTTGCTGGCTTCTGCAGAGGCAGAATTTGCTCTTTTTTTGCAGGCATCCTCATTAGCAACCCTCAATTTTTCAGCTTCTACCTCAGCATCATTACGCAGCTTGGCAGCATAACTTCTGGCTTCCTCTTTCAGCCTGCTGCACTCGGCTTCTGTAGCATTCAGCATATTCTCAGTCTTATTCTTTGTCTTATTATATAAGTCTTCTGCCTGCGCCATTGTATCATTATGCAGCTTTTCAGCAGCATTTCTTGCGTCTGCCAGCATCTGTTCGCATTTCACCTTTGTTTCATGCTCTAACAGCGCAGCCTTTTTTTCACTGCTGCTTTTCACTTCGTCAGCAGTTTCCTGCGCAACTGTCAGCGTGCTCTGCATGGTAGCTTCCATTTGCTGGTAATATTCCAATTTGGAACTGACACGTTCAATAGTTTCCTTCAGTTCCAGATTGTCCATGTAGAGATACTCATATTCCTTGCGCAGTTCTTCCATAAATTTATCTACTTCTTCCGTTTCATAGCCGCGAAAGCCTCGGGAAAAAGTCTTATTCTTCAAATCTGCAGGTGTAAGCATCTTTCTTCCCCTTTATATGTACCTTTTTAAAGTAATACTGATGCGTCCCTTTTTCGTCGTACCGCGTATTTCTGTAACCTCTACTCGACCGCGCCCACGGAAAGAAATTATATCGCCTTCATTAACTGCCTGCGCCGCCTTTTTGGCTTCTTTCCAGTTCAGCTTTACATTCAGGCCTTTTATTTCATCACTCATCCTGCTGCGTGATACGCCGTAGCCAGCAGCAGCCACTGCATCCAGACGTAAATCAGCCACGGTAGCGTTGATTATCTTAACCTTTTCTTCTTTTTGCTGCAACTCTTCAGGCGGAATTTCCGTCAAAGTAATCTGCGCTGCACCTATCTGAGTCAGGTTGCCGATCAGGAAATTCTGCAAAGCTTTCTCTGCCACAAACTGTGCACCCTCCGGCACAAATACTATATCGCCTATTGCCTCTCGCTTGCAGCCGCTGCCCATAAAAGCGCCCAAAACATCTCGATGCGACAAGTCATAATAACGTTTATCCCAAGCTGCTAAAAAACAGGTAATGCCATAATCAGGTGTACCATAAAAATCGTCGGCAATAAAAGCAACTTTTACACGCTCTGCGTATCCAAAGCCGCCGTTTGCCTCCAGTTTAACATTTTCAAAATTAGCCGCTACGATTTCTGCCACATTATAGGCGTGCGGATCTAAGAATTCACTGACACGATATTTTCTGCTGCGATTGGCGCCCTCTGCCAAATCTATCAGCTTAGCTGCCAGCTGTTCGTCACCGCTGGCCTTGAAATAACGTAAAATCTTCTCTCTGTCTGCCATAATTATTTACCTTGCAGCTCGCTGCTGCGCTGCAATACCGACTGCACTGCGTCATAAAAAGCCCCGCGTACGCCATGATTTTCTAAGGCGTGGATACCGGCAATAGTAGTTCCGCCGGGAGAGGTTACCTGATCGCGCAGCTGAGCCGGATGAGTTCCGGTCTTGATGCACATTTTACCGCTGCCTGCTAAAGTCTGAGCCGCCAGTTTAATTGCCAATGCGCGCGGCAAACCGGCCCGTACGCCTGCATCAGCTAAAGCATCAATTATTACGAAAGCGTATCCAGGACCACAGCCAGAAATTGCTGTAATTGCTTCAATAGCGCTTTCTGCTACTACTTCTACCTCACCACAGCAGCCAAAAATAGCACAGGCAGTTTCCAGCATTTCCTCTGTTACTTTGTCATCGCAGCAAACAGCTGTCATACCTTCGCCAACTGCCAACGGAGTATTAGGCATAGTACGAACAACAGGAAAACCAGGTACATAACCGTGCAGCATATCAATACTTACGCTGCCCATAATAGAAAGTACCCAGGCATCTTTTTTAAAGTGAGAAGTAAGCTCAGCTGTCAGGGCAATTGGTGCCACCTGAGGTTTTACTGCCAATATTACCAAATCAGCATCTTCTACCGCTTTATTATTGTTAGTATATGCCTTAACACCATAGTTTTCTTCAAGATACGCACATCTTTGTGCCGTATGCTCGCCAACAGCAACAGCAGCACCGCTGATGAAGCCGCTGCTGATAATACCCTTGATAATAGCTTCAGCCATGGCGCCGCCGCCGATAAATGCAATCTTATTTAATGTTAATCCTTTTCCCATGGCTGTCTTCCTTTATCGTCATAAATATTAGCACCGGCATCAATATCCACATTTTGCGGCGCACACACCAAGATACTGCGGCCAATTTTTTTCATGCTGCCGCCCAGAGCATAAATGGTACCGCTGATAAAATCCGTCATACGTTTAGTAATAACACTGTCGGTACCTTCAAAATTTACTACTACAGGCTGTTTATTGCGCAGATAATCAGCAATTTTTTGTGAATCATCAAAGCTGGTAGGCTCCAGTACCACTACCTTTACCTGCTTGTCAGCCAGAGGCAGGGCGATTGTCTTGCTGCCCATCTGCTCCCCAGCTACCGGTTGTTTTTTCCTAAATAAAGAATAGTTCTTTTTAGGAGATTCCTCTTTTACCTCACTGTTTTTAAGCAGAGAAGAACTTCTCTGTCTGCTTGGCGCAGGACTGGGCTCCTTTTCAGGAACTTCATCATAAATCTCTTCCTCGTCATAAAGGCCTAATGCTTCTGTAATACGGTCTATAATCTTCATTGTATAATCATGCCACCTTCCTGCATTAAAATTTTAAACTGTAATCACGCTGACCAAATAATGCTGTACCTACGCGCACAATGTTAGCGCCTTCTTCTATAGCTATCGTATAATCACCGCTCATCCCCATGGACAGGCAATCAATCTCTGGACGCACAGCTTTTAAACGACAGAAGCATCTATAGCCGGCTGCAAAAATTTCTCTGACAACATCCGTATCATCTGTCTTAGGGGCAATAACCATCAAGCCTCTGATTCTGACATGCTGATAGTTATCTAACAGCGGCAGCACAGTCAGATATTCCTCACGGCTAAAACCGGACTTTTGCTCTTCATGAGCAATATTAAGCTGCAAAAGTACATCCTGGACTTTATTTATGCGCGCCGCTTCTTTATCTACAGCCTGCAGCAAATGCTCACTGTCAACAGATTCTATCAAATCAAAAAGCGCCACTGCCTGGCGTGCCTTATTAGTCTGTAAATGCCCGATAAGATGCCAATAACCATTTTTACCCAGCAGTTCTCTTTTAGCTTTTGCTTCCTGGACACGGTTTTCACCAATATTATTTATTCCCTGCGTCAAAGCTTCAGAAACAACTTCTGCCGGATGATTCTTAGTAACCCCCACCAGCGTAACAGTGTTTCCAGTCAGTTTGACTTCTTTTCGCTGCTGCAGTGCTTCATTAATTTTATCCTGCACTGCCTTAAGATTATCTGCCAGCAAAATAATTCCCCCAAACGACATAATTATGCAAAAATTTAGGAGAAGAGCGTTTTTGTACTACCCATCTTCTTCCTGTAATTTTAACACAATATCCCAAGCGTTGTCTACGCGGATAAAGATTACTGCTAATAAATAAAAACACAGGCACAAACGCCTGTGTTTTTATTTATCTTACCGCAGGGCGGCAGAGGCAGACACCCATACGTCCTGTTTTTCCCTGTTCAGCACGATAGGAACAAAACAGCTCTGCATTGTGTGCCGTACAAACACCTGCAACAGCAATATGCTGCGGCAGCAAACCTTTATCAAGCAGCTGTTTTTTATTTATTCCCCATAAATCCATTTGATATCTGCCATTGCTGTTAGAAGTAAAAAACTCTTTGTACTCAAGTGCTTTGCTAAAGACAAAATCATCAACCTCATAGCAGCATGCACCTATAGAAGGACCAATAGCAGCCATCATATTTTCCGGTTGCGCACCCAGCTGCTCCACCATAGCATCCACAGTCTTAGCCGCAATCTCCGCTACTGTCCCGCGCCAGCCTGCATGCGCCAAGCCAATAGCTCCAGTAACCTTATCAGCTAATAATACAGGTACACAGTCAGCATAAAACAAAAGTAAAGGTACATCCGGCAAATCCGTAATCAAAGCATCGGCAGCAGTAATAGTATCATTAACGTCTAATGCTCCGCTGCCTACCATTTCTTTAGTAACCCTTACAATCTTGCTGCCGTGAACTTGTTCACAGGTAGTAAAGTTATCTGCCTGCACACCTACGGCAGCAGCAAAAGCACTCCTGTTAGTCAATACCTTAGCCTCATCATCACCTACATGTAAAGCCAGATTCAGCGTACCATCAACTATGTCACTTCTACCGTGCAGCCTGCAGCTACAGGCGTTAATAAAACCTGCAGAATTTAAACTCTGAAAGCTACCATACCAGATATTATTTTTTTGTTCAACTATAAAGTCACGCATTTTTATCTCCACATACACCGCAGCGACGACAGCCGTCAAAACACATAGGGGTAAAGCTCCCCTTGCCGCTGCGCTGCAATTCTGCCGCCAAATAAGCTTCGGTAAAGCCCATGTCAAGATGCTGCCACGGCAGTTTTTGCCCTATAGCAAGTTTCTTGCAGGCATATTCTTCTAAATTCTTATCATGCTGCTTAAACACCTGTTTCAGCGGCTTACCGGTAAGATGTGCTTCTAACAACAGCTCGCCAACCTGCCTGTCACCTCTGGCTAAGACAGCCTGTACCACAGTTTCTTTTAAGGATTCTGTAATCAGCTTGATACGTCTGTTCTTTTTAAACGCTTCCTGCAAAATTTTAAAACGTTTTTTCAGTTCCGGCAGACTGCATAATGCTTCCCATTGATAAGGCGTAAACGGTTTAGGTACAAAGGCATTCACAGAAATAACCAATTCGCCTTTATTGCCCGCCAAATCCATTTTCTCTCGGATACGCTGAATCATAGCAATCATTTCTTCTATATCGCTGTCTGCCTCTCCCGGCAGTCCAATCATATAATACAGCTTAATATTTTTCATTCCTGCCGCTGCAGCCAATTCTATAGCATGATAAACATGTTCTTCCGTTATGCCTTTATTGATGCTGTCACGCATCCTGCTGCTGCCTGCCTCCGGCGCAACCGTCATAGTTTGCTGCCCGCTGGCCGCCAAAGCATTAGTCATAGCTTCATCAAGAGTATCAGCCCGCAATGATGCAACGGAAAAAGATATCTTCTTCTCTACCAACGCTGCCGTCAGTTCCCTAATCTGTGGATGGTCAGATACCGCCGCGCCCATAAGCCCAATCTTCTTAGTTCTTTCAGGCCGCCCGGCAATATCCCTCAGGATATTCTCCAATGCTCTTGGCCTTGGCTTGCGGAAACAATATCCTGCCATGCAGAAACGACAATGCCTGCCGCAGCCGCGCGCTACTTCTACAATATACATATCTTCAAATTCAGTCTTATCTGTAACAATAGCAGAAGTATGCGGATAAGCGTCAATATCACGCACCCATTGCCTTTTAATAACTACCGGCACCTGTTCATCATGCTTCATGCCGCAAAAAGCACCCTGCTCATCATACTGGGGCTCATAAAAACGCGGTACATAAACACCGGGTACATTAGCCAGACGCAGCAGTTTTTCGCTCTTGCTGCCATCTCCATAGACGATATCAAGGATACGCCGCACCGTTTCCTCCCCTTCGCCGATAACAAAAGCGTCTGCTACACTTGCAAGCGGTTCAGGATTAAAGGTTGCACAAGGTCCGCCAATTATCAGCAGCGGCTCCTTATCATTGCGCTGAGCAGCTCGCAGCTTGATATTGCCTAATTCCAGTACCGTAAGCAGATTGTCATAGTCCATCTCGAAAGACAGCATAACAAACAAAACCGAAAAATCAGACAACGGTCTCTGCGTCTCCATACTAAGCAGCGGCGTCCTTGTCTTCTGATGCTCCTTTACTAACACCGGTTCCGGCAAGAAAAAACGCTCGCAGGCGCTGTCGCCGCGTTTGTTAATAATCTGGTACAGGATATGCATGCCAAGATTAGACATACCTAAATGATAGACATTAGGATAAATAAAAGCTACAGGATGCCGCAATCCCGGCGGAAAAATCTGTGTTCCCCATTCACAAGAAAGCAGCTCCTTCAGCCTATTTCTTATTTTCCAGGACAAAATATTACCTCACTCAACTATTTTTATCATTTAATTTCTTTTCAAAAAGATCAATCACTGTCTGCAGTACTTTGAGACGGGCATAATATTTATTATTACCCTCCACTATTGTCCATGGCGCATAGGAGGTATCCGTACGAATAAGCATTTCATTAACAGCCTCTTCATAAGCATCCCATTTTTCACGGTTACGCCAATCCTCATCCGTAATCTTCCATGTTTTCTGCGGATTGCCTTCACGCTCTTTAAAACGCCGATACTGCTCATCCTTATCAATCTGCAGCCAGAATTTGGCAATAGCGATCCCATGCTCAGACCACTGTGCTTCCATATCTTTGATTTCTTCATAAGCACGCTGCCATTCATGGGGAGCAGCAAAGCCCTCCAAGCGTTCAACCATGACGCGTCCATACCAGGTCCTGTCAAAGATAGCAATACTTCCCGGCTTGGGTAAATGCAGCCAAAACCGCCACAAATAATGAAATTGTTTTTCAACAATATTAGGAGCAGCTACCGGGTTGACAGAATAGCCTAAAGGATCCAGCGCAGCGGTCAAACGTCTTATCGCTCCGCCTTTACCTGCAGCATCCCAGCCTTCAAAACCAATAACAGCCGGAATACCTGCCTTAAACATCTCTATCTGCAATAAACGCAGCTTTTCTTGGTATTTATCCAGCTTATCTTTGTATTCACTCTTACTGATAGCCTTATTAAGATCCACCTGCGCTAATACGTTGTAGTAATTAGCTATACGAGGGACACTGCTGCAGCTTTGACTCTGCACCTTAAGGGCATGCTCTACCGTATCTATAACAGCCTTAAAAACATCTACCTGGGCGCTGCGTGCATCGTCAGCAGCAATAATATGCCAGGGTGCGTTAGTTGTATCCGTCGCTTCCAGCATTTTTTCGTACCGTTCAAGATAGACTTTGTACTCGCCGCTTTCATCATACGCCGGAGAAATCTCTTTCCAGGCTTTGCCTAACGTCTTATAATTCTTAGCCAAATTCTCTGCTTGTTGTTTTTCAGAAATATGCAGGAAGAATTTCAGCAAAATATAATTGTCGTCAGTCAATTCCTTTTCAAAATTATTGATATGGTCAAAAGAAGTATTCAGCCATTTGTCTTTTTCTTTTCTGAATTCAATATCACATTCATTTTTCAGATAATACCAGCTGCGATGATAAACTACAATATGACCTTTGGGAGGAAGATGCTGCCAAAAATAGGTAAAAAACGGCATTGTACGTTCTTCATCACTCATTTTGACAGAAGAAAAAACATTGAAGCCGCGCGCATCCATCTGCTGCATAATCTTATTGATAATAGTGCTGCGCCGAGCCCCGCGCCAGCCTTCAAAAGCAATGATGATAGGACGTTTTGCTTCGCGTGCTTTTCTCTGTACTTCGCCCAGCTTTTCACCAAGTATATCCATGGCTTTATTGTATTCATCTTTAGCAAGTTTTTTATTTAAATCAAGTTTTTCCAGCATTATTTGCACCTTTTTTCAATTTTTTCAACCACTACTAAAAACTGCCGTCATAAGGTTTTATACTGCGCGGCTTATCTAATATTTCGCCCATAATAAAGCCAGTGACCAGCGTTTCATGAGTAAATCTTACTTTAGCCTGTTGTTTTTCCTGTACTGCCGTAACTGCTGATACAGGCTGCCAGCTTGCCTGCTCTTGCGGAAGCTCGCTTTGGGAAACAGGTTCTCTATAAACATTGAAACTGCTGTCTGCTTTAGGTTGCACGACTTTTTCCTTTTTCTTTTGCTTGAGCTTGCGTTCAAATTCAGCAGCTAAATCTCTCGTTTCCTGCGCAGGTTGCTCCCCCTGCGTGGTTTCAGCAGGACGATTCCTGCCTTGCCCCAACATAGATCCAAGCGCTTTCAACACCAGACGCCAAAGCAGTACAACTATCAGCATCGGCACGATAGCACTTACAATACTGATAACTACATACAATGCAAGCATCCTCCTTATTTGCCATCATGCGGTTTTTCCTGTGCCTGCGGGCTTACCTCGGCAATGGTCTTGCGCATTTCAGTATCCGCATTGATATTGTTCATCCTATAATAGTCCATAACACCAAGTCGTCCGTTTGCCAGAGCTTCAGCCAGAGCTGCAGGAACCTTGGCCTGTTCTTCTACTACCTTAGCCTGCATTTCCTGGGTATAGGCTTTCATTTCCTGTTCCTTGGCGACCGCCATGGCTCTGCGTTCTTCTGCCCTTGCCTGAGCAATACGCTTGTCTGCTTCTGCCTGGTCAGTCATCAAAACCGCACCTATATTACGGCCTACATCGACATCAGCAATATCAATAGAGAGGATTTCAAATGCAGTACCTGCATCCAAGCCCTTTTCCAAAACAGTTTTAGAAATATAATCTGGGTTTTCCAATACCTTGCTATGGTCTAAAGAAGAACCTACATTAGTAACAATGCCTTCGCCAACACGGGCAATAATAGTTGCTTCACCAGCGCCGCCTACCAGTCGGTCAATATTGGCACGCACGGTAACGCGCGCTTTTACTTTCAGTTCGATACCGTCTTTAGCTACAGCAGAAACCACTGGTGTCTCGATAACCTCTGGATTAACACTCATCTGTACAGCTTCCAACACATTACGTCCAGCCAAATCAATAGCGCAGCTGCGTTCAAAACTTAAAGGTATCTGCGCCCTGTGAGCAGCAATAAGCGCATCAATGACTCTGTCGACATTACCGCCTGCCAGATAATGAGCTTCCAGCTGATTGACATTTACATCTATACCTGCTTTATTAGCCTTGATAAGAGGGAGTACAATTTTCGATGCCGGGACGCGTCTTAAACGCATACCGATAAGGTTAAAAATCCCTACATTAACTCCGGCTGCAATAGCTGAAATCCATAAACCCAACGGCACAAAATTCAAAAATACAGCCACAGCGGCAATAACCAGCACAAAGATAAAGCCACTGTTAAAAATCAAATCAATCACATCAAACATACAATCAACTCCTTTATACTTTTCTTACAAAAATCTTACTGCCTTCAACTTTGACAATACGTACAATTACATCTTTGTCTATATAGTCGCCAAAGCTGCTGACATCGATTCTTTCTTCATCTAAAAGCACTGTTCCCGCAGGACGCAGCGGGGTAACAGTTACAGCTGTACGATTGATAAGCCTGCTGAAATCTCCACTGCCGGTATAACCGTCACTATCCTTTTGTTTATCCCACAAGATAAACGGATTCCAGCGGCTGTTTTGCGGCTTATAGAGAAAAAAGAAAAATACAATGGCAGCCAGCAGGATATATATACCTAATAAGACCAAGAAAGCCTCCATTCCGCCGCCCATGACAAAGAAACTGCCTACTGATAAAGAACACAGCCCCAAAACGCCAAAAATACCGAAACCAGGTATCAGCATTTCAATAAAAAGCAGGACAAGGCCTGCAATCAATAAATTATATTCCATCGGCATGTTGCTACCTCCGTAAAACTCTATCTCAGTATAAGTATACCAAACTTTAATTAACGAAACAAAGAAAACTTAGTAACTAACAAAAACTTCTCGAAAACAAAAAATAACCGTGCTGATATTCAGCACGGTTATCATTTGGTTATTTAAGTAATTCACGAACCATGGCATTGATACGTTTGCCATCGGCACGTCCCTTGGTTTTGGCCATTACAGCCGGCATAACTTTACCCATGTCTTTCATGGTAGTAGCGCCAACTTCAGCAACAACTTCGGCAACAATACCCTTTAATTCTTCATCACTCAGGGCCTCAGGAAGATATTTTTGCAAAATCTTGATCTCTTCTTCAGCCTGGGCAACCAATTCACTGCGACCAGCTTTCTGGAATTCCTCCAGAGAATCCTGACGCATTTTGACTTCTTTCATCAAGACTGCCAGAACTTCATCATCGGTAAGCTCTTTCTTGTCGTTGATTTCTACATTTTTGATATTAGCACGTACCATACGGATAACAGATAAACGCAGTTTACCGTTTTCTCTGTCCTTCATAGCCTGCTTCATATCCTCAGTCAATTGGTCTTTTATAGACATACAGCCCGCCTCCAATTATCTGGTTTTACGTTTTCTGGCTGCTTCGGATTTTTTCTTACGGGCAACGCTCGGTTTTTCATAATGTTCGCGTTTTCTAACCTCAGAAAGAATACCTGCTTTTTGGGTTGCTCTTTTAAATCTGCGCAAAGCGCTGTCTAAAGTTTCGTTTTTGCCAACTTTAATTTCTGCCATCTGTTCTCCCTCCCTCCACACACTTAGGGAAGTGTATCTGCAATTTATAGTTACCAGATGTCACAGACATCCAGAAACACTTACTAACCTATTATATAAGAAAGCAAGCTTTCTGTCAAGGTCAGCAGGGAGGCCAACCTAAAGCTTTTCCGCCGATGACATGGATATGCAGATGATTAACAGTCTGTCCGCCTTCTTCACCGGTATTGATAACTACACGGAAACCTTTTTCGGCAATACCTGTCTGCTCGGCAATAGTTTTTACCTTGCCAAGCATATACGCTACCAGTTCAGGATTAGCAGTAGTTACATTTTCAGTATGTTCTTTCGGCAGCAGCAATACATGTACCGGTGCCGCAGGAGCAACGTCATGAATCGCAATCATCTTATCGTCTTCGTATACTTTATTGGAAGGAATTTCACCTTTAATGATTCTGCAGAAAACACAATCTTCAGCCATTTTCACAACCTCCTCTCATTATCTTTAAGATATTCTCGGTTAATGAAAAAACTCCTGCTATATTACAAAACATTCACAATTTCGCCAAGCAGAAAATCATCCTGACGACCTGTAATCTTAACGCTGGCAATCTCACCGCATAATTTTGCGTCACCGACAACAAGTACGCGCAGATAGTCACCTGCAAGGCCTTCAATATGCGTATCGTCCACAGGCTGCTCAAAAAGCACTTCTACATTGCTGCCAATAACTGCTTCCATAGCCTGCTGCTGCATCTTATTATCCAGCTCTGACAAAGCAGCAGCACGCTGTTGTTTAACAGTATCTTCTACCTGCTGCGGCATTTTTTCAGCCGGAGTCCCTTTACGTTTGGAATAAGGGAAGACATGCATTTTGGCAAAACCGCACTCAGCTACAAAATCCAGTGTCTGCTTAAAATCTTCATCTGTTTCACCGGGAAAACCCACGATAATATCTGTGGTAATCATAATATCCGGCAAAGTACTTCTGATTTCCGTCAGCAGCTCTTTAAAACGAGCAGTATCATAAGGTCTGTGCATAGCGCGCAGTATTTTATCACAGCCAGACTGCAACGGCAAGTGCAGATGTCTGCACAGGCGTTTATCCTCACGCATCAAGTCCAGTAAACGCGGCTCTACTTCCACAGATTCCAAAGAGCCAAGGCGTAACCTTTTCAGGCCATCTACGCTCAAAGCTGCTTTAACAGCATCATAAAGGGTAAGACTGCCGCCATGTTCTTTACCATAGCAGCCCAAATGAATACCGATAAGTACAACCTCTTTATATCCGGCAGCTATCAGCTTACCTACTTCCTCACGGATGCTGTCCAGGCTGCGACTGCGCAGCGGTCCACGCGCATAAGGAATGATACAATAAGTGCAGTACTGATTGCATCCCTCCTGAATTTTAAGAAAAGCACGTGTCTTATCAGTTTCCGTACCGGCAGCAAGCTCTTCAAACTGCGTATCAACAGTTATCTTATGTACATTATCCAATACCTCATCCTGCTTGGCAGCCAAAGCCTGCTCTGCCAGTTCTACAATGCGTCCTCGTTCCTGATTGCCGATTATTACGTCAACACCGGCAATGCTTTTTACCTCATCAGGTGCCGTCTGCGGATAACAGCCAGTTACTACTGTTAATGCCAGCGGGTTACTGCGCACGGCTCTGTTAATAATCTGACGGGATTTGCGCTGTCCCATATTGGTAACGACGCAAGTATTAATCAGGTAAATATCAGCCTGCTCGTTAAAGCCTACAACCTGATAACCAGCTTTACGGAAAATCGCTTCCATACTGGCAGTATCTGCCTGATTAACCTTACATCCCAATGTATAAAAAGCAATTCTCTTCATGAATCGTTTATTCTCCTAAATCTCCTGTTTCATATAAAATAGCCGATAAAGCAACTACTCCGGCAGTTTCGGCCCTTAAAATACGCTTGCCCAAGCTGACCGGTACTGCGCCATTTTTTCTTGCCAGGTCCAGCTCAAACTCACTGATTCCGCCTTCCGGCCCAATAATAAGCAGCAGCTCCTGCAGATTATGACAGCTTTGCAAAGCCGTTTTTAAGCCCAGTCTGTCCTCACATTCATAAGCGATGATTTTATGCTGCAAATCATTATTAGCAAGCATTTGCTGCATTGTCTGCACAGGCTGTACCTGCGGAATAATATCACGCTTGCTTTGCTTAGCGGCAGCTTCGGCAATCTTCTGCCAGCGTTCTACCTTTTTATCAGCTTTAGCACCTTCAAGGCGTACAACAGAATGTTCCATAGCAACGGGTACAATACTGCTTACGCCCATCTCCACGGCTTTCTGGATAATAAAGTCCATTTTCTCGCCTTTGGCAAGTCCTTGCGCCAAAGTTATCTTTACCGAAGGCTCATGGCTTTCAGCAAGCTTTTCCAGACACTTAACAACCACACTGTCAGCCTGTACAGAAACAATTTCCGCTATGGCTGTAACACCATCATCACTGACAATCTGTAGTTTATCTCCGGGCTGCATCCGCAGCACTTTACTGATATGCCTGGCATCAACATCTTTGATAGTCATTTCCGCAGTATACAGCTGAGGAATAAAAAATCTGTGCATTTATTTCACCTTGCTCATCTGCATTACAACCCAGCCGCCTTTTTCGTCCACATGGTCAACCTGCATGCCAACTTCTGCTGCTGCCGCCTCTACGTCAGCACGGCGGTCGCTGATAATACCGCTGGCGAGGAAAATGCCGTCATCTTTCAGCTTACCGGGGATATCTTTCAGCAGCATGATAATAATATCAGCAATAATATTGGCGATAATGACATCAGCCTGACCTTCTGTTCCATGCAGCAGGTCGCCTTCCTTGACATCTATTTTGTCTTCCAACCCATTGTCAGTAATATTTTCACGAGCAACACGTACTGCCACAGCGTCAATATCAACAGCCTTAACAGCTTTAGCTCCTAAAAGCGCTGCTGCAATAGCGAGGATCCCGCTGCCGGTGCCCACGTCAAACACCTCGGCACCACGCGGCAGCACCTTTTCCAGCCGTGCCATGCACATATTGGTAGTATGGTGTGTACCAGTACCAAAAGCCATGCCAGGATCAATCTTGATAACATGTTCGCCTGTTTTCGGCGTGTATTCTTCCCAACTTGGCTTAATGACAAGGCTTTCGCCTACATGGGTAACATGGAAATATTGCTTCCACTCGTTAGCCCAGTCTTTCTCTGTCAGGCTGCGGAACCTGATATTACCAAAGCGGAAACTGCCAATGCGCTCTTCTACTGCAGCCAACTCGTTTTCAATCTGTTTCAGTCTTTCCTGCAATTTTTCATCATCAGCATAATAAGCACTTATCGTAACTATTTCCGTATTTTCCTGTTCCGGTATGTCGCATAATTCCCAGGTACCGCTGTTGCGCAGACTGTTAATCAGCTGCGGGTCTTCGATAGCCACGCCGCTGGTACCGGCAGCAGTCAGAATATCTGCCACAACTTCCACTGCCTCATGCGTAACCTGTACGTTTACTTCTATCCACTGCATTGTCGCATCCTCACTTCTTTACTATAATTTATTTTACTTAGCATAAATATCAGACGTGCTCTGACCGTATCTTAAAGTATAGCACAGATGGTACTCTTTCATCAAAACAAATTATTGACGTACACTTAAAATTCACTTATAATCGATTTTGTAAACAATTATATTGAAGCTCTGCTATAGGCGGAGTTATTTTTTTATTTTTTACTAAGGGGTGACAGCTTATGCTTACTTTAGATAAAATCTACCATGCCGCATTTGTCCTCAAGAATATTGCCCGCAAAACAGACCTGATTGCCGCACCGCAGCTCTGCGAAGGCAACAGCCTGTATTTAAAGACCGAAAATCTACAAGTAACAGGCAGCTTCAAAGTCAGAGGCGCATACTATAAAATCAGCCAGCTAACTGCAGAAGAACGTGTCCGCGGCGTTATTGCCTGTAGTGCCGGCAACCATGCTCAAGGCGTAGCTCTGGCAGCCACCAGCATGGGTATTAAAAGTATTATCTGCATGCCGGATGGCGCTCCCATCATGAAAGTCGAAAACACCAAAAAGCTGGGCGCTCAGGTTGAACTTGTTCCCGGCACCTACGACGACGCTCACGACAGAGCAGTCGAATTACAGCAGGAAACAGGTATGACCTTTATTCATCCTTATGATGACGAGCTGGTTATTGCCGGTCAGGGCAGCATAGGTCTGGAAATTCTTGAGCAGCTCCCTGATGTTGAAGCTGTAATAGTCCCTATCGGCGGCGGCGGCCTTATTTCCGGTGTGGCACTGGCTATGAAAAGCCTGCGTCCTGACATCAGGATTTACGGAGTGCAGGCAGCAGGTGCAGCCAGTATGTACAATGCTTACAAAAGCCACAGCTATAAAACATTAAACAGCGTGCAGACTTTCGCTGACGGTATAGCCGTCAAGACTCCTGGCGAAACCACCTTTGAAATCATCAGCAAATATGTAGATGATATTATTACTGTCAGTGAAGATGAAATCGCCGCAGCTATTTTAACTCTGATAGAAAAACAAAAGCTTATTGCCGAAGGCGCAGGAGCGACACCTGTTGCTGCCGCATTATTCGACAAGCTGCCTATCGCAGGCAAAAAGACGGTCTGCCTTATTTCCGGCGGCAACATCGACGTAAATATTCTGTCACGCGTCATCACCCGCGGCCAAGTCATCAGCGGTCGTAAGACCAATCTTATGATTGCTTTGGAAGACAAACCGGGACAGTTGCTTTGTGTCAGCGATATCATCAGCAGCTGCGGAGCCAATGTTATCAGCGTCCATCACGATCGTGCCGATGCCAATATGCCTATCACCAGCTGCTTTCTCAAGCTCAGCCTTGAAACTCGCGATGCATTGCAGATTGAACAAATCAGGAAAAAACTTGCTGAAGCAGGTTTTACCTTGGTAAACGAAAAAGCTTAAAACGAATAATCCCTGTGCACTTTATATCAAAGTGTACAGGGATTGTTTATTTTAAATCAATATACCTTCTAAATGGTCGCATTCATGCTGAATAATCTGGGCAGTAAAGCCAGAAAACTGCTCCCGCTTTTTGCGCAGTTTCATATCCTGATACTCAAGCGTTATCTGTTCATAGCGTGTTGTAGTGCGCACGCCCGTCAGGGACAGGCATCCTTCCTCTGCTTCATAAGGACGCTCTTTCCCAACAATCACCGGATTAAACATTACCAGATAATTATTGCCATCAGCTATGGCAATAATGCGCTTACGTTCACCAATCATATTAGCAGCCATACCTACGCAGCGTTCACGATTAGCCCGCAGGGTATCCAATAAATCGTCTGCAACCTTTCTGTCCCTGGACGTAGCTGGTTCTGACTTCTGTGCTAAAAAGAACATATCTTTTACAATATCTCTGACCATCTGCTTACTTCCTTTATAATTTTTGTATCATTGATTATAGCACAGTATCTGCCCTCTGTAAAAACGCTTTACTGCATGATGGCTGTTTTCATGCTTTTAACATATTCGCCTATATATTGTGGTGCCTGCGTGCCATATTTTTCCAGCAGCTTAATAATTGCCGAACCTACAATCACCCCATCGGCAAAACCTGCCATGGTCTGTGCCTGCTTTGGTGTAGAAATGCCAAAACCTATCGCACAGGGAATATTACTGTTTGCACGCACAATTTTTACCATAGACGCGATGTCTGTGGTAATTTCACTTCTTGTACCAGTTACACCCAGACTGGAAACAATATAGAGAAATCCTTCTGCCTCTTTAGCAATCATGGCAATTCTGTCAGCAGACGCAGGCGTTATCATAGAGATGAGGTCTACCCCATGCTTCCTGCAAACAGGTAAAAACTCCTCTTTTTCCTCATAAGGAATATCCGGTAAAATAAGCCCGTCAATGCCGACTGCAGCACATTGAGAAATAAATTTTTCCGCCCCGTAGGAAAAAACTACGTTAGCATAAGTCATAAAAACCATGGGAACGGTAACTTTGGTGCGCAGTCTTTCCACAAGTTCAAAAATTTTATCTGTAGTCACACCGCCATTTAGCGCTCTGAGATTTGCTCCCTGAATTACCGGCCCTTCTGCCGTAGGGTCAGAAAAAGGTATGCCCAGTTCGATAAGATCGGCACCGTTAGCTGCAGCCGCACAAACTGCTTCTTCAGTAGTTTGTAAATCAGGGTCACCACAAGTAATGAAGGCAATAAAAGCCTTGCCGTTTGTAAAAGCAGATTTTATTTTACTCATTGATATTCTCCCCTCTGTATCTTGCAATGGCAGCACAATCCTTGTCTCCTCTGCCGGATATGGTAATTACCATCAGCTGATCTTTGCGCATTTGCGGTGCCAGCTTCATGGCATAGGCAACAGCATGGGCAGATTCGATAGCAGGAATAATGCCCTCCGTCCTCGCCATATATTCAAAAGCACAAACAGCTTCTTCATCTGTTACAGGCACATATTCCGCTCTGCCTATATCATGCAGATAAGCATGTTCCGGCCCGATACCAGGATAGTCAAGCCCCGCAGAAATGGAATATACGGGCGCAATCTGTCCGTATTTATTTTGGCAGAAGTAGGATTTCATCCCATGAAAAATACCTACACTGCCAGTATTGATGGTTGCTGCAGTTTCATAGGTATCTACACCTCTTCCTGCAGCTTCACAGCCAATCAGTCTTACTTCTTTATCATCAATAAAATTATAGAAGCTGCCGATAGCATTAGAGCCACCGCCTACACAGGCAATCACCACGTCAGGCAGTCTGTGTTCTTTTGTCAGCATCTGTTCTTTAATTTCCTGTGAAATGACAGCCTGAAAATCACGCACGATTGTTGGAAAAGGATGCGGCCCCATAACAGACCCCAGACAGTAATGAGTGTCATCTATTCTGGTAGTCCATTCACGCAGCGCCTCTGATACAGCATCCTTCAAAGTACCAGTACCTGTTTTTACCGGCACAACCGTTGCCCCCAGCAGTTTCATACGGTAAACATTCAAGGCCTGACGAATAGTATCTTCTTCGCCCATAAATACTACACATTCCATATTCATTAAGGCTGCAGCTGTCGCCGTTGCAACCCCGTGCTGCCCGGCCCCTGTTTCAGCAATCAGTCTCGTCTTGCCCATTTTTTTAGCCAGCAGTGCCTGCCCCAGCACATTATTTATCTTATGAGCGCCAGTATGGTTTAAATCCTCACGTTTCAAATAAATCCTGGCACCGCCCAAATCTTTTGTCATCTTTTCTGCATAATACAGTCTGGAAGGCCTGCCTGCATATTCATTGAACAATTCCGCAAGTTCCTTTTTAAATTCCGGATCATCCTTATAATGATTATATGCTTTCTCCAATTCTGTAACAGCATTCATCAATGTTTCAGGTATATACTGTCCACCATGAATGCCGAATCTGCCTTTCCTGTTAGTCATCTTCCTACATCCCTTCACTTTATATTACGTACTGCTTCAACAAATGCAGTCATTTTTTCATAATCCTTAGTACCGTCGGTTTCAATACCGGAGCTTACATCCACTGCATAAGGTCGCAGCCTGCATACAGCCTCACTCACATTACTGCAGTCCAAACCTCCGGCTAAAAAATATGGTCGTGCAAAACCTTGCAGCAAATTCCAGTCAAAACTTGTCCCTGTACCGCCGCCGGAATCCAGCAGGATATAATCAGCGCTGCTTAAAGCTGCCAGTTTGACATCGCCGGTATTTTCTATTTTAAAAGCTTTAATAATTTCTTTATCAGTTAACTGCTTCAGCTGACTGATATATTCGTCATTCTCAGCTCCGTGCAGCTGGGCAATATCTATCGTGCCTTCAGTAAGCAAAGTCGCTACTGCTTCCACCTTTTCATTTACAAAAACACCGACCGCAATAATATTTTTATCCAGCTGCTGGCGCAGCAGCGCAGCCTTTTGCGGAGCAAGATACCGCCTGCTGTGAGGTGCAAAGACAAAGCCAACATAGTCCGGCCGCAAAATATTGGCAGCAGCAATATCAGCTTCACTTTTCAGTCCGCACAATTTAACTTTCGTCATCATGCACCCCGCAGTTCTGCCAGTTTAGCTTTTCGATCAGCTGCCCGCATCAATGCTTCCCCTACAAGTACGGCGTCAGCACCTATCTGCCGCAGCTGCTGCACATCTTCCGCGCAGCTTACCCCGCTTTCCGCAACAAATATAATCTCCGGCGGCACTAATTCTCTCAGTCTGCGGCTGTTTTCCGTATCCACGGAAAAATCCTTCAGATTTCTGTTATTAACTCCGATAATCTTTGCACCTGCATGTACAGCCATCTTTACCTCAGCCTCATTGTGAGCTTCCACTAAAGCAGACAGCCCCATGCTGTTACAGATTTCAATATAGTCCGCCAGTTCCTTTTCTGTCAGCAGCGAGCAAATAAGCAATACGGCAGCAGCTCCTGAAACTCTTGCCTCATAAATCATATAGGGAGAAACTACAAAATCTTTACGCAGACAAGGTACGGACACCGTCGCTGCAATCTCACCCAGATAGCTGTTGCTGCCCAGAAACCATTTAGGCTCAGTTAGTACCGAAATGCACTCGGCCCCAGCCTGTTCATACTCTCTGGCAATCTGTAAATATGGAAAATCTGCCGCAATGATACCTTTGGATGGCGATGCTTTTTTACACTCACAGATAAAAGCCAGTTCCGGCTTACGCAAAGCTTTTTCAAAAGCAAAATCTTTGCCTGCTAACGCCAACGCCTGCTCCCTGACCGCTTCTATCGGTAAGTTCCTTTCCGCCTGCCGCACACGTTCTGCTGCGTAAGCAGCAATTTCCTCTAAAATAGTCATCTCATGCCTCCGCTCTGTTGCTGACTGCAATAAATTTGTTCAGCGTTGCCAATGCACTGCCGGAATCAATCAGCTGCGCTGCCAGCTCTACACCGCCTTTAAAGCTTTCAGCCTTACCGCCAATATACAGCGACGCTCCGGCATTCATCAGTACGGTATTTCTTTTCGGTCCACGTTCCTTTCCCTGTAAAACAGCAAGCGTAATAGCTGCATTTTCCTGCGGCGTACCACCCACAAGGTCTTCTTTTGTACAGCGTGCAAAGCCAAAATCTTCCGGTTGGATAGTATAGGATTTAAACCAGCCGTCCTTAAACTCGCAGACCGTAGTCGGCGCACTCAGGGAAATCTCATCCAGCTTGTCCTGCCCGTATACCACCATACCGCGCCGTACGCCAAGGTCAATAAGTACCTGTGCTAACGGCTCCACCAGATATTCGTCGTAGACGCCTAACAGCTGCATTCTGGGACTGCCTGGATTAGTCAGCGGCCCTAAAATATTAAACACAGTGCGAAAACCCAGTTCCTTACGGATGGCGCCAACATATTTCATTGACGTATGGTATTTCTGCGCAAAGAAAAAGCACATTCCTACTTCACGAAGCAATTCCAGACACTTATTGGGACTCTGCTCAATGTTTACGCCTAAAGCTTCCAGACAATCAGCCGTCCCGCATTTGGAAGAAGCCGCCCTGTTACCGTGTTTGGCAACCTTCATGCCGCCTGCTGCTGCAACCAGTGCCGAAGTAGTAGAAATATTAAAGCTCTGAGAATTATCTCCGCCAGTGCCCACTATTTCAAATAAATCCATATCTGTTACCAGTTTAGTCGCATGGTCACGCATGGCTGCAGCACAGCCGGCAATCTCACTGGTAGTCTCCGCCCTGGTGCTTTTAGTAGACAGTGCTGCCAGAAACGCCGAATTTTGTGTCGGTGTCGTCTGTCCGCTCATAATTTCATTCATTACAGTATAGGCTTCATCAAAGCTTAAATCTTCTTTATTGACAATCTTTACAATCGCTTCTTTAATAATCATCATTCCCTCATTTCAACGCAATAAAATTTTGCAACATAATTTTGCCTTGCGGCGTCATAATAGACTCAGGATGGAACTGCACTCCAAATATCGGCAGCTTTTTATGCTGCACTCCCATTACAAGGCCGTCATCAGTAGTGGCCGTAACTGCCAGGCATTCCGGCAGCGTCTCTCTGTCAGCCAGCAGTGAATGATACCGTGCTACTGGTGACTTTTCCGTGCAGCCCGCAAACAATGGACAATTAGTCTGGAATTTTACCATGGACTGTTTGCCATGCATCAGCTCCGGCGCATACACGATTTTACCTCCGAATGCTGCGCAAATCGCCTGGTGTCCAAGGCACACTCCCAAAACAGGCACTTTGTCGCCTAACTGTTTAATGCAATCCATAATGATACCGGCATTTTCTGGTCTGCCAGGTCCCGGAGAAAGAATAATTTTCTCCGGTCGTAAGTCTGCAATCTGTTCAACGCTCAGCTCATCATTACGAATCACTTTAATATTCTCAGCAAGTTCTCCAACCAGCTGATACAGGTTATAAGAGAAGCTGTCATAATTGTCTATCAGTAATATCATAATTCTTCCTCCGCCAGCTGCAACGCTTTAAGCACGGCCTGCGCCTTATTCAAACACTCCTGATACTCCTTTTCAGGCACCGAATCGGCCACAATACCTGCGCCGCTGCGTACAAATACCGTACCATTCTTTTTATAGGCAATCCTGATCGCTATACAGGTATCCATATTGCCCGTAAAATCAATATAGCCTACAGCTCCGCCATAAATGCCACGCTTATTATTTTCCAGTTCTCCGATAAGCTGGCAGGCTCTGATTTTAGGCGCTCCAGATAAAGTGCCCGCCGGCAGTACCGCCGCTATGGCATCCAGCGCATCCAAATCTTCGCGCAGCTCACCTCGCACCGTCGAGCCTATGTGCATAACATGAGAATATCGCTCAACAGAATGCAGCTTTTCTACCTGTACGCTGCCGAATTTACTTATTCTGCCTAAATCATTACGACCCAGGTCCACCAGCATATTATGCTCAGCCAGTTCTTTTTCATCCTGCAGCAGCTCATGCTCTAAAGCCAAGTCCTCCGCATCCGTTTTGCCACGCGGTCTTGTTCCTGCCAGCGGAAAAGTATGCAGCACACCGTTTTCCAGCTTGACCAATGTTTCCGGTGACGCTCCCGCCACTTCTACATCCGTGCCGGAAAAATAAAACATATATGGTGATGGATTAAGCGTCCTTAAAATACGATAAGTATTCAATAAACTGCCGGCAAAAGCTGCGTTCAAACGATTAGACAACACTATCTGAAAAATATCGCCTTCTCTGATATAATGCTTTGCTTTGTCCACCATGCCGCAAAATTCTTCTTTGGTAAACAAAGGCTCTATCCTGCTTAAAAGTTTACCGCCAGTATCTGCTGCAGGTCTGCCTTCTTTCAGTAATTCGTACATTTGCCGCAGTTCCATAACCGCTTTATTATATTCTGTCTCCGGGTTTTCCAAAGACATATTAGCAATGAGGATGATTTTCTGCCTGTAATTATCAAAAGCAATCACTTTATCAAACAGCATCAAATCAAAATCCCTGAATGCTTCGCTGTCCTGAACGTCTGCATAAGCTTTTGGCTCACTGTATCTGATAAAGTCATAGGCAAAATAGCCTACAAGTCCACCGGTAAAGCTGGGCAAATAATCGAATCTCGGACTTTTATAATCAGTTAGCAGCTGCCGCAGCACTTTGGCCGGCTCATCCGTATCAAGCCTTACATTACCTATCTTCATTTTGCCGTTAAGACATGTTACTTCAAATTTCGGTTCAAAACCAAGGAAAGTATATCTTCCCCATTTTTCATTATCTGTAACTGATTCCAGCATGTAACAATGTGAAGAAATATTTTTTAAAGCTTTCAACACCTCAATAGGAGTACGTATGTCAGCCATAACTTCGCAGCTTACAGGCAACACTTTGTACTTACCTTCAGACGCAATTTTTCTGACATCTTCTAACGACGGATAAAATTTCATTACTTTACCTCCAAAAATACTTCTCCGATTTCTGCCAGAAGAATAAAAAAGTCCCTGACAGAAATCTTTCTTCTGTCAAGGACGAATAAACTTTATCCGCGGTGCCACCTTGCTTTACGACTACGACGCCGTACACTTGTCAGGATACCAACATATCCCCGGCAACTAACGTATGCCCACACGTTGCAGAATACTCTGCGCTTACGCGCATTTGACTGCACCCTCAGCGGTCCATTTGACAAACTGTTTCTTACCTGACTCTCAGCAGCGCAGGCTCTCTGTAAAGGCATATTAGCCGTTATCTCCGCTTCAACGGTTTGCTTTTTTAAATTGAGCAAATTTTAACATACAGGTAAAAAGCAGTCAATAAAATTTTACACTTTCTTATTTTTTCTATTTTATAGTGTTAATTGTGTATACTTTTTTACAAATTAGTTGCTCTTTAATTTTTATACTATGCCGCTTT
Organism: uncultured Phascolarctobacterium sp.; assembly: GCA_900545025.1. Classification (GTDB taxonomy): domain Bacteria; phylum Bacillota; class Negativicutes; order Acidaminococcales; family Acidaminococcaceae; genus URXU01. The sequence continues at coordinate 31,966 of UQXH01000002.1, forward strand.
GCTTTCCCAATTCTTCCTTTGCCACAAAATATGCTGTACTCCAGCCTTTTTGCAGCATGGCTACAAGCAGTTTACCAGTATTATTGGCATCGTCAAAAGCCGTATGCCACAGTCCGGCAGTATCAACTTCCTGTTCTACCGTCGCCTTTTTCAATCCTGTCGTTCTTTCATCCTGCTTCCACAATTTATATGCCTCGGCAAGGTCAGGCTAATCTTTAAATGCAATGAGATCGGCAATCTTATGACGCTCACATCCTTGCTGCAACACCTTATAATCAGAATCTCCTCAGGCTACAAAATAAGTATTGCCTGCTTCATATAATGCCACCAGCTTTTCAACCATCTCAGGAAATTCTATACCATTTTTTATATCATCGGCAGTAATCATACAAAAACCCATTGCTTCTTTGGCATGTCTGGGACAGCAATGCGGCCTGACAAAACTTTGCAGCTTACCTGTACAGGTAAAATCTTCTCCGGAGAGTTTTACTGCACCTGCTTCTATCAGATGTATAAAACTGCACATCCAAATTATGTCCATTGCTATCTTATTAAAAATATAATGATGCATAGTAAACTTTACTGATTTAGTTATATTATGTTATTTAATTATGTCCATTATCACTCCTGTATCGTTCTTTATTTTTCACAGCTATTATTTTTAATATATCAGCCAGTTCATCTATATCAATCATATATTTTTCGTTATCATAGTTTTTATCAGCAACAGGATATTCTTCAACCAGCCGGTCAAGGCTGCATTGCAGCACTCTGCCAATTTTAACCGCAGTCCATAAACTGATGCCTGTATTGCCATTTTCAATATTACTCATGTGCGTCTGTGACACTTCTATTTCTCTGGCGAGTTCTATCTGAGAAATTCCTGCCTGTCTGCGCAGTTTCTTTATTCGTTCACCTATTTTCTTGTTATCCATTTCTTCTGTATTTTGCATGTCTGCCACCTAAAATTTCAATTTTTGCTGCATAAAACAATATCGGGCCAAAGGCCCGATATTGTTTTATTACTTTGCTTTCAGCATTAGAAACTCCATTGTACACCGGCATTAATCTGATAGGTTTCATCATTATCATGCCCAAAAGATCTTTCCAAATCAATAAAAGCATAGCTGTCTTTATTCAACATTGCAGCATAGCCAAAGCCTACATCATACCAGGTACCTTTATTTTCATAATTTACAGTAGTCCAGTTGCCGTTGGTAGTCCTGTCCATCGCATGAATATCCTGATCTCCTAAGAATTCATGCAGGATATCAGCTTTAACATAAACAGTACTGCGTTTTTCTTCGCCAAAATCTTTACCAAGACGGAAGCCGATACGCCCAATCAAACTGTTGATACTGTCAACCTGAACAGCAGTATTTTGACTGGTGGTATATCCGGCATCAGTTACATGTGCAAACTGCAGCTGTGCCTGAGGTTCAATATACCAGTCTTTGCCCATATCTTTTTTACGTCCATATTCGGCACTGATACTGAACACATTGTTATCATAATCGCCAGTAATTTTTTCACCGGTAGTCGGAGCATAAATTTCGAAATCATTTTCCAAATGACCCCATTTAGCAACATAGTCTGCATAATGACCCTTATCACCCAGCCAGGTATCATACAGCCATACTCCGTAGCGGTCGATTTCACCTTTACCGGCAATATTATCATAACCGGTGTCGCCGTGCATATAATCCAACGCAAAACCAACACGACGTTTACCGTTATCGCATTCCTGTTTTTCATCATAACCAAGTTCATACATGGTATTCTGGCTGCGATAAGCATCGGTCTTGCCAATGCGGTCATGACGAATACGTACCCACATACCTTCGTCTTCTTCGTCATTAATATAACGAGCTTCGCCAAGGCGCTTATTTAAACGATCCATATAAACTGCATTGCTGTAATTTGCACGACTCATATTGAGTACAGTCTTACCTGCATCAGATAAATCTTCACCTTTACGTCCAACCAGCTTATAGTTCGTTGCATTCAATCCTGCAGTCGAATCGCTGAACAAATTATCTACAGAATCATCGCCAGGTTTTTGCTTATCCGAATCACCGCTGCCATCGGCACTGTTATAATGGCTATTTTCGTTGCTTGTAGCGTAATCATCCTGATCAATTAAATATTCTATATTTTCAAACCCAGCATCATAGGTCACCGCTCTGAAAGTTGCATCACCGGAACCAATAGTTGCAAAACGTAATCCGGTAAAATCATTGACACCATCACTATACATTTCAGCAGTAGTAACAGCATCTGCCAAATTTACAAGATATTCACCGTTGTGCGCTTCTTTGATATACACCATATCACTGACAGACCTGTCACCATTAAGACTCATATGGAAAGTGGTATCGCCTTTGAGTTCTCCGATAGTAAGAGCATGGGCAGTTGCATTACGATCCGTATTGGCACTTACAAGATCAATCTTTGTATTGGCAGCATTGGTGGTATCAACACTGGTAATCCAGCTTTGTCCCTGTACAAACCAGGTAGAATTATCTCCCATGGTAAGATTTACTTCACCACCATCAATAATCTGGCTGCTAAACGCCGGGTTAAAGAAAGTTGTATGACCATCATTAGCATCACCATAATCATCCGCACGGCCATACCATGTACCATTTTCGCCAAGCTCAATATTGGCAATACCACCATTGGCTGCCAGTGCATTACCAGAAAAATACAGATTTCCGTCTGCCTCTTTACTGTTTACATTGACTAAGCCGCCAAAACCGGAAACAATATCGCCGATAATGCCACTGTTACCAAGGTAATTTACATTGACCGTGCTTCTGTCAGCATCAGCCACATCAGGTAATTTACCGTCCTGAATATACCCGTCCAGTTCATTAGCATCACCTGTACCGGCAGTAATAGCAATACCTATACTATTGCTATCAAGGGCATCAAGATCTATTTCGGTTTCAGCCGCACTTACACCGGAATTATTTGCAAAAATATAGCTCAACCCATTAATATTGATATTTGCACCGCGCTGCGCCCAGACAGTACGTTCAATGCCGCTATTTGCATCAAATGTATCTGACATGGTTCTGATAAGGTTATAACGGTCCTTGCTGCTGCCGGCGTCAATATTGATTACCGCATCATCATAACCATACACAGCCAGCAAACCATTGCTATCTACATAGGAAGAACGAATGATATTATGAACATCTGCCTGATTACCATCAGCACCAGCCAGGCCCTTTAAATTAACGGTTGTGGCTGCTTCAGCATAAACCAGACCGCTTAAATAGTTCTGCTCTGTTGCCTCAAGAGTAACAGTAGTATCATTTCCAACATTACCGCTGCCCAGTCCCGTAGCAATGGCTATACCTGAGCCATATCTATTACCATCAACTGCCGCAGCTTCAATAATATTATTTTGAGCCTGTAAAGTTACATCGGAATTAAATCTGGCAAAAATACCGAAAGGATTATTAGCATCCTTACCCGCCTGAACAATATTATCGCCCTTCTCGGCAATCAATTTGATATTAGACATATAATCGTCGTAAGAATAACTCATATTTGCCATAATACCACTACGCTCAGCATTAATCACGTTATTGCCGTCCGTTGCCGTAATGGTAATGTCACTCTGCAGATAACCTTCTACGCCCTCGTTAACAGCCGTAATTTCATTTTCTCTGGCTGTCATGCTCAGCTTTCCTCTATGCCCAACATAAACACCTGCAGCCATAGTATTTGCACTACTCATGGTCTGATTAACTATATTTTTTCCCGTTGCTTCCAATATTACTTCACTGAACTCTTCTTTAGGAGAATTAGCTACAAAAATACCTGTTTGTCCGCCAACAATTTCGTTGTACCCATAACCTTCTTCATAGTCACCAGTTGCTGTAATTGTAACCCTACTGTTATCAGAACTATTTACATACACACCAGCAGCACCACTGTTTGTGGATTTAATTTCATTACTAAGTGCCTTTAATGAGATTGTGGCACCGTCTGCTTTTGTTTCAACTGCGTTATATCCTGTTTCAATAATATTTTTACCATTTTCTGCCGTAACGTTTATTTGAGCAGCGCCAGTAGCAACATATAGCCCTCTCCCATAATTGTTAGTATTCTCAATATAGTTACTGCCTTTTTCTGCTGTAATATTCGTTATACCGGCACTGACATTGACTGTTGCAACAGAATTTTTACTTGTCAGTGTATTGACCTTTATATCAATACCAGTATCAGCGTCACCTTTCGCAGTAATATCAATTTTATTATTCACTGCACTTGAAGAACCTATAAGAATAGCACTGCCAAGATTATTTCCGGAAATACTGATCGTGCCTGCTGACAAACTATACTCTGTTCCATCATAGCCTGCTGTTAAAGCAGCATTATAACCATCAGATGTAACTACAATTGCCTGATTGGCATTGACAATTAACTTACCGCCGCCATTCTGCGCTTGGACAGCAGAATTACTCCCGCCGTTTAATGTAACATTATCTACAGGATTATCACCATCTTTAGTACCGAACTCTGCAGTATGCCCATTTCGTATCGTAATTTGACCTGTAACCACATATTCTGAGTCAGTACTATAATGATAATCTTTACTCAACGTAGAAAACCCAGACAAATTTTCTGCCCATGCATTACCATACATACCCTGACTCAATAATAAGCCAAGAATAACAGCTATCTCTAACTTTTTCCCTTTCCTCATTATGCTCACCTCTCTGAATAAATAAATTGTTATAAAATTAATGCTTTTATTTAAAACAAAATAATATTGAATTTTGTTTTAATTGATTGTACCATAGAATCTCCCCCCCGCAACCAAAAGTGCACTGCGCTGCACTTTTAGTTCGGGGATGTCAAAGATTTTACACTTTTACATAAAAGCGAAGGATATAAACCAACTGCGCTGGTTTATATCCTTCTTACTTTGAATATAATCTTTACTTATTCAGTTTAAATATTAATACTACAACAAAAAAGGCCAGTAAAAATACTGACCTTTGGTGAACATATATTCTTTATTAAATTAAAAATCCATTATTTACTCTATTGATTCTTTAACAACGACGACTACCGTCTCAACATGGCTGGTCATCGGAAACATATCCACAGGCTGCGCCGTCATCGCCTTATATCCGCGCTCACTCAAATAAGCTAAATCTCTCGCCAAGGAAGCCGGATTACAGGAAACATAAACAATGCGCTGCGGTTCTACATCCGCAATAGCCTTCAGTACCTTCTGCTCACAGCCTGCCCGCGGCGGGTCAACGACAACCACATCAGGCTTAACACCCTCTGCCAGCAGCTGCGGCAGCCTGTCTGCAGCATCTCCTAAGATAAATTCTGCATTATGGCAGTTATTATCCTGAGCATTCTTTTTAGCATCTTCAATGGCAGGCGCCACAATCTCTATACCGTATACCTTACCAGCGTGTTTTGCCAGATAAAGAGAAATAGTACCGGTACCGCAATATACATCCACTACTGTTTCAGTGCCGCTTAAAGCTGCATATTCCAACGCTTTATTATACAGTTTTTCTGCCTGCTCACTGTTTACCTGAAAAAAGGACTGGGCAGAAATATTAAAATTTAACGCTCCCAGACTGTCATTAATGGTGGGCCGTCCGTACAGCACTCTGGTTTTGCTGCCCATAACTACATTAGTAGGCTTTTTGTTAATATTCTGCACCACACTGACAAGATTAGGAACATATTTTGTCAGCCATTCAATCAGCTCTTTTTTATGCGGTATATCATAGGCAGATGTAATAAGTACTGCCATCACTTCACCGCTGTGCACCCCTACACGGCTCATGACATGACGCACAAGTCCCTTACCTGTCTTTTCATCATAAGCGCTGATACCATAACGCTGCATCCACTTACGGACAGTAGTCAGAACTTCGTTATTGGCTTCTTTTTGAATCATACAACTACCTGTATCAATAACACTATGAGTAGCAGCGGCATAGCAGCCTATACTGATTTTACCTTCAGCTCCGCTGGCAGCAGGGAACTGCATCTTGTTGCGATAATTCCACGGATTGCTGCATCCGATAACCAGCAATACTTCTGTATCCAGATGTCCTATACGTGTTAAAGCGTCTTTAACCTGCTGCTGTTTCATACGCAGCTGCCCGGCATAAGAAAGATGCTGCAGCTGACAGCCGCCGCATTCAGCATAAACAGGACATACCGGCTCTACTCTGTCTGGTGAAGCTGTAATAATCTTTATCAGCTTTCCTATGGCATAGTTTTTCTTAACCAATATTATTTCAGCCTGTACTGTTTCTTCCGGCAGCGCGCCATGCACAAAGACTGTAAAGCCATCATACCTGCCAACACCTTCACCGCTGCTGCCTAATCCGGCAATCTGTAATTCTATATTATCTCCCTTTTTTACGGGTACATTTACTTTCATAAACCAACTCTCCTTTGGCATACTTAATAAGTAAATTATACCATAGCAGCAGCTAAAACAAAAACGCTCCGGCTTTGCCGGAGCGTTAAATGTTTAAGACAAATCTTAGTAGTTAATTACATGCAGTTGGAAATATCCCTGCGGATGAGCGCATACGGGGCATTCTTTCGGAGCTTCTTCACCAACGATGATTTCGCCGCAGTTAGTGCAGATCCATACTTTCTTTTCGTTGCGTTTGAATACACGGTCGTTTTCAATGTTAGCAAGCAGTGCACGATATCTTTCTTCGTGATGTTTTTCAATCTTGCCTACTTCTTCGAACAGATATGCCAGTCTGTCAAAACCTTCTTCTTTAGCGGTTTTAGCAAATTCAGCATACATTTCGGTCCATTCGTAGTTTTCGCCTGCTGCTGCATCAGCTAAATTCTCCATGGTTTTAGGAATGCTGCCGCCGTGCAGTTCTTTGAACCAAATCTTAGCATGTTCTTTTTCATTGCCTGCAGTTTCTTCAAAAATAGCTGCAATCTGGTTGTAGCCTTCTTTTTTAGCTGCGCTTGCATAATAGGTATACTTATTTCTTGCCTGAGATTCACCGGCAAAAGCCGCCCATAAATTTTGTTCAGTCTTGCTGCCTTTTAATTCCATGTTTTTCTCCTCCTCAAGATAAAATATTATTTTACCCTATAATTAGGGCTTAAAAGCTAATTTTTCTTTTCCAGTTCTGCCTTTTGGCATTCAGGGCATAAGCCGTTAAATACAATATCGTGATGTTCCATTTTATAGCCGGTAACAGCAGCAACTTTTTCATCCAGATCCTGGAAGTAATCAAAATTCTCTACATTAGAAAACTTACCGCAGTTAGTACATTTTATATGATAATGTCTAGCCAGAATATGATCAAAACGATCAGCGCCGCTGGGAACGGAAACCTTCCCCAACAAACCGCTTTCTACCAAGGAATTCAGGTTACGGTATACCGTACCTTTACTGATGTCTGGATACTCCATGGTAATACGGTCATATACTTCCTCGGCAGTAGGGTGGTCTGCCAAAAAACGTACGGCAGCAATAACTAATTGTCTTTGAATAGTATTCCTCTTAGCCATCTTCATCATCCTTTATCAAAAATAATTCTCAATTAGAATTATACAATTATTTTTGTAAAAGTCAAGTCAGAACAAGGCTATTTTTCTAATATATCACATTTGAAAATCATGCTTTTTGAGTACTATTTCTCAATTAACCTGAATGATTCTTATTTTATAACCGATGCAGATATCAAAGCTTTGCATAAAAGTAAATACATTTAATTTGACACTAAAAATACATGATTATATAATTATGAAGAGTTATTATTTATTACACAGAAGGTATCAGAATCATGCACAAGGAAATATTGACACTTAACATACTCCCACTTGGTCAAAGTGGCATTATCCAGACTGTAGGCGGAGAAGGCATTCTTCGTCGCAGGCTGTTAGATATGGGGCTTACCCCCAGGACTAAAGTAATGGTACGCAAAAAAGCACCTCTCGGCGACCCGTTGGAAATTTTTCTGCGTGGCTACGAGCTTACCCTCCGCGCTGACGAAGCTGCCAAAATCACCGTCTTACCGGAAGGTGATAACAAATGAGTATTCATTTCGCTCTGGTCGGCAACCAAAACTGCGGTAAAAGTACGCTTTTTAATTATCTTACCGGCAGCAATCAGCATGTAGGTAACTTTCCTGGCGTTACCGTACAGAAAAAAGAAGGCGCACTGCTGCGTGTACCAGATGCCAGCGTTATTGATTTACCCGGTATATATTCTCTTTCTCCCTATACTTCGGAAGAAATCGTTACCCGCGACCTGCTCCTCTACAATAAACCGGATGCCATTATCAATGTTATCGACGCTACTAATATCGAGCGCAGCCTGTATCTGTCGCTGCAGCTTATCGAACTGAACATCCCTATGATTATCGCCCTGAATATGATGGACGAACTGACAGCCAGCGGCGGCAGTATTGATATTAAAGCGATGTCTGAAGCGCTGACTATACCTGTCGTACCTATTACGGCTAACAGCGGCGAAGGCGTTGCAGAGCTCATACGTCAGACAGTTTCGCTGGCGGAAAATAAACGGCTGCCGGAAAGACTGGACTTCTGCAGCGGCCCCGTACATACTGCTATCCACGCTATCGCCCACCTGATAGAACAAAAAGTACGTGCCAAAGGCCTGCCACTGCGTTTTTCCTCCACCAAACTTATTGAAGGCGACTCTATCTTTGCCCATGAGCTGGAGCTCAGCCCCAATGAACTGGATATTATAGGCCATTTTACCGAAGAAATGGAAAACGCCTTAGGTACTGATAAAGAAGCGGCTTTAGCCGATATGCGTTACGCCTATATTGAAAACCTCTGTGCAAGTACAGTACATAAGCCAGTACATACAGACGCTCAGATGCGTTCAGTAAAAATAGATTATTATCTGACCCATAAATATTTTGCGCTGCCTATCTTCGTAGCCATTATGGGACTTATTTTCTGGCTGACTTTCGACGTTATCGGCAGCTTCCTCAGTTCGCTGCTGGAAGAAGCCATCGACGCTGTCACTGCGACAGCCGACGCAGGTCTGACGGCACTTGACATCAGCGCGCCCATGCATTCGCTGATTATCGACGGTATTTTTTCCGGTGTCGGCAGTGTGCTTTCATTCCTGCCTACGATTATTACCCTGTTTTTCTTTCTTTCCTTGCTGGAAGACAGCGGTTACATGGCTCGCGTGGCTTTTGTCATGGATAAGCTGCTGCGTAAAATCGGTCTTTCCGGTTCCTCTTTTGTACCCATGATTATCGGCTTTGGCTGCAGTGTACCAGCCATTATGGCTACACGTACTCTTGCCAGCGAACGTGACCGCAAAATGACGATTATGCTGACGCCGTTTATGAGCTGCAGCGCCAAACTGCCTATCTACGGCATCTTTATCGCCGCCTTCTTTCCCAATAACGGCAGTCTGATTATGCTGAGCCTGTATTTTCTTGGTATCATTATGGCTGTGCTGACCGGACTGCTGCTGAAAAGCTTTATTTACAAAGGCAAGCCAGTTCCCTTCGTTATGGAACTGCCGGCTTACCGCCTGCCTACCTCCCGTAATATTATGCTGCACATGTGGAGCAAGGCTAAAGATTTTCTGCATAAAGCCTTTACAGTTATCTTCTTGGCCAGCATCGTCATCTGGTTCCTGCAAAGCTTCGATACACGTTTTTACATGGTGGAAGCCAGCGAAAGCATGATTGCCCAGATTGGCAGACTGATTGCACCTGTTTTTGCTCCGCTTGGTTTTGGCAGCTGGCAGGCAGCAACATCACTGCTGACCGGTCTTACAGCCAAAGAAGTCGTTATCAGTACCTTGTCCGTACTGGCAGTGGGCACTAACGGCGCTCCTGCTCTGCACGATATGTTCAGCGGGCTGACTGCTTATACTTTTCTTGTCTTCTGCCTGCTGTATCCTCCCTGCGTTGCTGCTCTGGCAACAATCAGGAGGGAAATGAATTCCAATTTACATACACTGGCTATCATTATCTACCAGCTTGCCATTGCCTGGCTGGTTGCTTTTATCATCCGCCATATATGTCTGTTGTTGGGCTTCAACTAAAGTATAATATTTTTGGGCTGCATCGCTAAAGTTTAGTGGTGCAGCTTTTTTATCAAGCAAGTTTCTTGTTTGTACTTATTATAAGCACCCTTTTGCTTAATCGCATATACTTTTTAGAGGCGAATAGCATAAAAATATTTGTTATACACTTTACATTTTTAGATATTTTAGGACTTGCTTGCCTAAAAATTTACAAATTATAAGTAGATTATCCTTGACAGAAACAGATTTGCTTGACATAATATACAAAATAACTTTTTCTAAAAGCAAATACTGTAAAGGCAAAGAACGGAAGGACTTTGCGTTAAGTCGGTAAGAGAAGCGGCGGTTGGTGCAAGCCGTTCCGATTGCGTACGGTTGTAGTCCCGGAGCCGCGTTCCTGAACTATCAGTAAGGTTCGACGCTGCAGCGGCGTTATGCGCAGAATGAGTATCTAAATAAGGGTGGTACCGCGGTTTATCATCGCCCCTGTCTGCATCTGCAGGCAGGGGATTTATTTTTTGGGGAGGAAAGATTTATGGAACAGATTTTATCAATAGTAGTACGCAACCAGCCTGGCGTGCTGATGCGTGTTTCAGGTATGTTTTCCAGGCGTGGCTTTAATATTGACAGCCTTGCCGTCGGTACGACACAAAATCCGGAATTTTCCAGAATGACAGTTACCATGGAAGCAGATGAAGCAACGATTACTCAGGTATGCAAACAGCTTGGTAAGCTTGTAGAAGTAGAAGCAGTAAAAATACTGCCGCCTGACAGCAGCGCCAAACGCAGCATGGCGATGGTCAAGGTACATGCCGGCGACAAAAGGCTCGAACTTCTGCGTCTTGCAGATGTATTCAGAGCCCACGCAGTAGACGTTACCGGCGAATCGCTGATATTCGTCGTCACCGGCGATGAAGGCAAACTGAAAGCCTTTGTAGACGTTATGCGACCCTACGGGGTTACTGAAATGGTACAAACCGGTCTGCTTGCCCTTGAACGCGGCGATACCTCGCTTGCAGTAGATAAATCCCGTTACGAATGGCCGCCGGTTGTGACCGCCGCCTGTACATTATAAAGAAGCACATCAAAAGGAAGTGAAAATATGCAGTTAACAGGTGCTGAGATAATGGTAAGATGCCTGGAAGAAGAAGGCATTGATACAATTTTCGGATATCCGGGAGGCGCCATCCTCCCCTTTTATGACGCATTGAGAAATTCTGACATCAAACATATCCTGACTGCCCATGAGCAAGGAGCCGCCCATGCCGCCGACGGTTATGCACGCGCTTCCGGCAAGGTAGGAGTATGTGTCGCTACCTCCGGCCCCGGCGCTACCAATCTCGTCACCGGGCTGGCGACGGCTTTTCTTGACTCCATCCCGGTAGTGGCAATCACCGGACAGGTTGCCTGTGAATTTATCGGGCATGACGCTTTTCAGGAAGTTGATATTACCAGTATCACTATGCCCATTACCAAACATAATTTTCTGGTAAAACACGCTGCCCATCTGCCCCAGATTATGCGTCTGGCCTTTCAGATTGCCAAGAGCGGCCGCCCCGGTCCGGTGCTCATAGACGTACCCCGTGACGTGCAGACGGCTGTAATCGAATATACATGTGATAAATTAAATGCATTACCCCAACCACAGCCTGATCAACAACGTGTGGAAGAAGCTATCAAGGCGCTGGCAAAGGCTGAGCGTCCAGTAATGCTTATCGGCGGCGGCGTCATAACTGCCGATGCCGAGTATGATGCCATGCATTTATGCGAAAAACTCCACATCCCTGTAGTAAGCACTCTCATGGGGCTCGGCGCCATCAGCGCCTACCGCAGGCTGTTTCTTGGCATGACCGGCCTGCACGGCCATAAACGCGCTAATAATGCGATTAAAGCAGCCGATCTCATCCTTGCTGTAGGCAGCCGTTTTAATGACAGGGTAACGGGAGAGCGCACCAGTTACAGTAAGAATAAAACTATTATCCATCTTGACATCGACCCGGCCGAACTTGACAAAAATATCGACTCTGCCATCGGCATTACCGGCAATATCAAGGTGACCCTGAATCTCTTGGAACGAGGCAGCGAAGCACAAAACCTCTCCCGCTGGTGGGAACTTATCGACACCTGGGAAGGCATAGACGACGATTACGGCAGCGAAAAAGCGCCTGCTTTTTTCCGGGCGCTCAATCCAGTTATCAGAGATAAAGACTATATTATCGCAACCGATGTTGGCCAACATCAAATGTGGGCTGCGCAGCACATCAAGATCCAGTTCGCCCGTCAATGGATAAGCAGCGGCGGTCTGGGCACGATGGGCTTCGGTCTTCCTGCCGCGATGGGAGCGCAGCTGGCACGTCCCAACAGCCGGGTTATCTGTTTGAGCGGAGACGGCGGTTTTAAAATGACAGGCTCCGAACTGTTTACCATCGCCGCCAACAAACTGCCTGTTATCGCAATAGTTTTGAATAACAGCGGCCTGGGTATGATCCGACAGCTGCAGACGGTACAGTTTGACAGACGTTTTAACGCCTGCGAACTGCCCGGCTTTATCGATTTTGTTCAATATGCCTCAGCCTTCGGTATCAAAGGAGAGCATGTTACTACTCCCCCGGCACTTGCTGCCGCTGTAGAAAAAGCTATGCAGCAAGCCGAGCCCTACCTTATCGAAGTTACTCTCGACCCTGACGATATGGTGCAGCCTATGGTAACACCCGGTAAAGGCATAAATGATTATGTAGATTTCAATACCGGAAAGTAAATTTTTCAAACATCAAAAAATGTCACGAAAGTACATATCATCTTTCGTGACATTTTTTATTATTTCTTATTTAGTTATGAGCTCAACCAGCTTCAATGTCATCAGGCAGGATTTTTCTACTGCACTCATGGGCATAAATTCGCAGTTAGAATGGAAATTATGCGCGCCGGTAAAATAGTTCGGCGTTAAAATACCTTTGCTGGAAATAAAGGAACCATCTGTACCGCCGCGCATAGCAATGGTCTTGGGAGTGATTCCCAGTTCATCCATAGCCTGATAAATAAAATCAATGCATTTTTTATTATCTTCACGCACAGCGTCTTCAATGTTAGCGTAAGTATCACTCATAGTCAATTCAATAACTGCTTTAGGATGACGCAGTTTCAAAAATTCTACTGCATCACGAATTTGCTGTTTACGAGCTTCATACAGCTTTTTATTATGGTCACGGATTTTCAGAGAAACCCTTGCTTCAGATACATTGGCGGTAATACCGTTAACCCAGATAAAACCTTCCAGTCCTTCAGTATGTTCAGGAGTCTGCATTCTGTCAAAGCTGTTAACCAAATCTACCGCTACCAGTGCAGGATTTACCAGTACACCTTTGGCAGACATAGGATGAGCTGTAATACCTTTAATATAAACGTCAGCACTGCCGGCATTAAAGGTCTGATAAACAACCTCCCCCAGTTCACAGCAGTCGATAGTATAAGCAAAATCAACAGGGAATTTACTGAAATCCATCTTCTTGCTGCCTAAAAGACCGACTTCTTCATCCGGCACAAAGGCAACATAAATGTCGCCATGATAACGTTCTTTATCATTTACCAGTGTTTCCAGCGCCACCATGATGTTACTGATAGCTGCCTTATTATCAGCGCCCAGGACAGAAGTACCATCGCTGACAATAATGTCATCACCGATATAACGCTCAATTTCCGGATGTTCTTTTACAGTAAGATAAATCTGTCTTTCTTTATTCAGACAAATATCGCCGCCCTGATAATTTTTTACAACCTGCGGATGTACATCAGGAGACAGGCAGACATTGACAGTGTCCAGATGAGTAACCCAGCCTACAGTCGGCACTGCATGATACCCTTCCGGCAGATTAGCAGGCAGGCGGCCAGTCAGCACAGAATATTCGCTGATTTCCAAATCAACCAAACCAAGTTCTGCCAAATCTTTTTTCAGCAGTTCAGCCAGTTCGCGCTGTCCCGGCGTACTGGGAACAACAGCCGCACCTTCATTGCTCTGGCTGGAAACAGCGGCATAACGCATAAAACGCTCCTGCAATTTTTTTTGTAAATCCATTATCAATTCCTTCTTTCTACATTACACGTCTGGGATATACATAGTCAGCCTGGAAGCCCAGCGGGATGTCCAGTCCCCAGAATACATACAGCATGACAGTCAAGCTTATCAGCAGTGCTACAGTATAAGGCAGCATCAGCGAGCTCAGCGTGCCGATACCGGCGCTTTTTACATAACGCTGACAATACAGGATAATCAGCGGATAGAAAGCAAACATAGGCGTTACTACGTTAACGGCAGAATCGCTGACACGGAAAGCAACCTGGGTAAGCTCAGGCGCAATACCAACAGCCATCAGCATCGGTACAAAAATAGGCGCCAGAATGCCCATTTTGCCGAAGCAGAAGTAATAATCAGGTTCAGGCAGGCAACAAAGATAATGATACCGAAAACAGTTACCTGCGGCGGCAGCGCCAGAGATTTTAAAAATTCCGCGCCGGCAATAGCTATCAGCGCACCCATGTTGGAAGCGCCAAAAGCATAGAGGAACTGAGCCGCAAAGAAATAGAATACGATGAGCTGCACTAATGTCTTGGTAATATCTTCCATCGCCTTGGTAACATCCTGTGGTGATTTAAATTTGCCTACCATGATGCCATATACAAGACCCACGGTGCCGGTAAAAACAAACAGCAGGGAAACAATGGACTGCATGATAGGAGCCTGGAAGCTCGCTAATACACCGTTCTTGTCACGCAGGATGGAATCCGCAGGCAGGATGGCAGCAATAAGCCCTGCAATCATCAATAAAAGTACGCCGGTTGCTGCCAGGAAAGCTCTGTTTTCTTTAGGAGTGACCTCGGTTTTTGCATCATCCCCAATATCGATATCCTTATCCAGCGGACAGGCCTTCCACAGCCAGGGCTCAGAAATTTTCTCCGTTACATACCAGCAGCTGGCAATAACGATAAAAGTAGAGCCAAAAGCATAAAAATAATTGCAGAGTACATTGACCTGATAGGTCGGGTCAATCAGCTGCGCAGCACTTTGAGTAAAGCCCTGGATTACCGGGTCGATAGCAGACGGTGTATAGTTGGCAGCAAAAGCACCGGCAATACCTGCAAAAGAAGCACCGATGCCTGCCAGAGGATGCTTGCCGCTGGCATAGAACATATAAGCTGCTACAGGGATAATAATAACATACCCGGTATCAGGCCCCAGATGGCTCAGCATCCCTACCAGGATAATGATCGGTGTCAGCAGAAATTTCGGCGTAACGGAAAGAATCTTTTTCAGCCCCGTATTGATATAACCGGAGCCGTCGGCAATGCCGATACCGAGCGTAGCAACGATTACCATTCCCAGCGGCGGGAAGCCTGAATAATTTGTTACCATAGTACTGAGCAATTTGACGATATTTTCGCCGCTCAGCATATTATTAACAACGATATTTTTGCCTGTCGTAGGATGCACATAATCAAAGTGCATTTGTGAAAGAACAGCCGATACCACACAGACGATGACAAAAGCTGCAACAAACAGAATAGTAATATCAGGAATCTTATTTCCTATACGCTCAATAAAACCCAGAATACCTCCTACCTGCTGCTTTTCCTGAACAGTCTTCATAAAAGCTTCAACTCCTTTTTCAACATTTAACTTTTTTATTATAACACTTCCAGGTAAAAAAAATAAAGCGACAGCAGAATACTGCCGCTTTATTCATATACTCTTCAAAGAATCCTTATTTTTCTAAAGCTGTTTATTGCATTTTTTCAATAATCAAAGCTTTGACTAAACCTTCGGCATTTATTTCTATAGCAAAACGATAAGGATCTTCTTTCTGGTCCTTAAAGAAGTATTCATAACAAACGCCAGCATCTTCGTAAATTACTGTATCCGGAGAGCCATATTGCCCTATGGCTCTGGCACTGCTATCACCTACACTTACACCTCGCATAGTAATAATCCGCGGGTCGCTGATACGGTAATAAACAATATTCTTCTTGCGTTTATGCACGCCTATAACCAAATTATTAAAAGTATAGTAATATCTGCCGTCCTTTTTCTCCATGCCGAGACATCTTCCCATACTTTGTTCGACTTGTTCCTGTTCAAATTTATTATTAAGTGAAATATACCCTAAAACAAAATCCTCTTCTGTCAGCATATCTTTGCGACATTCTCCTGTAAACGGAGCATATACATAACCTTCCGTACCGTCGGCTGACACCTTATACCAATCCTGCTCTTTATCCAATACCCGTAAAAGCGTATGCCGAGCCAATACGCGGAGCACTTGCCCATTTTCCGGCTGCTTCCTAAGGTTTACATCATCACCTTGCATAATAACAAAGCTACCTTTATCATAACCTTTTACTTTATCCGTACAATACAGCTTTTCTGCAGCAGCACCTATCGACTGCAGCATAACAGTCAGTATCAAAATCAAAATTGCCCAATGCCACTTCTTCATTTTCTGCCTCGCCTTCTGCTACAAATTCCATATAAACACAAAAACTGCTCTCCCCGTTTTGCGAGGAAAGCAGTCTTATAGATTAATTCATCAGCCTAACCAGGAACGGACGCCGCTGCGTTTTAAAACAGTTTCCTTATTCACGCCCACCTGTTCAGGAGCATACAACAGCAAATCATCGTTTACTTTTGATACGGACGCATTAACAATGTAACTTACACCGTTCAGGTAATCAAAAATACGGTTTTTCAGTGCTGCATCCACAGCATCAAAGCAAACCATGATTGCACTGCCGCTCATCAGTGCGTCAGCATAATCACGCACATCACTGAAAGATTTCGGAGTGCGGATCATAATATTAAGATGTCCTGATTTTAAAAGACGCGGTCCGTCAAAAAGCTGCGCTTCATGTTCTTCTGCAGAGAAGAATTTCATTGCCGTATTTTTAAAGTCCATTGGTATTGCCCCCATATCCCATATAAATACTATAGTAGAGAATTATATTCTCTGTGCATAGGTAAAACTCCTGCCGGAAATAAAAAATTATTGATTATTTTTAGCACGTCCGCGCATACGGCCACGTTCTACACGGTCAAGCACCTTTTTGCGCATACGGATGCTCTTAGGAGTTACTTCTACCAGTTCATCATCATTGATATGTTCCAAAGCCTGTTCTAAAGAAAAAGTCTTAGGCGGAATCAGACGAATAGCGTCATCGCTGCCGGAAGCACGCATGTTGCTGACATGTTTCTTTTTGCAGGGATTAACGTCCATATCATCTTCACGGCTGTTTTCGCCGATAATTTGTCCTTCATAAACCTGTTCAGCAGGAATGATGAACATGGTACCACGTTCCTGAGCATTGCCGATACCATAGGAAGTAGTCTCGCCGGTTTCAAAAGCAACCAGGCTGCCGCGGGTACGGCCAGGAATTTCACCTTTGTATTCTTCATAGCCGGCAAACACATGGTTCATAATACCGTTGCCTTTAGTATCAGTCAGGAACTGGTTACGGAAACCAATCAGCCCGCGGGCAGGAATCTTAAATTCCATACGCAGATAGCCTGCCATTTCAGTCATGTTGGTCAGTTCTGCCTTACGCAGGCCCAAGCCTTCCATAACGGCGCCCATATAATCCTGCGGTACATCGATAGTAAGCGCTTCCATAGGCTCAAGCAGGGTACCGTTTTCGTCACGGTGCATAATAACCTTCGGTTTACCTACCTGCAACTCGTAACCTTCACGGCGCATGGTTTCAATGAGGATGGACAGATGCAGTTCGCCACGTCCGGAAACCTTGAAAGCATCGGGGCTTTCAGTTTCTTCCACGCGCATGGAGACATTGGTTTCGATTTCTTTAAACAGACGGTCACGCAGATGACGGCTGGTAACAAACTCACCTTCACGACCGGCGAAAGGACTGTTATTTACAGAGAAAATCATGGACAGAGTCGGCTCGTCGATTTTCAGACCTTTCAGCATTTCCGGATTTTCATAGTCAGCAATGGTATCGCCGATATTGGCATCGTTAAGACCGATAAGCGCAACAATATCGCCTGCTGCAACTTCCTGTACTTCTACACGTTTCAAGCCCTGGTAGGTGTACAGACGGCCAATCTTAGCTTTTTTGCTTTCATTTTCATTCATCAAAGTAATATTTTCACCATTGTGAATGGTACCGCGAACAACACGGCCTACTACGATACGGCCTACATAATCATCGTAGTCCAGAGTGTTAACCAGCATTTGCAGCGGAGCTTCCACATCTACATCCGGCGCAGGAATATTTTCCAGGATTACTTTGAACAGAGGTTCCAGATTATTGCTTTCTTCATCCATGGACAGTTTAGCAATACCGTTGCGGGCAGAAGCCAGTACAACCGGGAATTCCAGCTGGTCTTCATCAGCGTCCAGCTCAATGAACAGGTCGAGGACTTCATCAATTACCTCAGTAACACGTTGGTCCGGACGGTCAATCTTATTGATAACTACGATAGGTTTCAGATGCTGTTCCAAAGCCTTACGCAGTACGTATTTAGTCTGCGGCATAGGGCCTTCATAAGCATCAACTAACAGCAATACGCCGTCAACCATGGTCAATACGCGTTCAACCTCGCCGCCAAAGTCGGCATGGCCCGGTGTATCCAGGATATTGATCTTGGTACCGTTGTGCATAACGGCAGTATTTTTCGACAGAATGGTAATGCCGCGTTCACGTTCCAAATCGTTGGAGTCCATAACACGTTCTTCAACATGTTCATTAGCTCTGAAGATACCGCTTTGCTTCAGCATAGCATCAACAAGAGTAGTCTTACCGTGGTCAACGTGGGCAATAATAGCTATATTACGTAAATCATTTCTAATCATTCTGATGATTCTCTCCTTCACTAATTAAAAAGAAGAAGGATGCCTGTCAAGGAGCATCCTTCTAACTGCTTTTCCATTATATTCTTTTTATAACTCTCTGTCAATAAAATAGCATATTATTTAACAACGCTGGGCAGCCAGGTAGCAATCTGCGGGAAGAAGCACAGCAGCAAGATTTCCAGCGCCATAACGATACCGAAGGGGATAACTCCTTTGATAATCTGCGTCATCTTGCTGTCCGGGCTGATGCCCTGCAGTACAAACAGATTCATACCTACAGGCGGCGTAATCAGCGCCAGTTCCAGATTGATCAGCATTACTACGTTGAACCAGATGGGGTCGAAGCCCAATCTGACAATCAACGGGAATAAAATCGGCAGGGTGATAAAGATAATGGAAACAGATTCCAGAATGCAGCCAAGGAACAAAAGCAGGATATTGATAGCGACAAAGATTACCCAACGATTGGTCTGCATATCTACGACAAAATTAGTCAAAGCCTGCGGCGCGTCCAAAATAGTGAGTACAAAACCAAACAGGCTGGCGCCAATCATAATAGCGAAAATCATGCAGGTAGTCTTGATAGTATCTTCCAGTATCTCCGGCATGTCTTTCAAAGACAATGTACGATAGATAAAGAAGGTAATAATCAGGCTGTAAACAGTACCGATACCGGCAGCCTCAGTAGGTGTAAAGACACCTGTATAAATGCCGCCTACTACGATTACCGGCAGCAGCAAGCCCCAAAAAGATTTCTTTAAAGCACTGATACGCTCATCCCAGCTGGCAGCAGCCTCCAGCGGCAGATTCCTTGATCTGTAGACAACAATCATGATAAAAAGTATGGTCAGGATAACTCCCGGTACCACGCCGGACATGAACAGCTTACCAATGGATTCATCAGTGATGGCGCCGTACAGGATCATAGGGATGGACGGCGGAATAAGTATGCCAAGCGTACCTCCGGCAGCTACAGCACCCAGGACAAGCGAGCGCTCATAACCGCGGGAAAGCATTTCCGGGATGGCGATAGCGCCGATAGTAACCGCACAGGCTACCGAAGAACCAGTAATGGCAGCAAAGACCGCGCAGGCCATAACCGTAGCGATGCCAAGACCACCCGGCAGATGACGCAGCCATTTATTAGCCAACTCGAATAAGTCGTTACCGACCTTACCAGTAAGCAAAATCTGGCTCATCAGGATATACAAAGGTACTGCCGTCAAGACAAAATCATCCAGTGATTTATAGCCAATAATCGGCAGCTGCGCCAACGCTCCGTCACCGCCCATAAAGAGCAGCATGCCGGCAACGCCTGCCATACCAAGAGAAAAGGCCACCGGCAGACCCATAACCAACAATAATAACAGTAATGCGGTAAATCCTAAAATCATTTATTTTACCTCCTCACTGAAATCATTGTTCTTAATCTTTACAAAATCTACTAATAAAGTACGGATAATCTGCAAAAGCAACACCAGCATGCCTACGGGCATCGCCATCTGGGGTATCCACAACGGCGTACTCAAAGTCGTAGGCGCACAGTTATTGATTTCCAGAGAAAACATCGCCATCTTCCAGGATTCCTGCATAAAAATCACGCTATAAAATAAACCGATTAGCGCAGTAAAAAACTCCGCATAACAACGTGCTTTAGGCGACATCTTCGACATCACGATATCTACATGAATGTGCTTTTTGCCTGCATAGGCTACGCCCATTCCCAGAAAACCAGCCACAACCACGCAGTAGGTAGAAATCTCCATAACCCACTCTGTCGGCGCATTAAATACGCCGCGGCAGATTACTTCGTACACAATCATAAAACCGGTAAACAGCACTAAAAGTCCGGCAATAATCCCCGCTGCTTTCGTTATCATGTATAAAACTCTGTCGTATATTGCAATAAATCTTTCCACTGTATCACTCTCACTTCAAATTAAAGCGGCATCAGGATTTTGTACAGATACCAATCAGTTCCTGCCCAAGTTTACCGTTTTCTTTTACAAAGGTATCCCATACCGGCGCAGTTGCATCACGCCATGCCTGCAGCTCGTTTTCAGGTACCACATACACCTTCATACCTTTAGCTTTCAGATCTTCCAGAGCCTGCAAGTCTTCTTTCTTAGCATTAGCCCTGATATCATTGCGTACTTCCAATGCAGCTTCGTTCAAAGCTTTTTTCTGGCTGTCATTCAGCTTGTTATAGGATTTTTCGTTAATAGCTACGATAAATTCCGGGGAAGCATGATTAGTAACAGTCAGGTATTCATGTACTTCATACATCTTACGGTCGCGCATTGCCGGAGTACCGGAGCTCTGTCCGTCAATAGTGCCGCGCTGGATACCCATATAAACCTCGCTTGCGCCCATGGTTACAGAAGAAGCTCCCAACGCTTTGATAGTTTCAGCAGAATATTTACTGTACCCGCGAATCTTGAGTCCTGCAAAATCAGCAGGAGATTTGATTTCCTTTTTATTATTGGCAAACTGTACAAAGCCATAGTCTGCCCAAATCAACGGACGCACGCCTTTTTTCTGCAGCTCACCACCCAGCTTGTCGCCCAAACCGCCATCAATAGCATGATCAACCTTTTCATAATCCGGGAACAGGAAAGGCACGTCAAAAACATCCATCGCCGGGATAATACTTGCCCATCTTCCTACAGTATTAAGACCCATATCAATACCGCCGGACATAATGGCATCATTCATATTTTTATCATTATACAGCTGGCCTGCCGGATAAATAGCAATCTTAACAGTTCCGCCTGATTTAGCGGCAGCCTTTTCTTTCAAACTATCCATAGCTTTGACCAGCGGATGACTTGCCGGCAAAGCCGTTGCCATTTTAAGTTCTACAGTACCGCCGTCAGCAGCTTTTTTATCGCCGCCTCCGCAGCCGCCAACCAAAGCCATAGCAGCAATTAAAGCTGCCGCTGTCATTTTCTTCATCCATTTCATAATTGAACACTCTCCTTTGATTTATAGTTTTATTTATATTTTTGATCAAGCTCATTATATGTAGCGAGCCCGATAAATTCGTTAAACTGTTCAAAACTGAGCATTTCCTGCCCGCTGCCTATTGTAGTACCATGTTCACGCAGCTGCCGCATTACCGTGCCAAAAGCCTTGGTAACAGTATAAACAGAAGTACAAGGCCAAAACACTATTTTAAAACCAAGTTCCTGCAGCTGAGGAGCAGTAAGCACCGGCGTCCTGCCGCCCTCTATCATATTAGCAAGCAGGATTGTATCAGGAAAACTGCGGCATATTGTTTGCAGCTCACTCATATCCTGCGGCGCTTCAATAAAGAGCGCATCTGCACCGCTGTCTAAATAAAGCTTGCCTCTTTCAATAGCTGCGTCTAAGCCCAAGACTGCTCGAGCATCAGTCCTGGCAATCAGCAGCGTATCAGGAAATGTTTTGGCATCTGCTGCTGCACGTAACTTTTTGGCATGCTCAGAAGCATCAATAACCTGCTTGCCGCGCATATGTCCGCAGCGCTTAGGCCAGACCTGGTCTTCAAATAAGACAGCCGCTGCTCCTGCCGCTTCATATTCCCGCATCGTCCTCATAGCGCTCAGATTATTGCCATAACCAGTATCGCCATCAGCAAACACCGGCAGCTGTACGGCCCTTGTAATGCACCGCAGCGCTTCCGCCATCTCTGTCATGGAAAGATACCCCACATCCGGCTCGCCTAACCTGCTGGCTGCCACACCATAGCCTCCCATCACCAATCCTTCAAAGCCTGCCGCAGCTGCAACTTTAGCCGTCAATGCATCATAAACGCCCGGCAGGACCAGAATTTCTTTTTCCTGCAGCCTTTGGCGCAGTTTTTTACGTAAATCCATTTTCACTCCTCCGATTACAAAAAAACGCCCCTATCGGCTAAACCGATAGGGGCGTAATACGCGGTACCACCCTATATTATACTCTTGACTTTAACGCAGCAGTACGCTTTTTCCTAAATAACTTCAGAAAAAGAGCTCCCGGGCGAGAAAAACAGCTCCTGCTTTTTCGGCTCACACCAACCGCCGAATCTCTGAAATGAGTCACTGTCTTATTCCCGTTCATAACTTATCCATGTTTACATTTTTTTAATTTTTATTTAAAAATTAAACATAGTATAACAACGCTCTTTTTTTCTGTCAACAGTTCGCGCACATATTATAATAATCTTTTTATTTTTAGTTTTTTCTGTATTAACCTTTACACTTTCATTTATATTTATACATCCAATGTATGCAAATTACAAGTCACTGAGTAAATCATCCATATATTTACGCAGCTTATCGAGCTTTTTGCGGATAGTATTTACCTTACTGCTGTCACGAGCGGCAATCTGCTCAATCTTTGTTCGGTGCAGCAAGTAATCACGTTCCATCTGCCTGAGATATTCTCTCAGCTCAATAGCCGCAGTATCCACAGTAACAAGCTTAGAAGCTTCGATATGCCAATCTGTACCGCTTATCTCTACACAATCACCAAATTGCGGTATATAAGCAGCCGTACCCAGACGCCGCTGCAGCTCGTTTGCTAAATTACCTGCAGCATCAAATTCTCCATGAGTTACAAAAAATGCTTTAGGCATACTGCTCATCTTACTGTACCAGGCAATCAGCTGTTCTTTATCCGCATGAGCAGAAAAGCCTTTCATATTATAGATACGGGCATTTACCCTGATATCCTCACCCATAATCTTTACTTGCTTAGCACCCTCTACAATACGTCTTCCCAGTGTGCCTTCCGCTAAAAAACCAGCAAAAACAACACTGCTGTCAGAACGCCACAGGTTGTGTTTCAAGTGGTGCAAGATACGTCCGGCGTCAGCCATACCGCTGGCAGAAATAATAATCTTGCTGGCTTCATCATCATTGATAGCCCGTGATTCTTCCGGCGTAGCCGTAAACCGCAGGTTCTTCATATCAACCAGCCTGCGTCCCTGCATTTCATACAAAGCCCTTGCTTCTTCGTCATATTCTTCGGGATTGGTCAGCGTAATCTGTGTTGCCTTGTTAGCCATGGGACTGTCGACAATAATCGGGATATCAGGTATCTTATCTTCCGCACGCAGCTTTTGGAAATAATACAGCAGGACCTGCGTCCTGCCTACAGCAAAAGCAGGAATAATAACATTGCCGCCTCTCTCCACGGTATCATTGATAATCTTAGCCAGTTCGCCTTCCTTATCATATTCTTTGTGTACCCTGTTACCATAAGTCGACTCAGTAATAATAAAATCAGCGCCGGAAATATGTTCCGGATCTTCGATAATAGGCTGGTCAGGCTGTCCAATATCACCGGTAAATACCAGCTTAGTCTGCCTGCCCTCTTCCGAAACAAACATTTCTACAATAGCAGAACCTAAAATATGTCCCGCTACCCTAAAGCATACTTTAATATGCGGAATAATATCAATTATTTCATCAAATTCATGGATTCTAAATAACTTCATAGCTTCGTAGGCATCATCTACGGTAAACAGCGGCTCAACAAATTTCTTACCGGCTCTGAGGCCTTTACGGTTTGCCAGCTCAGCATCCCCTTCCTGGATATGAGCACTGTCCGGCAGCAGGATAGAACACAGTTCCTGAGTAGATTTTGTACAATGAATATAACCCTTAAAGCCCTTCTTGACCAATTTAGGCAACAGACCGCTGTGGTCTACATGAGCATGTGTCAGTACTACGGCTTCAATTTCTGCAGGATTAAATAAGAACTCTTTTTCATTAAAAGCAGTAATCAGCTTAGAGCCCTGAAACATACCGCAATCAACAAGGATTTTTCTTCCTGCTACCTCTACCAGATAGCAGGAACCAGTAACCATACGCGCAGCGCCTAAAAATGTAATCTTCATGACAAAACCTCCTGCCACTTGAATAATTTACTATACAGCTTATATTATATTTATTCGCTTTAAAAGTTTTTTTACCTGCTTACAGGAGGCTCGTCACCGATTTATTACAAATTAAGAAACCTGCGCCAGCTGGCATTAGTCTTACTGCTGCAATTACCGCAGTTGCCACATTCCTTATCCGCTTTCTCACCAAAATACTGCAGCAGATAATTACGCAGGCAAACAGAAGTATGGCAATAGGCAATCATCTTCTCCAATAACTGCAGTTCATGCTCCTTCCACACAAGATCCGGCTGGTCATGCCCGATAAGATAGGTATTTACCGCAACATCACTTTTATCATAGAGCAGCAGACATTGCGCTTCCTTGCCGTCCCTGCCTGCCCTGCCGGCTTCCTGGTAATAACTCTCAATATCTTTGGGCATATTATAATGGATTACAAAGCGCACATCTGCCTTATCTATACCCATCCCAAAAGCATTGGTGGCTACAATAAGCTTTATCTGTCCTCTGACGAAACAATTCTGATTAAATTCTCTTTCCGCACTCGTTAATCCCGCATGATAACGCATAGCCAGATACCCATGCCTTACAAGCATAGCTGTCACTGTTTCTACCTTTTTACGGGTAGAGCAGTAAATGATACCGCTTTCTTTGCTATGCTGCCGTAAAAAATCAAGCAACGTCCTGTCTTTATCTACAGCTCGTTTTACAGAAAAATACAGATTAGGACGGTCAAAACCTGTAACCACGGTGCGCGCCTGCTCAATATGCAGCTTGTTTAAAATATCCTGGCGCACCTCTGCCGTCGCCGTCGCTGTAAATGCCGCAATCAGTGGTTTTCGCGGCAAACACTCAATAAACTGCGGGATATTATAATAATCTTTACGGAAGCTATGCCCCCATTGAGAAACGCAATGCGCTTCATCCACTGCAACCATAGTAATAGCAGCTTTTTTAGCAAAGCTGACAAACTGCTGATTTGCAAGTCTTTCGGGAGCAACATACAAAAATTTGCATTTCCCGTTTAAGGTATCATATAAAATCTTACCGTAAGCATTTCCCGTCAAGCTGCTGTCCAGATAAGCCGCCGGTATACCGCGCGCACACAAGGCTTCCGCCTGATCCTTCATTAAAGAAATCAGCGGAGATATTACCAGCGTCACTCCGGGCATCAACAGCGAAGGAAGCTGAAAACACAAACTCTTGCCAGCACCGGTGGGCAAAACTGCCAACACTGGTCTGCCTGCCATAATCTCACTGATTATTTCTTCCTGTCCGCTGCGAAAACTCTCATAGCCAAAATATTGACGTAAAGCCGTTAACAAATCATAATTTTCCTTAGTCATTATATTTCCTATACTCTCGGTAAATTTCTTCTTTTAGTTTTGAATAAGCTATTTTTACAGCTCCTAATGACTGCAACTTATTTAATCCAATAGTTTTCTGACTTCCCAGAAAATCATTTAGCTTTTTAGTACTTAACAAATAAAAATCCCACTGGGCAATATTGAGAGGATTGGCACTTTTTCTGTCTGTATGTTTGAATATACAGAAAACATAAATATCAGCTTGGCGTTTCTTTTCATTTTCAAACGTATTATCTAAATAATTCCATCCCCGAGTTTCCGCGATAGAAAATTTTATTTCTGAAAGCTTGGATTGCCTCCATGTTTGTAAGTATCCCGAACTTTTCACTTCTATTTTTATTTTATTATCCAACAATAAATCATATTTATCCCATGAAATTCTTACCTGTTCTTTTATCTCCCCTAATGCACAGGCAACCAAAAATTCAGCAAAGATCCCTCTTTGAGCATTTCCCATTATATCTGAATATGCCCATTGCCAAAAGTCCTCAAGTTTTGCTATCGGACACTGATTTTCAAAGCCAATAGATTCCTGACCTGTTTTTTTATAATCTAACATCGTAACCTCACCTAAAATTAAAACGACTGCAAAGCAGTCGTTTTAATCCATATTCTTTTCTTTATACGGACATTCTGCCAACACAGCACATTCCGTACATAAAGGCTTACGCGCCTTACAGATTTTACGCCCGTGCCAGATAAACCAATGGTGCGCATCGCTCCATTTTTCCATAGGAATAATCTTCTGTAATTCCTTTTCTGTTGCTAAAGGATCAGCTCCCTTAGCCAACCCCAATCTGTGGGAAACACGGAAAACATGGGTATCTACTGCAATGGCAGGCACATTATAAATAATGCTTGCTACCACGTTGGCGGTTTTCTTGCCCACTCCTGGCAGCTTCATCAGCGTAGTAATATTATCCGGTATCTTACTATCAAACTCCTGCACTAACATATGACAGGTAGCCAGAATATTTTTTGCCTTAGCGTGATAAAGACCACAGTCGCGTATCTGCTCTTCCATTTCTTCCTGACTCAGGGAACCCATTTTTTCCGGTGTATCAAACCTGGGAAATAAGCGCGCCGTAATCTTATTAACACGTTCATCCGTACATTGAGCAGACAGTATGACAGCTATCAATAACTCAAAAGGTGAATTATAATTCAACGCTGTCTTCGTACCGGAATAAGTGTCTTCCAAAATCTTTAAAATAGCGTCACGTTTGTTTTTACGCAGCATCAGTTAGTCAAGCTCCTTACCGGCGCCGGAATACGTCCGCCTCGGGAAATAAATTTATCAGCTTTAAAATTATTTACTGCAATAATCGGTGCATAGCCGAGCAGTCCGCCAAATTCAACCTTATCGCCTACGCCCTTGCCGGGAACTGGAATCAGACGAACTGCAGTTGTCTTATTATTAATCATGCCGATAGCTGCTTCATCAGCAATGATAGCAGCGATAGTTTCAGCGGAAGTATCGCCAGGTACTGCAATCATATCAAGGCCTACGGAGCATACACAGGTCATTGCTTCCAGTTTTTCCAAAGTCAGGCAGCCTCTTTCAACAGCAGCAATCATGCCTGCGTCTTCGCTGACAGGTATGAAAGCGCCGCTTAAACCGCCAACATAGCTGGAAGCCATCAGACCGCCTTTCTTAACAGCGTCGTTAAGCATAGCCAGAGTAGCAGTTGTCCCCGGGCACCCGCAGCTTTCCAGGCCAATCTCTTCTAAAATATGTGCAACACTGTCGCCGATAGCCGGTGTCGGTGCCAGAGAAAGGTCGATAATACCGAACTGAGTATTTAATCTGCGAGCAGCTTCCTGTGCTACAAGCTGTCCTACACGGGTAATCTTGAAAGCAGTCTTCTTAATAGTTTCTGCAACCATGCCAATATCGCCGTCGCGTACAGCTTCTAAAGCATGTTTTACTACGCCAGGCCCGCTTACACCGACATTGATAACAGTTTCAGGCTCGGTAACACCATGGAAAGCGCCGGCCATGAAAGGATTATCAGGCACAGCATTGCAGAAAACAACTAATTTGGCACAGCCGATAGCATCACGGTCTGCAGTGCGCTCAGCAGCCATTTTTACCACTCTGCCCATCTGTGCTACAGCATCCATATTGATGCCGCATTTAGTTGAGCCTACACTGACAGAAGAGCAGACAATATCAGTAACAGCTAATGCTTCAGGAATGGCAGCAATCAGATTATGATCGCCTTTGGTGTAACCTTTATCCACCAGTGCAGAAAAACCGCCGATGAAATTTACACCTACATTTTTGCCGGCTTTATCAAGGGCCTGAGCCAACAGTACATAATCGCTGCTGTCACAGCTTTCACCTACCATGGCAATAGGAGTAACAGAAATACGTTTATTGATAATAGGCACGCCCAGCTCTGCTTCCAGATCCTCGCCTGTCTTAACCAGCTTTTCAGCCTTTTGGCAAATCTTATCATAAATCTTTTGAGCAGTGACCTTAATATCTGGATGCCCACAGTCACGCAGACTTATACCCATAGTAATGGTACGCACATCCAGATTATTTTCGGTAATCATGCGTGTTGTTTCTAAAATATCATTGGTATTGAACAGCATAGCAGCCTCCTATATACGATGCATAGCAGTAAAGATTTCTTCACTTTGCAGACGGATTTCTACGCCGATTTCTT
Source organism: uncultured Phascolarctobacterium sp. (assembly GCA_900545025.1). Taxonomy (GTDB): domain Bacteria; phylum Bacillota; class Negativicutes; order Acidaminococcales; family Acidaminococcaceae; genus URXU01. The sequence continues at coordinate 60,783 of UQXH01000002.1, forward strand.
TGCCAAGCTCAGCAAATCTTGCCTGTGCTTCTTTAAGCGTAACATTAGCTTTACTCATATCAGCAATCAGCACCATATTAAAAAATCCCTGCATAATATTCTGATTGATATTGATGATATTGATATTACATTCAGCTAAAGTCTGGCTTACACTGGCAATGATACCCACTTTATCCTTACCTACGATAGTCAATACAATACGCATAATTCGGCCTCCCTGTTTTTAAAAATACTGCTTTCGCGATGTTCTTATTTTAACATATAATGCGTAACCTGTCTGTAATATTTTAACAGCTAATACTTGTACGTAATTGAATCGCCTCTGCTATATGTGCTGCAGAAATACATTCGCTGTCAGCCAAATCTGCAATAGTCCTTGCAACCTTTAATATTCTGTCATGACTGCGGGCACTCAGATGCAAAGCGTTAAAATATTTTTCCAAGATGCTTTGCGCGTCCTGATTAAGCCTGCAATATTTGACAATCTCCTGCCTGCCCATCTGGGCATTGCAGTAAAGACCGCTGCCTTGCAAGCGTTTTAACTGGATATTCCTTGCAGTAACTACTCTTTCTCTTATAACTGCCGAACTTTCTCCAACTTCTTTATTTTTCAGCTCAGCAAAGTTCACGCGAGTAAGATTTATCTGCATGTCAATTCTATCCAGCAAAGGGCCAGACACCTTGCGCCGATAATTGTCTATATCCTTTTGCTTGCAGCGGCAGCGATGTTCTTTATCACCTAAATATCCACATGGACAGGGATTCTGCGCAGCGCAGAGGATAAACTTACTGGGGAAAGTCATTGCCGCCCGGACACGGGAAATATTTACTACGCCATCCTCCAAAGGCTGACGCAGCATTTCCAGTGTGTAACGTTCAAATTCCGGCAGCTCATCCAAAAACAATACACCATTATGACTCAGTGTTACTTCTCCTGGCCGTGGATAGGTTCCGCCCCCTAAAAGAGCGCTGGCAGAAACACTGTGATGCGGACTGCGGAACGGGCGTTCCAGCATAATGCTCTCTGTTTGCGGTAACATGCCCACAATGCTGTAAATCTTGGTAACTTCTAAAGCTTCCTCCTCAGTCATCGGCGGCAGGATAGTTACCAGCCTTCTGGCCAGCATCGTCTTACCGCATCCGGGAGCACCAACCATCAGGATACTATGCCCTCCTGCAGCAGCAATTTCCAAAGCCCTGCGTGCCACAGGCTGACCTTTGACATCAGCAAAATCCTCACGATAAACTCGTTCAGAATTTGTAAGGATGTTCTCTTTAGGTAAGGGCTCCAGCAGCTTCTTGCCTTGGAGATGCTCTACCAGCTCTATCAGACTGCGTACTGCATACACATCAATATCAGCAATAAGCTTTCCTTCCGCAGCATTGTCAGCAGGAATAAAAATCTCCTTCAAGCCACTTTTCTTGGCTTCAATAATCATGGAAAGCACGCCTGAAAGTTTACGCACACTGCCGTCCAGCGACAATTCTCCCACAAATACTTTGCCATTTACCATTTCCTGTGAAAGAAATTTAGAGCTTACCAAAACTCCTACCGCCATTGGCAAATCTAAGCCTGAGCCTTCTTTTTTCAAATCAGCAGGCGCCAGATTGACGGTAATCTTCGTCATCGGGAAAGGATAAGCCGAATTGCGTATAGCGGCCTTTACTCTTTCTTTAGCCTCACGCACAGCAAGATTCGGCAAACCCACGATATCAAATCCCGGTAAACCGTTGGTAACATCAACTTCGACGGCAATCTTGACGCCGTCGATACCCATCGTAGTCTCACCAAGTACATAGGAAAACACTACATAACAACCTTCTTTCTCAGAAGCAATGCGGATAATGGTGAAACTCTTTTACCACAGTTCCTTCTTTTAAAATTTCTATTACATCAAAAGAAAGTACCGGCATGTTTTGTATTATACCTCTCACCTGCATATAATATTCAGCACATCGATAAATCTTTTTCTGTTTAGTCCATGTCACTGCTTCCACCGGCTTTCCATACCTGGCAGAAGCACGTGTCTTGACCTCAACAAAACATAATACAGCATTTTTTTCAGCTATAATATCTATCTCACCCATGCGGCAGCGAAAATTACGGCACAATATTCGGTAACCACGCTGCCGCAAATAATTGCAGGCAAAATCTTCCCCGAATCTTCCCAGCTCATCCTTCAGGTTCATATTCATAATTATCTTTGAGCGGCGAATAAAGAATATTTTCTGTTTTTTCTGCTGCAGGAAGCATCATACTCTTAACTGGCTCAAAGCTGCGTCTATGCCAACGAGTAGCTCCGTATACGGCTAAAGCCTGCATATGCTCTTTGCTGCCATAACCTTTATTGCCAGCAAAGCCATACTGCGGATAATAGTCCGCTAATCTTTCCATAATCCTGTCACGAGTCACTTTGGCAATAATCGATGCTGCCGCAACAGAGGCGCTTAAAGCATCACCATGAATAACGGATATACACTTCATATTCTCTATTTCTAACGGCATGGCATCTATTAATGCAGTCTGCGGCGTAATTTGCAGATGCCGCAGCACCTGGCACATGCCTTCCTGAGTAGCACGATAAATATTTAAATCATCAATATTGCTGACACTGACAATATTGACACTGATAGCTACAGCTTTATTAAGTATCTCTGTGTATAACAACTCTCGTTTCTTGGCTGAAAGCTGTTTAGAGTCATTCAAGCCGCTGATGAAAACATCCTGCGGCAGAATAACTGCTGCTACAACTAACGGTCCGGCCAAAGGTCCACGACCGGCTTCATCTACACCGGCTACATATTTTACACCTTCCAGATATTCCTGCTTTTCATAACGCAGCATTTCCTGAAAACGTTGTTTTTCAGCTTCTGCAGCAGCCTGATTTTTATAATATCCTTGCAACAGCTTCTGCACACCGCTGCGCTGGTCCGAAGCCAGCTCCTGTAAAAAATCTTCACTGGGCTGATTGTTTAGAATTGTTTTAATTTCCTGAATTTTCATGCAAATCACCTCATAAAAAAACCGCCTGCAAAGGCGGTTCTGTTCAAGGCTCGTCCATAGTAAAACGACCCATGCGTCCTGAACGAAAATCACGTAAAACCAGTTGGTACACCTTATCCAGGTCATATAAACCACCGGCTTTCAGACAGCCGCGCGCAGCTGCAATCTTCGCCATTACATCCTTTACATTTTCACGATTTTCAAAATCTATCGTGTATTTATTTTTTAACTCCTGAGGATAAGCTTCCATAAGCCTTGCCAATAATAATTCGGCAGCCTGCTCTCTGTCAAAGACATCCTCTTTGATAGCACCTGTAATCGCCAGACAGAAGCCTACTTCTTTATCCTCGAATTTAGGCCATAAAACGCCGGGCGTATCCAAAAGCTCCAATCCCTTAGCAATAGTGATCCACTGCTGCCCCTTTGTCACACCTGGTTTATCAGCGGCAATAACTTTGTTCTTCCCTACTAACCTATTGATAAGGGTAGACTTACCCACATTTGGTATACCTACAATCATTACCCTGATAGGACGGTTGCGGACACCTTTTTTTAACCATTTATCAATAACAGGTTTAGCCGCAGTCTGAATCAAGCCTATCAGCTGCTTAACACCCTTACCGGTAGCACAGTCTACCTTGCATACAGGAATATCACTGCTTTTGAACTTCTGCAGCCATAATTCCGTTTTGGTACTGTCAGCCATATCGACCTTGTTGAGAGCAATGACCTTGGGCTTACCGCCTAAAAGATTAACCAGCATCGGGTTGGTACTGGAACGAGGTATTCTGGCATCCAGCATCTCAACAACCACGTCGACCAATTTTATCTGGGTTTCCATCATCCTTTTAGCCTTAGTCATATGACCAGGGAACCATTGAATCTTGAAATCCTCTATCATTTACCCATACCCGTATCAGCCTTAATCAGATGGAACTGATCAAGCGGCCAGAACACCAGCGCTGCTCTGCCTTTAACCAGCTGCAGCGGAACAAAATCAACATCAGCAAAACGACTGTCCTCTGAATTATTGCGGTTATCTCCCAGTACAAAGATATGACCTTCCGGGACTACAGATTTTTTGTAGTCGGAAAGATTCGGTCCTTTAGGATCATCTTTATAGATATAACCCTCATTGAGCATCGTGCCGTTTACAAAAACCTTACCCTGACGCATCTCGATAGTATCACCGCCTACAGCGATTACTCTCTTGATAAAGTCACGGCTTTGATCCTTGGGGTAACGGAATACAATGATTTCACCTTTCTTCGGGTCAGTAAAGAAATAACTCAGCTTATCAACCATGACACGCTCATGATTAACCAGTGTAGGATACATAGAAGAACCTTCTACCATATAAGGCTCTACTAAAAAAGTCCTTATGCAAAAAGCCAGCGCTACGGCTACTATAATAGAAACAAGCCAGTCACTGACTGAATCCTGCCAGGAAGTATTATTCTTATTACTCATAGCTGCACTCCTTTCGGAAACATTTTATCGCCCGTTTATAAAGGCTGTTTTTTATTTTAGCACAAAATTTCTTTTCAGTCAGCATTTAAGACAAAAATAATAAAAGGGACTGTTAAAACAGTCCCTTCCATCATTTCGGTAATAATTAGCGTCTTTCTCTGATACGAGCTGCTTTACCGGTAAGGTTACGCAGATAGTACAGTTTTGCACGACGAACGATACCACGGCGAGCAACTTCGATTTTTTCCAAACGAGGGCTATGTACCGGGAAAGTTCTTTCTACGCCAACACCATAGGAGATACGACGAACAGTAAAGTTTTCACGCACGCCGGAGCCGCTGCGGGAAATTACAACGCCTTCAAACAGCTGAATACGTTCTCTGCTGCCTTCAACTACTTTTACATAAACTTTTACGGTGTCACCTGCACGGAAGTCAGGAATGTCGGAACGAAGTTGTTCTTGTTCCAATACTTCAATAATGTTCATAATTTCCTCCTAATTCATAGACGTTCATGTGCGAACTCCACAGCGGACCGTCCGTATTACACAAAAAAGATTTTATCATAATCTACGCTGTATTGCAATATATTTTACACTTCCCACAAATTATTTTTCCCACCAGGCTTCTCCAGCCAAACGGTCTAAAATAATAGCGACAGCACTGCGTACACAAAGATGATTATAGTCACAGCTGCCATAAACAGGCTCCAGAATATAATCAAATTTTTTCATTGCTTCTGCCTCAATACCAAAGCCCGTGCCAAAAAGCAGCAAAACAGGTCTGCCATCTTCCTGAAGCTTTTGACGCAGAAACTTATAGCTTACTGTATTTTGATAAGTTCTGGCATCCGTAGTAACAATATACGGCTCCTGCCCTGTCAGCTGATAAATATTTTCAGCCGCTGCTGCAATATCAGGCTGCCAGCATACTCTGTCAAGAGCATCTTTACGGTCAGGATTATAAATACCGCCGTAACCATGCTGCCAATAGCATAGAATACGTTCAACAATCTGCCGCTGTACCTCCAGCGGATGAATGATGTAATATTTTTTTACATCATAAGTTCTGCAGGTACGAGAAATATCATGCAAATCAAAATTTGTTACTGCACTTGCAATAACCTTCATATTTTTATTATAAATAGGATAATGAACTAATCCTACAAATAAATCAGCCATCTTTCTCACCCTGCAGTTCCGCTTTTATTTCTGCCAATAACTTCCTGTCTTCCTTGTTCATGTCCTGCGGCAGTAATTCCGGCCGCAGCAGATAGGTTGCTTTGATCGACTGCTTACGGCGCCATTTGTTGATCAGGGCATGATTGCCATTCCGCAGCACTTCCGGCACCACTAAGCCTTCAAAATCTACCGGACGCGTATACTGAGGATATTCCAAAAGCCCGGTACTGAAAGAATCCTCTTCTGCACTGGCCATTTTGCCCAATACTCCCGGTATAAACCTTGCTACGGCATCCATTACTATCAACGCAGGCATTTCACCGCCTGTAAGCACATAGTCGCCAATAGAAAGTTTTTCATCCACCCAGTTGAAAATACGCTCGTCAAAGCCTTCATAATGACCGCAGACAAAAATCAAATCCTGTCCGCAGTGAGCATATTCCTCTACTATCTCCTGCCTTAAAGTTCTGCCGCCAGGACACATTGCTATAACCCTGGCATCAGGCAGCTGCTCTTTAGCCTTGCGAATCGCTGCAACCATGGGCTCCGGTTTCAGCACCATGCCGGCACCGCCGCCGAAAGGAGAATCATCTACAGTTCGATGCTTATCAGTAGTAAAATCACGCGGATTGATGCAGGAGATATTGATAAGGCCCTTATCTGCCGCACGTTTAATGATACTGTGAGAAGCAGTCTGTTCAATCTGCTCAGGAAATAAGGTTATAAACAAAAAATTCATGCTTCATCAGTCCATTCAGGCAGTTTTACCACGATGCGTTTTTCCTGCAGATTTATTTCCCGCACATAGATTTTCAATGCAGGTATCAAAAGATCCTTGCCGCCAGGAACTGCAACAATATACACATCATTGCTGCCTGTAGTAATACTGTCTTTAAAAGTTCCCAGCTGCTTGCCTTCTTCATCAAATACAGACAATCCAATAAGATCTGCAACGTAGAAACGTCCTTCTTCCAAAGGCGGTAAATCTTCTGCTCTAATCAGTATTTTTTTATCGCGCAGCAGTTCCGCATCATTCATAGTAGTGATTTCTTTAGTACTTACCAGTACCATTCTCTTATGAAAACGGGCTGCTTTTACAGTCAGCTGGCGACCATCTTCCAGAAGCAAATAAGAGAGATCTAAGAATTGTTCCGGCCTGTCAGTAAGGGGCATAATACGAATATCGCCCCGCACACCGTGCGGAGCGACTATCTTGCCAATAACTATTTCTTTATCCATGAGCTTACTCGCGGAAAGCAATAACCTTTCCGTCTTCAGTAAGGATTTCAGCACCCATTAAAGCATCAAGATTGGTACCTACTGTAATTTCCACAGTACGTTCCAGAGTACCATGGCCAATTTCAGCACCCATTTCTAATGCTTCGGCGCGTTTCAGTTTTGCTTCTGCTTCATTTTTGGCAGCCAGACGTTTATTACGCTCAGCATCGATTTGTTCGCGCAAAGCCGGAAGTACGCTCAAATCGCTGGCAGCCTGACTAAGAGCTTTTTTAGCTTGGAATTCGAACTGTTCCAGGTCTAATTCCATTTTTTTTATAGTATTTTGGAGATCTCCAATAATTTTCAATTTCAAATCTTCGGTTACTTTAGCTTTAACTGCAACAGGAACCCTGACATACATTTTATCCATTGTTATACCATCCTTAATCAGATAATTTCCACGATAACCTTTACATTCTCACGTGTTGCAACTGCTTTCATAACTGTTCTAATCGCTTTTGCGATACGGCCCTGTTTTCCAATAACTTTACCCATATCCTCAGAAGCAACATGGAGGCGAAGCACCGTTGTTGTTCCGGTTGTTTCCTCCTCCACGACTACTGCAGACGGATTACTTACAAGAGACTTGGCCATTACTTCTACCAATTCTTTCATGTAAACACGCCTCTCTTATTATTTTGCTGCTTTAGCTTCAGCAAATTTTTTCATAATGCCGTCTTTGCTGAACAAAGATTTAACGGTATCGGTCGGTTGCGCACCTTTAGACATCCAGTCGATTGCTTTTTCAGCATCGATTTTAACGTTAGCCGGTTGAACGGTAGAATCATAGTAACCAATGCTTTCGATGAATCTGCCATCACGCGGAGAACGGGAATCAGCAACAACGATACGATAGAAAGGAGCTTTTTTAGCACCCATACGTTTCAGACGAATTTTAACTGCCATGTTGATTTTCACCTCCTTAAACTGCTATCAACTAACTAAGATTATTTATTAATGCATAAAGGGGATTTTAAACCCGCCTTTAGAAGCAAACTTTGCCATACCCTGCATACGCTTCATCATTTTCTTGCTTTCTTCAAAATTCTTCAGAAGCTTATTAACATCCTGAACACGCATCCCGCAGCCTGCTGCAATACGTTTGCGTCTGCTGCCGTTAATGATGTCGGGATTACGACGTTCTTTAGGAGTCATAGACTTGATAATTGCTTCTATCCTGTCAAACTCTTTCTCGTCGACATTAGCTTCTTTCAGTTTTTGACTGATGCCGCCCATACCGGGAATAAGTCCTAAGATTGTATCTAAAGAACCTAATTTTTTAACCTGCTGCATCTGCTCTAAAAACTGCTCCAGAGTAAATTCATCCTTGCGAAGCTTCTTCTCCATTTCCAGAGCTTTGGCCAGGTCAGTAGTAGACTGAATTTTTTCCACCAGGGTAAGGATATCGCCCATACCAAGGATACGGGAAGCCATACGGTCAGGATGGAAAGGCTCAAGAGCATCAAGCTTTTCGCCCATACCAATAAGTTTTACAGGCTTACCGGTAACTGCCTTGACAGAAAGCACAGCACCGCCGCGGGCATCGCCGTCCAGCTTGGTAACAATCAAGCCGTCAATTCCAAGTTCACGGTCAAAGCTTTCTGCAACAGTTACAGCATCCTGACCAGTCATGGCATCGACTACCAAAAGGATTTCAGTAGGATTTACGCTGCCTTTAATTTCACGCAGCTCGTTCATCAATTCTTCGTTTATATGCAGTCGGCCTGCGGTATCGATAATAATCGTGTCGCATGCCAGAGAAAAAGCTTTCTCCAAAGACTGTTTGGCAATCTCTACCGGAGACACCTTATCACCCAAGGCAAATACCGGCACATTAATCTGCTCACCCAATACCTGCAGCTGCGTAATAGCAGCAGGACGGTAAATATCGCCTGCAACCAAAAGCGGCTTTTTATTCTTACGTTTCAGATAGGTTGCCAGCTTACCGGCAGTAGTAGTTTTACCTGCACCCTGCAGACCAACCAGCATAATGATAGTCGGCGGTTTGGGAGAAACTGCCAGCTTGCTTTGCGTGCCACCCAGAAGCTGGATGAGTTCTTCATTAACAATCTTGATAATCTGCTGATGCGGATTAAGACTTTCATTAACCTCGGCACCAAGGGCACGTTCCTTAACTTTAGCAACGAAATCCTTAACAACCTTGAAGTTTACGTCCGCTTCCAGCAGCGCCATTCTTACTTCGCGCATAGGTGCTTTTAAATCTTCTTCTGTAATTTTTCCGGCACCGCGGAACATCTTTATAGCATTTTGTAATCTTTCAGACAAACTTTCAAAAGCCATTGTTACCTACTTTCGCCACACATTCCATTTAAAATCTTGATGGCTTCATCATTTTTCTGCCTGCTGCAGTCTGCAAGCAGTTCTATCACTTCCCGCAGCCTTGCTTTATCAGCTTCACTGCGGGCTAAAAGGCCAAGTTTTTTTTCATTGCGCTCCAAAATCAGCTCCACACGCTTCAGCAAATCATGAATCGCCTGCCGTGATACGCCAGTTTCTTCCGCAATCTCTGTCAGTGACAGGTCATCATAAAAATACAGTTTTAAACATTGCTGCTGTTTTTCTGTCAAAAGGCCGCCATATATATCAAACAGCCTTCCCAGCCTCATTCTCTGTTCAAAATCGTGTTCTGACAATTTCCTGTTTCCTTTACTCAAAATATCTGACTATGTAATTATACTGTATCGCCAAATATATGTCAAGTATTTTTACTTGTCACTGTCAAATAAAGCTTCCACAAATTTATCAGGCTCAAAAGGACGGAAATCCATAATACCTTCGCCAACACCAATCCATTTTACCGGCAATCCCAGCTCTTCTTTAATTGCTACGACAACGCCGCCTTTGGCGGTACCATCAAGCTTAGTCAGCACTACGCCTGTAACATTGGCAGTTTCCATAAATACTTTTGCCTGGCTGATTGCATTTTGCCCAGTAGTCGCATCAAGCACCAGAAAAGTTTCATGTGGAGCTTCCGGAATCTCTCTTTTGATGATGCGATGAATTTTCTCCAGCTCATTCATTAAATTGGTCTTGTTATGCAGGCGGCCTGCAGTATCAATGAAAAGTATATCTGCCTTACGTGCCACGGCAGCCTTAACTGCGTCAAAAACTACTGCAGCCGGATCAGCGCCTTCAGCGTGACGGATTACATCACAGCCGGCACGCTCGCCCCAAATCTGCAGCTGTTCAGAAGCCGCTGCTCTGAAAGTATCGCCTGCAGCCAGTACAACCTTGTAATTAAACAAGGTAAAATAGTTAGCCAATTTACCAATCGTAGTAGTCTTGCCGACGCCGTTAACGCCTACCACAAGGATAACTGTAGGCTTGGCGCCAATACGTGTCCGCTGACCGGAATCCTGCAGCATCTCCGTAAGATATTTTTTCAGGAAAGGAATAACGTCCTGCGTACCATTGATTTCTTTTTTCTTTGCTGCCTGGCGCACAGCTTCAATAAGCTTTTCCGTAGTCTTGACACCTACGTCGGCTGTTAAAAGAATCATTTCCAGCTCTTCCAAAAAATCTTCATCAATAGAAACAGATAAGCCAACCAGCTCTTCTATTCTGTCCGTAAAATTACGGCGTGTCTTGCTAAGGCCTTCTTTCAATCGCTCAAAAAATCCCATAAACTCCTACTCCTTTTCATTTATCTTAACAGAAAGCAATTTTGATACACCGGATTCTTCCATAGTAACACCATACATAATGTCGGCACATTCCATTGTCCCTTTACGATGCGTAATGATAATAAACTGTGTTTTCTGCGAAAAATCCCTTAAAAACTTTGAAAATCTGACAATATTGGCATCATCAAGCGCCGCATCTATTTCATCCAAAATGCAAAACGGTGCCGGACGATAACTAAGCAAAGCAAAAAGCAGCGCGATGACAGTCAGCGCTCTTTCCCCGCCGGATAACAGATACAAGCTCTGCAACCTTTTACCGGGCGGCTGAACTTCGATGTCAATCCCGGAATTCAGCAAATCATCGGGCTCAGAAAGCTTTAAAACGGCAGTGCCGCCGCCAAAAAGCCTTACATAGCATTCAGCAAAGAATTTATTTATCTCTGCAAACGCCTCTTTAAACTTCCGCGTCATGCCAGAATTTATTTCACTGATAACTGCCTGCAGATTATCTCTGGCTGTCGCCAAATCATCGTACTGACGGTTTAAAAATTCACTGCGCTCCTTGACTGCCTGATACTCCTCGATAGCGGCAGGATTAACAGGTCCTAATGCTGCAATAGCCGTTACCAGCCTGCTTTCCCGCTTTTTCAGCTCTGCATTGTCAAGTTCCAGCAGGTCTTCTTTTCTTGCAGCAGCTTCATCAAGGCCATATTCTTCTGTCAGCTGCGCCAGAACATGCTCACGGTCATTATTATACCGTGCCATCTCTATATCCAGCTGCTTTAAAGCGCCCTCACTATTGCCGCATTGTCTGCGAATCGCAGCCGCCTGCTCATCTGCTTGCTGCTGCTGATTCTGCAGGCGCAGACGCTCCTCTCTGAACTCTTCCTTGCCGCTTTCAGTTTCCTGCAGCTGCTGCAAAAGTTCGGCACTGCGCTTATCGCATTCCTGCTTCTCAGACTCGCATTTTTCAATCAGCTGCTGCAATCGCTGCTGCTCCTGCTCATTACCTGTAATTTCTCTGCGCAGCTGCAGCGTATCACTGTCGAGGCCCTTCATTCTGTCGCTCATCAGCTGTACCTTAGCCGAAGATGTCTCTGCTAATAAACGGACATCATGCAGCTGGTTTTCTGCTGCATCTACCTTGCTTTTTTCTGCAGCCATTTTTTTCTGCATATCTTCCAACAGTTGTTTCGCTGCGCTATCCTGCTCTTCAAGTTCTTTGACTTTTGTGCGCAGCTCCTGTACTTTGCTGCGATTCGCCATATATTCTGCCGCAATGGCATTTCTATCATCAAGCAGCAGTAATAAGCGTTCTTCTGCATCACGCTTTTTCTGACTTAAATGCTGCAGCTGTAAATCAAGCTGCGAAGACATCAAGGCGTACTGCCGTAATTGCTCCCGTCCCTGCTGCAGTTTCGCAGACAACTTCTGCTGCTGCTCCTCTGCTGCTTCCAGTTTCTCCTGCAGCTGAAGCATATTTCCCCGCCGCTCCGCAAGCAAAGCTTCAAGACGTTTAATATCACGGCCACGGCTTAAATAACCTTCCTTATGTCTGCGGCTGCCGCCTGACATACTGCCGCCAGCGTTGATAGTATCGCCATCTAATGTAACTACTCGTAACCGAAAGTTAGCCACCTTTGCCGCAGTCAGCGCAGCATCAATATTTTCCGCAACCAATACGCGTCCCAGCAAAAATCTGATAGCTTTGGCCGCCTGCTCCTGGCAGCTCACCAAATCTACAGCAAAACCACAAATACCTTTAAGGTTGCGCAGTCTTTCTTCCTCCTGCGTCAGCCTGCGCTCCTGAATATTATCTAAAGGCAGGAATGTCGCTCTGCCGCCATTTTGCTGTTTCAGAAAGTTGATGGCTGCTTTAGCAGTATCCGCATCTAAAGTTACCAGGTTCTGCGCACTTTCTCCTAAAGCTGTTTCTATAGCAGTAACATATTTTTCGTCCGTCTGCAGCAATTCTGCTGCCACGCCGATAATATTTTCCCGCCATATTGCACTGCATTTCAGGATATTTTTTATACCATAACCAAAACCTTCATAAGAAGTCTGCATACGCTGCAGTGAATTAAGCCGTGCTTCTGTTTCTATAAGCTTCTTCTGGCAAAGCCCCTGCTGCTGCCTTATTGTCTGCAGCTCACACTTATATGCTTCCTCTTGCTGCCCATCGGCATCTAATTCAGCACTTAAACGTTTCTGTTCATGCCCGCTGCGGGCCTGTTTTTCCAGCAGTTGGCGATATTCCTCTTCCATGCTTCCAGTCGCTGCTTCGGCTTCAATAATACTTTCTTTCAGTGCTTCTCTGCGTTTTACGCGACGTTCCTGCTCCTGCTCCAACATGCGTAAGGCGTTGCGTGCTTCCAACATGCTCTGCATATCGGCAAAAACATCTGCCTTTAAATCTTCTGACTGCTGACTGATTTCATGGAGATTCTTTTCATACTGCTCCTTTTCGCGCTGCAGCTGCTGCAAGCTGTATTCAGCCTTAGCACGCTTCTTATCAACTGTATCGAACTCTGCCGCTAACGCAGCCATTTGCTTTTCCAGCTCATCAGCCTGCTGCTCCAGTCTGATATTCCTTGCACCAAGCTTTTCCGAACTCTGCCTGCTGTTGATAATACGTTCATCAAGCACCGCTTTTTGTCCGCGTATTTTTTCCAGTGCAGTTTCTTTCTCTTTCATTTCATCCATCAGCTTGGCAAAACTTTCATTCAGCCTGTCAGTTTCTGCCTGCAGCTGCGCAGCCTGCGCCTCCTGCACGCTTAAAGCAGCCAGCCGCTGCGAAAGTTCCTGCTCCAAAAGCTGCTTTTTATCCTGCAGCTTTTGACACAAACCGGTTAGATCATCAAGCTTATGCACAAAATTAGTGAGACGACATTGTCTCTGCTCCGCATAGAGAGCATTATACTGCTGTGTTTTTTCTGCCGCTGCCCGCAGAGGCTCTACCTGCGCATCTACTTCAGCCTTAATATCGTTAATACGTGTAAGGTTTACTCCGGTTTCATCCAAACGTCGTACAGCCTCTTTCTTACGCAGTCTGTACTTGGCAATACCGGCAGCCTCTTCAAACAGCGCCCTGCGTTCCTCCGGCCTGCTGTTAAGTACCTCGTCAATTCTGTTTTGACCAATAATCGACATAGAGCCTTTGCCTAAGCCTGTATCAGCCAATAAATCCAGAATATCTTTCAAACGACAATTTTTCTTATTGATGGCATATTCACTGTCGCCGCTGCGAAACAAACGCCTTGTCAAGCTGACCTCGGAAAACTCCATGTCCAGCGCACGGTCGCTGTTATCAAATTCCAAGGTAACCTCCGCCACGCCTAAAGGCCTTCTCTTGCTGCTGCCGGAAAAAATTATATCCTCCATCTTACTGCCGCGCAGATATTTGGCGCTTTGCTCGCCTAATACCCAGCGTATAGCATCAGAAATATTACTTTTTCCCGAGCCATTTGGGCCCACTACGGCCGTGATTCCTTTATCAAAAGTTAATTCAGTTTTTTCGGCAAAGGATTTAAAGCCGTATGTGGCAAAAGACTTTAAGCGCACGGTCATCACCTTACTTCATAATTCTTTATCAAGATATTTTATCATATATTTTATACGGTATACAACCGCAAGATACTTTTATCGTGCTACAGCCAGCTTTTAAGAACTCGCCATTCTTCCTGCAGGTCTGTAAGATTCATCCGGGCATTTGCTGGGCTGGTTGAGTGCAGATAATATACCGGAACTTTGACGACAGTCCCAAAATATTTTTTAAACGCACTGCCTGCCTTGCCGCCGTTGCAAAAAACTGCTTTCAGCTGTGGATATTGCTGCAGCAAACCGAGAATATCATTAGGCTGTTCGTTGCGGATATCACTGTCAAGACTGCCGTCTCTTTCACACACTCCTAACACATCCCAAAGCGCAAGCCTATTTTGCTGCAATAAGGCCAGCTTAGCCTGATAATCCGTTGGCAGCTCAGCAGCAAACAAAGCAGCTAAAAGCTTCCAGAACCTGTTCTGCGGATGCGCATAATATTGCTGCATTTCTAAAGATTTTCTTCCCGGCATCGAACCAAGGATCAGCACTCTGCTTTCTGCCGACACAACCGGCGGAAAGCTTTTACAGATACTCATGTTTCACAACCTTTTTATTCCACTCATTTATTCTGATCTGACAGTAATATTTTCCCCAGCAGTTTTTTCGACAATAATTTGCGCAGGAGCCAGCAGCTGCCGCCAATACTCAATATTGCTGTTTTTCATTCCTCGGAGCTTAGATTCCATTTTTGCAGGGCAACTAATTACTATACGTGCTGCTCCTTTTACAGCTAATAGTTTATCTGTCAAACGCTCACGCAGAAGAAAGCTCTGCACCAACTCACCCATAGAAGGATGAAAAGGCCCAGCCAGAATATTACCCGGCGCACATAACTCATCATCCGGCTGTAAACCAACCCTGATAACCTTGATACCATTAGTCGTAAGTTTGTCATAAACCCAGGAGCTTTGACGCACAGCTTCTTCCAGGCTTAGCGGCTGAAACTCTCCCTTTGCCCAGCTTTCAGCTAAAGGCGTTCCTTTAATAACCAAAAGCGGATAGATTCTGGCAATATCAGGCTGTAAATTTATTACCTGCGCAACAGTATCCTGCAGACTGCTGAAATTTTGCAGCGGCATTCCAACCATCAACTGCAACCCCGTCTTAAAATCATAAGCACGCAGCTGCTGCATAGCCTGAACTACATCCGCTGCCGTATGCCCGCGCCCTGCTGCAGCTAAAACCCTGTCATCCAGCGACTGCACGCCAAGCTCAATTAAACGCACGCCATGCTTCCGCAGCAGTTCTAATTTTTTATCATCAATATAATCCGGCCGCGTAGATAATCTGACACTGCCAATAACGCCGCGCTCCAAAAGTTCATCTGTTAAAAGCAGCAGTCTTTCCTGCAAATCACTGTCTAAAGCGGTAAACGACCCACCGTAAAAAGCCGCTTCATTATCCGTCGATGGGCGCAGCCATTGCAGCCAGCGGTCTATCTGCTCATGCGCACCGCTCTCGGCAGCATTCTTTTGTCCGCTGATAGTCTTCTGATTACAGAAAACACACTGATGCGGGCAGCCTGCATGAGGTATAAAAATAGGTAAAATAGCCATTCTTATTTATCCTTTAAAATTTACAAACAAAATTTTCATGTAAGATTCATTGATAGCGTAAAGGCAGGTATGTACGCATACCTGCCTTTCAGTAATTATTCTTCAACCTGTATCTGTTTTGTCAGGATACTTTCTATTACTAACGCCACGCCGTCGTCATTATTAGAAGCGGTGATTATCTTGGCATTATTTTTAACACTGTCCTTAGCATTGGCTACCGCCACACCGATACCGGCATTTTTTATCATCCCTATATCATTATTGGAATCACCGATGCACATAATTTCTTCCGGTTTTATATCATAAGCTGCCGCTACAGCCTTTACGGCTTCCCATTTATTCACACCAGGCTCCATCAATTCCAGGAAGTTATCCTTGGAACTTGTTACATCCAGTCTGCCGGCAAATTTTTCAGCAAATTCCTGCCACACCTGTTCAAACTCATCTCCTGCAGTCATAACAAGTATTTTGTACGGTGCTTCGTCAGCCGTATAAATAGCTTCGCCAACCTCGGTTGTCGGTATGCCGGAAATCTTAGTATACATACGGGAAAAATCATTTTCCTCTTTAATCAGGATTTTATCACCGATATATACCTGCAGATAGCAGCCTTTTTCTTTGCAATATTTTAAAATATCACGCGCAGTTTCCAGCTTCATCTTATGTTCATAAAACACCTTGCCGCTGCGGCTTTCCTTAACCAAAGCCCCATTATATGTTACCAGCGGCACATCAAGTCCAAGGTCAAGCGCATAAGGACGCGCAGAAACATACATCCTCCCCGTAGCGATCAGAAAAATAATTCCTTCTGCAACAGCTCTTTTTATGGCAGCTGCATTACGTTCAGAAATTTTACAATCTCTATTTAATAAAGTGTCATCCATATCACTGGCAATCAATTTAATCTTCATCTTGTTTTTACCTCTTCATCTATTCTTTCCAAAACATTATCTATCAGTACTGCCAAAATTCCGTACAAAGCCAAAAATACGGTAAGTGCCAGTCGGTCTACAATAATATAACCCGGCAGCAGCGACCGCAGCAGTTCCACGCTTAAAAGTGTACCGGCAATTACTGCGGCACGGCAGGTATAAGCAGGCAGCCTGCGAAACAACCTAATCATAATTGTAACCAAGGCAGACAATAAGATTGTCCCGGTCAGCAAGCCTCCCAGCGTCACTACCTCCAACCATTCTGTCTGATAAATTACAGCAAAAAAAATAACACTCAATGTAAGCCACTGAGTAAAAATATTATACATAAAATCACCGTTTTTATTATATCATACTAATTACTGTAAAGTACAATTTATATTTCTGCTTTTTACATAAAAAAAACTTTGCAGACAACAAAAATATGATAGAATATGGTGACAACGACGCAAATTCTATTCTTTAGGTTATAGAAAGGGGTTTTCTCTATGAAACGGAGTGATAAATTCCGTCAGGCTAATTATGAAGCCAAGGCAACTGTCTTGGCAACTATTGCCGTTATTATCTTTTGGTGGGCCGCCGGCTTTGGTCTTGCTGACTGCGATATTACTTTCTGGCATACTCCCCTTTGGGTTTGGGGCGGCTGTTTCGGCACCTGGATTTTTGCTATCTTAGTAACCTTATTCTTGACAAAAAAGGTCTTTGTTGATTTTGATTTAGACGACGAGGAGACAAAAAATGACTAGTATTTTTAATCTGCTTCCGGTAATGCTCTTCCTTATCTTCATGCTCGGCATCAGTATTTACATTCAAAAATCCTCCACAGCAGAAAGAAAAAAAGATTTTGCCAAGGATTATTTCATCGGCGGCAGAACTTTGGGCGGTTTTGTTCTTGCTATGACTACTGCCGCAACCTACAGCAGCGTCAGCACTTTCGTAGGCGGTCCCGGTATGGCCTGGGTCATCGGCTATGGCTGGCTGTATATGGCTATTGTCCAAGTAGTAGTTATCTTCCTGGTATTAGGCGTATTCGGAAAAAAGATTGCACTCATTTCCAGACGCATTGATGCCGTCACCGTTATCGACGTTATCCGCGCCCGCTATAACTCTGACCTGCTGGCAAATTTTTCCGCACTGGTTATTGTTGCCTTCTTCTGCGCTACCATGGTAGCCCAATTTGTCGGTGCAGCAAAACTGTTTGAGGCTGTAACTGGTTTTTCCTATGTTACCGGTCTCAGCCTGTTCGGTCTGATTGTTGTCTTTTACACTACTATCGGCGGGTTTAAAGGCGTAGCTGTAACGGACTCTGTCTGCGCTATCGCTATGATTGCCGGACTATGCCTGCTGATGGGCTCGATGATGGAAGTGGGCGGCGGCTTTGAAAATATCATGACCTACATCAGCACTAATCATCCTGATATGCTGGAGCCGCTTTCGCGCGGCAAGATGCCCATATCTCTTTACATCAGCCAATGGCTGCTGGTTGGTATCTGTACTTTATCACTGCCGCAATCTGTTGTGCGCGGCATCAGTTATAAAAATACTCAGGCACTGCACCGCGCTATGATTATCGGTACAATCGTTATTGGCGCCATGACGCTCGTAGCTACCTGGATTGGCGTACTCAGCAAAGGTATTCTTACCGACTCTCTTGCCGCTTATGGTAATAGCGTAGATAATATTACCCCTCTCGCCATCGTCAAAAGCATGGGGCCCTTCTGGGCTGGCGTTACTATCATCGGCCCTATTGCCGCAACTATTTCTACTGTTTCCTCTCTACTTTTGGCATCTTCCTCTTCCATAATCAAAGATATCTATATGCACGAGCTCCATAAACGTGGCCTGGCACCTTTAAACAGCAAGATACGTACTTTCAGCCTGACAACAACTATCATCCTGGGTCTTGCCGTATACTTTATCGCTATCTCTCCACCCAGCGTTATCTGGCAGATTAACATGTTCGCCTTTGGCGGCTTGGAAACAGCCTTTTTCTGGGTACTGATTTTCGGTCTTTTTTGGCCTAAGGCTAATAAAGTCGGAGCGCTGGGAGCTATGATTGGCGGCGTCATTATTTACTGCAGTACCATGGCTTTGAAAATTAAATTTTTCGACCTCCATCAGATTGTTTTAGGCATCTTTTTCTCCCTGCTGTTGTTCTTCATCGGTAATTATTTTGGACAGACAGCAGATCGTAAAACGCTGGAAATTTTCTTTCCGGAAAAATTTGAAAAATAAAAAATACCGGATCATAGCAATCCGGTATTTTTTATTTTAACAGCATGAACTCACTCATTATGCAGGCTCCAGCAGCTCCACTTTTCTGTAAATCATCAAACTGCTCTCCACCCAAGGAAATACCACCAATAGCATAAACAGGTATCTTTACTCCCTTACAAATCTCACTTAACCAGGCAAGTCCTCGCCCTGGCAAGCCGACTTTACAAGAGGTAACGTAAATATTTCCAGCCGTAAGATAATTTGCTCCTAAAGCTGCTGCTTGCTGTACTTCTTCCATGCTATGTATGGAAGCGCCAATAAGCTGAAACTTATCCCTGTAATGCTGAAATTCACTGGTCTGCAGCACTGCTAAAGGCAGATGGATATTTTTACAACTTAAATTTATCGCTGTTCGCCAAAAGCTGTGTAAAATTAATTGTACATGATAAGTCGCACATATCTTTGCCGCTTCCTGCGCCAGCTGACCATATTCAGCAGCAGTTAAATCCTTCTCCCGCAAAATAACAGCATCCGGTTTATGTTCGCTGCTGCAGATGATTTCCAACTGCTCAGGCAAGCCGCCTGCACATAACTTCCTGTTTGTAACCGCCAGCAGCTTAAACATACACATACTCCGCCATAACCGGCTGTAAACCACGTTTTTGAAGCGCAGCATGTATTTCTTTTAATGAACGTGCATCGTCAATTTCAAACTGCTCATCACCTAAATGCTCTTTACCATGACTGCCAATGCCTGTGCTAACGCCGGCAGAAATCTTATTCGCTGCCAGCTGCATAAGATTATCACGTACACGGGCACATTCCCTGCTGGATACAACGATGGAAGCAAAAGGCAGGAACAGCCTGTAGGCACAAACTATCTGCAGCAGCTGGTGTTCGTGTACATCAAGCGGTTCAATCTTATCATTGTTGATAATAGGACGCAGACGCGGGCAGGAAATACTTATTTCAGCATGAGGATATTTGCGCTGTAATAAATATGCGTGCAGACCGGTCGCCAGAGCGTCACTGCGAAAGTCATCTAATCCCAGCAGCGCCGCAAAGCCTACGCCGCGCATCCCTCCACGTAAAGCTCTTTCCTGTGCATAAAAGCGATAAGGAAAAATACGTTTATGTCCGGCAAGATGCAGCTTTTCGTATTTATCACTGTTATAAGTTTCCTGAAAGACGGTTACATAATCTGCACCGCACTGATGCAAATAACGATATTTATCGCTGTTAACTGGATAAATTTCTAATCCTACTACCTTAAAATACTTCGTCGCCATTTTGCAGGCAGTACCAATATAATCTATATTGGACATCCGTCTGCTTTCACCGGTAAGCAGCAGTATTTCCTGCATACCGGTAGCGGCTATATCCTGCATTTCCTGTTCCATCTGCTCTGCTGTCAGCTTGGCGCGCTGAATCTTATTATGACAGTTAAAGCCGCAATAGATACAGTAATTTTCACAGTAATTAGCCAAATACAGCGGCGTAAAAATATTAACCGAATTGCCAAAATAACGTGTTCTTTCCCGCTGTGCAGCTGCAGCAATGTCTTCCAGACAGTTTAATGCTGCCGGTGCAAGCAACGCTTTAAAATCTTCTATACTGCGTTTTTCTCTGCTTAATGCTCGTTGTACGTCTGCAATGGTATACTGCTCCCACTGACATTTATTTCTTGCCGCTGTAACCTGCTCCAATAAGTCAGAATCAATAATCTCCATATCCGGCAGATACTGCATATGGTCACTCCTGCAGCTTTGAGCATATTTCTGAGCCTGTGTATCATAAATACTTGCATTAAAAAATTTGTCTTCCATACTGCCTCCTAATCATGCAAAAAACCTGTCAGCGGCGAAGAAGCCCTTGCTATATTGCTTACAGCGCCGGGGCCGGCCAGATAAGCCTTTCTGCCTGCTATTACAGCCTCTTTAAAAGCAGCAGCCATCAGCGGTATCTCTTGTGCGCTGGCAATAGCCGTATTAACCATAACTGCTGCCGCACCCATTTCCATTGCCTCACAGGCTTGCGACGGTCTGCCGATACCGGCATCGACAATAACTGGCAAATCAATTTCATCAATCAAAATTTGAAGAAAATCCTTGGTTGCCAGCCCCTTATTAGAGCCAATCGGCGCACCTAAGGGCATAATGCAGGCAGCACCGGCATCGCGCATTTCTCTGGCAGCCTGCAGATCAGGATACATATAGGGCATGACAGTAAAGCCTTCACGTGCCAAGATTTCCGTAGCTTTGACAGTTTCATGGTTATCCGGCAAAAGATATCTGCTGTCCTTAATAACCTCAATCTTAATAAAATCAGTCTGGCACAATTCTCTGGCCATCCTGGCAATACGTACGGCCTCTTCCGCATTACGGGCGCCGGAAGTATTCGGCAGCAAGACCACGTTCTTCGGAATATAGTCTAAAATATTATCCATTTCGCCGCCATTGGCACGACGCAAAGCCAAAGTTATGATTTCCGCGCCAGCTTCTTCTACTGCGGCTTTAATCAAATTCAAAGAATATTTACCGGAACCTAAAATAAAACGCGACGAAAACTTTCTGCCGCCTAACTCAAAAAAATCTTCCTGCATAAAAGTCACTCCAATCCAAGTATAATCCTGCATACGGTCTGCGACTGATGTCCGGCACAAATGGCTGCTCTTGCCGCCGTCAGCGACATATCTGCGCAATCACTTTTGCCATCTCCGCAGATATACAGTCTGTTATTTAGCTTTCTGGTTACAATGTCATTAGCGCTGCCTAATCCCGCCATGCCTGATGCCGCTACAATTTTTTTATCTGCATAGCACGTCATAATCGTATTTACCAGCAATGCCTTGCTTTCTGCTGCATCCAAAGCTTCGCAGATAATATCATCCTCAGCAAAAATCCCTGCCATATTATCAGCATCTAAACGCAGACAATCAATTTTCAGCTTAATAAAAGGATTTATTTCTAATAGATGCTCCTGCAAAGCCTCTGTCTTATACCTGCCAATATCTTTTAATACGTATTGCTGCCTGTTCAGATTACTTAAATCTACTTTGTCATAATCAATAAGATGTAAGTTCTGTATTCCCATCCGCACTAAGGCAACTGCAATATTACTGCCCAAGCCTCCAAGCCCTGCAATCGCTACCCGCGCCTGCTGCATCTTTGCAGCAAATTCAGTCCCATGCTTGCTGCATAAACTTTGCCAGAGAACTGCTTCATCAAGTATCATCTCAGCCTCCTCCTACAAAGCTTACAATCTCTAATACATCTGCGTCTTGCAGGATAATCTCATCATAACTTGCCTTAGGTACAATCCTGCCATTCAGCTCAACAACGACTCGTTCTATCCTATATTGCCGCTGCTGCACAAACTCTGCCAATGACAGCAGCTCTGCTAAGGATAGCTTTTCTCCATTTACCAGCATCTTTTCCCTCCTGTAAAACAAAAAAGTCCATGAAGAAACTACACCCGCGGTGGTGTACCCCTTCATGAACTTAGTTCACTCTCAATCAGCACTATTTTCTTTTACCGCCTTTCGGCTTATTTATTAGTATACTTGTTTCTTATTCGTCTGTCAAATCCTTTATTTCTATATATTGTGGCTTTATATTCTTCCATTTCAAAATATAGTTATATTTTTTCTTGACATCTCGATAAAAACCTTTATAATATGAATTACAACTTAACATTCTGATGCAGGACTGACGGATAAGTGGAATCGACCACATGTACTGCATTATGAACACTGCCGACCGTCTGGGCAATATGATTTGACCCGGATGGTTTTTGTTTTTCTTCCGGTCAAAAAAACTATAAAAAGAAAGAGGTTTTGCTGATGAAAAAAAACAAATGGCTCATCGTCCTTGCCGCTATCGGTATCCATATCTGCATAGGCAGTGTTTATGCCTGGAGTGTTTTAACCAAGCCCATAATGCAGGCAATGGGCTTCACCCTGCAGGAAACAACCTGGACCTTTTCCATTGCAATTTTATTTCTCGGTCTTTCTGCCGGTTTTTTAGGCAGTTATGTTGAAAAGCACGGTCCCAGACGCAGCGGACTTGTTTCCACCGTCTTCTTCGGTATCGGTATGCTGGGCACTGCCTTTGCACTTTCCCAGCACAGCCTGCCGCTAATGTATCTCTTCTATGGTGTTATTGGCGGTATCGGCCTTGGCACAGGTTACATCACTCCTGTTTCCACTTTAGTAAAATGGTTTCCCAATAATCGCGGTCTTGCAACCGGTCTTGCCATCATGGGCTTTGGCTTCGCCAGCCTCATTGCCGGTCCTGTCATGCAGCTGCTGATTGCCAAATATGGTCTTATCAATAATTTTATCATCCTCGGCGGCGTATACATGGTTATCATGGCAGCTTCCTCACTCTATCTGGAACCGCCAAAAGCTCCTGCTGTAACCGAGGCTAAAGCTAAGCTTGCCGCCCTGCCGGAAAACAATCAGGCGCAATATACTGTTAATGAGGCAATGAAGACATGGCAATTCTATGCTTTATGGTGGATATTCTTTACCAACATTACCTGCGGCATCGGTCTTTTGGCTGTAGCCTCTCCTATGGCACAGGAAGTTATCCATATGACGCCGCTGGCAGCAGCATCCATGGTAGGTATCATTGGTTTGCTGAATGGTCTCGGACGTATTGTCTGGTCCACTGTTTCTGATTATATTGGCAGACGCAACACTTACATCATGTTCTTCCTGCTGGAAATCGCAGCCTTCTACATGCTTGCCAGCGTTACTGACAGCTTCTTATTCCAGGCGCTTATCTTCCTTATCATTACCTGCTACGGCGGCGGCTTCTCCTGCATGCCAGCTTACCTCAGCGACTTATTCGGTACCAAGCAGCTCAGTGCTATCCACGGCCGCATACTTACTGCCTGGGGCTTAGCCGGTATTGCCGGTCCATTGCTGCTCTCCTGGATAAAAGAAACCACAAACAGCTATTCCATTACTCTCTATTTCTTTTCCGGCTGCTTTGTTCTCAGCCTGCTGATTGCCATTATTTTAAAATTAAAAACTCAAAACGGATTAACTAAAATTTAAAAGCATATTACAAAAATCATATATAAAATAAATAAAAGGCAGTTTAAATCTGCCTTTTATTTATTTTCAGAATATCTTTATTTTTTCTTATGCTTTTAAATAAACTTTTTCTTTAACATACAAAAACACCTGCCGTACGGCAGGTGTTTTTTTGATTTACAAGTTGTCAAAGTATTATGGATAAGTTATTTTTTTTCAACAAGTTTTAACGGAGCAGAAACTTTAGCGTCAACTTTTTCGCCTTTAGCTGCTTTAACAGCAACTTCTACACCTTGTTGACCCATGATGTCGGGCTGCTGAGCAATAGTAGCGGACATAGAGCCGTTTTCAACAGCTTTTACGCCATCGTCAGTACCATCAAAGCCAACGATGAACACTTTCTTATTAGCGCTCTTAGCAGCTTCGATAGCACCTAAAGCCATTTCGTCATTTTGAGCAAAAATAGCCTGGATATCAGGATTTGCCTGCAGCATATTTTCTGCAACAGTCAAGCCTTTGCTTCTGTCAAAATCAGCAGATTGTTTAGCAACAACAGTCAGCTTTTGATCTGCAACTTTGTGGAAGCCTTCGCCGCGTTCACGAGAAGCGCTGGCACCGGGGATACCTTCCAATTCAGCAACTTTAACTTTTTCACCCAGTTTTTTAACGATATATTCAGCAGCCATCTCGCCGCCTTTTACGTTATCGGAAGCAACCAGGGAAGTTACTTTGCCTTCGTCAGCACTGCGGTCTAAGCAAATAACAGGAATATTTGCTTTATTAGCAGCTTTTACGGAAGTAGAGATTGCGGCAGAGTCAACAGGGTTTACCAGCAATACGCTGATATTCTGCTGCAGCAGGTCAGCAATATCATTAGCCTGTTTAGCAGGGTCGTTTTGCGCATCAACGATTTTAACGTTAACACCCAATTCTTTGGCTTTAGCTTCTACACCATTGCGCAATGTAACGAAGAAAGGATTGTTCTGAGTGGAAACGGAGAAACCGATGGTAATATTTTTACCGTCAGCAGGTTTAGCTTCTTTTTTTTCACCGCTGCTGCAGCCTACAATCATCATAGCCATAGCAACGATAGCAATCATAACCAAGAAAAGTTTTTTCATTAGATGAAATTCCTCCTAAGATTTTTTGCGGTCCATAAGGACTGCAAGCAAAATAACTATACCTTTGACAACTTGTTGATAAAAGCTGGATACGTTGAGGATATTCAAACCATTATTCAAAGTGCCGATAATCAGCGCACCAACCAAGGTGCCAACTATACGGCCTTTGCCGCCGGAAAGGCTGGTGCCGCCCAATACAACGGCAGCAATAGCATCAAGTTCATAACCAGTGCCGGCAGTAGGCTGTGCGCTGTTCAAACGGCTGGTTAAAATAGCGCCCGCCATACCGCAGAGCATACCGGTAACTGTATAAGCAAAAATCTTGATTCGGTTAATCTTGATGCCGGCAATATAAGAAACCTTTTCATTACCGCCTACTGCATAGGTCTTACGTCCCAAAGGAGTTTTATGCAGGATGAAATACAGGATGCCGAACATAATCAGCATCATTACCGCAGGTACGGGCAGTTCCAGAAAATACCCCTGTCCAAAGTTCAGAAAGGCTTCATTTTCAGTAAGGCCGCTGATAGGATTACCGTTAGTATATACCAGCGTCATACCTCTGAAAATAGTCATGGTAGCCAAAGTAGCAATAAAAGGAGCAACCTTGCCATAAGTAATTACAAGGCCATTTACCGCACCAAGCGCTGCACCGATCAGACAGGCAAACACGATACCCAGGATAGGGTCTAAGCCGCCTACAATGAAGCTGCCCATCAAGGCACTGGATAAAGCAAGGATACTGCCTACTGATAAGTCAATACCGCCTGTAAGGATGACAAAGGTCATACCGAAAGAAATAAGGGCGTTGATAGAAACCTGACGCAGCAGGTTCTTCAGGTTACCGGGATCAATAAAGCTGCTGTTCAGGCAGGCAATGACAACAAACAATACTATCAATCCGATTAAGGAACCAGATTTTTTCATTATAGCTTTTACATCCATTATAAATTACAAACCTCCCGTTGCAAGTGACATAATTTTTTCCTGAGTTGCTTCACTGCTCAGCAGTTCGCCGGCAATCTTACCTTCGTGGATAACCAGGATACGATCGCTCATACCTAAAACTTCTGGCAGTTCAGAAGAAACCATGATGATTGATACACCGCTGGCTGTCAGTTCATTCATCAACTCATAGATATCTCTTTTTGCACCTACGTCGATGCCGCGGGTAGGCTCGTCCATAATGATGACATCAGGATTCATGCCAACCCATTTAGCAATAACAACCTTCTGCTGATTACCGCCGGACAAAGCGCCTGCCTCCAAATCAAGAGTATGCGCCTTTACACCCAGTTTATCAGCTAAACCATGGGAAAACTCATTAACCCGCTTATAATCTATAATGCTCTTGCGCGCAAATTCATCTATACTCGGCAAGGCAATATTACGCATAATGGAGAAATCAAGAATCAGACCTTCCGTCTTTCTATTTTCGGTAATAAAGCCGAAGCCTGCTTTAATAGCATCCTCAGGCTTATCAATCTTCAATTTTTGTCCTTTAAAAATTACCTCGCCGCTTTGGCACTTATCTACACCAAAGATTGCGCGCATAATCTCCGTCCTGCCGCTGCCCATCAAGCCGGCAATACCAAGGATTTCACCTTTTTTCAGATTGAAATTGACATTATGGAAAACGCCGGGCTGATTGAAGTTTTTAACTTCCATGATAACCTCGCCAGGCAGATTACGTCTCTCTGGATAAAATTCTGTAATAGAACGGCCAACCATGTCGCGAACAATTTCATCTAAACCATATTTAGCAACCGGTCTTGTATCTACGGAAATGCCATCACGCATAACAGTTATTACATCACAGTTATTGAATACCTCTTCCATACGGTGAGAGATATAAACCATGGCTACGCCGCGTTTTTTCAGTGATTTCATAACTTCAAACAACTTTTCAGTCTCGCGGTCAGTGAGCGCTGCCGTAGGCTCGTCCATGATAACAACCTTAGCGTCAAGTAAAAGATTACGGACAATTTCTGTCATTTGCTGCTGCCCGACAGAACACTCGCCTGCTTCCATATCAAGGGGCAACTCGATATGTATCTCCCGGCACTTTTCTTCGGCAATCTGTCGCATTTTCTGAAAATCCAGCATCCCAAATTTATTGGTGATGCTGTGCATCAAAAACAAATTTTCCAGTATGGAAAGATTGGGCCAGATATTCAACTCCTGATGAATAAAAGCAATACCATATTTTTCTGCATCTACCGGATTTTTAAAGTGCATTTCCTGTCCGTCAACAAAAACAGAGCCTTTATCCTGCTTGTGCAAGCCTGTCAAAATATTCATCAGCGTAGACTTACCAGCACCATTTTCTCCCATCAAAGCATGTACTTCGCCGCTTTTCAGTTTTAAATTGACACCCTTTAAAACCTCATTGCTGCCAAATGCTTTATGGATATTTCTTAATTCAATCTCCATCTCGGTTCCTGCCTTATTAAAAAATTACATTACTGTGAAGGATAATATTTGCATAAGGTGTAATTTCACCTGTACGGATTACTACTTTAGCTTTCGCTGTTGCCGCCTTAAACGCTTCATGATTCACATCAATAATCCATTCCTGCTGCGGAAAAAGCTCTTTCAGCGCTTCATAAACGCCAGTATTTTTTTCCTGTATTTCAGCGGCAACTTCAACTTTCTCTATTTCCATATATTTAGCAACTTCGCTTACTACTTCCATAAAAGAAGGAGTCCCCAGTTTCAAGGCTAAATCAATCTTTGGCACTCCTGACGGTACCGGCAACCCGCAGTCGCCGATAACTATAGTATCTGTATGCCCAAGATCTGCCAATACTTTGGCAATAGAGCTATTTAAAATACCAACCTTCTGCATCTCAAAGCATCTCCTCTACTTCTTTTAAATAAGGCATACCGCCTTGTGCACCAATCTTCTGTACGGAAACGGCCGCTGCCGCATTAGCAAAACGCACACTGTCTGCTATGTTTTTACCTGCCGCACGCGCTACCGCAAAAGCGCCGTTAAAAGTATCTCCGGCACCGGTAGTATCTACAGGAGTAACCTTAAACGCAGGTACAATCTGTACTTTACCATCTTCGTAATAAGCAACACCCTTACTGCCCAGTGTCATCAATACCTTACCGGCATAGCGACTTAAAATCTCTTCCGTAGTCATATTATCAAAAAGAATGGCAGCTTCATGCTCATTAGGTGTCAGATAGGTAACTTTGTCCAGCAATTCCTGCGGAACAGGAGCAACAGGAGCAGGATTGAGTAATACAGGCACTCCCAGCTGCCAACATTTTTCTATTGAATAAGCAATAGCAGCAAAAGGAATCTCATGCTGCAATAAAACAAGGTCAGCGTCTTTAATTTTTGCTTCAGCCTGATCTATCAGCGCCGCATCAACAAGGTCATTAGCCGCCTTGATTACAATAATAGTATTGTCATCTTCTGCAACAGTAATATGCGCAGTACCGCTGTTTTCGCCTGCCAGTACTTTTATAAAATCAGTATTGACACTATTTTGCTGCAGATTTTTGATAATCATCTCTCCGTAAACATCATCACCAACGCAGCCAACCATAGTGACCTCAGCGCCTAAACGTGCTGCTGCTACAGCCTGATTGGCACCTTTACCTCCAGGAGAAACAATTAAACGGTTACCGAAAATTGTTTCGCCAGGCTTAGCCCATCTGTCACATTCTACTGTAACGTCTATATTGCAACTGCCGATAACAACTATTTTAGCCATCTTTTATACCTCTCTGTACAATATATATAATCAGTATTAA
Source organism: uncultured Phascolarctobacterium sp. (assembly GCA_900545025.1). GTDB lineage: Bacteria > Bacillota > Negativicutes > Acidaminococcales > Acidaminococcaceae > URXU01. The sequence goes on from UQXH01000002.1 coordinate 89,594, forward strand.
ATAAAAATTCTGATATCTTATTAAACTTCTATCTCAATACTGTATTTTCTTTTTTTATTAAAAAAATGTCAGCTTATTATTAATAAAAGCTTGTGATAAGTATTATTCAATAAATCCGGCTGCAGCAAATCTTCCAGATAAGCCAGCTGTTTCCTGCTGGTCTTAGGCTTAGTCCTTGCCCAATAAGCAATCTCCAGCTGCAGCAATAACTTTGCGCGCTGCTGCATTCTATCGCCAGCTTCAACTACCAAACACTCATACCACTGCCTGATAATTTTAAGTTCATCCTGCATAGCTATACGCGCCATATTAGCAATAAGGTCCCGTACATTGAGCAAAACCGCTCGCAGGTACTCTTTCCGTACTTCTTCCTTATTGCTGCTTCTGCCCGCATACTTAACAAGGATAAAATAAAAATACTGCAGCTTTTTATAAGCTTTAAAAGCGTTTTCTACACCATCCCAGCGGCAATACATCTGTAAGTGCAGATGCAGCTGCAATAAGACGGCATTGAACAACTTACAGTCTTTTTTGCGCCATAAGGCTTCAAACAGGCTTATTAAAAGAAAGTCACCAACCTCAAACCATTGCCTTCTAACCATCTGGGCAATCAGGCTTGTCCACTCGCTAAGAAAGTTTTTCAGCACAGCCTTATTAACGGATGTTCTGACAAAAAGCACCATCAAATGACGCATACTGACAAAAGCTTCACTATGCTTTCTGTCACAGACGATAAAAGTAATACTCAATAAGAAGCGGCTTAATTCATCCGGATCTTTCCTATCATTTATTACTTTTATAATAAAACCTTCTGCCTGGCTTAACCATCGACAGAATAATTCTTTTTTTCGCAGTCTGGCAGCAGTTGCCAGCATATCTCTTATTGCTGTAAGCAATATTAAATCAGCTATCGTATCTTCAGCAGTTTTCATCAGCTGCTGAAAGCACTGTTCAGCATAATCCTCTGAAGCATATTTTAAAGCAAGGCAGCCATACAGACTTATTTGACCAATACAATGCTGTCTGCTTTCTGCTGAAGCTGCATGCAAAGCAGAAAAAGACTGCTCTAAAATATCCTGCCACTTCTCCGTTTCAGCAACAGCAATATCTAAATCAGTCTTTTCCATAACTTCACCGCCAGCTTACAAATTTATTTTACCTTCGTAAACAACTCCAGAAACAGTATCTACTGTTACCAGCTGACCATCCCGCAGGATATCAACCGCTTGCACAGCCCCTACGATAACAGGTATTCCGCAGGTAACGCCGACAATCGCCGTTGTCGATGTAAGACCGCCCTCCTGTGCAATAATGGCCGCTGCCTTTTTGGAAGCGACAGCAACAAATTCGTCATCTAAGATATCAACAACGAGTATATCTCCCGCCTGCAGCTTGTCTGTAAAATCAGCTGCATTTACAGCACGGCAAACTTTGCCGCTTATAGACACTCTGCCAATACCAGTACCGGAAACAAGCTTATTACCCACATTAACCACCTTGATCAGATTTGTACTGCCTGTCATACCTACAGGTACACCTGCAGTTATAACCACGCAAGACCCATCCTTTATTACTTGGTGCTGCAAGGCGCACTCCAAAGACAAGTCAATTATTTCATCTGTATTATCAGATGACGGTCCCAGCAAGGGCTGCACACCCCAATACAGCTGCATAGCACGCACCTTTTCAGGCAAACGTGATACGGCAATAACAGGTGCCTGCGGCTTATATTTGGCAATCATCCTGGCTGTAAAACCGCTTTCCGTAATCGTAAGGATGTTGTCAGCATGCAGTTCCTGAGCAATCTGCACGGTCGCATGGCTGATAGCATCTGTTGAATGGATGCTGTCACTGATACCTTTCTTGCGGAAAATTGATGCATAATCAAGCGCAGCCTCAGTACGTTCTGCAATCTTAGTCATGGTCTGTACTGCTTCTAAAGGATATTTCCCGGAAGCAGTCTCACCGCTCAGCATAATAACATCTGTACCGTCAAAAATAGAGTTAGCCACGTCACTGGCTTCTGCTCTGGTAGCACGATAGCTATGAATCATACTTTCCAGCATCTGTGTTGCCGTAACAACTGGCTTGCCGGCTCTGTTGCAGGCGGCAATAATTTCTTTTTGCACCATAGGCACTACTTCATAAGGTATTTCAACGCCTAAGTCGCCTCTGGCAACCATGATACCGTCAGAAACATTGATAATCTCCTCAATATGCTTGACGCCTGCTTCATTTTCGATTTTGGAAATAATACCCATGGAAGAACCAGCTTCTTCCAAAACCTTGCGTATTGCCAGCACATCGTCTGCTTTCTGCACAAACGAAGCAGCTATATAGTCCATACCATGCTGAGCCGCAAAGCAAATATCAGCCTTATCCTGCTCCGAAAGAAAAGGCAGCTGTAATTCTATACCCGGACATGCCACACGCTTACGTGAGCTGAGCTCACCGCCATGCGTTACCTTAGTATGAATAACATTACCTTCTACAGCAATAACCTCTAAAGACAGCAACCCGTCTGACAGTAATATCTTGCTGCCGCATTCTACCTCATGAGGTAAGCCTGAATAATTTACTGAAGCGATTTTTTCATTGCCCAATATCTCCTCCGTCGTCAGAGAAAACTCGGCGCCTTCCTGCAGATAAACACTGCCCTCAGCAAAATTACCCAGACGCATTTCCGGTCCTTTAGTATCAGCAATACAAGCAACCGTCTTGCCAGCCTTAGCTGCAGCTTCTCTTACCAGCTGCAGTCTTGCTGCATGATCTTCATGGGAACCGTGGGAAAAGTTAAAACGCGCTAAATCCATACCGGCACGCAGCATTTTTTCTAAAAGTACCACATCGTCAGTACTCGGTCCCACAGTACAGATAATCTTCGTTTTCTTCATAACAGAAATCCCCGCTAACCTTTAAATTTATGCTCGCAAAGAACTTCATAAGCGTCTTCCGCTTCTGAAAACGGAACACATATTTCATAAGCTTTGTTATGCTTGCCGCCAGCAGCCTTTACTCTTATCAAAAAGCCATTGGCAGTGAGCATTTCTTTTATTTTTTCTGCATTAGCTTCATTTTGCTCAATATATACAACTTTCCACATGGGAAGCTTCCTCCGGCAAAACTCAAGCTTCTTTATATGCTTTGATTTTTGCAATCAGTTTAGGCAGGATCTCCTTAATATCGCCTACAATACCATATTGCGCAATCTTGAAGATAGGCGCATTTGCATCTTTATTAATAGCGATAACAATGTCAGAAGCATTCATACCGGAAATATGCTGGATAGCACCGGAAATACCGCAAGCGAAATAAATTTTCGGTGTTACAGTCTTACCAGACTGACCTACCTGCTGACCATGACCAATCCAGCCTTCGTCAACTACTGCACGAGAACCGGCGATAGCTCCGTTTTCAAACAGAGAAGCTAATTCTTCCAGCATTTTAAAATTATCCAGGCAGCCCATACCACGGCCGCCGGAGCAGATTACTTCTGCATCTTCAATTTTAATAGAACCGCTGGTTTCTACAGCTTCCTTATGCAAGAGCTCAACCGGAGATGCTTTTACATCTTTAACAGTGAAGTTAATTACTTCACCAGCGCGAGATTCATCAGCAGCTGCTGCTTTGAAGACTTTAGGACGTACAGTACCCATCTGCGGACGATGTTCGTCACAGAGGATAGTAGCAAGAATATTACCACCCAATGCCGGACGAGTCCATTCAACAATCTTGTTTTCTGTTGCAATATCCAACGCAGTGCAGTCTGCGCACAGACCAGTATGCAGTCTTGCTGCTACACGGGGAGCAAAATCACGTCCGTCGGCAGTAGCGCCAAAAAGTACTGCGTTAGGTTTATAAGCTTCTGCCAGCTGGCAGAAAGCGTCCGTATATAAATCTGTATTATATTCAGCATAAAGGCTGTCAGTAATTACATAAACTTTATCGGCACCAGCGGCAATAAGTTTCTGCGGAATATCAGCAGCATCAGCAGTAATCACTACTGCACAGCATTTTTCACCGGCTTTTTTTGCCAATTCTGCAGTAACGCCCAAAAGTTCATAGGTAACGCCTACCGGCTCACCGTTTTCCAATTCTGCCATAACCCAAAGGTCGCTGCCTTCATTATTCTTCACTTCACGAACAACAGCTTCGCGAGAAATAGCCTCTACCAGACATTCATTGATGCAGGCGCCGCAGGAAATGCATTGTTCACCGTCAACCTTTGCCTTACCATCCTCCATGCTCAGAGCGCCTACCGGGCACACTGCCACACAGGATTCACAACCTATACATTTTTCTCTATCTACAAAAACTGCCATTTTCTTTCACCTCAGCGAGTAATAATCTTAGCTTCAACAAGCTTGTTAAATAACATATCTACAGCTTTGTCAGTATCTTCTTCGTTGATGATCTCACTTTCAACTACAGGTACTTCCGGTGTAAATACTCTCTTAACCTTAGTCGGAGAACCGGAAAGACCAACAAGCTTGGTATCAATAGCCAAATCCGCTACTGTCAGCGTGGGAATAACGGCTTTACGTGCTTTCATCTTACCTTTAATGCTGGCAAAACGCGGTTCTTTTTCAGCCCTGGTAACAGTTACCAAAAGCGGTGCAGCGCATGCCAGAGTCTGCACACTGCTTTCATTTTCACGTACGACAACAAATTTTCCATCTGCAAAATCAACCTTTAAAGCGCCGGTAATCTGAGGAATTCCCAGATGTTCAGCCATTTCAGGACCAACCTGTGCAGTATCCCCGTCAACAGCCTGTTTGCCGCACATTACCAGGTCATAACCGCCGATATGTTTTACGGCTGCAGCCAGCGCGATACTGGTCGCCAAGGTATCTGAGCCAGCCAGCGCGCGGTCGCTCAGCAGAATACCATCGTCAGCACCCATAGCGATAGCTTCCTTTAAAATATCAGTTGCCTGCGGCAGACCCATAGTGAGTACGGTAACCTTGGCACCTTCTTTATCCTTCAGCATCAAAGCAGCTTCCAATGCCTGTCTGTCAAAAGGATTCATGATGTTTTCTACACCGTCACGCACTAAAGTATTAGTTTCTGGATTTAATTTTACCGCTTCAGTATCCGGTACTTGTTTAAGACAAACTATAATATTCATGAGCAACCTCCTTGCGCATACTAACAAAATATTTTCTCTTTATTGTAACATTTTTACACTTCTACTTGCAAGTATACCTAATATTTTCTTCTTTACAGGAAACAATTCTCGCCTAAAACTTTTTCAACCGCAGCTTTAAAACCATCCGCAGTACTGTCTACCCAGAAAGAGGGATTCGTCTTGATAATCTTTCTGGACCCCATGAGATGCAGATAAACTACGTCATTGCCCCTGAAACGGCTAAATACTTTGGCAAGTTCTCTTTGCACCAGCGGATTTTCTAAATAAGGCACTACTTTTATCCTTACCTCACTAATCTTATTGCTTAATTTGATAATCTTCGCAGCATTAACACTCCTTCTGCGTTCGTCTATATTCAGGCGTCCTTCAATCGCTACAATATTTTCCTTGTATATCTCTTTCATACAGGAATGATAAACTGTCGGGAACGCCAAGACTTCTATCCGTCCAGTATAATCTTCTAAGGTCAGTGCAGCCATCGTATCGCCTTTCCTTGTAGTCTTGATAACACACTCGGAAATAATACCTGCTATGTTGATATGCTGTCCATCCGCAACATTATTTTCATTTTGCAGCCAATAAAGCGGCGTATATTTGCTCAATACTGTCTTATATTCATCCAGCGGATGCCCTGTCACATAAAAACCAATCAGTTCTTTTTCATTCTGCAAAATATTAGCGCGCGGCATTTCCTCCAAATCTGGCAGCCTAATATCATTTATTTCTGCAAAACCATCTTCACTGTCATCAAAAAGTCCCATTTGCCCGGAAGCATAGTCTTTCTGATAGCTTGCGCCAAGCTCCGCTGCCTGTTCGGCAATAGCCAATAACTGCGAACGCTTGCCTCCAAAAGAATCCATAGCTCCACATTTTATAAGATTTTCTACAACTCTTTTATTGACAAGACGCATATTCACACGTCGGCAAAAATCAACTAAACCAGTGAACTCGCCATCTTCACGAGCCCGGATGATTTCTTTGACAGCGGCTTCTCCGGCACTCTTGATACCTGCAAGACCAAAGCGGATAGAATTTTCCTTATGTACGGTAAAATTAAAACCACTTTCATTAACATCCGGCGGCAAAATCCTGATATTGGCATTACGGCAGATTGAAATATACCAGCTTAGCTTATCGGCATCGCTGATAATACTGTTTAAAAAAGCCGCCATATATTGAGCAGGCCAATGTGCTTTAAGGTAAGCCGTCTGGTAAGCAACCAGGGCATAAGCTACTGAGTGAGATTTATTAAATCCATAACCGGCAAAATGCTGCAGCAACGAAAAAATCCTGTCGCTTAGCTCTTCGGAAATATTATTGATTTTTCGCGCCCCCTGGATAAAGGCCTCGCGCATGGAATCCAGCTCCTTAGCTTTTTTCTTGCCCATGGCGCGGCGCAGTATATCTGCCTGCCCAAGTGTAAAACCTGCCAAGGCAGAAGTTATCTGCATTACCTGTTCCTGATAAAGAATAACCCCATAAGTATCAGCAAGGATAGGCTCCATCAAAGGATGCAATATCTGCGCCGTCCTGCGCCCATGCCTGCCGGCAATAAAATCTTCCGCCATGCCTGTACCCAGCGGCCCAGGACGATATAAAGCAACCAGAGGAATCAAATCTTCAAAACTTTCCGGCGCCAACTCCATTACCAGCTTGGTAATACCGGCAGATTCCAGCTGGAATACTCCGTAGGTGTCACCGTCACAAAGCATTTGGCACGTTTTTTTATCAGCTAAGGGTATATTATCAATATCTATTTTTTCGCCTGTCGTTTCTGCAATAAAACGTATCGTATCGCCGATAACAGTCAAGGTACGCAGTCCCAGGAAGTCCATTTTCAGCAGGCCGAGATTTTCTACCTTGTCCTTGTCATACTGAGTAATAACCGAACCTTCGCTGCCTAACTGCAAAGGCACATAATCCTTGAGGTCCTGCGGAGCAATAATGACGCCGGCAGCATGCGTCCCAGCATTACGCGGCATCCCTTCAACGCTCTTTGCCAGGTCAATGAGCCTGTGTACTTCTTCGTTCTGCTCATATAGATCACGTAAATCATTATTGCCAGCTAAAGCCTTATCTAAAGTTATGCCAAGCTCACGAGGAATCCTTTTTGCCACCTCGTCTACAGCGCCATATGTCATTCCCAGCGCACGCCCCACATCGCGTACTGCCGCCCTTGCCTGCAGGGTACCAAAGGTAATGATCTGCGCTACGCGCTCCTGTCCATAGCGACGTACTACATAATCAAGCACCTGATCACGCTTTACATAGCAAAAGTCTGTATCTATATCCGGCATGCTGACGCGTTCAGGATTCAAAAACCGTTCAAACAGCAGATGATATTTTAACGGGTCAATATTAGTGATACCCAACAGGTACGCTACAATACTGCCCGCCGCACTACCCCTGCCTGGTCCGACCGGAATATCATGCTTTTTGCAATAATCAATAAAATCCCAGACGATAAGGAAGTAACAGGAATAGCCCATCGTCCTGATAATATCAAGTTCAAACTCCAATCTTTGCCAAACATCTTTACCGGCAGCGCCATATTTTACGGGGATAGCTTCCTGGCACAGATGCAACAAATAAGCATTAGCATCGGCAAAACCTTCCGGAATAGGGAATTCCGGTAACAGCAGCTTGCCAAACTCTAACTCCACATGACAACGTTCAGCGATAAGCTGCGTATTAGTAAGTGCCTCTGGACAATCTCCAAACAGCTCTGCCATTTCATCATAACTTTTTAAATAAAACTCATCATTAGGAAAACGCATCCGCTCGGGCGCATCTACTGTGCTGTTAGTCTGGATGCACATCAGTACGTCCTGAGCCTCGGCATCTTTTTTCCTTACGTAATGCAAATCATTAGTAGCGACAAGACCCAGGCCAAACTCCTGTGCCAATACTTTCAAGCCGCGGTTAATCTTCTTATCCTCCGGCAGATTATGATCCTGTACCTCAAGAAAATAGTTCTCTTTCCCAAAAATATCAATAAATTCCTGTACTGCCCGTCTGGCACCATCCATATTATCCTGCAATATATATGACGGTACCTCGCCGATAATGCAGGCACTCAGACAGATGAGCCCTTTGCTGTTCTGCCGCAGAATTTCTTTATCTACGCGCGGTTTATAGTAAAAACCTTCTAACTGTCCTCTGGAAACAATCTTCATCAAATTATGATAGCCGATATTATTTTCTGCCAGCAGGATTAAGTGATGCATGCTGCGGTTATTTTTTTCCAAATGATCGTCTACAACATATACCTCGCAGCCAAGAATAGGTTTGATACCTTGCTTAACTGCTTCCTGATAAAAATCAATCACACCGTACATAACTCCATGGTCAGTAATAGCAATACTGTCCATGCCCAGCTCTTTAGCGTAGCCCAATAAATCGGTAATCTTGGAAGCACCGTCCAAAAGACTGTATTCCGTATGTACATGCAGATGAGTAAACTTTTTCTCCATAAAAACCTCTAAATCAAATCTGACTCAATATCTGAAAATCATTAATTTTATTTCTTATAAATCCGGTAATAAATAATTCCTGGCAAAAGAAAAATAAGATTGCAAAGCAACGCCGGAAAAAGAGCATTCACCTTCAACGGTGACCAGATAGTCCACAGGCAGGACATGACGATGCCAAAAAATATTGCTGACAGTCCGGCCAAACTTGGTATCTGCCAGGGAAAGAAAACAGCAAACGTCAACGGCAGAAAAATACCGCTCCCCCGCAAAGCCATGGACAGATAATTCCATTCCAACACCGAAGAATGTAAATGAAAGAATACGAAGATAATAGCACACAATGTTACCAGCAAAACACAAAAACGATTGGTCCAGAGGAGATCGACCTGATTCGCCTCGCGCCATACCTTTTTTATCAAGTCACGCGAAATCATAGTACCGATGCCCAGAGCAAGACCGGCAATAGAACCGAGCGCCGACAACAGCAGCGCTCCCAACCCTACGCCGCCCAGCCAATCCGGCAGATAATACAGCATGTACAGCGGCAGAGCGTCAATGGAATTTATTTCAGGATGCTGCACATGCATAAACATACCTATCAATACAGATGGCAGACCGACGGGAATAATGATACAGGCTGCAGCAGTACAGCCTTTAGCAGCTGTTTTACTGTCCTTGGCGGAAAATACCGCCTGTACATAACTCTGCGTCGAAATTACGCCCACAAGCATAGACAGCAGGCTGTAAAGACCATCCTGCCAGCCTCTGCCGAAAAGACTGAACCAAGGGTAGTCAGGAAAAGTACGATGCAGTCCCTGCCAACCTCCTAAATCACTGTAAGACAGAAACCCGCCAACAAATATTGTCAGGAAAATAAATCCCATCTTCAGCAAGCCAGCCATACCACTGCCGCTGATACCGCCAAAAAACACGAAACCTGCCGTTATAAGCAAAATAATTACAGCGCTCGTCAGCAACTCTACGTTAAAAATACCGGCAACAAGATGCAGCGCCGTCAGGGTGCTGGCTACAATACTGAAAAAAATCCCTGCCGAAGCAGATAGACTTGTAAGAACGCCTGCTTTAGTGCCGTAGCTTTCTACCAGAAATTCACTGACAGTCGTCAAACCGCTCCTGCGCAACGGAACCGCATAAAACGCAGCCATAATCAGGAGTGCGATACCGCTGCCAAGAGTAAACCACCAAGCCGTCAAGCCAAGGCTAAAACCAAGCTGGGCCGTGCCGACGGTAGCCGCACCGCCTACCAATGTACCGATAATACTGCCGGCAACCAGGCTCACCCCCGCACTGCGTCCGCCGACATTATAATCGTCTGCTGATTTTATCCTTCTGGAAATAATTATGCCTGGCAAAATGCTTACCGTAAGCGTTAAAAGCAAGCTGATAATATGTGTTGCAGTTAAATGCATGCTTCCATCTCCCACATTGCTCAATATCTTTCTTTACTTAGTATAACATATACCAAAAATATTTTTTATCAAAAGTAACAAAAAGCAGGATCGTTACTCCTTTCAGAACATTTTAATTGCCAAACTATCTAAAATTAGTTATAATTATTGCATACTATTGTGGATTTTATGCGCATATAGTATACACTTAAAATCAAGGTCATTTTTAATTTATAATTTAGGAGGGAAATATGAGTCGTCTACATCTTGAAACACAAACCCAGGCGCAGCGTACTGTAGAACGCCTGTATAAAGACCTGGAACGTCATCTCATCGCCAGTCCTCCGGGAGCCTGTCCGATAGATCTGCAGTTATCATTTCTGAAGCTTTGCCATGCTCAGACTTGCGGCAAATGCGTCCCCTGCCGCATCGGCCTCGGTCAATTACAGCATCTGCTGGAAGATGTACTGAACGGTAAAGCAACCAAACAAACCATTGAAACAATAAAAAATACCGCAGCCAATATCCGCGACTCCGCAGACTGCGCTATCGGCTATGAAGCTGCCAACATGGTTCTGACAGGTTTAGACGGCTTCATGGACGACTATATCCATCATATAGAAAAAGGAACCTGTTCCGGCTTGACAACAGCTCCTATCCCCTGTACTGCCTTCTGTCCGGCTAAAGTAGACATTCCCGGATATATCTCCTTGGTAGGCGCAGGACGCTATGCAGACGCGGTAAAGCTCATTCGCAAGGATAATCCTTTTCCCACAGCCTGCGGCCTAATCTGCGAGCATCCCTGCGAAGCCCACTGCCGCCGCAATATTATTGACACCGCCATCAATATCCGCGGTTTAAAACGCATGGCAGTGGATAATGCTCCCAGCAACACTGTTCCGCTGCCGGAAAAAGCACCTGCTACCGGAAAGCGTGTGGCAATCATCGGCGGCGGCCCCAGCGGACTTACAGCTGCTTACTATCTGCAGCTGATGGGTCATCAGACCACTGTATTTGAAGCCAAAAGCAAGCTGGGCGGTATGCTGCGCTATGGTATTCCCAGCTATCGCTTCCCACGCGAACGTCTCCAGCAAGATTTAGACGCAATCCTTGCTACTGGTACAGCAATCCATTTAAACAGCAAGGTCGGTACTGCACCTGGTGAAATATCACTGGAACAATTAAACAAAGATTACGATGCAGTCTATATCGCTATCGGAGCTCATACTGACAAAAAAATCGGTATTGAAGGTGAAGATGCTGACGGCGTAATCTCCGCAGTAGAACTGCTGCGTAATATCGGCGACGGCAAGATGCCCGATTTTACCGGTAAGACAGTTGTCATCGTCGGCGGCGGCAACGTAGCCATGGACTGCACCCGCAGTGCTATCCGCCTGGGGGCAGCCAAAGTAGGCATTGCTTACAGACGCCGTCAGGAAGATATGACGGCACTGCCCGAAGAAATCGAAGGAGCCATTGCCGAAGGTGCAGAACTCTACAGCCTGAAAGCACCACATAAGATAGAAAAAGATACTACTGGCAAAGTTGCCGCCTTATGGGTTGAACCACAGATTATCGGCCCTATCGACGACTGGGGACGTGCACGCCCTGTACGTGCAGAGCTGCCTCTGCAGAGAATCCCCTGTGATATCATCATTGTCGCTATCGGCCAGGGAATTGAATCACACGCTTTTGAAGAAGCCGGCATAAAGGTAAAACGCGGCAATATTGCAGCCTTGGACAGCACCAGGCTCCCCGATGACAGCAAACTGTTTGCCGGCGGTGACTGCGTAACCGGCCCGGCAACAGTCATCCGTGCTATTGCTGCCGGCAAGGTTGCAGCAGCCAATATTGACGAATACCTTGGCTATCATCATGAAATTACCTGTGATGTGGAGATTCCTGCACCTGAAATGGCAGACAAGCAGCCCTGCGGCAGGATCCAGATGAATGAAAAAGAACCGAGCCAGAGAAAAAATAATTTTGACGCATTTGAATGCAGCATGACTGTACAGGAAGCCTGTCAGGAAGCTGGTCGCTGCCTGCGCTGCGACAAATTTGGCATGAGCTCACTGAAAGGAGGTAGGTCTTTCAGATGGTAACTTTAACTATCGATGGACAGAAAATAACCGTGCCTGAAGGCACTACGATTATGAAAGCAGCAGCATCTGTCGGCATCAATATCCCCCATCTTTGCTTTTTGGAAGGTATCAACGAAATAGGTGCCTGCAAGGTATGTGTAGTAGAAATCCAAGGAAAAAACAAGCTTGTTACCTCCTGCAATACCCCTGTAGAAGACGGACTCGTAGTCTACACCAGTTCTCCTAAAGTACGTGCTGCCAGACGTATTAACGTCGAACTTATCCTTTCCCAGCACGATTGCACCTGTGCGATGTGTGTACGCAGCGGTAACTGCAGCCTGCAGAAAACAGCTAATGATTTAGCCATCTTTGACAGCCCCTTTGCCAAAGATGTAGCCGATCTTCCCTGGAATATGGATTTCCCACTGATTCGAGATTCAAAAAAATGCATTAAATGTATGCGCTGTGTACAGATCTGCGATAAAGTACAGCATCTGAATATTTGGGAAGTGCAAAACACCGGTGCACGCACCACTGTCGGTGTAACCGGCAGCATCGATATAGCAGCAGCAGACTGCAGTCTCTGCGGTCAATGTATAACCCACTGCCCTACCGGTGCACTGCGTGAACGTGATGATGTGCCTAAAGTTTTTGCCGCTTTGGCAGACAGCAATAAGGTAACAGCAGTGCAAGTTGCTCCGGCTGTACGTACAGCCTGGGCCGAAGCTATGGGCCTGCCTGAAGACAAGGCAACCGAAGGACTGATGGTTGCGGCATTAAAACGTATGGGTTTTGATTATGTCTTTGACACCAGCTTTTCCGCAGACGTAACCATTATGGAGGAAGGCAGTGAGCTGCTGGAGCATCTGCAGGATCCTGCCAAGCATAAATGGCCCATGTTTACTTCCTGCTGCCCCGGCTGGGTAAGTTATCTTACCAAAAAACATCCTGACTTCGTTTCTCATCTTTCCACCACCAAATCGCCGCAGCAGATTTTCGGCGCTATCCTGAAAACTTATTTTGCTAAATCTAAAGGACTTGCTCCCGAAGAAATCTGTTCTATCTCCATCATGCCCTGCGTTTCCAAAAAACGCGAAGCAGCACTCTCCAGCATGTGTGACAGCGGTGCCCGTGATGTGGACATCGTGCTGACTACTCGTGAATTTGCCCGCATGATAAGAGCCGAACACATCGATATTACTACGCTGCAGGAAATGCCTTTTGATAATCCTTTAGGCAAGAGTACTGGCGCAGCTGTTATCTTCGGTGTTACGGGCGGCGTTATGGAAGCAGCGCTGCGCACCGCATATGCCATTGTAGAAGGCAAAGAAGCTCCCCGCAACGCTTTCATCGGTGTGCGCGGCGAAGCTGGCCGCAAGGTCCAGGAATTCAAGCTGGGAGACAAGGTTTTACGTACCTGTACTGTCAGCGGACTGGGTAATGCCGATAAATTACTGGCAGACATCAGAGCCGGTAAAGCAGAATACGACTTCGTAGAAGTCATGGCCTGCCCCGGCGGCTGCGTAGGCGGCGGCGGGCAGCCCATCCACGACGGCTGCGAACTTGCCGGCAGCCGCGGTCAGAAATTATATCAGCTGGATGATGAACGCCCACTGAAACAATCCCATAACAATCCTGACGTACAGGAGTTGTACGCAAAATATCTTACCAAGCCCCTCAGTGAGCTTGCCGAAGAACTTCTGCATTCTAACCATGTCGAAGAAAGAAATTATCTGTAAGCTTTCAGATAAACTAAAAACCAGACTGCATTAAACTGCAGTCTGGTTTTTCTTTTCCTTATACTATTTATTTACCGGTTCTGCCGCGTTTGGTGAAAGGAATATCTTTTGCGCACAGCGGGCAGTTATTGGGATCAAAGGTTTCTACGCTGAGGTGCAGCAAAGCTTCGGTACGGATGCCGAAATCAACCTTACCGCCGCTGCGGTCAACCAACAGACCTACGCCTACCAGCTCGCCGCCATGTTCTTTAACAACTTCCATAACCTCGCGTACACTGCCGCCGGTAGTAACAATGTCTTCTACTACCAGTACACGGGTACCAGGTTCAATATGGAAGCCGCGTTTCAAGGTCATTTTGCCGTTTTCGCGTTCAGTAAAGATAGCACGGGTACCAAGAGCCTTGCCTACTTCATGAGCCAGCAGGATGCCGCCGGTTACAGGGCCTACAACCAGCTCGACATTGTCATTTTCATATCGACGGGCAATTTCCTGACACAGTTTTTCAGTATATTTAGGATGCTGCAGTACATTGAATTTTTCAACATACATAGGGCTATGCAAACCGCTGGTCAGCAAAAAATGACCATGCAGTACAGCCTGGGTTTCTTCCAGCATTTTCATTACATCTTTTTCTTCCAACATCAGTCTACACTCCTTTGATTTCTTCCACGATTGCTGCAGCAGCAGCCTGTCTGTCTTCAGCCTTAGTAATCGGGCGACCTACTACTATATGGCTTGAACCATTCTTGAAAGCTCCTGCCGGTGTTGCTACGCGGCTTTGATCGTCAAGAGACGCTCCTGCCGGACGCACGCCGGGAGTAACAATCAGGAAGTCTTTACCGCAGGCTTCTCTGATAGCGGAGGCCTCCTGAGGAGAAGCAACAACGCCATCCATACCTGCTTCCTTAGCTAATTTTGCCAAAGCAATTACCTGTTCAGCAATGGTATTTTTATAATTCAAATCAGCAAACTGCTCATTATCCATACTGGTAAGAATGGTAACAGCAATCAGTTTAGGAGCCGGCTTGCCCGCAGCTTCAGCAGCAGCATGCACTGCCTTAACAGCCTCGCTCATCATTTTGCGTCCGCCTACAGCATGTACATTCATCATATCTGCGCCCAAGCCGCTGAGTACAGTAAGCGCATGTGCTACAGTATTAGGAATGTCCTGCAGTTTAAGATCAAGGAAGACTTGTTTATGCTGACTTTTCAGGAAGCGGATAATCTCGCTGCCCACAGCATAGTACAATTCCATACCAACCTTATAATAACTTACTGCATCTCCCAGTTCCAGCACACAGCTTTTAGCCTGTTCAAGAGTTGGGAAATCAAGCGCTACAATCAAACGATCATCGTGCTGCACACTATCTCCTCCTTACCTTATGGCAAAAGAATATTGCCTGTATCTTTTATTTGTTAAAAAGCGGCATGCTCGCCTTGCCTGCCGGCAGAGCCAAGCCGATAATCTCTGTTATATTACGTACATTATGACGGTCAAGATATGCCAGCATCCCATGCGCAATGGTTTCTGCAATATCAGGCTGCACAAAATTAGCCGTACCCACAGCTACTGCACTGGCACCAGCCAGCATAAATTCAATAGCATCTTCGGCATTCATAATGCCGCCCATACCGATAATAGGCACGCTTACTGCCTGAGCAACCTGATAGCACATACGCACAGCGACAGGCTTTACTGCCGGACCGCTCAAGCCACCGATAACATTGCCTAAAACAGGACGCTGACGTTCTATATCAATCTTAGTGCCAATAAGGGTATTGATAAGAGAAATAGCATCCGTACCTGCAGCTTCTGCCGCTTTTGCCATTGCTACAATATCGGTAACATTAGGTGATAATTTGGTAATAACCATCTTAGAAGTATTTTTCTTTACCTGCTGTATTACCTCTGCCGCAGCTTCCGGGCAAGTTCCGAAGACAATACCGCCCTCTTTGACATTAGGACAGGAAATATTGATTTCCAGCGCATCTACACCATCTACATCCAGTTTTTTGGCAACCTCGCCGTATTCTTCCGGAGAATGACCGTAAATGTTGACAATTACCGGTACATCATACTGGCGCAGTTTAGGCAAGGTCTGTTCCAGAAAATAATCGCTGCCGGGATTTTCCAAGCCAATGCAGTTAAGCATCCCAGACGGAGTTTCCACAGCGCGCTGGCCTTTATTACCAGCAGCAGGCAAAAGCGACGTACCTTTTACGGTAACGGCGCCGACTTTTTCCAGATCAAGGAAATCACAGAATTCCAGGCCAAAGCCAAATGTTCCTGACCCGGTAGTAACAGGAGTCTGCATTTTCAGTCCGGCAATATCCACTGCCAGTCTGCCTTCATATAAAGACTTTACCATTCCGTTACCTCCTCTGCCCAGAACACCGGTCCGTCAGTACATACCTTCATACGTCTGCCGATACCGCCGCAGGCGCAGGAAAGACAGGCCCCTAAACCACAGGCCATATATTTTTCCAGTGAAACCTGACATTTTACGCCTGCCTTGAGGCAAGCTTCTGCAACAGCCTTCATCATGGGTACAGGCCCGCAGACATAGACGCAGTCATAACCATTCTTCTGCAACAGCTCCGGCAGCAATGCCATAACCGTACCTTTCGTACCTTCACTGCCATCATCAGTCGTAACAAAGATTTCAGAGCACAGACTGTCGTACAGACAAGCCCAGAAGACTTCTTCTTTACTGCGTCCTCCCATCAACAAATCTGTTTTGCCCGCACCAAAGCCTGCCGCTAAAAACAGCAGCGGCGCAAGGCCAAGACCACCGCCTACCAGCAATGATTTTTTGGCACTCATATCAAAACCATGACCTAAAGGTCCGACTATACTGAGCTTATCGCCGGTACATACATCAGCAAGGATATGTGTCCCTTCTCCAATGATTCTGTAAATCATGGTGAAAGTACCGTTCTTTTTGTTGACTCCGGCTACGCCGAACGGACGGCGCAGCAGCGGAGCAGTATTTTTGCACACCTGTACATTGACAAACTGTCCGGGAACAGCCTGCTCAGCAATTTCAGGTGCATAAACTTCAATCATTTTAATAGTACTGTTCAGTACTTTTTGTCCAATCACTTTTGCTTCAGCAATTGTTTTTGGCATGTTTAGTCCTCCCAAGCCAGATCCTGCAATGCAACGATACTGATAACACGACGGCGGCGCATTGCACTCATAACGTGCTGCAGCTCACGCGCCGTATCCAGAGAAGTCAGGCAGGCAATAGCATGTTCAACGGTAGAACGTCTGATTTTGAAGCCGTCACGTTCAGCATCACGGCCATGGTTGGTAGTATTGATTACCATACTGATATGGCCTTCTTTGATATCGTCGAGGATATTGGGACTGCCTTCGCTTACCTTGGTTGCAACACGTACTTCGATGTCGTGATTTTTCAGATATTCAGCAGTACCGCCGGTAGCAGTTACTTTATAACCAAGCTCCTCAAAACCTTTAGCAATTTCTGCAGCTTCTTCTTTATCCATGTCGGCAACAGTAATCAGGATGGAACCTTCGTGAGGTACATTAATGCCGGATGCAATGCAAGCCTTGTACAGAGCGCGGCTATATTGATAATCCACAGCCATAACTTCACCGGTAGATTTCATTTCCGGCCCTAAGGTTATATCTACATTGCTCATCTTATTGAAGGAGAATACAGGCGCTTTAACCGCATAGTAATCCGGGAACAATTTCAGACCAGCTCTGTAGCCCTGTTCTTTCAGGCTGCAGCCCATAGCTGCCTTAGTAGCAACATTTACCATAGGCACGCCGGTTACTTTGCTCAGGAACGGTACTGTTCTGGAAGAACGCGGGTTTACTTCGATAACATAGACATGATCATTACGGACAATGTACTGGATATTGATCATACCTTTTACTTCCAGACCTAATGCCATCTTGTTGGTATAGTTGATAATGGTCCTGATAACGGACTCGGAGAGACTGCGCGGCGGATATACAGCAATAGAGTCGCCGGAGTGAACGCCGGCTCTTTCTACGTGCTCCATAATACCGGGGATGAGTACTTCTTTGCCGTCACAGATGGCATCAACCTCAACTTCAGTACCCTGCAGATAATGGTCAACCAGTACCGGATGTTCTTTGGAGGCTTTAACAGCGCTGGACATATAATGTTTCAGTTCTTCATCGTTGTAGACGATTTCCATAGCACGGCCGCCTAATACATAGGAAGGACGTACCATGACAGGATAACCTACATCAGCCGCAGCTTTCAGCGCACCTTCGGTATCAAATACAGTGTGTCCTTTCGGACGGGGAATCTCACAGTCCGTCAGCAGCTGTTCAAAACGTTCACGGTCTTCGGCACGGTCAATACTGTCCACGCTGCTGCCAAGAATCTTAACGCCGGCTTTATCCAGCGGACCAGCCAGATTGATGGCAGTTTGACCGCCAAATTGTACGATAACACCTTCCGGCTGCTCTTTATCGATTACGTTCAGAACATCTTCCAAGGTCAGAGGTTCAAAATACAGTTTATCGGAAATATCAAAGTCGGTGGAAACAGTTTCAGGGTTGTTGTTGATGATGATGGTTTCATAGCCCAGTTCTTTCAGAGCCCATACAGAATGCACGGAGCAGTAGTCGAATTCTACGCCCTGCCCGATACGGATAGGACCGGAACCAAGTACTACGACTTTTTTCTTATCGCTTACTGCAACTTCATCTTCAGTTGCATAAGTAGAATAGTAGTACGGGGTTTCTGCTTCAAATTCAGCAGCGCAGGTATCAACCATTTTATAAGTCGGTAAAATGCCGTTAGCTTTACGCATTTCACGGATTTCCATCATGGTCTTGCCTACATAACCGCCGATAACGCTGTCGGCAAAGCCCATCTTCTTAGCTTTCAAAAGCAGGCTGGGCGTCAGCGGATGAGTTTGCAGCGCTTTTTCCATTTTTACGATATTATTGATTTTATACAGGAACCATCTATCCATCTTAGTAATATCGTAAATATAATCAATGGTTACGCCACGACGCAAAGCTTCAGTGATAACAAAGATTCTTTCGTCATCAATCAGGCGGATACGGTCTTTGATTTCTTCATCGCTCAAAGCTTTCAGCTCAGGCATTTCCAGATGGGTCAGACCGATTTCCAGAGAACGGATAGCTTTCAGCATGGAAGCTTCAAAGCTGCGTTCAATAGCCATTACTTCGCCGGTGGCCTTCATCTGGGTACCCAGGGTACGGTCAGCAGTTACAAATTTATCGAAAGGCCAACGCGGGAATTTCAGTACGATATAGTCGATAGTAGGCTCAAAGCAGGCTTTGGTCTTCTTGGTTACAGCATTTTCAATCTCATCCAGGTTATAACCAACAGCAATCTTGGTAGTTACCTTGGCGATAGGATAACCGGTAGCCTTAGACGCCAGCGCAGAGCTGCGGCTTACACGGGGGTTAACTTCGATAACATAATAATTTTCGGAGAACGGATCAAGCGCCAGCTGAACATTGCAGCCGCCGCATACGCCCAGTTCACGAACGATGTCGATAGATGCCTGGCGCAGCATGTGCACTTCTTTATCGTTCAGAGTCTGTGCCGGTGCAACTACGATGGAATCGCCGGTATGCACGCCGACCGGGTCAACGTTTTCCATGGAGCAGACAGTGATGCAGTTGTCAGCAGCGTCACGGATAACTTCAAACTCGATTTCTTTCCAGCCGGCAATGCTGCGTTCAATCAAACATTGGCTAATGGGGCTGTAGCCCAAGCCTTTTTGTACAATATCAATCAGTTCTTCTTCGTCATTGGCAATACCGCCGCCGGTACCGCCCAAAGTATATGCAGGGCGCACAATCAGAGGATAACCAATCTTCTTGCCGAATTCACAGGCAGCCATAACAGTTTCAACAATGGTACTTTCAGGAATCGGCTGATTGATTTTTTCCATTGTTTCTTTAAAGAGCTCACGGTCTTCGCCGCGTTTAATACTGATAATCTGAGTACCCAGCAGCTTAACATTGTATTCGCTCAGGATGCCTTTTTCATCCAGAGCCATAGCAAGGTTCAGACCAACCTGACCGCCCAGAGTAGCCAGCAGGGAGTCAGGACGTTCACGCTTAATAACGCTTTCCAGGAATTCCACATTGATAGGCTCAACATAAACACGGTCGGCGATATTAACGTCGGTCATAATGGTTGCCGGATTACTGTTTACCAGGACAACCTCCAAACCTTCTTCTTTCAGGGCACGGCAGGCTTGAGTACCTGCATAGTCAAATTCGGCAGCCTGTCCGATAATAATAGGACCAGAGCCGATAACAAGGACTTTCTTTATATTTTTAAGTTTCGGCATGCTTAACGACCCTCCATCATATCAATAAAACGTATAAATAAAGCTTCGTGACCGCCAGGGCCGGGACAAGCTTCCGGGTGATACTGTACAGCAAAAGAAGGATGGTCGCCGTATTCCAGCCCCTCAATAGTACCGTCATTCATGGAAATATGGGAAATCTTAATATTTTTGCCTTTCAGGGATTTTTCATCTACAGCATAACCATGATTTTGAGAAGAGATAACGATTTTACCGGTGCTTAAGTCTTTAACCGGCTGATTAACGCCGCGATGACCGAATTTCATCTTGTAGGTATCAGCGCCGTTAGCCAAAGCCAGGATTTGATGACCCATACAGATACCGAAAATAGGTTTCTTGCCCATCAGTTTCTGTACATTGGCAATGATTTCCGGTACATCCTTGGGATCTCCAGGGCCATTGGACAGGAAGATACCGTCAGGATTTACCGCCAGCACCGCTTCAGCCGGAGTGTAAGCCGGAAAAACGGTCAGACGGCAGTCGAAGCATTGCAGATAATTGAGGATATTTTGTTTGATACCGAAATCCAGCACTGCTACATGATATTTACCATTGCCCAAAGTATAAACCTCTTTAGTGGTAACCTGGGCAATCTGGTCATGTACGTCAGGAGTTGCCAGGAGAGCATCGATTTCTTCCTGAGAGGTTTCTGCCGGAACGATGACGCCTTTCAAGACACCGTATTCACGAATTTTTCTGGTGATAGCACGAGTGTCAACACCTACCAGTGCAGGCACATCCTGTTTATCCAGGAACGCTTCCAGCGTTTCTTCACTGCGCCAGTTGCTGGGATAGTCGCACATCTCACCAATGACAAAACCTTGAAAATAAGATTTCTTGCCTTGATTGAACATAGGATTGATACCATAGTTCCCAATCAGCGGATAAGTCATAACAACAATTTGTCCGCAGAAGGAAGGGTCGGTAAGAGTTTCCTGGTAACCGCTCATACCGGTGGTGAATACTACTTCACCTACAGCATTGCGTTTACCGTACAATTCGCCTTCGTAAACGCTGCCATCTTTTAATACTAATTTGCCTTTTCTTACTATTTTGTGCATACTACACCATCTCTCATTACAAAATTGCCTGCCAGCATGGTAGCAACGGCTTTACCCTTGCAGTGCTTGCCTTCATAAGGAGTAGCTTTACCGCGGGTATAGAATTTGGAGCTGTCAACAGTCCATTCTTTATTCAGATCCATAATCGTGATATCTGCTACAGAACCTTCTTTCAAAGTGCCGCCTTTTAATTCAAACAGCTTGGCAGGTTCGCAACTCATCTTGCTGATTATGGTATTTAAATCAAATACATTGGTATGATAAAGGTCTGTCAGCATAACGCCCAGAGAGGTTTCCAACCCGCAGAAACCGCAGGGAGCATATCTGAATTCCACATCTTTTTCTTCCGGCGCATGAGGAGCATGGTCGGTAACGATAGCATCCACAGTACCATCCAGTACAGCAGCACGCATCGCTTCCACGTGATCCCAGCTGCGCAGCGGCGGAGATACGCGGGTAGCGGAGCTGTAACCTGCGCATGCTTCATCAGTCAGAGTCAGATGGTGTACAGTTACTTCACTGGTAACATTTACGCCTTTTTTCTTAGCCTGACGGATAATGTCGATTGCACCTTTACTTGCTACATGAGCAATATGCACATGTGCACCGGTATATTCAGCAATCAGACAATCACGGGCAACAGCAATATCTTCAGAGATGGCCGGTACACCGGGTACGCCGATACGTGCTGAAACTGCACCTTCATGCATATAACCTTCAGCTGCAAGCTCAGGGTCGATAGCATGGCAGATTAGAGTTTTATCAAAAGCGGTAACATATTTTGCCGCTAACATGAACAATCTGGAGCTTTTTACATAATGTCCGTCATCAGAAAAAGCCATTGCGCCTTTTTCAGCCATATCGCCAAGCTCAGCCAGTTCTTCACCTTTTTCGCCTTTGCTGATAGCGCCGATTACTTCTACATTGGCATAGCTTTCTTCAGCAGCACGCTGTTTGATACCGGAAACGATGATGGAATTATCAATTACCGGTTTAGTATTGGGCATGCAGGCAACAGTTGTAACACCGCCGGCAGCAGCAGCCTTAGTACCGCTGATAATATCTTCTTTAGCTTCCAGACCGGGCTCACGCATGTGAGTATGCAGGTCGATCAAGCCAGGAGTTACTACCAGGCCGGTAGCGTCGTATACTTCATCAGCCTCGACAGCCAGACTGCTGCCTAAAGCGCTTATTTTACCGTCCTCAACAAGGACATCCATTACAGCATCGAGATTTTGGCTGGGGTCTACAACCCTGCCGTTTTTAATCAATGTTTTCAATGTGTTTACCCCCTGTCAAAGTCAAGAATAAGAGCGCCATACGAACAGCTACGCCGTTTTGTACTTCAGTACGGATAGCAGCGTTGTCGCAGTAGCCTACTTCCCAGGAAATTTCCAAGCCACGGTTCATCGGGCCAGGATGCAGGACAGTTACGTCCGGCTTAGCCAGCTGCAGGCGTTTTTCGTTGATACCGAAGATACGGGCATATTCGCGAGGAGACGGGAACAGGCCTTTTTTCTGACGTTCCAGCTGAATACGCAGAATGTCAACAACGTCTGCGCCTTCAATAGCTTCTTCAACACGTTTATGGACGGTTACTCCCAGAGCTTCAATATCATGGGGCAATAATGTCATAGGTCCTGCTACATGCACGTCAGCGCCAAGCTTTGTCCAGGCAGCAATATTAGTACGAGCTACACGACTGTACAGTACGTCGCCAATGATAGCCATTTTCAAGCCTTTAATATCCTTGCCCTGTTCACGGATGGTGAAGAGGTCTAAAAGCCCTTGAGAAGGATGGGCATGAGCGCCGTCACCTGCATTGATGATAACAGGATCGGCAACATTAGCCGCAAAAGCAGCCGCACCTTCGATAGGATGGCGCATAACGATAGCGTCGCAGGCCATGGACTGCACGGTCAGGATGGTATCGCGCAGGCATTCGCCTTTTACTACGCTGGAGGATGAGGTAGTGATGTTTACCACATCAGCGCCAAGGTATTTGCCTGCCAGTTCAAAGGAAGTTCTGGTTCTGGTGCTGGGCTCATAAAAAAGATTGATAATGGACTTGCCTCTTAAAGAAGGAACCTTTTTTATATCCCTCTTCATAATTTTTTTCATTTCGCCAGCTGTTTTCAACACAAGCTCAATTTCTTCAACACTGAGACTTTCCAGGTCGAGTATATCTCTGCCGCCGAGAGATACATTTGCTTTAGCCATTAGCTTAACCTCCTGTATTTATGTAATAAAAAAGCCTTCTTGTCCCTTGAGGATGCAAGAAGGCCGTTAGAGCATTTCTAAAAGTCTACCTTGAAGTCTCACGGGACCAATTTAAAGGTACAAATTTGATATTTATATTGTACAACACTCATATAGAAACGTCAAATTTTTATGCAGTTATTTTTACATCAAAAAGCGATATTTTACAGGAATTTTCGTTTAGCAGCACGCTGTAAGATTATCCTGCTCAAGCTGTGCAAAGCAGCTTGAAATATAGTATAATTATTACTCACAGAACTTTACTTACACAAGCCATCAAGGAGATAAATATGCGTAATCATGTCATAGATAATCTGCGCGGCATCTGTATGCTGGGGGTAATCGCCATCCATATCGGCTCACTGGCCCTGCCAGCCGGCAATTTTCCGCTTTACGTCCTGCTGGAGGTTTTATCCCGCTACAGCGTGCCTTCTTTTTTCTTTATTTCCGGTTACGGACTATTCTGTCAGTTAAAGCAGCCTGATTCTTACCTTAATTTTATCAAAAAAAGGTTTCTCAGCGTTGGTGTACCTTATATCAGCTGGTCACTGCTGTATCTTTTTTATTTCTGGCTTATCCTGCCGCTAGGCTATGTCAGCTGGAATCCGCTGCATGTAGGCTTTACACTTTTCTTCGGTCTCGGCTGCTATCATCTGTATTTCATGGTCATCCTGCTCTGGTTCTACCTCAGTTTCCCGCTCTGGAAAAACCTGCTGCTGTACATTAACCGTTTCAATGTCAAAATAGGCCTGTTCCTTTTATTTGTCTTCCAGCTGCTGTTCAATTATTGGACTACTCATCCCGGCATCGACACCAGCACCTGGAATGTTCTGTGGCAGAACTTTTTCCTCTATCGGCTCAACTACTTGCCGCTCCATTATTTGTTCATCTTTATCTGCGGCGGCTTTACCGCCCTTTACCAGCAGCAATTTTTAGGCTGGCTGCAGCAGCATACCAAAACAGTTGTAGCCTTTTACCTTGCTTCTATCGTCTATATCGTCGGCAGCAGCATACATTCTTTTTATTACTGCGGCTACAGCCTGTTAGACCTGGCCAACACCTACCATCAGCTCAGTCCGCAGGGTCTGGTTTATACTGCGGCGTCATTGGTATTTTTCTGTACTTTCCTGCCTAAGATTAAACCAGGTACAAAAAGCTATTATCTTCTCGACCTGCTGTCAGCAAACTCCCTGTTTATCTATCTCATCCATCCACTCATCTTAGACTGGCTGAGCAGCTTTTATAATCATTACGGCATCGTTATGACCGTCAAAAAAGTATGCGCTTCTTATGTCCTTTTGGTAATATTCTCTCTTATTGCCAGCATATTGCTTACAAAACTCTTAATACATTTTCCATTGGCAGCAAAATTACTGGCTGGCAAAAAACGCTGATATGTATAACGACAAAAAGCGAAGGAAACTATTTGTTTCCTTCGCTTTTATAATTTTTCTGCCAACTTCAAGCGGTCAATCTTCCCACTTTCATTTTTCGGCAAATTTTCCAAATAAATAAATTGTTTAGGGATTTCATACTCTGACAGACTGCTTTTCAAAGCAGTTAACAGCTCCTGCTTGCTATAGGTGATTTCCGAAGCAATAAAAGCCAGCAGACTATCAGCATCATTACGATGCACAGTCATCACCGCCGCTTCATTGATACCGCTTATCTCCATTAAGGCCTGTTCCACTTTGCAGGCAGAAATCTTAAGTCCATTCACATTACAGACATCATCAACCCGCCCTAAAAAATGCAGACTGCCGTCCGCTGCAAGATAACCTCTATCCTTTAACGAAAACGGCAGCGAAATCCCTTCAATCCCATAAGGTGTATCGACAAAAATTTCCTCATCTTGTACGGAGACACTTACTCCCGGGAAAGGACGACCGATATTAGTACGGTCTTCCGTCATTTCGCTGTCTTTAATATAAGTTATATAATTCAGTTCACTGGCGCCATAATACAAGGTAATTTCCGTATTAGGAAAAGCCTTTTTCAATTTATCAGCTTCCTGTCTGCCCAAGCTTTGAGAACCGCTGACAATATGATATATACCTTTCTCAGGTATTTTTATCTGTTTGGACAAAAGCAATAATTTTGATGGTATCAAATAAATCGTATTAACAGCATAACGCTTTAACAGCTCCACCCAATGTTTGGGACGGAATTTCTCTGTGACAACAATAGTGCCGCCTGCATACAAAACTCCCATATAGATATTGAGATTGCCTGTAAAAGCAAGACTTCCCTGACAAAATATGATTGTCGATGCATCAATACCAAATATCTTATTTTGCTGCGGGAAAAAAGCCGCCCAGCTATGATAGCTGCGCCACAATAATTTACTGCGTCCCGTAGAGCCGGAGGTCATAACCCCCATGCAGGCCTGACGTGGTATTTCCTGCACAGCAAATTGCTGCTGCCTGCTTGCTTCAGTAGCAATTACAGGCACCGAAACAGTGCCGCTGTAGGCTAAAAACTGTACCAGCTGCTGCACAATAGTATCAGCATGGATAAAGATTGCCTGCGCCTGCAGCTCATGACTGCTGCGTATCTCCGCCGCCATTTCCGTCAATCTGCCATAGGTATATATCTCATTATCTGTTATCACAGCAGCCTTATCCTGCGACTGCTGCGATACTAAAGTCAGATAGTCCATTATTACACCCTCTCAATAAGCAGTGAAGTACCAACACCTCCGGCCGCAGCAACACTGCAGCAGCCAAATTTGCCGTCACTTTGCTGCAGCGACTTAATCAGATGCAGCAAAATAATAGCGCCGGAAGCACCGTAAGGATGCCCGTAAGCAAGTGCTCCGCCAAAAACATTATATTTTTCTATGCTCTGCGGAAAAGCTCTGGCAAACATAACATCTATGACTGCAAAAGCTTCATTCAGCTCAAAATCGTCAATATCCTGTTCCTGCATGCCATGCTTTGCTAAAAGCTTCTGCAGTGCCAATACCGCTGTCTTAGGACTTACTAAGGGATCACCGCCGCAGGCAGCAGAACCAATAACTTTTGCTGCAGCCTGAGCTTGGTGCTGCTTTAGATATTTTTCAGAACAAAGCACAACAAAGGCTGCCCCATCGTTTATCAGACAGGAATTTGCCGCAGTAATAAACTTTCCACCCGGCAGTACTTTAGGCATCCTGTCCAGCAAACGCTGGCTCATTTTAGGGCGTATACCTTCATCCTCCTCAGCTCCGCAGACAGGAGCTATTATATCCTGCAAGATTCCTTCATTGCGAGCTTTAGTTGCTAAAGCATGGCTTCTAAGTACCCAGGAATCCATATCTTCTTTACTGATTTTTTCTTTCTCGGCAGCAAGCTCAGCTCCTTCGAGCATTACCGTTTCACGATGAATACCCGGCATAAATTTTGCTACACTGTACCAAACATCATCAGTATAACCGGGATGATTGGCATTATAACCGCGCCGCGGCTGAGTAGAACTGCTCTCAAAGCCGCCGGCAATTATTACGTCTGCCTCACCTGCTTCAATCTTCGCCGCAGCAACAGCAATGCTTTCCAAGCCGCTGCCGCACTGCACATCAACAGTAAAAGCAGGCACAGAAATATCTACGCCCGCTTCCAATGCCATCAATCTGGCAATATTGCCGCCTGCGCCTACGCCATTACCGGCAATAATATAGTCCGGCAGTACAATTTTATATTTTTCCATTACCTGACGTAAAACTGCTGCACCGAGAATCTCGGCAGGCACATGACGATACATACCATTACATACGCCTACATAACTGCGCAAGCCGCCTAAAATATATACATTCTGCATTTTATATCACCTGGAAAACACTTTGTGAATCGGACCAGCCAAAAAGGCTGCCGCCACACATTTGACCACATCCAGCGGCACAAAGGGGAGGACACCTGTCACAACTGCAGCCTGCCAATCCATACCGGTAACAAATTTAAGCTGTAAAGCTCCCAAAAGATAAATTACAGGTATGCCAATGCCTACGCCAACAGCACAATAACGTTTAAAGCTGTATTCTTTGCCGCGCAGCATAGAAATCAGCACAGCAGCAACTAAGAAGCCAAAAATATAACCGCCTGTAGGACCAAATAACTTCGCCGGTCCTGCCGTACCGCCAGTAAAAACAGGAATACCAGCCAATCCAATCAGAATATAAACAAACATCGTCATAAAAGTCTGCTTGGGAGTTAGAAGGAAAGCTACCAGATTAACAAACATCGTCTGCAGCGCAATAGGCGACATGGAAAAAGGCAGCGGTATAATAATATATGCCGATACGCAGTTCATCGCCACCAGCAGCGCTATCTTAGTCATTTCGGCAGTCTTGCTTACAGAAGAATTCATAACCATACACCCTCTTAATCTATTTTATTGACAGTAAAAACTTTCGAGCTGTTAACATAGCCGACAAGCATTTCCTGCTGTTCATACACCTGCAGCAGTTCACCTGCATATACAGGTCGTAGAAAACGTGCTTGCCAGTGCAGGAATCCGGCAGCAGTTACTTGCTGCAGCCAGTTTAACAATAATATTCCCGGTACTATCGGTCTTGACTGACTGTGCAGTGTATTTTCATCACCCACCAAATGGGTATAAGCATTTATTTCCTCAGCAGTAAAAATATGCTCGCCAATAAGTTCACCAGATATTATTTCTGAATTTATATTATCCTGCCCAACCTTACGCGGCAAAATCAGTACTATCTTAAGCTGCTTCTGCAATCTTCCATCATCATCAAAGCCCTGCACCAGCATAACGCACCTGCGTTTGCTTTTCAGCACCAGCTCATTAGTATATTGCCTGGCTTCTCCGTTAATACTTACTTCAACACCGGCAATTACCCAGCCTTTGAAAAAATCCTGGTCACAATATGATGACGCACGTGCTAATTCCAGCATAATGCCAACATCCTTTCATATGTTGTTATTATAAAACAAAGCAGTATTTATAGTCAACCAATTTTATAATACAGTTAACTTTAAATACTGCCTCTTTTGATGATATTTTCGCCAAAGCGTTTTTTCAGCGCATCCACGGCTACATTACGCTGTAATTGTTTTTTGTCTTCTTCAAAACCAAGTGTTCCGCAATCTCCCTCAGAAAGATTTGATACCGTAACCCCCAAAAGTCTTACACCCTTTTTAAGGTCAACCGCCTGTAATAGTTTAACCGCCAAAGCATATATTTCTTCATCACAACAAATATCTGTTTCGCTGGTAATACTGCGGGTAGCAATCCTAAAATCAGTAAATTTAACCTTTAACGTAAGAGTATGCCCGCTATAGCCCTTGCTGCGCAGCCTAAAACCAGTCTGTCCGCTCAGCTTCAAAATTTCTCGGCGGCATTGCTCTTCCGTAAATAAATCCTGCGCAAAAGTCGTTTCCCTGCCAATTGATTTTGGTATGGATTCAGTTACTACCGGACGCTCATCAATCCCTTGCGCCAGACGATGGACGCTGTCTGCATTCTTACCAAAAACCTTCTGCAAAATATTGTTGTCTGCCGCGGCCAGCTGACCAATTGTTACAATGCCATATTGCAGCAAAGATTTCTCTGCCATCCTGCCGATACCGAAAATCTTAGTTACGGGGAAATCCGCAATAAACTTTGCCGCTTCTGCATGCCTGATTATGGTAAACCCGTCCGGCTTCTGCAAATCAGAGGCCATTTTTGCCAGAAATTTATTAGGCGCAAGTCCCACCGAAGCAGTCAGTCCTGTTTCCGCAGTAATCCGTTTTTTTATAAGCCAGCCAATTTCTTCCGTATTATGGTAAAGCTTTTCCATACCGCTGACATCAAGAAATGCTTCATCAATGGAAAGCTGCTCCACCAAAGGAGTAAAATCATGGAAAATACCCATAATTTTTTTGGAAACTTCCTGATACCTGCGCATCCTTACGGGCACATATTCCCCATGCGGACATAGCTTCCTGGCTTCTGCCATCGACATGGCGGAATGTACTCCATAACGACGTGCTTCATAAGAGCAGGTAGAAACAACACCGCGGCAGGACTGCCCTCCTACAATGACAGGCTTGCCACGCAAGTCAGGATTATCCAGCTGCTCAACGGACGCAAAAAAAGCATCCATATCTACATGCATAATCCATCTGAGCATTTACACACCAGCTTTCCAGACTAAAAGAAAATATACTGCAGTACCTATCAGCAGCAAGCCAAGAAAATTATAAAAAAGAAACATCTTTAAATAGTTCCCTGCCTGATAGGGATGTTCGGCAGCAAAGAGCTTATAAGAAATAACGCTGGCCAT
The DNA here is from genome assembly GCA_900545025.1 of uncultured Phascolarctobacterium sp. Lineage (GTDB taxonomy): Bacteria > Bacillota > Negativicutes > Acidaminococcales > Acidaminococcaceae > URXU01. Next base: position 119,394 of record UQXH01000002.1, read on the forward strand.
AGAAGCAATAAGCGTCCCTAAACCGCCAATGTTAACGCCTAAAAGCAGTGCTTCCGCTTCCTTAGTCAACGCAGCCAAAAGCATCGCCGCAGGCACATTACTAATCAGCTGACTGCTGACAAGTGCGGCAAGATACGTCCCCGCCGCACTGTTTAACACGTTATCCTGTAAAAACCGCACAATATCAGTATGGCTGATATTGCCAATAAATATAAAAAAGCCGATAAAAGTCACTAAAAGCGAATAGTCTACCTGCAATAATAATTTTCTGTTCAGGAACAGCACAGCAACAACAGTTACAGCCAGAGCTGTGTATTTATCAACAAAATGCAGCACAGCTGCAATATTGCAAAAGAGTAACGCCAAATATATTGCCGTTATCCTCTTCTCTGGACACTCCATCCGCTGCAGCTGTAAAGACAGCTTCCTATCCTGCCCGTTATAAATAAGCAACATGATATAAACTACAGAAAGCAAAGTCGGCAGCAGCATAATGCTAAAAAAACTCTCTGCAGTAAAATCATAATGAGCGTACAAGAACAAGTTCTGCGGATTTCCTGCCGGTGTAAACATACTGCCAAGATTAGCAGCTAAAGTCTGAAGGATAATAACCAGCGGCATATCCATTTTGGCCGCTTTACCAATTACAAGCGCCAACGGCACAAATGTAAGTAACGCTACATCGTTAGTTACAAACATCGAGGACACAAAGGTAATGCCTACCAGCACCAGCGTTACCTGCCGCCTGCTACCGCATAATTGCAGCAGCTCCACAGCGCTCCAATCCAGGAAACGTACACTTTTCAGGCCTGCTACTACCAGCATCAAGGCCCATAACACACATAAAACTTCCCAGTCTATATATGCTATACGCGGTCTGTAAAACAGAGAAGAAACTACTGCCATAATAACAGCAGCACTTAAAACAGTTTCCTGCTTCACAAATGCTCTTGCTTTCTCAAACCAATATCTTATCGTCATCTGCTTCATCATCACTCTCATCTATTAACTCATCACCAGTTATCTTTGCTGGCTGTAAAGGCTAAGGCACTCACACTTGCTGCACCTGCCGCATATAATGCGGCAGTAGCTTCCCTCATGGTACTGCCCGTGGTGTATATATCATCACATAAAAGTATCTTCTTACCAGCTACAGAGCAGCATACCTTAAAGCATCCCTGTAATTCCTCACGCCTCAGCGCAGGCTCCAGTTCGTATAAAGGCAAGGTATTGCGTACCCTTATAAGTATCTGTTGATATTTAATTCCAGAAAAAGAAAATATTCTTTCCGGCACATCAAAGCCCCTGCGCTGGCGACGCTCCGGCGAAGTAGGAATGCCCGCTATAAGATCATAATCAGCAAAAAAATATTCCACCCCAGCAGGCAAAGCCTGTCGCACTTCTTCCTGTAAAAACGGCAGCAAACTGCGTTCTCCGTCAAACTTAACCTTATGCAACGCTTCTTTCAGCTGCTGCTCATACTTATACAGCATAAATACTTCCTGCAGCGGCTCAGCAGCTCTAATTACTTTCTGCAGCAAAAAGCTTTTACGGCAACTTACACAAAAGCAGCCGGTATCTATCACCTTACCACATACCGCACATTGCCGCGGATAAAATATTTCCCGCAGTAAATTTAAGTTATAGAACATCTTATCCCTGTAAATTCTAAAATCAGCCAAAAACATCACTGTCTTCCTGCAGTCTTTCTGCTAGCAGAGAATAGCGCCGTCTGGTGCGGTCATTTTCTACCGCCGTCCGCACCGCCGCCTTACTGCCGATAACCTGCACCCTCTCTCTGGCTCTGGTAACAGCCGTATAAAGCAAATTACGCTGCAGCATAATATAATGACTGGGCACCATCAGCAAAAGTACGCAGGGATATTCGCTGCCCTGTGATTTATGCACGCTCATAGCATAAGCCAGCTGCAGCTCTTCAACTTCGCTTTGCGAATAACTGACAAAGTCTCCTTCTGCCCGTTCCGGATAAGCAACTGTGACGCTTTTACCTTCTATTCTGACAATCCTGCCAATATCGCCATTAAATACATCTTTCTCATAGTTATTGCGTATCTGCATTACCTTATCACCTACGCGCAGTACATTGCCGGGAATATTGATTTCCGCTTTGCCATAGGCAGGAGGATTCAGATACTGCTGCAGCAGCTTGTTAAGATTCTGTACCCCGCAAGGATTTTTATGCATGGGAGTAAGCACCTGTACACTGCGCCAGTCCGTTGCAGCTGTAAGTGCCGAATAAGTTCTTGCAGTATATTCTGCAGCACTGTTTTCGTCAGTAAATTCTATCAAAGAAAAATCACTGCCCTGTATAAATTCAGGCATCTGCCCATGGTTTATTTTATGGGCATTGATGACAATAGGGCTCACTTCTGCCTGACGAAAAACATTTTCCAGACGTACCACCGGCAGTTTGCCGGAACGAATCATATCTTTAAGTACAGAGCCTGCTCCGACAGACGGCAGCTGATCTACGTCACCGACAAAGATTAACCGGCATCCTCCCGGCACTGCCTTTAACAGATGATAAGTCAAATTTATATCCAGCATGGAAGCCTCATCAACAATAATTGCCTCCGCGTCCAAAGGCTCACTGTCATCTTTGCCAAAACTGAAACCATCACTGTTGGGCTGGTATTCCAGTAATCTATGTACTGTAAGCGCCGGATGTCCTGCCGATTCAGCCAGTCTGCGCGCAGCCCTGCCCGTAGGTGCAGCCAAAAGGATACGACAGCCTGCTTTTTCCAATACATTGATAATACCCTTGACAACAGTAGTCTTACCTGTACCAGGTCCGCCGGTAAGCACAAAAACTCCATGTTGCAAAGAAGCGTAGATGGCATCTTTTTGAGCCTCCGCCAATACGATACCAGCCTCTTTTTCCCAAGTCGCAATCACCCTGTCAGCATCCACCCTGCCAACAGGATGAACATGATCACGCAGCATGAGCAATCTACGGGCCGTGCCAACCTCAGCCCTGTACAGATACTCTGGATAGATAAGACGCATTCCGCCAACTTCTTCCGTCCGCAATAAATCTCTTTGCAGCAAGTCATTAAATACACGCTGCACAGCTTCTGTTTCTATCTGTAAAAGCCGTACCGTCTCACTGATTAAAAGCTCTTCCGGTACGCAGGTATGTCCGGCTGCTGCAGCCTGAGTCACCGCATAACTAAGACCGGCAATGACTCTTTCTTCACAGTCACGTTCAAGGCCCATTGCCATAGCAATCCTGTCAGCAGTCTTAAAACCGATACCGCTGATATCGTTAGCCAAACAATAGGGATTATCCTTAATCCTGACCATTGCTGTATTGCCATAAACAGCCTGTAATTTTGCCGCATAGCCGCTGCTTACCCCATGCGCCTCAAGGAAAAGCATCAGTTCACGCATTTCGGAAAGCTCGGCGTAAGCCAAACCGATATCAGCGGCTTTTTTAGCACTGATACCTTTAATTTCCGCCAATCTTTCCGGACTGCTGCCTAATATTTCCAGCGTCTGCTCGCCAAAATATTCTACAATCCTGCCGGCAGTCACCTTGCCAACTCCTTTGATGGCTCCTGATGCCAGGAATCGCTCTATGCCAATAGCAGAAGTAGGCTGTTGTACACTGCAGGACACAGCATCAAACTGTCTTCCAAACCTGCTGTGCTCAATCCACTGCCCCTCAAGGACGATATTTTCACCCAAAAACGGCGCCATACCATGATAAACAGCAGTCACTCTGCCCTCACTGCGATTACTCAGACGCAGTACACAGAACATACCGTCATCACTTTGAAAAACTATATCCTCAAGCAAGCCTTCCAGCTTTTCCATTTCTTCACCGCCATACAAAACAAATGTTCTCTTTTGTATTATAGCACGATTTCAGTCTAAAAGAAAACCTTCCTATTTTGACAAAGAGAAATCTTTCCGCTATAATGTAAGGTACTTTAAAAAATACGAGGAGTGTCATTGTGAAAATCAAAAAATTAACCGGTAAACTTATTGCCATTGATATGTATAACTGCAGCGCGGCTATCCTCAATGACGCAGATGCCGCAGAAAAAGCTCTGGAGCAGGCATGCCTGAACTTTTGTATGCAGCCTTGCCAGATTATCCGCAACCAAGAAGAAGATCAGAATGAATACTCTCTTTTTGCCATTTGTAAGCAAGGTCATGTAACTTTGCACGTTTATCCAGAAGAAGGCTTTGTAGCAGCAGACGTTTACAGCTGTTACGAAAATTCCGACCCTGCCGGTATGGCACGTCACCTGCGTATTTATCTGGATGCCGATAAATCTAAGATTACCTTGTTGGACCGCGGCGATTTTGGTACAGAAAGCGATATGAAGCCTCACCGTCGTTCTAATATAAAATTTATCCGTCGTACCCAGAATTTTGGCGGCAAACTGAAAAAAATGATGATGAAACCACGTTCTATATAAAAAAAGCTGCCTCAAGGCAGCTTTTTTCTTATCTGCACAAAACAGGAGGAAGATTATGAAATACCTTTTCTGGGACATTGACGGCACACTGCTGTTAACAGGCGGTGCCGGAGCCAATGCCATGCTTGATGTTATTAAAGAGCATTATTTCCTGAAAGATTTTAGATTTAATAAATCTCTGGCCGGTCGTACTGACCCGGAAATAATCAAGGAAGCAGTCAAACAAATCAAAGGCCGCTGCAGCGCTGCTGACGCTGCCAGCCTGCTGATACGCTATCATATGCTGCTGCCGGAATATCTCAACCGTTATCAAGGCGCAATACTGAAAAATGTACAAACAACATTAGAGTATTTCTCTCAGCCTGAGCTTGGTTATAAAAACTGCCTGCTTACCGGCAACACCAAGACCGGTGCCAAATTTAAACTTGCTCATTACGGGCTGGATAAATATTTTGATTTCGACGCCAGTGTCTTCGGTGAACTTAGCGAAGACCGCCGTGAACTTGCCAAGATAGCCTGGCAGCGGTTTTATGCCCAAAACCCAGCTGTCAGCACAAACGATTTTATCTTTATCGGCGATACTCCCAACGATGTTATCTGCGCTAAAGCCATTGACGCACGCTGTCTGGTAGTCCTCTGGGGCTCTCATTATCAGAAAGAAGATTTCACTCCGACACAGCCTTGGCAGATTATAGATGCTCTGCCAGATAATCCTAAGCAGCTGCAGAAGCTGTTTGAAGAAAATTAAAAGGAATTTGTTATTATGAAAAAATTTATTTTAACAGGCATACTCTTTTTATATTCTGTTACTGCCGCAGCCTACAGTAATGCAGATGTAGCTGCGGTAAGAGCTGGCAGCGACTGTATCGGCGGTGATTTATCAGGAGCAGATTTTTCCGGCTGTGACCTTTCCGGACGTAATTTCAGCGGCACAAATTTTTCTGAAGCACGTTTGGTGAAAACAAATCTTGCCAACAGCAATCTTGCCGGTGCAAAGTTTGCTCACGCTTTCCTGCAGCAGGCTAATCTGCGCGGAACCAGCGCGGCAAAGGCTGATTTCAGTTATGTTTCTGCACCGGAGGCAGACTTTACTAAAGCCAAGCTGCAGGGAGCAAAATTTTACCGCAGCCAGCTGCGCGGCGCCAGCTTTTTAAACGCTGATTTACGCAGCATCAGCGCTGAAGAAGCCTCCTTAGACGGCATCAGCGCAGATTATGCTGATTTTTCTTATGCTAATATGCCTTACTGCTGGCTGTATAAAGCACAGCTGCGCAACACTATTTTTACCGGCGCGAATCTTTATAAAGCAAGAATGCAGCAAGCAGATCTTACCGAGGCTAATTTACGCAGCGCCAAGCTGGGACAGGCTTCTCTTTATCAGGCCAATCTGTCCGGTGCTGATTTTAACGCCGCTATCTTAGATAAAGCAGACTTACGCAGAGCTAATCTCACCTATACCGAATTCGGCACAGCCTTTAAAGACAATGCTAAATTCTAATTAATTATAAAAAAGACAGACACTTAAGTGTCTGTCTTTTTCTTTTACAATTTATATTTATTCAAAACGGCCTTTCATCATTACGGCGCCGTCTAATACAGCAGTCTTACCTTTGGCAAAGACGCTGCAAATATTTAACTCTGCATCTAGAATCAAAAGATCAGCATCGGCACCATCACAGATACAGCCTTTGCAGCCTTCTTTTGCCAGCAGCACTGCCGGTGTCGTCGTAAGAGGTTTCAGCGCTTCCGTAAGCGGCATACCACGGCGTACCAAGCTTTGCACAGTCTTATGCAGGTATTTCGGAGAAGCATAGGTCAGGCCGATACATTCTCCGTTAGCATCAAATTTAGGCTGACTGCCAAAAGCATCACTGGAAAGAGATACATGCTCAGCACTCACACCTTCTCTGTGCAGCAAATCAAAAAGTTTTTCCGCATTAACTTCCAATTCCTTATCATCCGCACCGGCAGTGCAGTCCACATAGCCACCACGTTGAATCAGCTTGACGCCTGCATCAATAAGTTCGTCAGTTCTCAGCATATGGGTAGGCAAAAAGTTTTTTGCCGGTAAATCAGAGTTATCCAAAGCATAGAACAATGGCTCAAGCTTGCCTTTACCGCTGCCCATATGTAAGGTAACCAAGCCGGGAGTATTACTGATTAAGCCAGCTCTGCGCGCCTGTACGCCCAAGGCAATTAAATCTTCGCCGCTGGGATTGGAACTGCGGTGATCAGATACTGCAACTTTCACACCAATCATAGGAGTAATCATAGTAATATCCTTTTCGACGCTGCCAGTCATAGTTGTCGGAGGATAAGCATAATAGCTGGTCAGACAATAAACAGTAATGCCTTCTTCCGTAAGGGCACGGGCTTTCGCCACAAGATTCTCCAGACTCCTCGTTATACCGTCAGTACCCAACAACCCTACTACAGTAGTAATACCATTAGTAGTAAAAGCAGTCAGATAAGATTCCGGGACTCTGGAAGCAGGACCTTGTTCCCCGCCGCCGCCTGTAATATGCACATGCAAATCAATATATCCCGGCACCAGAAGCTTGCCGTTTAAAGCAAATACTTCTACATCCTGCAATCCTTCATAGCCTTCAATCTTATCTGCAATACGACAGATTTTATCTCCGACTACCAGCACATCTTTAACGCCCAAGTCTTCCGGAGCAAAAACATGTGCCTCCTTAAATAACTTAATCATTTAGAATATCTCCTCATTTTTCAAAAGTTCCTTTTACCAATACCTGCTTGTCAGCCACCATTATTTTACCGCCGGCAATGACTGTATCAATATTAAAATCATTATCTAACAATAACATATCACCGTCACTGCCTTCTTGCAGGCAGCCTTTATAAGGATACAAACCATTTACACGCGCAGGATTAGCAGTACATACGCTTACAGCAATATCTAAAGGTACGCCTGCTAATACGGCAGCACGCATTTCTTCATGCAGCGATGAAAGACGGGTTACCAACTGCTTGGCACTGCCATCCGGCAAACGCACGCTCATACAACCATTACCGTCAGAACTCATAGTAACCTGCGTCATGGGGATGCCATCCTGCCATAAGCATTTTATTGCTTCACTTGGTTTTACGCAATCCGAAAAGCCATCCTCTGCACGTATCCCAGAAGTAATATCAATATAGCCGCCGCGTCGAGCCAGTACCTTAGCCTGTTCAAACAAAGGCACAGCTCTGTTGACATGAGTCGGTACCATATGTCCTGCTGGTATTTCACTCTCTTCCAATATATCAAAAAGCAGCTTTAGACCATTTTTACCTACACCCATGTGAAACTGCACAACGCCGCTCTTACCAGATAACATACCGCCCAGACGCGCCTGTGTCAGAATCTTCTTCAATTCCTCCTTGGTAGGCTCCGAGGAACGGTGGTCGGATAAAGCAACTTCACCTATCCCCAGCACCTTATCAATCAGGATGATATCTCTGCGGGCGTCACCAGTAGCAGTATGCAGCGGTACTTCATAAGAGCCGGTCAAAATATAAGCCGATATTCCCTCAGCCTCCAACCCTCTGGCCTTAGCCAACAGCGACTCGGTATGCCTGCTGGTACCATCCGTGCCAAGCACGCCGATAACAGTAGTTACGCCTGCACTTGTTATATCACTGAGCATAACTTCCGGCGTACGACTGTAAGGGCCGGATTCACCGCCACCACCAATGATATGTACATGCTGATCAACATACCCGGGCAGTGCTTTTCGTCCAGCAGCGTCTAAGATAGGCAGTCCAGGTAATTTGATCTGCTCTTTAAGATTTTTACCTATTGTAACAATTCTTCCGTTAATTATTAAAATATCCTGTATTCCTTGATATTCTGGAGCATACAGTTCTGCATTCAGTACTAACAAAGAATCAGACATTATTTTTTATCCTCATCTTCCAGCTTAGCAATACCGATACCGGTAAAGCCGTAGAAGATAGCAATTATAAAGCCTGCATAGCAGAGAATTGCATAAGGCAGGTAATCAAGAGTTTCTACACCTAAGCAGGAAGTCATATACGCACCAGCTGCAGACCAGGGTACCAACGGCACAAATACGGTTCCTGCGTCTTCCAGAGTACGGGACAGATTTTTTGCCGCAAGACCGCGAGCCTTATAAGCATCACGGAACATTTCGCCGGGCACAAGGATGGACAGATAAGAGTTGCCGGTAGTTAAAGCCATAACGATACAGGAAGCGACAGTAGCACTAATCAAAGCGCCGGTGGATTTTGCCACACTGAGTATTTTTTGCAGCACTACGTCAAGGAAGCCGGCCCGGCTCATAATAGCAGCGAATACAAATGCGCAGAAAACAAGCAGGGTAGTGCTCATAATACTGTTCATACCGCCGCGATTTAACAATTTGGTAACCTCCATGGTACAGGAAGCAGCATCAAAACCAGGAACAGCGATCATAGATACATTAAAACCGCTGACGGTACTTGCCAAGACATTTTTCAAAGAAATCCCCTGCAGCACGATGGCTTCAATGCCTGCCACCACAGTAGAGCCCATCATAACGGGAATAGTCGGCCATTTCAAAATAGAACCAGCCAGGACAATGACAACAGGAACAACCAGTAAAAGATTCCAGCTATACATAGAATCAAGCTGGCTTAACATCCTGGTAACAGATTCAGAATTAACAGAAACAGAAGTATCGGCATTCATCCCAATGAAACCATAGACAACTAAAGAAATAATTGTTGCCGGAATAGTAGTATAGAACATATGGAAAATATGTTCATACAAAGTACTGCCTGCTGCAATAGGCGCTAAATTAGTTGTATCGGACAACGGGGAAATCTTGTCGCCAAAATAAGAACCGGCAATAACCGCACCTGCAGTCGCCGGCAAAGACACGCCCAAGGTTGAAGCAATACCCATCAGCGCCACGCCCATGGTAGCAACAGACCCCCAGGAAGTACCTGTTACGACAGAAACCACAGCCGTAATCAGGAAAGAAGTAACCAGCATCCACTGAGGATCAACCAGCTGTACACCATAATAAATCATCAGCGGGATAGTTCCTGCCGCCATCCAGGTGCCAACCAAAGCACCAACAGAAACCAAGATCAAGATAGCCGGCATACCTTTGGCAATCTTCAGGCAAACCTCTTCCATAATCTCATCCCAGGTAACGCCTACACGGAAAGCAATAAACGCCGCAATGCCTGCTACTAAAAGCAGCAGCGGTTCAGTAGCATAACCCATAATACCTTTGCCATAGGTTAAAATAACCAGCATGGCAATAATAGGGGTAAACGCTTCTAAAAAAGTAGGTTTTCTCAAAGTTCTTTTTTCCTTTTCTTTGCTCATCTTAAACCCTCCAAATAAAAATTATAAAAACTATATTTTTATTTTATTACAAAGAAAGGAAACTTATAAATTGCTATATTTTTTATATTTATAAAAAATATTTATCAAAATATTGTATTTTACTCCCGCGCAGCCAGCAGGTAATCAAGGAAATGCTTTTTAGGTTGGGTGAACTCCATCTCATAATCATACAAAACAGAAATACGGAACATGGCATCATAATCATCGGAAAACTTTATCATCCTGCCGGCTTCAATCTCGTCTCTCACCTTAGTGAAAGGCACAAAAGCAATCCCCATTGATTTCTTTACCGCTTCTAAAACTGTATCAGAATCACTGAAAGCCACTACCTTACGCAGTTTCTTCATATCAACTTTTTCCAATAACACATTATAATAAACACCGTTATCAGAGTACGAAATAAATGGATAAGCATAAACATCCATACTACCCCCGTACTTTTCAAACAGCTCTTGCGCACATACCCATACCAGCTTTTCCTGCCACAGACGCACACGCTTAGTATATAAAGGCTGCACATCCATATGGACAAAGGCAAAATCATAGTATTTCTCTTTTACTGTCTTATCCAGGATTTCTTCAATAGTCATGCGCCGGTCAACCACAATATCCAAATCAGGAAAATCATCCTTCATCTTAGCTAAAATTTCCAATAGATAACTATTGATAACCTGCGTAGAGACTGCGATCCGCAAATGCATGCTCTGCTCTTTAAAAGCAGACATAAATTTAATACTTTCTTCATATTCCTGCAAAATCTTCTGCGCTTCCGGAACAAAGGCCTGCCCTGCCGCAGTCAGATAAACATTCTTGCCTTCGCGTACAAAAAGCGTCACGCCATAGGTTTCTTCCAAAGCTGAAATATGGTTACTTATTGTTGGTTGAGTAAAATTTAAAAACTCCGCTGCCTGTGTAAAACTTTTGCATTGCGCTACAGTTAAAAATGAACGATACACTTGAATCTTCATAACTTTTTCTCCAATAATCTTATTATAAGTTTTTCTTTATTATACCAAAATTTTTCTTATAGAAAGTATTTTCCTGCATGTTATTACTGCAAGAATACTGTATACAAAGTCATTTTGCCGCATATTTACACTAAAAAGAAAAAGAAAGCTATCATTAATTATTTATGACAACTTTCTTTTTATCCTCAAACTAACATACATTACAATTCATTCGAATATCTTTTATTATGTTTTGAAATAAAACAAAAACGCAGTCTAAAGACTGCGTTTTACTTTTTAAGTTGGTCGGGGCGGCGAGATTCGAACTCACGGCCTCTTGTACCCGAAACAAGCGCGCTACCAAACTGCGCCACGCCCCGACATATACTGATGAACATCAGCAACATGGACTATTATAAAGCAAAGTATTTAATCTGTCAACACTTTTTTATAATTATCCCTGGGTTACTACACGGATGCTGGTCACTTCAAAGGCTTCAGCTATCGCAGGCAGGCATTCACGTTCAATATTAGTGCGATGCAGCTCGCTTTCCGCAACAAGCAGAATACGGTTGCCCGCATAGTTGATATTATGCACCTTGCTGATCAGACGATGAAAAGTCTCTTCACCTAAGATTTCTTTTAATTTCTGCAATCTTTCCATAACATAAGGTTTTTCTTCAGCCATTCTCTGTTCTAATGGAGAAAACGGCACAGTTACTACACGGGCATCACGGGCCAGAACATAATTTTCTTCGCCTTCACCGGGCACTACTAAATCTTTACGCATTTTTTCTTCCTCCATATTTAAACTTTCAAAAAGTAGTAAAGCTTTCTGCATATCTTTTATTATATGTTACCACCCTCTTTCAGTCAAGATAAAGCACTTGCCATAACTATTGCGGGATTCTGCATTCAATTTGCTAAACTTTTTATGATATTGTATAATATTATAGATTTTAGCTTATTCTACATGGGCAGTCAGCAAGCTGCCCGATGCAATATTTAGGAGGTATTTTGATGTCCGTATTTGATGTTTTGCAGGAGCGCGGCTTTATTAAGCAGATGTCCCATGAAAACGAAATTAAAGAACTGCTGGAAAAAGAGAAAATAACCTTTTATATAGGCTTTGACCCTACTGCCGACAGTCTGCATGTTGGTCATTTTATTGCCCTGATGATGATGAGCCATATGCAGAAAGCCGGCCATCGCCCCATCTGCCTTTTGGGAGGCGGCACTGGCATGGTAGGCGACCCCAGCGGGAAAGATGAAATGCGTAAAATGCTGACCCCTGAATTTATCAACCATAATATTGCCTGCTTCAAAAAACAAATGAGCCGTTTCATTGATTTTTCAGATGGCAAGGCAATTTTAGCCAATAACGCTGACTGGCTGCTTGATTTAAACTATATCCAGCTGCTGCGCGAAGTAGGCGTACATTTTTCCGTCAACCGTATGTTGACCGCAGAATGCTTCAAAAAACGTCTGGAACGCGGTCTTTCTTTCTTTGAATTTAACTATATGATTATGCAGAGCTATGACTTCTGGCGCTTAAACAAAGAATACGGCTGCATCATGGAACTGGGCGGCGACGACCAATGGTCTAACATGCTGGCAGGCGTTGAGCTTATCCGCCGTAAAGAGCAAAAACCTGCTTTCTGCATGACCTGCAAACTGCTTACTACCAGCGACGGCCGTAAAATGGGCAAAACCGAAAAAGGTGCTCTGTGGCTTGACCCAGAAAAAACTTCTCCCTACGATTTCTATCAGTACTGGCGTAACGTCGATGATAACGATGTTGAAAACTGCCTCAGCCTGCTTACCTTCCTGCCGATGGATGAAGTACGCCGTCTGTCTGCTCTGAAAGATGCAGAAATCAATATCGCTAAAAAAGTACTGGCATTCGAGGTTACTAAGCTTGTACACGGCGAAGAAGAAGCAATTAAAGCGCAGCAGGCAGCTGAAGCACTGTTCGGCGGCGGCAACAATCTGGAAAATGTTCCTACCGTTGAGATCACCCCTGCTGATATGAACGGCAAGGTTATTGATGTATTAACCGCCGGCAAGATTTTCTCCAGCAAACGCGAAGCTCGTCAGATGATTGCTCAAGGCGGGCTGTATATTAAAGATAATGTCCTGGATGACGTTGATGCATGCTTTGCCGAAAGTATGTTTGACGAAGACAAAAGTTTGTTAGTCCGCAAAGGCAAGAAAAAATATTTCCGCCTTATTGTAAAATAATATTCAAAAACCTCCGTCTTAATTTAACGGAGGTTTTCCTATTTCTGCATAAATATTATAATTTTCTGTCTTATTTTGTATATTTCAAAAATTTTTCTGTTATATAGCGTGTTACATTGAATAAATATTGTCTACAATAAAATGTTGCAAAACTACTATAAATTTATTATAATAATTCGCAGTGAGAATCCTTCTCCAATTTATGCTTGGAGAAGTTTTTTTATTTTTAACCCAAATATGCAATAACACTGAATCAGGAGAATCTTTATGGAGCAAAAAATTAGTTTGTCTTTAATACTGCCTATCGGCTTGATGCTGTTTTCTTTCTTTTTCGGCGCCGGCAACTTTATTTTTCCACCGGTCCTGGGACAAGCAGCCGGCGATAATCTGCTGGCAGCAACAATCGGCTTCTGTATCAGCGGCGTAGGTCTGCCGCTGCTCGGTATCATCGCCATGGCTATCAACCGCAGCGACAACCCAGATAATCTGGCCTCCCCTGTGCATCCCAATTTTGCCAAAGCACTGGTAGTAATCTGCGCCCTTACCATCGGACCTTTCTTTGCAATCCCACGTACGGCTGCAGTTTCCTTTGATACAGGTATTTTGGCTTTCGTACCTGCCGGCTATAACGATTTAGGTATGATTGCCTATAGCCTGTTCTTCTTTTTGCTGACCTATTATCTGTCTGTAAACCCTTCTAAAATAATTGATAATATCGGTAAGATTATGACGCCTATGCTGCTTATTTGTCTTGCTATCCTTATCGCTTTCGTATTACTCGACCCTCTTGGACCTACCCAAGCTGCACAAGGAGACTATGCGGCAGTTCCCTTCTTCAAAGGTTTCCAGGAAGGTTATAATACGATGGACTTGTTAGCAGCCATGCTTTTTGGCGCCGCAACCGTCAATGCTATAGAATCCAAAGGCATCCTTGATCATAAACTGCTGACCAGGCTCTGCATTTACGCCGGCCTTATTGCCGCAACCTTCCTCGCCCTCATCTATTCTTCCCTGGCTTACACCGGCGCTACAAGTGTCCAAGCATTCGGTATCATCCCTAACGGCGGGCAGCTGCTCAACCAGATTGCAGTACATTATATGGGTAACTTTGGTAAGATAATCCTCGCACTGATTATCTTCTTTGCCTGCATCACTACCAGCATCGGCCTCACCTCTTCTATTTCCGGTTATTTTAACGCCCTGTTCAATGAAAAAGTACAGTATCAGCGCTATGTTCTGGCAATTTCTGTTTTCAGCTTTGCCGTATCTAATGTCGGCCTGAGCAATATCATTAAGTTCTCTATTCCTGTGCTCTGCATGCTGTATCCCATAGTTATCGTACTGGTACTATTAAATGTTTGCAGCGGCCTTTTCAAAAGAGATCCTTATATCTTCCGTCCCTGTGTTCTTTTTACTACTATCTTTGCTATTCTGGACGGATTAAAAGCAGCAGGCATCAACACCGGCTTCATCCACTCTTATCTGGAAGCATATATGCCGCTGTATGGTATCGGCTTCGGCTGGATTGTTCCCTGTATTGGCGGTATCGTGCTTGGCTTTATCTGGAAAGCCTGCGCGCAAAAGAATTAAATAATACCATGACCTGCAGTTAAAAATGAACTGCACCCCAAAAGTTGGACTTTTGGAGGTGCAGTTTTTTCATGACTAAATACTCAGACGAATTTAAGATTAA
>UQXH01000003.1 GCA_900545025.1 uncultured Phascolarctobacterium sp.
GAGTACCAACCATGGTGATGATACCGCCCCAACCGCAGGCAAATGCCAAAGGCATCAACTGACGGGAAGCCGGAATCTTAGCAGCTGCGCAGATACCGAGTGCTACAGGAAGCAGGCAAGCTGCGGTACCAGTGTTGGACAATACAGAAGAAAGTAAAGTACCAACGAGCATCAGGCCGAACATCAGGCTGTTTTCACCGGTACCACACATTTTAACAACAGTGTTACCGATTTTCTGAGCCAAGCCGGTGTAGAACATTGCTGCACCTACAACGAACATGCCTGCGAACAGTACTACGGTTGAGTCGGACAAACCGGAGAATACTTGTTTAGCAGGAATGAAACCTAACAGGCCGCATGCGATAGCGCCTGCCATTGCAGTAATTGCCAGAGGGATAAGTTCAGTTACGAAGAAAAGTGCAACTACTGCCAACAGAATTAAACATTTTACTGCTGGGGACATTTTCTGTTCCTCCTTATAAAGTTTTTTACAAGTCTTATCAACTTGCAAACTTATAATAGCAATTTTTTCAGAAAACTTCTGTTGCTAAAGCAACATTTTCCTGCTCCCAGTGCCGTTTCCAGCGTTTTTGCCGCTTTTTTTATTTTTTTAATTATATTTAAAAACCTGCATAAAAATAAAAAGATACCGTGCCTTAAAAGCACGGTATTTATTAAGCCTTATGCACTTTCTGTTTTTCTGTCCAGTAATTCAAAGACATTCTTTTCAAAATCAATCAGACCCTCGTCACGCATTCTTGACAGCTCACGTGTCAGCGCGCTTCTGTCAGCGTCAAGATAGTTGGCCATATCAGTGCGGTTAAAAGGAACAACTACCTTGCGGCTTCCTTGGTTGATTGCCTCCTGTTCCAGATAAGCAAGAATTTTACCTTTCAGTGTCTTCTTGCACAGAATTTCAGTTTTCTCAATAAGTTTAGTATTATTATCTGCCAAGATAGATACAATATTGCAGGCCAGCTTACCCTGTAATAATTTGTTATCCCCTGCAGTCATCATCTTGCCAAAGGGCAGCATCAAAATCTCACTGTCGCTGGCAGCAAAATAACTTACAATGCTGCGGTCACCGCGGCGGCCGAGAAAGTTTTCTGCAAATACAGACCCAGCACCAAGATTGGCAATGATAGATTTATCTCCCCATACATCCTCTTTAATCATTTGCACAGTGCCGTTAATAACCACGCACAAATTTTCTACACAGTCACCAGCAAGCAGGATGTAGTCAGACTTCTGAAAATGCTTTACCAGTGCATTAGCCTTGGTCAGCACCTCTTTGATCTCATCGCTGCACAGTCCGTCAAATAACGGAATCTCGTTGATTTTCTGCAAAGAAAGCTTCATATCCATAAAATTTCACCCATTTACCCCTAATTCATTTTTGCTAACTTAATTATACTTTAACCTATATATAAGTAAACATTTTGTAATTAAAGTAATCATTAAGTAATTATGTTGCACAGGCAACATTTTCGATATTTTAAATAAAACATTTTTATTTCATATATTACAGGTAAAATTTTATTAACTTAAGAAAGACAATATTTTAAATAAAATAAGCGTTTGTAATCTTGCTTTTGTTGCTTTAGCAACAGCTAACTATTAACAAAGATTTATAATTAAATTAACAGCAAACGAGACATTTGCTCGGGACATTAGTTCTCCTAATGTCACAACTTTTTCGCCGAATATATGGAGTTCAGCATATATTCGGTTCTTTTTTTATGTTAAAATTAAGTATCCTTATTTTACATAATCTACGGGTGAATAATATGTTTGTTTTTACAGTTATAAAACCAGCACCGACAATCACGCTCACACTCACTGCCGACGAAACCAGCCTGCTGCGCATAGATTTCGGCGTACAAAGGCCGGAAAACGCCGCAGAAGGCAAAAACACCATCCTTACAGAAGCTGCAGCCCAGCTGCGGGAATATTTCCAGGGCAGACGCCGTCAGTTTGCCCTGCCGCTTAATCCGGTTGGCACGGATTTTCAGCGGCAAGTCTGGCACGCACTGACGCAGATTCCCTACGGCGCTGCCTGCACTTATAAGGAGCTTGCCGCAGCAACAGGCAGGCCAAAAGCCAGCCGCGCCGTTGGCAATGCCTGCAACCGCAATCCCCTGCCTATAGTCATCCCCTGTCACCGCGTTATCGGCAGCAACGGCAGTCTGACCGGCTACGCCGGCGGTCTGGCACTGAAAGCAAAGTTGCTAAAGCTGGAACAGGCGCATCCTGAGAAAGAAATATAAATATGACAAAGCCCCGCTGCTAAATAGCAGCGGGGCTCATTTTTCTTAACGCTTATTTAAAAAAGTCTTTGACTTTGTTTAAAAAGCTTTTTTCTTCCGGGTTAATATTATCCTTACTGATGTCCGCAAACTTCTGCAAAGCATCCTTTTGTTTGTCCGTCAGCTTAGTAGGTACAACCACTTTCATGCGTACCAGCTGGTCGCCGCGGCTACCGCCGCGCAGGCTGGGAATACCCTTCCCTTTCAGACGCATAACCTTGCCAGGCTGCGTGCCTTCAGGAACTTTCATGGTTACCTGTCCGTCCAGCGTCGGTACCTTGATTTCAGCGCCCAAAGTAGCCTGGACGATATTGATAGGCACTTCGCACAGTACGGTGGTGCCGTCACGTTCAAAGAACTTATGCGGCTTTACATACAGATATACGTACAAATCGCCGCTGGGGCCGCCCTTGAGGCCTGCTTCGCCTTCACCGCCCACACGCAGTCTGGAGCCGTTGTCCACGCCTGCGGGAATCTTGACTTTCAGCTTCTTGGTTTTCTTTACCGTACCGGTACCGCGGCACTCTCTGCACGGATCGCTGATAATCTTACCTTCACCATGACATCTGGAGCAGGGTCTTTCGTTGACCATCTGTCCAAACATGGTGTTCTGGGTAAAGCGTACATAGCCGCTGCCGTGACATTCAGGGCAGGTTTCCACTTTAGAACCTGGCTCTGCGCCTTCGCCGTGACAGTGCTCGCATCTTTCCGCACGTTTGAGGGAAATCTCTTTTTCTACGCCGAAAGCAGCTTCCTCAAAGGAAATCTCCATATCGTAGCGGAGGTCGGCGCCGCGCTGCGGACCGGCGTTATTGCTCCTGCCGCCGCGGCCCTGACCGCCGAAAAACATATCGAAGATATCTTCCATGCCGCTGCCGCCAAAGCCTCCGAAACCACCGAAGCCACCGGCACCGGGCCCGCCCATGCCGCCGTTTTCAAAGGCTTCCGGGCCAAACTGGTCATACTGGGCGCGTTTCTGTTCGTCAGAAAGCACGCTGTAGGCTTCGTTGCATTCCTTGAATTTTTCCGCAGCTTCCGGATTGTCTTTATTCAAATCAGGATGATATTTACGCGCCAGTTTGCGGTATGCTTTTTTCAGCTCATCTTGGGTAGCTGTTTTAGACACACCCAGGACCTCGTAATAATCTCTTTTACTCAAGGTTTACACCATCCTAAATCTATTATTTTTTGTCGTCGTCAACAACTTCGGCGTCAACCACGTCGTCGTCAGCTTTCTTAGCTGCGTCGCCAGCCTGAGCGCCCTGTGCGTTCTTAGCTGCTTCAGTTTCTTTGTAAAGTTCAGCAGACAGTTCGTACAGCGGTTTGGTCAGAGCTTCGGTATCAGCTTTGATTTTTTCCAGGTCTTCGCCTTTCATGGATTCTTTCAGAGTATCCATAGCAGCTTTAACCTTGGCAATCAAATCGTCTTTGCCTTTGCCTTCCATGTCTTTCATAGTCTTTTCAGCCTGATAGCACAAGGAGTCTGCCTGGTTGCGTACTTCTACGCCTTCTTTACGTTTCTTGTCTGCTTCAGCGTTAGCTTCTGCTTCTTTAACCATTCTTTCAACTTCGTCTTTATCAAGAGAGCCGGAAGAAGTAATGGTGATTTTCTGTTCTTTGCCGGTACCCAGATCTTTTGCGCTTACGTTTACGATGCCGTTAGCGTCGATGTCGAAAGCAACTTCGATTTTAGGTACTCCGCGGGGAGCAGCCGGAATACCGCTCAGTTCGAAACGGCCCAGTGTCTTGTTATCCGCAGCCATTTCACGTTCGCCCTGCAGTACATGGATGTCAACGGAAGGTTGGTTATCTGCTGCAGTGGAGAATACTTGTTTCTTGGAAGTCGGGATAGTAGTGTTGCGGTCGATAATCTTGGTGAATACACCGCCGAGGGTTTCAATACCCAAGGACAACGGAGTTACGTCCAGCAGCAGGACGTCTTTAACTTCGCCTGCCAGTACGCCGGCCTGGATAGCTGCGCCGATAGCAACGCATTCGTCCGGGTTTACGCCGCGATGGGGTTCTTTGCCGATGAATTTCTTGATTGCTTCCTGAACAGCCGGGATACGGGAAGAGCCGCCTACCAGGATTACTTTCTGAATATCGGATGCAGACAGGCCTGCGTCAGCCATTGCCTGACGGGTCGGTCCCATGGTACGTTCTACCAGGTCTGCAGTCATTTCTTCAAATTTAGCGCGGGTCAGATCCATGTCCAGATGTTTCGGGCCGTCAGCGCCTGCGGTAATGAACGGCAGGTTGATGTTGGTGGTCAGTACGCCGGACAGTTCAATCTTGGCTTTTTCAGCAGCTTCGCGCAGACGCTGCATAGCCATACGGTCAACAGACAGGTCGATGCCTTCTGCTTTCTTGAATTCGGCAACCATCCAGTCGATGATTTTCTGGTCAAAGTCGTCGCCGCCCAGATGAGTATCACCATTGGTAGCTTTTACTTCAAATACGCCGTCGCCCATTTCCAGGATGGAAACGTCGAAGGTGCCGCCGCCCAGGTCATATACGAGGACGGTATGGTCGTCAGTCTTGTCGATGCCGTAAGCAAGAGCTGCAGCGGTAGGTTCGTTGATGATACGCAGAACTTCCAGACCTGCGATCTTGCCTGCGTCTTTGGTAGCCTGACGCTGGCTGTCGGAGAAGTAAGCCGGAACAGTGATAACTGCCTGGGTTACAGTCTCGCCCAAATATTTTTCTGCATCGCCTTTCAGTTTTTGCAGGATCATTGCGGAAATTTCTTCCGGGGAATATTTTTTAGCGTCGATTTCTACTTTGTAGGAAGTGCCCATATGACGCTTAATGGAGCTGATGGTCCTGTCAGGATTGGAAACAGCCTGACGTTTTGCCAGCTGGCCTACCAGACGCTCGCCGTTTTTGGAAAAACCAACTACGGACGGAGTCAGACGGCTGCCTTCCTGATTAGTGATAACTGTCGGTTCGCCGCCTTCCATAACAGCGACAACAGAGTTTGTAGTACCTAAGTCAATACCGATTACTTTAGACATTGTTATTTCCTCCTAAATTACACATACGATTATTGGATTTATTTTCAGAGCCCCAGCACTATTCGTTGCTGATGACTCTTACTTTGCTGTGACGGATAACCTTATCATTGAGCTTATAGCCCTTTTCAAAAACCATATCGATGGTCTCGTCTTCCAGCTCGGGGTTTTGTCCACGCATCACGGCTTCATGCAGCGCGGGGTCAAATTTCTTGTCCTGCGCTTCGATTTCCGTAACGCCAAGCTCTTTAAAGACTTCGTCAAACTGACGGCGTATCTGTTTCAGACCCGTCAGCATACTGTCCAGCTCCGGTTTTTGCGCAAAGCTGGTTTCGGCGCGTTCAAAATTATCCAGCACCTTTAAGAACTTACCGACAACGCCGACTGTGACAAATGAGGAAAGCTGTTCCTTTTCACCTGCCGTGCGGCGGCGGAAATTATCAAAATCAGCCTGCAGGCGCAGAAGCCTGTTCTGCAGCTCCGCAATCTGGACGTCCTTCGCGTCCGGTTCAGCCTGTGCCTGTTCTTCCTGCGCAGTCTCAGCTTCCTGGGTCTGCTCCGTTTCCGGCTCAGCCTGAACATTTTCAGCCTGCTCGTTGGCGGAAGTTTCTTCAGTTTGAGTGTTTTTCAATTCTTCCTCTTGCAAAATTCTTCCTCCTTCGCCTTACTTTTCCTGTTGGAAAATAGTTTTCAGATATTTGTGCAGGTAATCCATAACGGATATAACCTTGCTGTATTCCATGCGCGTCGGTCCCAGCACGGCCATCGTACCCACAACCTGTCCGTTAAGACGGTAGGTTGCCTGTACCATACTGCAGTCCTGAATACCGGTAAATTTGTTTTCAGAGCCGATGGTGATTTTCAGGCCGCTGTCCTCGCCTGCTAAAAGCAGGTCGCGCACTACTTTTTCTTCTTCCAGTATCCCCAGCAGATCCCTTACCCTGTCCATATCGCGGAACTCCGGCTGACTTAAAAGCTGCCTGGTGCCGCCCAGGAATACCCGCTGCTGCTGATGCTTGCGGCTCATCCTGTTGATAGTGCCTATCAGTGACGAAAACAGCAGCTTGTCCTCGACGATATCCGTATGCACGGCGCTGAGCAGCGTATCGCTGATTTCCGAAAGCGGTTTGCCTTCCAGCAGCCTGCTGACACGTCCTGCCATGTAGTCCATTTCCTCCGGGCGCATCCCCAAAGGTATTTCGACTACGCAGTTATCGACGCTGCCGTCATCGGTGATGATGCACAGGATAGCATGTCTGTCATCCAGCGGCAAAAACTTCATGTACCTGAATATCGCCGCATCACTTTTATTGGCCAGCACCATGGAAACATTCTGTGTCATCCGCGACAGGATTTTCGCCGTGGACTGGAATATCTCGTCGATGCTGCGGCGCCGTTCTTTGAACCAGCTGTTGATGAGCGCCATATCGTTGTCGGTAAGGGCGCCCGGCTCCAGCAGGGAATCCACATAAAAGCGGTAGGCCTGCGCCGAGGGTATACGGCCGGCAGAAGTATGGGGCTGCTCCAGATAACCAAGCATTTCCAGGTCGCTCATCTCGTTGCGGATGGTCGCCGGACTGATGCCCAGATTATATTTGCGGGCAATGGTCCTGGAGCCCACGGGCTCTGCCGTCGAAATATAGTCTTCTATAATGAGCTGGAGAATTTTTTTCTTTCTTTCGTTTAACATAACTTCACCCCAGTTCGTTGTTAGCACTCGTTTGTTAGGAGTGCTAACACCTTGATATTAGAATAGCACTGCCCTTATGCCTTGTCAATAATTTTTTTGTTAAAAATTAAACAGTCACAAAAATTTCAAAAATCTGGTTACCGACCTCCATGCCGCTCTCTGTGAGCCGTAAAATCTGCCGTTTTTCTTCATAATCTACCAAGCCGGCTGCCCGCAGTGGCTCAAGCTCCGCTCTATATTTTTCCCATACGTCCACACCGTAGCGCTCACGGGCCTGCAGCAAATCTGCCCCTGACGTTTTACGCAGATTCATAAACATAAATTCGCCCAGCAGTTCAGCACCGCTTAACTGTTCAGCAGCGTAAATATCTTTCCCGGCCTCGCTGCCGGCAATATAAGCTGCAACATTTGCCGTAGCAGTTACGCGCGCAGCACCGTCAAAAGCGCAGGCCGCCGCGCCAAAAGCTTCGTAGGGTAGATACTGCCAGTAAACCAGGTTGTGCCGGGAATAAACACCGCCCCGGGCGTAGTTGGAAACCTCGTAACGCTCAAAGCCGCTTTCACGCAAAAAGCGCTGCACAAATTCATACATATCGGCCGCCGCATCCTCGTCGGGAAGCTGCACACGCCCTGCCTCCACCAGTCTGGTCAATGGCGTTCCTTCCTCCAGAATCAGTCCGTATACGGAAAGATGCTCGATGCCCGTCGCCGTAAGCTGTTGCAAAGTATCTTCAAGGCTACGCAAAGTCTGCTGCGGCAAGCCGTAGATCACATCCGCATTGATACGCTCAAAACCTGCGGCCTTTGCCATCTCTATCGCCTCTAACGCCTCCCGCGCCGTATGGATGCGCCCGATAGCGGTCAGCTCACCATCCTGCAGCGACTGCACGCCAAAGCTGATGCGGTCAAAGCCAAGCTCGTGCAAAACTTGCAGCTTAACCATATCTGCCGTACCCGGATTAACCTCGATAGTCGCCTCTGCCGGCTGCTGCCAGTAGCCGCGGCGCTTCAGGGCCTCCACAATCATTGCAATATCCTCTGCCGGCAGTACGGAAGGCGTACCACCGCCAAAATATATCGTCGCCGCCGGATTGACGGCCTGCATTGCCCTGCCCTTACGCTCAATCTCCCGGCATACGGCAGCGACATACTCCTGCTGCACCTTTCTGTCGCGGCAGGCGTAGGAAGCAAAATCGCAGTACAGACATTTCTGCACGCAGAAAGGGATATGCACATAAATCGCCTGCACCTCCTGCCACGGCTGCAGCGCCCTGTTTTTTTCAGTTGCACACTTCATGTTTTACCGCTCCATCTCTAAAATTACTGACACCACTATAGCATTGCTGCCTGCCGCAGTCAAATGCTTCTGCCAAAAAGAAAAGGAGCCGCCAAAACTCAGCTTCAAAAAATCTTATAAAAAAATTTTTCTGACATGGTTCTTTTTTCTCCCTTTTCTCGCCATTTTAAGGTTGAGATTTCTTTTCTTCTTCTCTTTTTTATATATTTTTTCTCTTGCTTCTTTTCTTTGCCCACTATTAACCTGTAACGTAGTTTAGGGTAATAACCAAGCTAAGTTTCTTCCTTGTTCCAAAAAGAAAAGCAGAGCCCGAAGGTTCTGCTTGCCATGACTATCTTTTTGCTTTATTATTCTGCCCTATTTCTATTTTTCCAGCTTACCAGCCTTAACGCTTCTATCAGGTCTTCCACATCTATCTTGCCAGCGACAGCTTTTTCTTTCTTGCCGTCATATCTTTCCTCGTCAGCAAAACTTTCAATACTGCAACCCAACGCCCTGCTGATCTTGACTGCCGTCCACAGACTAATGCCCGTATTCCCCTTTTCGATATTGCTCATGTGCGTCTGCGATACTTCAATCGCCCGTGCCAGCTCTATCTGCGAGATTCCCTTTTGAATGCGCAAACTCCTTATCCGTTCGCCTATTTTTTCATAATCAATACTTTTTTCCTGCTCCATCAGTCTCACCTTGATAATATCTTGTAACTCTTAAAATAAATTGGTAACAGGAATATTATAACACTTTCGTACCCCCCCGCAAGACATTTTGACGGTTGCAATATTTTCCTTATTCTGTCTTGCGGCGATTATTACAAAAAACTATTTCGACTTAGAAGCTCCATTGCAGACCGGCATTAATTTGATATGTTTCGTCGTTATCATTGCCGAAGGATTTTTCAAAGTCCAGATATGCATAGCTGTTATGTCCTACTGCTGTCGCAAAGCCGAAGCCTACGTCATACCAGGTACCGCTGTTCTCATACGTCTTAGCCAGCGAGCCAGTCTTATCTGTTACGCTGATATCTTGGTCGCCGAGGAATTCATGCAACACATCTGCTTTCAGATATACTGTGCTGCGTTCATCCACATCCTTGCCCAGTCTGAAACCTGCGCGTCCTATCAGGCTGTTAATGCCATCCAAGCTTACCCTTGTATCCTGACTGGTCATATAATCGGCTTCAGTTACCCTTGCAAACTGCAGCTGTACCTGCGGCTCAATATACCACTGTTTACCGAGATCTGTCTTTTTGCCATATTCGGCACTGGCACTGAAAACATTGTTGCTGTAATCGCCGCTTATCTTTTCTCCCGTACTTCTCGCCAGAATATCAAAGTCATTCTTCAGATGACCCCATTTTACTACATAATCCGTATAATGACCTTTTTCTCCCAGCCAGGTATCATACAGCCACAATCCGTACCTGTTTATATCGCCGCTGCCGCCAATACCGGTATACTCTGCTTTGCCGTCCATGTAGTCAGCTGCCATGCCTATTCTGTGTTCTCCGTCATCACAGGCTTGTTTTAAATCATAGCCAACCTCATACATAGTATTCTGACTGCGGAATGCATCAGTCTTGCCTATCCGGTCATGACGCAGACGTACCCACATTCCTTCAGCTCCGTCTATGAAACGGGCTTCACCCATACGTTTATTCAGCCTGTCCATATAGATAGCGTTATTGTAGTTTACTCTGCTCATATTGATTATTGTTTTTCCGGCGTCACTTATTGTCTGCTTTGCGACACTGCCAATCAAAAGATTGGTATCTCCGCTGCTAAAAGTACTTTCTACAAAATCATTACCCGGTTTGTATACGCCTTGGCCGTTACCGCTACTGTTACATATTAAATTATTATCGTCACCATTAGAAAAGGCTTCTTTACTTATGGTGTATGTATTGTTAAAGAAACCGGCATCAGTAGTACTTGCCTTTAATAAATCGTTATTTACATCACCTTTTACTGTAGCAAAACGCAACGGATTATCTTCAGTAATATCATTGATGTCAAAAGCATCTCCAGCAATCACTATCTCATAATTACCATTTAGGCTGCCTGTTACATATAGCATGTCGCTGTTGCTGCGATTGGCAGAATCAAGCCGCATTACACACTTACCGTCACCCTCAAGGTTATGTACTGTAACAGAAGAATTTTCATTTTTACTCATGTCAATAATACCGTCATCCAGCGTTACATCATTGACAAAACTCTGACCGCGGGCAATCCATGTCGCGCCGTTACTTAAGTTGATTTCTACATTACCGGCGCTTGTTACATCAAGAGCATTACCGTTATTATCAACAAACGCAGAATTATGGAACA
The DNA here is from genome assembly GCA_900545025.1 of uncultured Phascolarctobacterium sp. GTDB lineage: Bacteria > Bacillota > Negativicutes > Acidaminococcales > Acidaminococcaceae > URXU01. The sequence continues at coordinate 10,632 of UQXH01000003.1, forward strand.
TAATATCTTCGTTATTTTCATCTGCAAGCTCGTGATAATCGTCAACCTGTCCTTCTAATACAGAATCAGCTCCGCTTAAACTCAAAGTAATCTGCCCACCGTTACCGGCAAAGACGTCGCCGTATATCTGAGTAATTTTGCCTCCGATATTGATAGTACCGCCGTTAATGCTATCGCTTCCCGAACCGGCAACAAGCGAGCCGTAAAGATAATAAATACCATCAACGTCAGTCCAATCAATCTTAGCCCCTTGTACGCTGCGTAAAGCTATATTGTTGACTTGTTCTGAATCATCAGAAGCATCTCCAGTATATAAACCCGAATAATCTCCATAATCAGTTTGGTTATTTGGCAAATTAATATATGCCTGATTAACTTTTAACTCGCTTTGCTGTATATTGACAGCAGCAGCAAACTTATTGACAGAATCTATATCATTGATATAAAGCTGATCAATTTGGACTTTGGCATCGTCATAACCTGCTTTCTTATTAACTCCTAAGCCTATTGCTACACCATTTTGAGATGTAACACCCTCTATTCTCAATTCATCTATATTTGAACCTTCTTCTGTGCTATCATAACCTTTTACAATCTGCAAACCATAAACATTTTTCTCTATTGAGCTTATATCTTTTATATCAACATAACCAGCTGATAAATCCTGTTCATTCACATACAATCCATAAGTTTTTACTTTGTCTGCAGTGATATTTTCAACTTTAATATTTTCTACATTCTGCATTTTAGTATTCTCTAAAAGGATGCCTGCTAAACATTCATACGCCGTTGTTGCTTCAGACTTAATATTTTTCGCTGTTAACGATAAAATATCTTTATCTGTTTGTGTACTTGATATGTTGATACCTGTAATTTGATTAATTAGTTCACCGCTAAATAAAATATTCTCAACATTGATACTGTTCACTGTAAATGACCCGTCATTAGTTATTTGTGCGGCATCAGCATCATAATAAGAATTATTATTCATATCCGCAGTAAGCTCCAGATTACTTACAGTGATATTATTTAAAGAAGATACTGTACTATTAGCATCAAATCCACTTACCATACCTTTGGCATATTCAATAATAATATTTTCAGCTTCTATTTGTCCGCCATCAATATCAATTAAACTCTCTTTAAATTGAACAGGACCATTTGAATCTGTACTCTGTATCGTAATATTCCCATTGACCTTTAAATTGCCAGTATCTATAGCAGATGTTGAAAAATCTACATCTGTAAAGGTAATCTTACCAGTTTCAACAAAAACATTTTTATCGCCAGAAATACCATATTTAACGTTACTGTTACTAATTATAATATCACCAGTATTAAAATTTACTGACTCTTTGTCTGAAGTTGACTTTAATTCTATTATTCCAGCACTTGTTCCACCCTTTACATTATCAATAATAATATTACCAACACTCATACTGCTTCCAGCACCAGAGTTATCAGCCATTCCCACAGAAATTAAAGAATTAATATTGGAAAAATCAACATTTTGAATATTCAAACTGCCATTTATAGTAAGCCTACCACCATTGGTTGTAGTACCATTTTGTCCAACTTGAATCAAAGATGTATATGTTCTCTTATAACTGCTATCCCCTAAAAGCTCTTTTGTCGGTGTTATAGTAGCCGCATCATTATCGCCAATACTAACGTTCCCATTAATAGTGAGACTGGACATATTGGCATTATTATTGCTGTTTTCCGTTGATACGATAATACCACGATGTTCAGCATCAGTTATATTCAATTCATTGTCTAAAGCATTAATAATATAATCTGATTCTTTATTACCAATAATATAGATAGCTCCTACTTCGTTTGTTGTTGGAGTATAGGTATTCATTTTGTCAAAGTCTGCTTCGGTAATTTTTTCTGCCGCATATACGCTCCCTTGCATAACACTTAATAATACCAATGCAGTAAGTAAAGTTTTTCTCTTCATCTTCATATTACTTTTCTCCTTTATATCTTTCTGTCAATAAACAAATACCCTGTCATAAGACAGGGCATTTCGACTTAGAAGCTCCACTGCAGACCGGCATTGATTTGATATGTTTCGTCGTTGTCGTTGCCAAAGGATTTTTCAAAGTCCAGATATACGTAGCTGTTATGTCCTACTGCTGTTGCAAAACCAAAGCCTACGTCATACCAGGTACCGCTGTTCTCATACGTCTTATCCAGCGCTCCTGTTACGTCTCCCGCTACTATCCTCTGGTCTCCCAGAAATTCATGCAGTACGTCTGCCTTTACGTATACTGTGCTTCTTTCGTCTACGTCTTTACCCAGTCTGAACCCTATTCGTCCTATCAGACTGTTTATTCCGTCTACATAGACGTCCGTTCCCTGGCTCGTAGTGTATTCCGCGTCTGTCACTCTTGCCAGCTGCAGCTGTGCCTGCGGCTCAATATACCAGTCATTCCCAATATCTTTTTTGCGTCCGTATTCTGCGCTGATGCTGAAGACGTTGTTGTCATAGTCTCCTGTTACTTTTTCGCCGCTGTCTTTGTCTCTCAGGTCAAAGTCGTTGTGCAGATGTCCGAATTTTACTATGTAGTCTGCATAGTGTCCTTTGTTGCCCAGCCAGGTGTCATACATCCAGAAGCCCCAGCGCTTGGTTTCTCCTTCTCCATAGATGTCGCTGTAGCTGGTGCTGCCATCCATGTAGTCTATGGCTGCGCCTATATGTCTTTCTCCTTTGTCGTCTTTGTTGTCCAGTTTGTCATAGCCAAGCTGATACATGGTGTTCATGCTTCTGAATTCTCCCTGCTGGCCTATCCGGTCGTGACGCAGTCGTACCCACATGCCTTCGTCTCCGTCTATGTATCTCGCTTCGCCAAGACGTTTGTTGAGTCTGTCCATGTATACTGCGTTTTTATAGTTGGCATGGCTCATGTTGATGATGGTCTCGCCGCTGTCTGTCAGGTCGTCATCGTTACCTGGGTCTATGGTACTGCTGTTTCTCACCAGGTAAACGTTCTGGCTGGTTTTACCTTCCTCTATCTTGTCATAGGTGTCTTCAACATAACTGCTGCCTGGTTTATCGTTACTTTCTGTAAAACTACTACCGCCATTATACTGGCCATCCGTACCTACATCATGATAAGTTTCTTCAACTTCATCTTCTTGATTCATATCGACATATTGCACGCCAAGTTCTACATTCCTCAGTCCGCGCCCCTTGACTGTATATGTTTCTCCAAATGTTCCCGTTCCACTATATGCTCCGCCATATTCAAAGCTTCCTTCTGCATCAGCTATGGTCGCAAAACGGATTCTTTCTCCTTCCTGCAGGTTGAGCAGTTCGCTTTCGTTGTTTACTACTAATGTCTGCTTGGCGTTTGTACCGTCTTGGATATAGATCATGTCACTTCCGGCTACGTCTTCCGGGTTAAGGTTTACTACAAAGGTGTTTTCACCTTCCAGTGTCCCAATGTGAATGGAGTATCCGCCTGTACCCTCGATATTCCCGCTTGTGTCTTTACCACATAAGATAATGGTACTTTTATCACCTTTCAGATTTGTTACCCAGCTCTGACCGGTAACATTCCATACGGAGCCTTCTCCCATGGTTATGTTTACCTCACCGGCTGCAGTTACTTCTCCATTTGTAAAATGCGGGTCAAAATATGTACTTTCTGCTTTTAGGGCAGCATCCTGATAGTCGTCAGCACGTCCTGCCCAGTAGCCCCCTTCCCCTAGGTCTACATTGGCTACTCCAAGCTGCTGGTCGTTGCTATCTATCCTGCCATTACCTGCCAGAACATCGCCTGTTATATACAGTTTTCCGGTATAGTCTTCATGTGTAATATTCACGATACCGTCTCTTGCCGCTACTATGTCGCCTGTTATATAACTGTCATCTGTTCCCTTTAATTTTATATTTACTTCGCCGTGGTTGGTGTCAATACTGTCTGCTCCGGCAACACCGGCAACGATGGCTATATGCTGTTCTTCATCTTCTGCCAGCAGGCTTGTTCCGTCCGTTCCTGTATATTTGGCATTGATGTTGACAGCGCCGGTAATATTTACTGTACCGCCATCGCCTGATGCCCATACTGATTTATTATTTGATAGGATGTTTATCTGATCGCTTGTTAAGTTTACTTCAGGAACACTGCTTTTATTACCCTCCACATATACTGCTGAAGATTCACTGTTTTTTGAAGTATCGCTGCTATTATTAATTAATGTTATATTTCCATTAGTCTCTTGGCTTAAATTAACATTTGACTCTCTTACTGCAATTAATGCATAATCACTGCCTAAAATATGAATATCGTTAGAATTAATAGTTAAATCACTATTATAAATTTCTGTACCACTTTCAAAACTATCATACTTTTTAGAATCACTGCTGCCTATAACAAAAGATTCTGTAGTAAACTCTGCTTCTGAATTGCTTAAATAAAGCCCGATATCTGTCCAACCAGACCAAATATTCTCATCTCGGTTAAACTCTCTAAGTATCTTTACTGACTGATTATCAACCATTAATTTTGAATTTGCTTCTACCATAATACCAGCAGCATAGTCTGATGGGTCATTAGGATATAAGTTCTTCACAACTAAATGTCCATTGTTTATTACTGCACTAGACTCAAAATCTAAATGAAAATTTTGTTCATCATTATAAGAAACAGTAGAACTTATCACAGAAAGAGTTTTATCCTTATCCAAATTTATAACAACGTTATCACTATTGTTAAATCCACCCAGCTTAAAGGAAGATTGTCCTACTCCACTGTCATTATCTCCTCCGTCGAACGTTGCATCTTCATGAAAATTAACAGTAAGATTCTTTTCTTGATAATAATAACTGCCACCTAAATAAAATACAGTTCCTTTGTTGCTATTACTATCTCTTTGAATAGCAGAATAAATATCAATGACTACATTATCTCCATCATCTTGTACAGTATCGTTTTCTCCAGCCAAACTACTTGCAATGATTTCACCATTTTTTCCTTGCTGCACATATGAGCTATTATCTCTGCCTACTTTGAAAAAATCATTATAGGGTACACCTGCATACACACTTCCCTGCATAATACTCAACAACACCAATGTCGTCAGCAATGTTCTTTTCTTAATCATCTTCTCTCCTCCTGTAAACTTTAAATAAATAAAAAGGTAAATACATATCCTGTATCTGCCTTTAATTTCCTTATTTATCTCTTTTGTTTTTCCAGCTTACCAGCCTTAGCGCTTCTATCAGATCTTCCACGTCTATCTTGCCTTCGCCAGTTTGCTCCTTACCGCCGTCATATCTTTCTTCATCGGCAAAACTCTCGATGCTGCAATCCAGCACCCTGCTTATCTTTAATGCTGTCCATAAGCTGATACCCGCATGGCCTTTTTCAATATTGCTCATGTGTGTCTGCGATACTTCTATCGCTTTCGCCAGCTGTATCTGCGAGATTCCCTTTTGAATGCGCAAACTCCTTATCCGTTCGCCTATTTTTTCATAATCAATACTTTTTTCCTGCTCCATCAGTCTCACCTTGATAATATCTTGTAACTCTTAAAATAAATTGGTAACAGGAATATTATAACACTTTCGTACCCCCCCGCAAGACATTTTGACGGTTGCAATATTTTCCTTATTCTGTCTTGCGGCTGGAACTATTTTTATCACGATTTTTACCGCTAAATTAACCAAAACACTCTTAAAAAGAAAAACACCGGACAAAATTTTGTCCGGTGTTTTTAATAACCATTATCTATAAAATTTTACTTAATCCGTTTTATCAGCTTATATATTTAAAATACAGAAGATACTATCCAGGCATAAAAAAATACCCTGTCATAAGACAGGGTATTCTTCAATCCATCTTTAAGATCGCCATGAACGCTTCCTGCGGCAATTCTACACTGCCTACCTGCTTCATGCGTTTTTTGCCTTCTTTTTGTTTTTCCAGCAGCTTGCGTTTACGGCTGATGTCGCCGCCGTAGCATTTCGCCAGTACGTCCTTGCGCATGGCGCGCACGTTTTCACGGGCGATAATCTTGTTGCCGATAGCTGCCTGCACGGGAATTTCAAACATCTGACGGGGAATCAGCCCGCGCAGCTTTTCAACCAGCTGACGACCGCGGGAGGTCGCTTTCTCGCGATGTACGATGGCAGACAGAGCGTCCACCGGGTCGCCGTTCAGCAGAATATCCACCTTTACCAGGTTGGAAGCGCGGTAGCCTGCCAGTTCATAATCCAGAGAAGCATAGCCGCGGGTAACAGATTTCAATCTGTCAAAGTAATCGTAAATAATCTCACTCAGGGGCAGCGCGTAGTGAATCATAACCCTGTTTTCGTCCAGATAGGTCATGTTTTCATATTCGCCGCGTTTTTCCTGACTCAGCTCCATAACCGCGCCTACATAATCCTTGGGTACTATGATGGTAGCATTGACATAAGGTTCCTCGACGTGGTCGATAACCGTCGGGTCGGGGAAGTTGGAAGGATTATCCACCATTTCCACGTCGCCATTGGTGCGGAATACCTCGTAAATAACGTTGGGCGCCGTAGTAATCAGGCTCAGATTATATTCGCGTTCCAGTCTTTCCTTGATAACGTCCATGTGCAGCAGCCCCAAAAAGCCGCAGCGGAAGCCAAAGCCCAAAGCAATAGAGGTCTCCGGCTCAAATACCAGGGAAGCGTCGTTAAGCTGCAGTTTTTCCAAAGCGTCGCGCAGATTATCATAATCGGAATTTTCCACAGGATACAGGCCGCAGAACACCATGGGCGTAGCCTTGCGGTAACCGGGCAGCGCCTGTTCGGCAGGTTTCAGCGCGTCGGTAACGGTGTCGCCTACGCGGGCGTCCTTCACGTTCTTAATCGCAGCGGCAAAGAAGCCTACCTGCCCCGGCTCCAGTGAATCCACATTGACGATGCCGGGCTTGAAATAGCCCACTTCCGTTACCTCGAACTCTGCGCCGGTAGCCATCATGCGGATCTTCATACCTTTTTTGATACTGCCGTCGATAACGCGGATATACAGCACTACGCCTTTATAAGCGTCAAACTTGGAGTCAAACACCAGCGCCTTCAGCGGCTTATCAGCGTCGCCGCTGGGAGCGGGCACCTTGGCCACGATAGCCTCCAGTACGTCCTCGATGCCGAGACCGGTCTTGGCACTGCACAGCACTGCATCCGATGCGTCGATACCGATGACATCTTCAATCTCACGTTTTACGTGCTCAGGGTCAGCACTGGGCAAATCAATCTTATTGACGACGGGGATGATTTCCAGATCATTATCCAGCGCCAGATAAACATTGGCCAGCGTCTGCGCTTCAATGCCCTGGGTAGCGTCGATAACCAGCAGCGCGCCCTCGCACGCCGCCAGCGCTCTTGATACCTCATAGGTGAAGTCTACGTGACCCGGAGTATCAATAAAGTTCAGCATATACTCCTGTCCGTCACGCGCCCTGTAGATGCTGCGCACAGCCTGCGCCTTAATGGTGATGCCGCGCTCTCTTTCCAGATCCATGGAATCGAGAATCTGCTCCTCCATCTCGCGTTTGGATAAAGTACCGGTATATTCAATTAATCTGTCGGCCAGGGTAGATTTGCCGTGGTCGATATGGGCAATAATGGAAAAATTACGTATTCTTTTCTGTTCCATCATAAGTTCCTTTGCAGAAAGATATTTTTTCAGTATTTTTTATTATATCATTATTAAAGCCAGTCTTGCAAGCGCCCTTTCAGAACAGAAAACCGCCTTGTCCAATCAAGGCGGTAACAGGATTTATTTTACAATCAGCACGGGACAGGGAGCGTGCAGCAGGACATACTGACTGACACTTCCCAGCAGCGCCTGTTTCAGCGCGCTCATCCCCCTGCTGCTCATAATAATCAGATCGGCGTGTATCCTGTCCGCACTGCTCAGTATTTTTTCTGCCGGCCTGCCTATCTCCAGTATCTGCCTGCAACTAACATCTGCATCTACCCTGTCTTGTGCCGCCTGCAGGATTTTTTTCCCTGCCTGCATGATTTCCTGCGGCAGATAACCGCTGCCGCTGACCTGTTCAAAACTGTTCATATACTGGTTAAGGTCGATAACATGTATCAGATGTACTTGCGCCCCATACTTTCCTGCTATGGAAGATGCATATTCCGCCGCATGTATGGCAGATAGCGAGCCGTCCACCGGCACCAGCACGTTCTGCAAAGGTTTCATTCTTTCAGCCTTCTTTCCTTATAAATACGGTGCGTTCCCTCATAAATCTAAAACACAGGCAGCCGGCGATAATGAGGATATACACGGCAAAGCCGCCAAATTCTCCCCCGCAGTCCAAAAGCGGCGCGCCGCGCAGCATAATATCCCGCAGCAGGCGATAGCCCCAGACCAACGGGAAGATATTGGACACTGCCTGCACCCAGACAGGCAGGATATTCAGCGGTCCGCTTGCTCCGCCCAGGATAAAGCCCCCCGGCAAAAAGAAAATCATCCTGCTGGAGGCAACACCAGGATTGGCTGCGCCCCAGCCGATAAACACGGACATCAGCGCTACGGCTGTTCCCAGCAGAAAAATCGTAAAAAGTACTGCAAAATAATTGCCGGCAAAAGTCAGATCGCCGATGATTTTCGTAATAAGCAGTCCCAGCACCATGGAGACCGTGAAACAGATAATATACGGCACTGTCCGCAGCAGCAGCTCCAGCGGCGTTCTTGCCAGTTCCCGCTCCCAACAGCCTTCCGCTTTCAGCCGCGGTACCATCCCGATAGTAGCAAATACCAGGAACATGGAGCCAAAGAAAAACAGAAAACCAAAGGTATTGGAATTACTGTGCGCATCCACCGGATTAAACAGCAGCCGTTCCCTGAGAGATATATTCTGCAGCACCGCCTGCATCTGCTCGGTATTCAGGCCCAGTTCCTGTACTTTTTCCACGCCTATGGTAGCATTGGTCTCAGCTACGATTTCATTAAGCGCTTCTTTCAGATTTGCTAATTGCGCCCCGTTGATATTATCATAAAATACGCCGATACTGTTGGGCGTCAGACTGTAACGCTTTTTCTCAAAATCTCGCGGCAGATAGATGACCGCGATATGTTCATCGTGGTACATAAGCCGCTGGGGATTTTCCGGCGTATGATAGACATTTTTGACATGTATATAGGGAGAAGCGTCAAGATGCTCGGTAAACGTACGGCTGAAACGGGAATTATCTATATCTATCACAGCCACGCCGGCTTCTTCGATATAGTTATTACCGTACACCGTCGTAAAAACCACTGCCAATATTACAGCCAGCACCATTGCGACCTTATGATAAGGCATCCCTGTACCTGAAAGCATATAATCAAATTCTTCTTTTATGGAGTTCATCATCACTCACCCTGATCGTCATTCCTGCCAATATATCGGCATCCGGGTCAATATAGATTCTGACCTGGAAAGAAGCCATATCAGCCTGGCCCTTTTCTCTGCTCATCCTGATATCGGCAAAACCCGGCGCAGCCGTCAGCAGCCTTATCGTACCCGGCACCTTGCGTCCGTCGGCTACCGCCTCGCCAATAACGGTATCTCCCTCACGCAATATGGCCGCTGTTTTTTCATCCACATAAATATCATAATAAAGCCTTCTGCTTTCCAGCAGGATTACAGGAGCATTTACCGCCACCATCTCGCCCTGCTTAGCAATAATCTTCAGTATCCTGCCATCCTCGGAGGCCAGCAGGTTAAGACGCTCTTTCTGCACCTGCAGTTCCCGCAGCTCAACTTCCATACTTTCTACATTATATCTGTCGTTCTGCAGGCTCCGCCTTTCCTGGTCGATAAGCGGCAGATAAATCCCGGCAGCATTATCAGTCGCCCAAACCTGCTCTCTGTCAGCTTTGCCGGTACCTGCCAGAAGTTCATTCAACAGCCGTTCCGCCTTAATCATATCTGCCCGGCAGACATCCAGATCCATTCTGGCATTGTCCAGTTCCAGCTGCGATACTGCTCCCTGTTGCTGCAGATCCTCCATGCGCCGGTAATACAGCTCTTTATTGGCAAAGGTAGCCGTGGCAGCATCATAACCTTTCTTGGCCTGCTCGATACTGCGGTAAGCCTGTTCCTCCTCCGTATCGGCACGCTCCAGTCCGATATCGATACTGCCCTTACTCTGCCTGATCTGCGCCTGCAGCCTAGCAATAGCCAGATCTGTATCCGTACTGTCCAGCTGCATCAGCAGGGCGCCCTGTCTGACCAGCTGTCCTTCTTTTACATTTTCCAGTATCAGCCTGCCCCCAATATCCTGAAAGGCCAGATTTACCTGTTCCGCCGTCAGTATGCCCTCTTTCTGCCTACGGCCCATACTGATTGCATCATTTCCCAGAAATGTCAGCACCAGTCCTCCCGCTGCCAGGATAAATAAAAAAATCCTTCCCCATGACATATATTGTTTTCTGCTTTCCATATTACGCCTCCATATAATAAGCCGGCTAACTATATTGGTAAAAAAGAAACTCTCTTACTGAGAAGAGAGCAGCTTTTTCAGCAGCCCGATAAGGAGCAGCTTTTCCTGCTCGGAAAAACTGCTTACCAGGCTGGCAATACGTAAAAAATGACTGGGCAGGAGCTCCTCGATGAAAGCGCGTCCGCTCTCTGTCAGTTCCACCGTCTTGGCACGTTTATCTTCCTGACTGCCGCTCAGACAGACCAGTCCGTCTCGCTGCATACGCCGCAGCATGACGCTGATAGTAGCCCTTGTCACGCCAGCCTTTTCTGCCAGTTCTGACGGCGCCAGCGGCCGCCTGCTCTGATACAGGGCAATCATTACTACCAGTTTACCTTCCGAAACATTGTACTGCTGCTCCAGAATATCAAAAATCTTATGCTGGACATAATCCGCCGTATGTTTAAAAAGAATCAGCGTTTCCACAGAAGTAGCATTTATTTCCGGAAACTTTTTCGCAAAATCCTGTAAAGCTTCCCTGGTAGGGATAAATCTATTTTCCATAAGCACTCCTTATATAATTAGCCGTCTAACTATATTTAGTATAACGCAAAATTAAATTTATGTCAATCTGCCCGCCGCAGTCTTTCACCATCTTCTTTCACAAAAAGTTTGCTGTCCCATTATATAATATTTGTTACAATATACTTAATAAATTACATACTATGGAGGTATTACCCATGAATACATTGGACGCTCTGGCAACCCGCCGTTCTACCCGCAAATATCTGCCGCAGCAGGTAGAAAAGGAAAAAATCGATATTATCTTAAAGGCAGCTTACGCCGCTCCCGTGGGACACAGCGCCTATAAAGACCTGCATATCGCCGTAGTCCAAAACGCCGGGCTGCTGCAAAAAACTGCCGCTTACTGCGGCAAGGCTTTCGGCAACGCCGCCTACAATCCGTTTTATGGCGCGCCTACCCTTATCATCGTCTCCGCCAAGCCTAAGGCTGACGAACAGCTGGTCTATATCGCCGATGTAGGCTGCGTTATGGAGAACATGCAGCTGGCAGCCACCGAGCTTGATTTAGGCTGCGTATATCTCTGGGCGATGCTGAACCGTATTCCCCAATATCCCGAACTTATCGACGCGCTGAGACTGCCGGAAGGTTACCAGGCTATTTCCGCGTTGGCGCTGGGCTATCCTGAAACACCTTTAGCCCCCAGGACTCTGGCAGACATCCCCGCAGGTAAAATCGTCACCGAGTTTATCGACTGATATACAGGATTTTTTTCACAAAAACCTTGCTAAAAGTGCCAGACCATGATAGAATATTCCAGTACAAGTAATTTCAGGAGGTGAATTTCGTTGCCGAACATTAAATCTTCTATCCGCAGTGTAAAAACCGACGCAGAACGTCGTGCTAAAAACGCACCGATCAAAGCAGCTCTCCGTAACGCATCCCGCAAAGTTGTTGCTCTGACCGAAACCGGCGTTCAAGAAGACGCAAAAGCTACTCTGGCTATTGCTTCCGGTTTGATTGATAAAGCAGCTCGCAAAGGCATTATCCATAAAAATGCTGCAGCTCGCAAAAAATCCAGACTCGCTAAAAAAGTTAACGCTATGGCTTAATTTTGGCATCGACAACCTGTTGCAAAGGCAGGTTGTTTTTTTCTGCCTAAAAAGAATAAAAAAACTAAAGGCTGTCCGTATATAAAACGGACAGCCTCTTTTATTTTCCCTCAGGATTGATAATATTGTTCTTATTCATAATCCGCTGCAGTTCCTGCATAAAATTATTCACGTCGGCAAACTGACGATATACGGAAGCAAAACGTACATAGGCAATCTGGTCGGTCTGTTCCAGATGCTTCATAACGATTTCCCCGATAATGGTGCTGTCAATCTCGCTTTCGCCGCGCTGACGCACTTCTCTTTCTACGCTGTCAGCAATCTCCTGTACCTTTTCCAGGGACACCGGACGTTTTTCAAACGCCTTGAGCAGACCTGCCAGCAGCTTTTTACCGTCAAACAGCTCGCGGCGGCCATCCTTCTTGCTAACAACCAGCGGCGCTTCCTCATATTTTTCGTAGGTAGTAAAGCGTTTGCCGCATTTGGGACACTCCCGGCGGCGTCTGATAGAATTGCCTTCTTCTACCGAACGGCTGTCGACAACCCTGCTGTCATGATAAGAACAAAACGGACATCTCATTTCTTTCACATCCTCACTTAACACTGTTACGATCCATACATCCTGCTGCCAGCAGCCGGATATTTTATGTTATTATAACATATCTTACACTTGCCTGTAAAATATCCGGCTTACTTGAGCCGCACAACAAAAAGCCTGTGACAATGATCACAGGCTTTAGCATGAACTAAATTAACCGCGCAGCCAGGGCGGAATCTCCGTATTATCTTTATTAAAATTAGGTTTGAACAGACCGCCGCCGTTGTGCTGTTCGCCGGTGTGGTGTTCAGGATTCTTAATCGTAGACTGCTGCCCGCCATAAATAGTACGGGGGCTGCCGCCGGGTACGGAAGGATTCTTCTTTTCAAAGCCGGTAGCGATAACGGTTACCCTGATTTCATCTTCCAGGCTTTCATCAATTACGGCGCCGAAGATGATATTGGCGTTAGGATCGACAGCTTCGGTAATGATATTGGAAGCCTCGGTTACATCAAACAAGGACAGTTCTCTTCCGCCGGTGATGTTGAACAATACGCCCTGCGCACCGTCGATAGACGCTTCCAGAAGCGGGCTCTTGATAGCAGCTTCTGCCGCTGCACGCGCGCCGCCTTCACCCTTAGCAGTACCGATACCCATCAGCGCGCTGCCTGCGTTGGACATGATGGTCTTAACATCGGCAAAGTCAGCGTTGATAAGTCCGGGCACGCCGATCAAATCAGAAATACCCTGCACGCCCTGACGCAGTACGTCGTCGGCAATACGGAAAGCATCCAGCATAGAAGTCCTGCGGTCGATAACCTGCAGCAAACGGTCATTAGGAATGGTAATAAGGGTATCAACCTTTTCTTTCAGGTTGACGATACCGCTTTCAGCCTGGTTCATACGGCGTTTACCTTCAAAGCAGAACGGTTTGGTAACAACGCCGACAGTCAGCGCGCCTACTTCTTTAGCGCATTCTGCCACTACATGCGCAGCACCGGTACCGGTGCCGCCGCCCATACCTGCGGTTACAAATACCATGTCAGCACCTTTCAGCGCTTCCATGATCTGCTCGCGGGATTCTTCGGCTGCTTTTTCGCCGATTTCAGGATTAGCACCTGCGCCCAGGCCCTTGGTAAGCTTCTCACCAATCTGGATGCGTTGCTCTGCCTTGGACAGCAAGAGCGCCTGCGCATCGCAGTTCACAGCAATAAATTCTACGCCTCTGACGCCTGCGGTAATCATACGGTTTACGGCATTGTTGCCGCCGCCGCCTACACCGATGACCTTGATATTGGCAAGCGTTTCAATCTTAGTTTCAACATCTTCAAACATATCTGCAAATCCCCCTTAATTCTGGGTATCAAATTTATTATAAAACTGTTAAATTTTTTAATTCAACAAGCAGTCTGAAATCTCCTGCTGAATCTAAAATTCATTTTCCAATATAAAGGCGTCTGATGATGGCAAGATTCTGGAAGATACGCATACCGAAAATCAGCACTGCCACCATATACAAATCTATGCCCAGCATGGTGCCGGCATAACATAAGATTGCCGACAGGATACCGTTGACGAAGAAGCCGGAAATAAATACTTCCGTATCGTACTTACCCTCCATAGCCGCCCTGATACCGCCCAAGACGGCGTCAAGACCGGCCAGCACCGCCACGGAAAGCAGTTTGGCATATTCCAGAGGGAGTGCAAACGGACAGTAAATGCCGAGAGTAATACCGATTATCAGCCCGCCGAGGACATAATAAATCATTTTTTGCCTTCCTCCTTCTCTACCGGCTGCGCATATTCAAAGGCACGCATACCTTTAAAGGCCGGAATATGGATATCGTCGGACGTATTGATTTTGACGTGGATACCCCAGAATTCAAAGGTCTCCACTACGCCGCCGCGCAGACGCAAAGCGCTGGTCAGATTCTTCGGGTCGCCTATCGCCTTGATGGTATACGGCGGCGCGCTGCGCACATTGTTTACCGAGACCGTCGGTCCCGCACAGCGTACCTCGCTCATAGCCACGATACGCTGGTCGTTCAGCGCTATCGCCTCGGCTCCTGCCGCACGCAGCTCGTTTAAGACGCGCAGCAGGTCTTCATCATGGATAATGTACAGATTAGGATTCTCGCCGGGGCGTGAAGGTATGCTGCTGTCATCCAGCACGATTTCCACGCCTCTGCCTTTAACGTCAGTCGTACCTGAAAGCAGCGTCAGACGTTCCATCTCGCTGTCAATCAAGGCGCCGCTGCCGTTCTTACGCAGATTATCCAGCTCATCCTCCAGCTGTTCTTTTTCCGCTTCCACGCTCTTCAAACGCTCGGACAAGTCCTCTACGCGTTCAAAATGGATAGTTTTCTGTCTTTCCGTAGTCTTAAATTGTACGGAAAGCATAAAGCCTAAGACTACGAATACCAGTCCTACGACGATCCTGGCTTTTAAATCAAGTTTTACCGGTTCCTTCATTTCTTCAAAATTACCTCATTTTCATTGCCGTTAAGCCTGATGTACGGTTTGGCAAAACTTAAATCAATATATTCCGCTTGAATTTTCTTATCTTTTATCTCATTAAATACAGTACAGAATACAGCGGCTTTTTCTGTAACCGTATCCGCACTGCCAAGCAATACTGGATAGCCTCCGCGCAGCTGCACCCTTACCTGCTGCGCAGCGTCAACGACGATTTCTACAATCTGGTCGTTGGTGTCATGACCAATCTTATCCAAAAAGTGCAGGATGTTCAGCACGCGGGGATTGGTAATAGTTTCGCCGATATAAACATTGCCGCAGTCTTCACCGACAAGCAGCGGCGCATTGGCATCAGGTATGGCGGCCGTTACATCCAGCACCATACCGCTGTAATCCAATTTCAGATAGCTTTGGTAAGAATTGGCCACGTAGATGGCAGCCTCTCTTTCCTGCACAATCACACGCAGTACCCCGGGCCACATATAACGCACATCGGCAGCCTGGAAGCGTGTATCATGGGCCAAGGCCGTCCTCACCTTATCGGCACTGACAGTGAACAGGTTAAAGGGCGGCTGCGAGCCTGCCATTGCAATAATATCCTGTTCCGTCAGCCTACTTGTGCCCCTGATATCGACGGAGCCGAAGGCAAAGCCCGGCTGGTGCACGTAGCGCCAGCCAGCTGTGATAAGGCCGATGATTATCCCCAGATATACAAGCAGGCGCAACAGACGCAGACGCTTTCTCCTGCGGTCTGCACGTAATTTTTCGCGTAAAGTCTGTTCCATCTTGCACCTGCCTCTCTTTTCTTTATCTTGCGCTCACTAAAATCTTTTCACACAGTTCAGGGAAAGAAATGCCTACTGCCGCCGCAGCTTTAGGCACCAGGCTGGTAGGAGTCATTCCCGGCACGGTATTGGCTTCCAGCACGTAGCCCTGGTCCGCTTCATCCAGCATCACATCGACGCGGGCTACGCCGCTCAATCCCAAAGTCAGATAAGTCCTGACAGCCAGCTCCTGCACCTGTCTGGTAACAGCTTCGGAAAGCGGCGCCGGTACCAGGTAATCTGTTGCGCCTTTGGTATATTTAGAATGGAAATCATAAGAGCCGGAATGGGGGGCAATCATGATTACCGGCAAAGCTTTGGGCAGACCGTCTTCTTCCATTAAGGAAACCGTAAGCTCTCTGCCTTGAATACATTTTTCTACCAGTACATTCTCAGAAAACTTAAATGCTTCTTCCAAAGCCGGAATAATTTCACTTGCGGCTTTGGCAATCACTACGCCGATGCTGGAGCCTTGGTCAGCCGCCTTAATAACTGCCTGCGTGCCTAAAACCTTACAAATTTCGTCTTGCATCTCCTGCAGATTAAGACCGCTTTTTTTATTGAAGATCAGATAATCCGGTGTCGAAATCTTTTCCGCTACCAGGAATTTCTTAGTCGCCACCTTATCCATAGCAACCGCACTGGCCAGCATCCTGCTGCCGGTATAGGGCATATGCATGGCTTCCAGCAGGCATTGCAGTCTGCCGTCTTCGCCGTACATCCCGTGTACAGCGTTGAAAACTACTTTAGCGCCGCATCCTTCCAGCTGGCTGCGCAATGTCAGGGGCTCCAGCTCGATTCTTGCCACCTTATAGCCCTTTTCTTCCAGCGCGTCAGCAATCGCCGTACCCGTTACGCGGGAAATAACCGCCTCGGAGGACGGACCGCCCATTACTACTGCTACTGTATCCTGTTTATTCATTTTCTTTCGCCCTCATTTCTTCCACCAGATGTTCGCCGACCTTGTAAACGTCACCGGCGCCGATAGTCATAATCAAGTCGCCGGCTGCCGCACACTGTTTCAGACAGCTTTCCACTCCTGCCAGCGAAGGGATGTATTCTACCTGCTGCCCGCGGCTTTTGATACCTTCAGCCAGAGCCTTGCTGCTGACGCCCTCGATAGGAGCTTCACCGGCAGAATAAATATCTGTCAGGATCAGCTTATCACAGCCCTCAAAGCAGCCGCAGAATTCATCAAACAAGAGCTGCGTCCGCGTATAGCGATGGGGCTGGAAGACACAGATCAGGCGCTGCGGCTGTGTCTGACGCGCAGCTTTAAGCGTTACGCCTATTTCCGTCGGATGATGAGCATAATCGTCTACCACCCAGACGCCGCCTACCCTGCCTTTAGTTTCAAAACGGCGTTTCGCGCCGCCAAATTTATGCAGCGAAGCCAAGATACTGTCAACAGCGACGCCCATTTCCCGTCCGGCAGCAAAAGCTCCTAAAGAATTGAGGACATTATGTCTGCCCGGCACAGTCAGCCTTACCTCGGTAACAAAGCTGCCGTCTGCATACAGGCTGTACACGGTACCGTCCGCATTATAGCGGATATTGCGCGCCGTATAAGCGGCGCCGGAATCCTCCAGTCCGTAGGTAATAACCGGCACAGAAGTTTCTCCTGCCAGCCGCTTCACCTTGGCATTATCTATACAGAGGATTGCTTTGCCGCCCGGCTGGATATTTTCCAAAAACTGTTTAAAAGCAGCGTAAATATTCTCTTCCGTACCGTAATGATCCATGTGGTCATTTTCAATATTCGTCACTACTGCCAAAAAGGGATGGAATTTTAAAAACGAGCCATCGCTCTCATCTGCTTCCGCAACAACGAAGCGGCCATTGCCGTTACGGGCATTACCGCCCAGGCTGCTTACCTCGCCGCCGATAACGACAGTCGGGTCAACGCCGCCTTCAGCGGCAATGCAGGAAATCATGGCGCTGGTAGTAGTCTTACCATGCGCGCCGGCAACAGCCACGCCGGCTGCGTCGTTGAGGATTGCCGCCAGCACATCACTGCGATGCAGCACCGGGATACCGCTTGCTTTAGCTGCAACCAGTTCAGGATTATCCTGATGGATAGCCGTAGACACAACTACCGCATCTGCATGCTCGACCTGTCCAGCCTTATGTCCTATATAGATAGTGGCACCCTCCTGCGCCAGATGCGCCGACATACGTCCCTGCGCCAAATCAGAGCCGCTGACATGATAGCCGCGTTTCAGCAGGACATAAGCAATAGCGCTCATGCCGGCACCGCCGATGCCGATAAAATGAATATTGTGCAAATCCTTGATCACAAAAGCGCCTCCCTAACTCTTTATCAGGGCCAGTGCCTGCCGTGCAATGGTTTCCGCCGCCTGCGGCCTGCCCAGTCCTTGTGCAGCTTGCTGCATCTTTTTTAATTCTTCGTTATGCACTAATAAGTGTTCAATAATCTCCAGCAGGCTTTCGCCTGTAAGCTCTTTATCCAGTACCACCCTGGCTGCGCCGCAGGCTTCTACCGCCCGGGCATTAAACTCCTGATGGTTGGCCGTAGCATAAGGATAGGGAACAAGTACGGAAGGAATACCTTTCGCCATCAGTTCCGCCAATCCTATGGCGCCGGCCCTGAATACTGCCATGTCAGCAGCCGCCAGCGCCGCCGGCATATTATGCAGATAGGGCTTAACGATGATGTTGTCGCCCTCTATGCCCTGCTTCTGCATTTTCTGCAGATACTCTTCATAATTGACATCGCCGGTAACATGCAGCACCTGCACATCATGACGGCCTGCCAAAGCAGCCTCTGCTTCCAGCATAGCATTATTGATGCTGCGCGCACCGCGGCTGCCGCCGGAAACCAGAACTGTCTTTTTATCCTTATCCAGCCCCAGCTCTTTTATGGCTGCGTCTTTAGTATAGGACAGGATTTCCGTCCTGATAGGATTACCGGTAAATACTTTAGCAGTCTTACCGGAAAAATATTTTTCAGCTTCCTTATAGCCAAGGAAGACCTTCTTCACATAATGCGCCAGAATCTTGTTGGTTACTCCCGGCATGGCGTTCTGTTCCTGGATACAGGTAGGGATGCCTTTCAGCGCCGCCATCAGCACTACCGGTCCGCAGACATAGCCGCCCGTACCGATAACCAGGTCAGGCTTTTCCTGTCTGATAATACTGTAAGCATCATGCAGCCCCCGGAACAGCTTGACTGCGCTGCGCAGCGTGTCAAGGCTCAGACTGCGTCTGAAACCGGCTACCTCTATAAATTTCAGCGGATATCCGTACCGTGGCACTATATCCTTTTCCAGCCCGTGCTCAGTGCCGATAAAAATAATCTCGGCAGACGGAGCCAGCTTCTTTATCTGGTCCGCGATAGTCAGCGCAGGATAAATATGTCCCCCTGTACCGCCGCCGGAAAGAATGACTTTCACTTAGGAAGCCTCCTTCAATCTATTTAATCAAAGCACGTACCAGCTGTTTAAAGCAGCGTCCGCGCTCGGGATAATTCTTGAACATATCATACGAGGAGCAGGCCGGAGAAAGCAGTACGGTCTGCGGTGCGTGCGCCGCTTCATAAGCTTTCTGCACTGCGTCTGCAAAGGAATCTGCCAGCTGGATATTCTTCACGCCGCAGTCCTTAGCCGCCTGATAAAAACGCTCCTTAGCCTCGCCTAAGAGGATGAGCAAATCAGTTTTTTCTTTAACTACCCCCATCATGGTTTCCAGCTCGGTCATCTTGTCATGGCCGCCGGCCAGCAGGATGATATGACCAGCAGGAAAGGCTTCCAGCGCCTTTATAGCAGAATCCGTATTGGTAGCCTTAGAATCATTGTAATAGGGCACGCCGTTAATAGTCGCTACATACTCCAAACGATGCTCAATGCTCCTGAAGTTTTTCAATACTTCTGCCATGTCCTCAATCGCAACACCGGCAAAGAAGCCGCAGGCCACAGCCGCCAGGATATTTTCTTCATTATGACCGCCGAACAGATGCACCTCGTCTACGCGGCAAACAGAATATTGCCTGCCCTGCCAGCTGATAGTGAAAACACCGTCTTTGATATAGACGCCTTCGTCCAGTTCTTCCTTACGGCTGAAATAGCAAACGCGTCCGTGCGCTTCCTTGCCCCAGCTGCGCACTTTCGTATCGTCATAATTGAGCACCGCTACCTGCTCGCCTCTCTGCTGCAGGAAGATATTCTTTTTGGCAGCGCCGTAGGCTTCCATGGTATGATGTCTTTCCATATGGTCAGGTGTCAGATTGAGCACCACAGCAATGTCAGGGCAAAAATCACGTACAAATTCCAGCTGGAAACTGGACAGCTCCGCAGCAATCCAGCTTTCGGCAGCAAGTCCTTCAGTCTCTTTGGACAAAGCCAGACCGATATTGCCGCCCACCGCCGTCGTTACCGGCAGTTTTTTCAGCATCTCACCTACCAGCGTAGTAGTAGTAGTTTTGCCGTTGGTACCGGTGATAGCCACTATATGGCCGCTATATAATCTGTAAGCCAGCTCGATCTCGCTGATTACCTCCACGCCTGCCTGCTGCGCCAGCTGCACATTGGCATTTTCTGCCGGGATACCCGGAGAAAGCACTACTGTTCCCGCCAGCGGCAAGATGTCGGCAAAGCCGCCGCAGACTAATCTGCCGCCGCTGCGCGCCAAAAGCTCCAGTAAGTCATTTTCTACACTGCATTCATTATCGTTATATAAAAAAACCTGTCTATTGTGTCCCGCCAGCACTTCTGCCGCGCCCACACCGCTGATGCCGGTACCGTAGACTATTACCGCTTTCTGCTCAGACATTGCTCACTCCTCCTACCTTAACAGCCATAATCCCAAAGAAAGCAGAGAAAACAGACAGCTGACTGCAGTAAATACTGCTACTACCTTCGTTTCTCTCCAGCCGCCCAGTTCAAAATGATGGTGGATAGGACTCATACGGAAAATTCTTTTGCCGCCGCTTAATCTGAAATAAGTAACCTGGATGATAACGGAGGCAGCCTCGATAACATAGATACCGCCCAGAAGAATGAGCAGCAGTTCAGTCTTCGTCAGCAGCGCCAAAGCAGCCACACCGCCGCCCAACGCCAGAGAGCCTGTATCTCCCATGAATACCTTCGCCGGATAATGATTGAAGACTAAAAAGCCCAGGCAGGCGCCGGTCATAGTCAGCGCAAAGCCACTCAAGTCGGCAGCGCCGCCCAGATAAGCGATAACCGCAAAGATCAGCGTCACCGGCACACTGACGCAGGAGGCCAGTCCGTCCAGACCATCAGTCAGATTGACGGCGTTGGTTGTTCCTACCAGCAGTACGAAAGCCAGTACATAATAGGCAAGCCCCATATCAATGGTGATATCCGTACCCGGCAGCCACAGCCCCTGGTCGCCGCCATGTACCTCTGCATAATAAACATACGCACCTGCCAGCACAAACTGCATAGCCAGCTTCTGGATTGCCGTCAGTCCCAGATTGCGTTGCATTACTACTTTGATATAGTCGTCAATAAAACCGATTATGGCATGACCGAAAGTCAGTACCAGCGCAATAATAACGGTCGGGGTCATATCACCCCAGATTGCCAGCGACAGGGCCATGGCAGCCAGCATCATGATACCGCCCATGGTAGGCGTACCGCTTTTTTTCAGATGGTTGGCCGGTCCGCACTCACGGATGCTCTGCCCGAATTTCAGCCTGTGCAGGAACGGCAGCAGGAAAGGCCCGATTGCTACACAGATGACAAACGATGTCGCCAACATTCCCAATAAAGATAACATTATTTACCTCTCTGAATATTTATTTAAACAATTCCAGCATTTTATCTGCCTGCATAGAGTGTGAGCCTTTCAGCAGGATGATGTCGCCTGCCGCCGCAGTCGCGCGCAGCACATCGGCAGCCTCTTTGCGGTCAGCGCAGTGCACAGCGTTACCGCCCAGTCTGCGTACCTCATCACTGATATAGGCAGCCTCCTGGCCATAGGTCAGCACCAGGTCGGCGCCTGTTTCCACGGCCCAGCGACCCACTCTGCGATGGCTTTCCTCCGAAATACTGCCCAGTTCCAGCATATCAGCCAGCACGGCCACCGTGCGGCTTTTGCCATGAGCTGCTTTTTTAGCCTCGGCCAAAGTTTTCAGCGCTGCCTCCATGGAAGCAGGGCTGGCGTTATAGGCGTCGTTGATAAAGGTAATATCGCCGATATAGATAATTTCCTGACGACTGCCGGTCAAGCGCGCAGTTGCCAGTGCCTTAGCGCTATCTTCCAGCGGCACGCCGTAGCAGGCAGCACCGGCAATAGCAGCCAGCGCATTATATACGTTGTGCTCGCCAATCAGCTGCAGCCTTACAGCTATGCTCTTGCCGCTGCTTTTTTCCGTGCAGGTAAAGGATGTTCCCAGGGCAGAAGTATGAATGTCACTGCCACGATAATCGCAGTCCTCGCCTAAACCGAAATATACTACCTTCGCCGCAGTCTTAGCAGCAGCTGAACGTACATAAGTATTATCACCATTTAAAACAGCAAAGCCTGTTTGAGGCAGATTCAGCACAATCTCACTTTTAGCCTTGGCAATATTTTCCATACTGCCCAAAAGTTCCATGTGAGTTTCACCCACATTGGTAATAAGGCCGCTGTCAGGCTCAGCAATATCGCATAATTCTGCAATCTGTCCCAGTCCGCGCATGCCCATCTCTACTACGGCCATATCAGTGCCGGGAGTAATACTCAAAAGCGTCATAGGCAGACCTATCTCATTATTAAAGTTGCCCTGAGTCTTAATAACTTTATATTTAGCACCTAAGCAAGCTGCCAGCAAATCTTTCGTAGAGGTCTTGCCATTGGAACCGGTAACCGCAAATACTTTTAAATCAGGAAAACTTCTGCGATAAGCACGGGCAATCTGCTGAAAAGCCAGCAAAGTATCTGCTACCTTAAAAACAGCTACTTCTTCCGGCACATCAGCTACGGCTTTGGAGATTACGATACCGGCAGCACCGGCTTCAATAGCCTTGCCGCAGTAATCGTGTCCATCAAAGTTACCGCCGCTTAAAGCAACAAACAGTTCACCCGGACGTACACTGCGGGAATCCGTCGTTACGCCGGTAAAGACGATATTTTTACCTGTGTAGCCGTCCGCCTGGACAGCTGCCGCAATCTGCTCTGCGTTCATCATTTTTTATGTTCACTCCAATACTGCATAACCACTTCTCTGTCATCAAAGTGGATGGTACGGTCTTTTAAAATCTGGTAGGTTTCATGGCCTTTGCCGGCAATCATGATTACATCGTTGTCAGCAGCATGACTTAAAGCATATTCGATAGCTTCGTGCCTGTCGCTGAGACGTACTACTTCTTTACCCTCCGACACCTGCTGCAGCGCCGTGAAGATTTCGTCAATAATGCTTTCCGGATCTTCGGTACGGGGGTTATCAGAAGTCACGACTACATTGTCAGCCAGCTCCAGCGCAATACGTCCCATAATCGGACGTTTCTTGTTGTCGCGGTCACCGCCGCAGCCAAATACAGTCCACAGCTTGCCGCGGGTAATGCAGCGGGCAGTTTTCAGTACGTTTTCCAAACCGTCGGGAGTATGGGCATAATCCACGATAACGGTATATGGCTGGCCTGCTTCTACCAGCTGGAAGCGTCCCGGTACGCCGTCAAAGCCGTTCAGCACATCACAGATAATCTTGCTGTCGATTTTTTCTACCAGCATCGCGGCAACGGCGGCCATGACATTATATGCGTTAAACTCACCGGTAATCTTCAACGCCAAATCCATATCTCCTGCCGGAGTATGCAGTTTGAGCTGCATGTGTTTAGCTTCAATTACACAGCTCAGCGGATAGATATCGTTGTCACTACCATGACCATAGGTCATAACCGGCACATTAGTCCTGGCTTTAATAACAGCAGAACTGGGGTCATCCATATTGAAGACAGCATTCTTATTGAGTTTGCTGCCTTTGCTCAAGCCTTCAAAAAGCAGACTCTTGGCATCGCGGTAATTTTCCAGTGTCTTATGAAAATCAAGATGATCCTGGGTAATATTAGTCAGCACGGCGCAGTCATATTCACAGCCTGCCACACGTTTAAGCGCCAACGCATGGGAGGAAACTTCCATAACCACGTAATTACAGCCGGCACACTGCATAGCGTACAGAGCCTTCTGCAGATCTACCACATCAGGAGTGGTATTATGGGCTTCTGTCACCTGGTCTTCAATCATAATATTGATAGTACCAATCAGGCCCACCTTATAACCGGCACGGCGCAGGATAAGCCTGATAATATTGGTAGTAGTGGTCTTACCGTTGGTGCCGGTGACGCCAATCATACGCATCTTTTGACCGGGATAGTCAAAGAAAAAGGGTACGACTTCTTCCATAGCGCTGCGGGTATCCGCTACTTTCAGCAGCGTCATTCCGGCCGGAATTTCTGCCGGCATTTCTTCTACCAGCGCAGCTACGGCGCCTTTTTCTGCAGCCATATTCAAAAAACGATGTCCGTCCACAGTAGCGCCGCGCAGACAAATAAACAGGCTGCCGGGCACTACGGTGCGGGAGTCGGCAGTAACATCGGTAATAACCTTATCGACAGTACCGAAAACCTGCGCTGCAGGCAATTTATCAACAAGTACGGCTAATTGCTTTTCCATGAGATTGTCCTCCAAAATTGAAAGGGCAGCCCTAAAGGCTGCCTCTTAAAAATCTTACAGAAATTATATCATAAAGTTTAACAAAAGGCTACGCTTAATTCCCCGCTAATGCATAAACTTTATTATTTTTCACATTTCCTGCCTGCACATAGATATTGCTGCGCGCCACGCTCATCCCCAGCTGGCTTTCAGCAATGCCTATAATCCGTTCAGGCCCTTTCAGCTGCTCTACTTCGATCCGCAGCTCGTTATTTTTATTGATCAGCTGCACTTCCCTTTCTTTTAAGCTCAGCAGCTCATTACCGGCAGTTACGACCGTCCCGCTCCTTACCACGGCGCACAGATAGGTGGCCATGATGACGAACGCGATAACAGAAACCTGCGCCAGCAGATTTTTGTTGCTTTCGCGCGCAGGAGCTCTCTTTATCTTTACCTCTTCATCAACCTTTGGCGATTGATATTGTTCTTCCCAAGCATAATTATCATATTGTCTTGCTAACACAGCTTTCACGCACCCTTAAATTTTTATCGCATATCTCAGCCGCGCACTGCGTGACCGGGGATTTTCTTCAACTTCCTCTTTCGACGGCACTATATTGCCTGTCTTTTTCAGCAGCGGCTTCTTGCCGCACACACATACAGGCAGCTGCGGCGGGCAGGTACACCCTTTCGCCAGTTCGGCAAATACCTGTTTTACTATTCTGTCTTCCAGTGAATGGAAAGTTATCACACCGATACGTCCGCCGCTTTTAAGCCTGTCTACTGCCGTACGCAGCGTATTTTCAAGTATTCCCAGCTCATTGTTTACTTCAATGCGGATTGCCTGGAAGGTACGTTTGGCCGGATGCGGTCCATCCTGACGCGCTCCTTTCGGCACTGCCCTTTTAATGATGTCTACCAGCTGATAGGTAGTAGTAATAGGCTGCTCCTGACGGTATTTGACGATGAACTGGGCAATGCGCTTGCTCCAGCGCTCCTCGCCATACTTATGGATGATTTCTGCCAGCTCTGCTTCCTTGTAGTGATTGACTACGTAGGCTGCGTCAAGCTCAGCCTGCTTATTCATACGCATATCCAGCGGGCCGTCGTGCATATAGGAAAAACCACGCTCCGGCGTATCCAGCTGGTAGCTGGAAACCCCCAGATCAAAAAAGATGCCGTCGATACTGTCTATTCCCATCCCGTCGAGGACGGAAGCAAAATCTTTAAAATTTGCCTGCGCTACCGCTGTCTTACAGGCAAACTTATCCAGCAGTCTTTCACTGGCTGCCTTGATGGCGTCACTGTCCTGATCAATACCGATAAGCAGTCCGCCGCTTTCCAGTCTGGAAGCAAAGCCTCTGCTGTGACCGGCACCGCCCATCGTACAGTCCACATAGATACCGTTTTTATCTGTAATCAGGAAATCAACGCTTTCCTGTAAAAGAATACTCACATGTTTAAATTCCATAGCGGCAACCTTTCATCATTAAATCCCCAAATCGGCAAGCTGTTCGGCAAGCTCGTTGACGTCCTCTGAATTTTCTTCATTGTATTCAGCCCACTTCTGAGCATCCCATATTTCAGCCCTGCTGCCCACACCTACAATAATAGCGTTCTTCTCCAGCGACGCATGTCGACGCAGATTAGCGGGGATCAGCACCCTGCCCTGCTTGTCGCATTCACATTCGCAGGCACCGCCGAAAAGGAAACGGGTAAAGTCACGTGCTGTCTTACGGCTCATAGGCAAAGAAGCCAGTTTTGCTTCCAAAAGCTGCCACTGCTCCAGGTCGTACACAAACAGACAGCCGTCCAAGCCTTTGGTAATGATGAATTTACCGCCCAGTGCTTCACGCAGTTTGGCAGGCACAGCAATACGACCCTTAGGGTCAAGGGCATGTTCATATTCACCCAATAACATCGCTGCACCTTCTTTCACCACTTTACTCCACTTTTCTCCATTATACAGATAAATTTTCCAAAAAACAATACTTTTGTCCAATGTCGCACGTATTTTTTTAACGCAGGCTAATTTCCTGCCCGTCGTTATACATTTAACAAATTTGTTGCAATGCCAGTTTGTCATTTTGCAGGCAATAATGTTATAATAAGAAACGTAAAGTTTATTTACACATCAATTTAGATATAAAGGAGTTTACAACTTATGATTACTAAAGACACTGGCATTATCGAAGCAGTTCAAAGTCACCCTGAAATCCTCGAGGTTTTTGCAGCTTATGGTCTGGGCTGCGTAGGCTGCATGGCTGCTCATTACGAAACTATCGGTCAGGGCGCAGGCGCTCACGGCATCGACGTAGACGCACTGATTGCCGACATCAACAAAGTTATCGGCGAAAACAAATAATATCCGTACAAGACAAAACCCCTCTCACAGTAATACTGTGAGAGGGGTTTTCTGTTTATGTTCTAAACCTATGCTCTGTAACGCTCACGCAAAAGCTTTATTTCTGCCGCATAACCGGGCAGTTCATTAGGAGTTTCCAAATAAAACGGCAAGTTTTTCAGCGCCGGATGATTGATAACTGCCGTTAATGCTTCCAGCCCTATATTACCGACACCTATGCAGGCATGACGATCCTTTCTGCTGCCCAGCGTATTAAGACTGTCATTCAAGTGAATAGCTTGCAGCCTGCCAAGACCAATCAGCTTATCAAAGCTGGTCAACACTTCATCCAGACTGTTGACAATATCATAGCCAGCATCAAAGATATGGCAGGTATCAAGGCAGACGCCCATCTTATCCTGCAGCTGCACCTTATCTAAAATCGCCGCCAGCTCTTCAAAACTTCGGCCAACCTCGCTGCCCTTGCCAGCCATGGTTTCCAGCAGCACGGTAGTATGCTGCCCGGCAAAAAGTACTCTGTTGAGCATGGCTGCAATTTTTTCAATGCCTGTTTCTGTTCCCTGCTTCACATGACTGCCCGGATGAAAATTATATAAATTGCCCGGCAGATATTCCAAAGCCTGCAAATCCTCTGTCATAACCATCTCGGCAAATTCCAGCAGACGCGGCTCGGCAGCACAGGGATTCATAGTATAGGGAGCGTGCGCCAGCAGTGGGCCAAAATTGTTTTCCTCTGCCAGCTTCATCAATGCCGCTGCATCCTGCGGGTCTACAGCTTTTGCCTTACCGCCGCGGGGATTGCGGGTAAAAAACTGAAAGGTATTCGCGCCAATGGATAAGGCCGTCTTACCCATGGCCAGATAGCCTTTAGATGAAGAAAGATGGCAGCCGATAACTAATTGCTTTTGTTCCATGATTCTCTGTTTTCTCTCTTTCCTGTCTTTTTAATCTGATATATTATAATGGTAGAATTTATTTTTGTTAAAGGCGGTGTCCACAATGAAGCCTGATGAACTGCGTCAAAAACTGCTTGCCATGCAGGATATTAAATACCAGCAATTTCACGGCAGCCTGCTGCCCGGTGTAGAAAATATTATCGGCGTGCGGGTGCCTTTGCTGCGCAAGACAGCTGCAGTTATCGCAGCAGAAAACTGGCAGGAATATCTTGACGAAGCGCTGCCGCTTACAGACATTTATTATGAAGAAACTGTCATGCAGGGACTCGTTATTGCGCTGGCTAAAATTCCGCTCTCCCAAAGGCTGGCATATATAACTCGTTTTCTGCCTAAAATCAATAACTGGGCCGTCTGTGATATTTTCTGCGCCACCCTTAAAGAAGCTAAAAAATATCCAGATATATACTGGCAGCTCATCCTCGATGCCTGTCAGTCAGAAGCTGCCTACGCTCAGCGTTTTGCCGCCGTTATGCTGCTGACCTATTTTACTGACGACAGCCACGTTCACGACGCTGTAAATCTGCTGACAAAACTTCCCTCGCAGGATTATTATGTGCGGATGGCAGTCGCCTGGGCTGTTTCCATTTTCTATATTCAGCAGCCGCAGGCCACTATCCCGCTGCTGCAAAACAATATACTCGACACTTTTACCCACAACAAAGCTATCCAGAAAATCTGTGAAAGCCGCCGCGTCAGCATGGAAACCAAACAGCAGCTGCGTCTTTTAAAGCGCCGCTGACTGCCAGTACAGTCTTACCGGCAGATTAGATGCTCCCGGCGGGGACCAGATAAAATTATATTTACCCGGCTCCAGAGTAGCTACCTCCAACATATCGTCATAGCTGTCGCCAATGGACAGGCTTTCTCCCGGCAAAGCTACCAGCTGCCTGCTGCCGTTATGCTCCAGCACGCCATAACCGGCAAAAAGTCCGCCTAAAGGATTAAGCAGCATTTTTACTTTTTCCGTACCGCCGATTTCAAAGCTTACATCATACATAACGCCGTAGTTGCCATAGTTTTCCGCCTCTAAATTCGTAGTTGCATCCTTGCCTTTGGCAAAGCCCTGACAGCTGGCAGCCAATTCCAGCATGGCTGGAGTATCCTTGCTTACTGCGATAGGCTCTTTAACCTTATACTGCCAGTCTGCATTCTGGAAACTGCCTCGCAGCGGATGCTCATCCATCGGCAGTACCGGCGCATCGCTGTTGAACAGCTCCAAATCGTTTTTCAAATCACACATCACTACGCTGATTTCTACCGGTCTGGAAAGATGCAGATCAATCGTCCCTACCAGCAGCTTGCCAGGCGCCAGCAGCATACCATAACCGGTCAGCAGTTCCTTGCTGCGGCTAAAGCCAAGAGTGCCGCTTTCTGTCTGCTGCACATCGCTGAAATACTCCTGCTGCGAAGTCTTGCCTGCATACATATAGTTCCAGGAAGGAACTCCCAAACCTTTTTTCTTGACAGTATATTCACTGGGGCGCAGTCCCTGATTATTTTTCAAAATTACGGCTATCTTCTTATTGCTGTCCATAGCGTTGACATGATGGAAGAAAATCCTTACATCACCTTCTACCACGTCACGATACAAAATGCCTTTCTGATAAACCATTTCCGGACTGTCAGAAAAAAGCAGCAGCGGTCCGCTCTTGGCTACCGAAGCTTCCAGCTCCCTGCAGTTTTCCGGTAAGCCCTCGCCGCTGGTCAGATGCTCTGCCGCTGCTGTACCAGCTGCGGATAACAGCAGCGCAGCAGCCATGACCGCAAAATATTTTTTCAGATTCACTGTTATTCCCCCTGTTATGCTCACTTTTGCAGTAATATATTATACTTATTTTACTGCTGTTTGTCATCTCAAGCACACAGCAAAAAAATCTGCCGTCAAAAATGACGGCAGATTTTTTATTTCAGGCTGTTTTCATAATCCTGCAAAAACTGAGCCAAACCTTTATCAGTCAGCTGATGTTTAATCATCTGTTCCAATACTTTGGTAGGAATTGTAGCAATATGCGCTCCCGCCAGCATAACCTGTTCCACATGTTCCAGATTACGGATGCTGGCAGCAATTACCTCGGTAGTGATACCATAGTTTTTAAACGCCTGGACAATATTTTTTACCAGCTGCACTCCATCTTCACCAATATCGTCCAGACGGCCGATAAACGGGCTTACATAAGCAGCGCCTGCACTGGCTGCCAAAAGCGCCTGGCTCATGCTGAACACCAGCGTCACATTGGTCTTAATACCTTCCGCACTCAATATTTTTACGGCTTTCAGACCTTCGGGGATGCAGGGAATCTTGATTACGATATTGTCGGCAATCTGCACCAGTTTACGTGCTTCTTCCACCATGCCGGCACATTCGGTGCTGATAACCTCGGCGCTGACAGGACCTTCCACCATGCCGGCAATCTCGGGGATTACCTCTGCCTGGCTGCGGCCGCTTTTGGCAATCAGGCTCGGATTAGTGGTAACACCGTAAACCACGCCCCAATCAACAAACCTTGCTATTTCCTCCACATTAGCTGTGTCCATAAAAATCTTCATCTAAACAACCTCACTTCAAATACTTCTTTATTATTCGAGCTCCGGCAAAATAACAACTTTTTCTGCGTTAGTCTGTCCCGGCAAGCTCATAGTCATTACATTATACCACAGCAGCAGGCTGTCGCCCTCTTTAATACTGCGATAATCTTTGCAGACATCCTTGCTTACAGTAGCAATAACATCATGATTGCTGTTCAGCAGTCTTACTGCCTCAGCATTTTCAGCAGGCAGCACTTCTGCAACTTGGAAGA
Source organism: uncultured Phascolarctobacterium sp. (assembly GCA_900545025.1). Classification (GTDB taxonomy): domain Bacteria; phylum Bacillota; class Negativicutes; order Acidaminococcales; family Acidaminococcaceae; genus URXU01. Next base: position 41,240 of record UQXH01000003.1, read on the forward strand.
ATTTGCCCAGCTTAGGAGTATTTTTGCCTAAGACAATGGCAAAAGCCTGGCTTTGCGGCGGCAGGCTGCGAGTCATCACCGGAGAATAGTAAACAGTTACCTCTTTACCTTTTTTCAGGTTTTTCAATTTCTTGCTGTCGCCATCCTTACCGTCTAAAAGATAAGTGTTATCGCCAACAATAACAGAAACTACCGGCTGATTGCCTTCGCCTTTCACGGTGATTTTTTCACCATCTACACTGACAATCTTACCGCTGGTAACAAGTATATTCTGTACAGGAATCTGTACCACAGCAGTTTCAGCAGCAGCTTCTTCTGCTTTGACAGCAGGCACTTCCGTCACCTGAGCTTCCGGCAGCGCCGCAAAAGCTGTATTGGCAAGCAGCATGGCGCAGGAGGCGCCTAACAATAATTTTTTAGCTATCTTCATAATAAATCCCTCCATAACTTTATCTTGTTAACACTATACCAGACAAATATGTCAAATAATTGGCAACAAAGATAAATTACAGAAAACTTTATTTGGCAGTATAATGAACAGCCAGATTAGCCAGCATACCGGCAGCCTTCCACAGGCAGTCCTCATTAAAATCGAAATGGCTGTTATGATGTCCGGCAGCAATCTCCGTACCATACATCAGATACAGCGCACGTCCGCCGCATTGCTGTACACGTTCCATGAAATAAGCGCAGTCTTCGCTGCCGCCCATATCCATGTAGTCGATAATCTTGCTGTAACGGCCGGATTCCTTAGCCAGCTGCGCCACCTCCTGGCTCAGTTCCTTATCAGCCATGCAGGCCGGTGCGCTGCCTGCCCTGGAAACCTTGACGCTGACATCGTACATATCGGCACAAGCCTGCAGCATCCTGTTGGCTTCTGCAACCATGAATTCGTTGATTTCCGTATCTGCACCGCGAGTTTCCAGTTTCAGCAGCGCAATATCAGGCACTACATTGCGGCCGGTACCTGCCTGCAGTACGCCCACATTGATGCGGGAAGCGCCCTTGCCGTGACGGGCAATAGTATTGAGAGAGATGCTGGCCTGCGCCGCTGCCAGAAGTGCGTTTTTGCCCAGTTCGGGAGCAAGTCCGGCATGGCTGGAAACGCCGCGGTATTCAGCATCCAGCTTGGTAGTAGCTAAAAAGCCGTCTGTCAGACATACCAGGCTGTCGCTTTCTACTGCTTTAAAGCCAATGTGTCCGCCAAACAGATAATCAACATCGTCAACAATACCTTTATTAACCATAGCGTACGCGCCGCGCACACCTTCTTCGGCCGGCTGGAAAATCAGCTTTACCGTGCCGGAAAGCAGCTTCTGGTTAGCAGCCAAAAGCTTTGCCAGCGCCAGACCGATAGTAACGTGGCCGTCATGACCGCAGGCATGCATAGCATTGGTATGCTGGGATTTGAAGCCCTCTGCCGCCGGTCTGTGCTCTGCGCAGGCTTCTTCCTCTACGTCGTTGCAGTCCATATCAAAACGGAACGCTACTGTATTGCCCGGCTGTGCCCCATGAATAATACCCATGACGCCCGTCTTGCCGCCAGCCATAGCAGCAACCAGTTCAGGATCCGCTCCTTCGCTGACAGCTCTGTCCATGTAGCGCTGCAGCTCTGCTTCTGCCGGCACACCCATCATGGACGCTTCATCAATAACGTCTGCGCCAAAAAGAACTTCAAAACCTAACTGACGCAGCTCTTTTATAATCATGCTGGCAGTACGGAACTCCGTCCAGCCGGTTTCCGGAAATCTGTGCAAGTCCCTTCTTCTTGCCTGCATTTCTTCTTTTAAGGCTTCTGCCTGTTGCCAAATAGCCTGCATCCTTATTCCTCCTCATTAAACAGCACCGTCTGTTCGCTGTCAGACGGCAGATAAACATTATATTCTTTTTTACGGTTGGCATCACTTACCCATTTGCCGCACACCGGGCAACTGAGCATAGCTCCCGGCTGAGCCCAGGCCAGATGTTTGCCGCAGCCGGGACAGATGAACTCCACCTGTAACGGCGCGCCCTGCTTGTGCTTTTTCACGTTTTACACCACCCGCATATTTTATCACGCTTCTAATTATACTACAAAACAGTAATATAAGCATTATTTAATGTTTATTGGCTCTACACCTTATTCCCCCAAACCCATTATATTTTTTGGAAAAACTCTGGCAGAAATAATATTTTAAAAATTCATTATTATACATTAAAACGGTTGGCAAATCCGCAAAAATGTTTTATCCTGTAAATAACAACAAAGATAAAGCGAGGGATCTCTATGCAGCTTACAGCAGAAGATTTTGCCGTTCTCGGCTTCTGGGAAGATGCCACTCCTGAAGAACAAATTATCGTTTACGGCATGGATTTTGGTGATAATTACCTGCTTTTGACTGATGAACTTGGCAAAACACCGACAGACAGCAGCGCTATTATCGTAGCCGCAGCTTACGACGGCAGCGATTGTTTTCTGTGGGGCAAAGAGTTAAAAAATTTTGCTGCCTTAAAGCAGCTTTGCACTGAAAATGTACCCGGCAGTAATGAACTTTTTACCGCACTGCAAAATTACACTTTGCCTAAAGCTTAAAAAGCACAAAGGACTGTTTCCCAAGGAAACAGTCCTTTTTCTATTTCTGTTATTCCATAGCAAAAACAGCTTCCACACTGGCACTTACGTTAATTGTACCAGCCTCGATAACAGTAGGCACGCTGTCAGCTTCTGCCTTTGCCATTGCCATATTCCTGTAAACACGGCCAAAATCACTGACAGTATGCGCCTGTACGCTCAGCATCCTGCCTAATTTGCGTCCTCCTGCTGCTGCCAGCATTTCAGCTTTGCTTCTTGCATCGGCAACTGCTTCGCTGAGCAGGCGTCGCTGCAGCAGCTCCTTATTTTTTACGGTAAATTCGGGATTACCGATACGGCTTGCGCCTGCTGCTGCCATTTTGTCAATCACCGTGCCAACCCTGGCCGCATCATTGACAGTCACCTTGACAGTATTATCGGCCTGATAGCCGGTAACCTTACCATTATCATTATACATGGGCCGCAGCACATAGCTGACATTTTCCAAATCATCGGATAAGATACCGCAGCCTAACAGCGCCCTTTTTACAGCAGCTGCTTTTTCTGCTGCTTCTGCCGCTGCTGCGTCAGCAGTCTGTCCCTGACCATTTACGGTAAAATTAATCAGCGCCATATCCGGCTCCACTTCCAGCTGCGCCGTACCTGTCACGGCAGCATCTTCCAGCGCACCGTTATAGGCTTCCGCTGCCGGCACAATGCCGCAGCAGCTGATAACCAGCAAAGTCGTCAAAATAATTTTTTTCAGATAAGCCATCTTTACCGCCTCCTGTACTTTTAGCCTTAGTATAGCACATTCTCAATCCTGTGCCGTAATAACACAAAAAAGACATATTTTTTCTATATAAAGTTTATAGTATTCAAACAGCGGCTTTGTTATAATACCAATAAATACGGTTTTACAAGCGAGGTAATTATGCGCATCTTTATCTTCATTGCCGCTGTAAGCTCACTGGTCTGCGGCATCCTGCAAAACCAGCCGCTTGCTGTACTGCGCAAAGCATCAACAATTTGTCTGGAGTGTATCGGTATTGGTTAAACGTAAAATCATCCAATTTCTTACTACCTTACTATATAACGGCAACCTGCCCGGCTTCTGGCAGGGCAAACTGTGGCAGGGCAGCTCAAAAAGCGTCTGTCTGCCTGGCTTAAACTGTTATTCCTGTCCCGGAGCCCTTGGTGCCTGCCCTATCGGCGCACTGCAAAGCTCGCTCAGCGGCGTTTTTTTGCGCTTTCCTTTCTATGTCATCGGGACATTGCTTTTGTTCGGCTTAGTATTAGGGCGTCTGATCTGCGGCTGGGCCTGCCCTTTCGGCTTGGTGCAGGAACTGCTCTACAGGCTGCCGACTCCTAAGCTTCACCGCAGCGCCTGCACGGCACAACTTGCCAAGCTAAAATATCTTATAGCGGCTGTCTTCGTCCTGCTTTTACCCATTGCCTATTATCTGGTTACTGGTACAGGGGTGCCTGCTTTCTGTAAATTCATCTGTCCGGCAGGAACCTTGGAAGCGGCCCTGCCGCTGACTATCGTCAACGAAAACCTGCGCAGTTCTTTAGGCTTGTTGTTTAACTGGAAGCTACTTTTAATGCTCATCATCCTTGGGGCATCTGTCTTCATCTACCGTCCCTTTTGCCGCTTTTTATGTCCGCTGGGAGCTTTTTACAGCTTCTTCCAACGTATCTCGCTCTTCGGTATCAAGATTGATGCAGCCAAGTGTATCCACTGCGATGCCTGCATGCGTAAATGCCTGATGGACTGCCGCTACGTAGGCGACCGTGAATGTATTGCCTGCGGTGAATGCCGCACTGTTTGTCCTGCTGACGCTATTTCCATCGGCAAAAAATTTTAATACAAGGAGGAAACCATGAAGAAAATATTTATCTGTGTACTGCTGCTTCTGGCCGCTTTGGCAGGCGGCTGCGCTGCTGACACTTCCAAAACTACCGCTGCTGCGCCTACAGCCGCCGCTCAAACATCGCAAGCTGCCCCTGATTTCAGCTTTACCTACCTGGACGGGACGAAGTCCCGCCTGTCCGAACTGCGGGGCAAACCGGTCTTCTTAAACTTCTGGGCTACCTGGTGCCCTCCCTGCGTCGGTGAAATGCCCCATTTCAATGCCGTTTATCCGCGTTATAAAGACAAAATAAACTTCCTTGCCATCAGCCTGGACGACAGCATGCAGGAAGCCAATGCTTTTATGCAGCAAAAAGGCTACAGCTTCCCGGCAGGCTACGGCAACGTCAACGACATAGCAGGCAAATATGAAATCCAGGGCATCCCTACCTCCCTGCTGCTGGACGCTAACGGCAATGTCATCGCTTCCAAAGTAGGCGCTATGACGAAAGCTGACTTAGAAACATTCCTGCAAAAAGCACTCTAAAATATTCAAAAACACTGTTAAAGGACTGCAGTTTTTTAACAGTGTTTTCTTTTTTGCCATATTTTTGTAACATTTAAGACATCCAATGGAAACCCGTCTTGCAAATAAACGGTAAATAACTTATAATATTTAGAATAATGTCGAAAAATTCACACTTATGACATTTTATGTTTACTAAGAGAGGATGTTTGTTTTGGAAAGAGAATCTTTTTCATCGAGGCTTGGATTTATCCTGATCTCGGCAGGCTGCGCCATCGGCCTGGGCAACGTATGGCGTTTCCCTTACATTACCGGTCTGTACGGCGGCGCTTCCTTCGTACTTATCTATCTGTGCTTCCTGCTGCTCTTGGGACTGCCCATCATGGTAGCTGAATTTGCCGTAGGCCGTGCCAGCGTCCGCAGTGCAGCCAAATCTTTTGACGTACTGGAGCCTAAAGGAACGAAATGGCATCTGTACAAATACGGCGCTATTGCCGGCAACATCATCCTGATGATGTTCTACACCACGGTTTCCGGCTGGATGCTGTACTATTTCTACAAAATGGCTGTCGGCGACTTTGTAGGTCTGAATGCTGACGGCGTTACCAATATCTTCGTCTCCCTGCTGTCTGACCCTATAACCATGGCAGGCAATATGATTCTTATCGTCCTGTCCTGCTTCGGTATCTGCTACCTGGGCGTTAAAGCAGGCGTTGAACGCATCACCAAATCCATGATGGCCTGCCTGCTGGTACTGATGCTGGTTTTGGCAGCCAACTCCGTCATGCTGCCCAACAGCGGCGAGGGTCTCAGATACTACCTGTATCCTGATTTCAGCAAAGTTATTGAACACGGCATTTCCGAAGTAATCTTTGCTGCTATGGGGCAGGCCTTCTTTACCCTGAGTCTTGGCATCGGCGCGCTGGCAATCTTCGGCAGCTACATCGGCAAAGAACAGCGTCTGACCGGTGAAGCGATGTGGATTATGACGCTCGATACCTTCGTAGCCATCACTTCCGGCCTCATTATCTTCCCGGCCTGCTTCAGCTTCGGCATCAACCCTGGCAGCGGCCCCAACCTGCTTTTTATCACTCTGCCTAACGTATTTAACGAAATGGCGGGCGGACGTTTCTGGGGCGCTCTCTTCTTCCTGTTCATGCTGTTTGCGGCTATGTCTACGGTTATCGCCGTATTTGAAAATATCACTTCCTGCATCTGCGACCTGACCGGCTGGGACCGTAAGAAGACCATCCGTCTCAATATCATCCTGATCACCCTGCTTTCCCTGCCCTGCGTACTCGGTTTCAACCTCTGGAGCGGTTTCCAGCCGCTGGGCAAAGGCACCTGCGTCCTCGACCTGGAAGACTTCCTCGTCAGCAACAACCTGTTGCCCCTGGGCAGCCTGGTCTACCTTGCTTTCTGTACCAGTCGTTACGGCTGGGGCTGGGATAACTTCATCAAAGAAGCGGACACCGGCAAAGGTGTGCCCTTCCCCAAATGGATACGCTTCTACGCTACCTACATCCTGCCCCTGGTAGTGCTGATTATCTTCTTCAACGGTTATTATGCTCTGTTCTTCAAATAAATATAACGACAAAAATCCGGCTTGTACTCAAGCCGGATTTTTTATTTTTACCGACAGCTTCATCAGGTAATCTTCCGCATCACTTTCCGATAGATAATTCGTAATATCCTCCTGATAAATGCCGCTGTCTATCTGCCTGCCAGCCTCCGTAAGCTCGTGATAAAAATCACGGTAGGCAGCCCCCAGATCCGCATAGGACCCGCGGATATACTTAACGGCATATATTCCTGCCGGCTTGATATGCAAAAATTTGCTGCGCACAGCTTTCTGGATACGCGAAAAAAAGCAGGAAGTATAAAAGCTGCCGTCAGCAATATTCTCTTTAGCGATTAACTCGCCGATGGCAAAATCATCATAATAATTAAATCTGCTGCAATACTGCAGATGCCTGCCCAGGATCTCTGCCAGCACTTTCTCGTTTTTCTCCCGTACCGGCTCGCTGACAATCATATATTCCTCTGTACATCCGCTGCAGATGATTTTTCCCTCTTCAACCTCGTAGGAACTTTCCGTTATCCTGATAGTATTAGCCAGCAGCTTGCGACGGCGCTGCAAACGTTCCTGCTCCAGCGCCAATAATCTGTCTTTATCTCGCAGCATCATCAGAAAAGTATCTACCTCGCGATTACTGATATAGGACTTAATTTCCTGCAGGCTCAAGCCAACCTCTTTCAGCGTGGCAATAAGGTCGAAGAAATAAATCTGATTAACCGAATAATAGCGGTAACCATTAGGCGCCGTCAGTGCAGGCTTAAGTAAATCAATGCTGTCATAATGAAACAGCGTATCTTTGGTAGTATTGCACAGCTTGGCAAACTCACCTGTTTTAAACAGTTTCTGAGCCATTTTCTCACCTCTTGACTATGGTCTTACACCATACTTTATACTTAGTATAGAAGCAATTACCGGTATATGCAAGCAAAGAAGGTGAATTTTATGCAAGCAAAAATCATGCTGCTGCTGGCAATCTTCCTGGAGGTTTCCGGCACAGCCTTAATGAAATATTTTCTGGAGCAAGACGGACTTATCGGCTATCTGTTTATGCTGGTATTTATCTCCCTTTCCTATATCGCCCTCAGCCAGGCTATCAAATCCATCCCCATCAGCTTAGCTTATGCTGTATGGGAAGGTTTAGGACTGGCAGGGACCGCTTTGATTGCCTGCTTACTATTTAACGAAAGCATGCCGCTGCAGAAGCTGCTGTCCATTATGGTTATTATTTCCGGTTTAATACTGATTGAAAAGGGTACCTCCACAGGAGGTGAGTAAGATGCCTACCTCTCTGACAGGCTTCCTGTTTATCATCGGCGCCGTTGTTACCGACGTACTGGCTAATATCTGTCTGAAAAAATCCGACGGCTTTCAGAAGAAGCTTTACGGCATCACTGCCCTGCTTTTAGTCGCTGCCGCCTTTTATTTTCTCAGTCTGGCGCTGCAAAGCATGGAGCTCAGTATCGCCTACGCCAGCTTCGGCGCTCTTGGTATAGTCCTCACCACGCTGGCAGATAAAGTCCTTTTCCGCCTGCGCCTGCGGCGTCCTGCCATAATCGGCATCCTCCTGATACTGCTCGGTATCATTATGCTTAAAACCGTCTGAAAACAGTCTGCAAAGGCAGGCTGTTTTTTTGCCTTCAAGCTGTATCAATACTTACAAAAAAATTACAGCTTGTGAAATAAAAGCAAACTCTCTGTTTATTTATTGACATATGTCGTTAACTATCTCTATAATGCAACTGTAACTTCTGAAATTTATTCATAACCAGAATACATCCCTTTCAGAATAAAACTTTATTATGATTGGAGTTGTTATTATGTCTCAATTACTACAAGAAAAATACGACCTTTATATTAACGGGCAGTGGGTACCTGCATCTGACGGCGGTATGTTCAAATCCAGCAGCCCTGCTACCGGCGAATACCTGGCAGCCTGCGCAGAAGCAACTAAGGAAGATGTTGACAAAGCAGTAGAAGCCGCCTGGAAAGCTTTTGCTGCCTGGAAAGATACCACTGCGGCAGAACGCGCTGATTTACTGCTGAAAATCGCCGATGTTATCGACGCTAACAAAGAACATCTGGCCAAGATTGAAACCATGGATAACGGCAAGCCTATCCGCGAGACCATGACTGTCGACATCCCTATGGCGGCAGACCATTTCCGCTACTTTGCCGGTGTCATCCGCGCCGAAGAAGGAACTGCCACCATGCTGGACAACAACACCATGAGCCTTGTCTTAAAAGAGCCCATCGGCGTTGTCGGACAAATCGTCCCCTGGAACTTCCCCTTCCTCATGGCGGCCTGGAAACTGGCTCCTGTACTGGCAGCAGGCTGCTGCACCGTACTCAAGCCCTCCAGCTACACTTCTTTAAGCGCGCTGGAACTGGCCCGCCTTATCGACGGCATCCTGCCGCCCGGCGTATTCAACGTCATTACCGGCAAAGGTTCCCGCTCCGGCCAGTACATCCTTGACCATCCCGGACTGTCCAAACTGGCTTTCACCGGCTCTACCGAAGTAGGCATGAATGTAGCCAAAGCCGCTGCTGATAAACTGATTCCCGCAACCCTCGAGCTGGGCGGCAAATCTGCCAACATCTTCTTCCCCGACTGCAACTGGGAGCTGGCTATGGAAGGCCTGCAGCTGGGCATCCTCTTTAATCAGGGCCAGGTATGCTGCGCAGGTTCCCGCGTCTTTGTCCATGAAGACATCTACGATAAATTCGTTGCCGAAGCAGTTAAACGCTTCAACAGCGTCAAAGTAGGCGATCCGCTCAGCGCTGATACCCAGATGGGCTCGCAAATCTACGCAGCCCAGGTACAAAAGGTACTTGACTATGTAGAAATCGCCAAAAAAGAAGGGGCAACCATTGCCTGCGGCGGTTACAAGCTCACTGAAAACGGTCTTGATAAAGGCAATTTCGTAGCTCCTACCCTGATTACCAATGTTACCAACGATATGCGCGTAGCGCAGGAAGAAATCTTTGGCCCTGTAGCCGTAGTCATCAAATTTAAGGATGAACAGGAAGTCATCGACATGGCCAACGACAGTATCTACGGTCTGGGCGGCGCAGTCTGGACTCAGGATATTAACCGCGCCATCCGCGTTTCCCGTGCTATCCGTACCGGTCGTATGTGGGTAAACTGCTATAATTCCATCCCGGCAGGTGCGCCTTTCGGCGGCTACAAACAGTCCGGTATCGGCCGCGAAACCCACAAGGTCATCCTTGAGCATTACACCCAACAGAAAAACATCATGATTAATCTCAGCGAAAAGCCGCTGGGCCTGTATTAAGAAAAAAACTGCAGTCCGTCAAGGGCTGCAGTTTTATTATTATACTGACTAAATCAATCTCTATACATTTGCTGGTAACGCTCTCCCCAGCACACCATGGCATCCAGCACAGGCTTTAACGACCGGCCTAATTCTGTCAGAGCGTATTCCACCCGCGGCGGTACCTGGGCATATACAGTCCTGCTTACCAAGCCGCTGGCTTCCATCTGCCGCAGTTGAGTGGTAAGCACCTTTTGTGATACATGTCCAAGCGATTTTTTCAGCTCACTGAATCGCCTGGTCCCCTGCAGGAGATCACGCAAAATCAGCACCTTCCATTTATCACTGATCAGCAGCAATGTGGTTTCTACAGGACAAGCCGGCAAGGGCTTCTTGATCACAGACATAAGCGTTCTCCTTATTTAACAATTTCTACGATAAGCATGCATCATTCATTTAAGAAAATTATACTTTCTCTGAAATCATAACGCAAGCAGTTACTTGGAGGTAATCAAGCCACAATATTGTGCGTACTTCACAGCTCCGCTAAGAAGCAGTAAGATAAAAGCAGTTAAATTCCAGGAGGTTATCTGCCATGAACAAAATCGTAAAATTTTTACAGGACAACCCTGTCCAATACCTTGCTACTGTAGGTCGCGACGGTAAAGCAAAATGCCGTCCTTTCATGTTCATCTGCGAGTATGCCGGCAAGCTGTGGTTTTGCACCAATAATCAAAAAGAAGTATACCGAGACCTGCAGGCAAACCCTTATACGGAAATCTCCGTCATAAGTCCTTCCTATGCCTGGCTTAGGCTTAACGGCAAGGCAGTATTCGCTGATAACAGAGAAGTAAAAGAAATATGTATGCAGAATCCTATTGTCAAAGGACAGTACCAAACTGCCGCTAATCCTATTTTTACAGTCTTCTACCTTGCAGAAGCTCATGCCACTATTGCCGATTTTTCCGGCAATCCTCCCTACGAGGTGTCCTGTTAAATAAGTATACGCTGCCATTTTCGGCAAATTTTACCTAAAATAGCCTGCTGCTGCTCCAGATATGGTATAATTAAGAAAAAAGCAAAGGACTGAAAATATGCCCAGACCTCTGAAAAAACGCCATATCTGCCGCAGCAATCTGCCTGCCGCCAACAGTTTTATCCCCGACGGCGCAGACACCGCGGAAACAATCATCCTCAATATCGACGAATACGAAACCATCCGTCTTTTAGACGGCGAAGGCCTTACCCAGCAGGAATGCGCCCAACGTATGGGCATTGCCCGCACATCGGTACAGGCTATCTACGAAAGCGCCCGCCAAAAGCTGGCCGACCTGCTCATCCACGGCAAACGCCTGCATATCGAAGGCGGCAGCTGCATCATCTGCGACGGTTTCCGCCATTTCTGCGGCAACAGCGACTGCCCCTGCCGCAATACAGAAGCATAAGCAAAAATCCCCTGCTGAAATTTCAGCAGGGGATTTTTTATGCCTTAATCTCTCAGTTTTGCTTTATAAGCTTCGCCTACTTCGGCAATAACCTTCTTCATGCTTGCGTCTACTTCCGCATCGGTAAGGGTACGGTCAGCAGCCTGGTAGGTCAGGTTAAAGGCCATGGATTTACAGCCTTCTGCAACCTGCTTGCCGGTGTAGATATCAAATACACGTACATCCTGCAGCAGCTTGCCTGCATGCTGACGGATAACCTGTTCCAGTTCGGCGTTGGTAACCTCGGCAGGAACAACTACGGCAATATCGCGGCTCATGCTGGGATATTTAGGCAGATGCTGATACTGAGGCACTGCGGTAGCAGATTCTACCAGCGGCTCAACTTCCAGCTCCAGCAGATATGCTTCCTGCGGCAGTCCGAAAGCTTCCTGCACCAGCGGATGCACTTCGCCAAACCAGCCGATAATCTTGCCGTCATGCTCGACAGCGCAGCTCTTGCCCGGATGCAGATAGGGCACTGCCTGATGCACTAACTGATAATCGTTAAACTGCAGTTTAGCCAGCAAGCCCTCTGCCACACCTTTAATATCGTAGAAGTCTACATTATCACGGCAGGTGCACCAGCTCAAATCATTGCATTTACCGCTGATAACTGCGCACAGCATGGAGCGTTCTTCCGGGAATTCTTTAAGCGGCAGCTGTTTGGGCAGATAGATGCGGCCTACCTCAAAGACAGCAGCCTTGGACTGCTGACGCGCCAGATTGTACGCTGCTGCATTCAGCAGGCTGGCAGCCATGGTGGTACGCATTACCTTGAATTCGTCGGTAATGGGGTTCAAAAGCTCGATAGCCTGACGTCTGCTGTCGTCAGCAGGCAGCTGCAGCTTGTCAAAAGCGGACGGATTGATAAAGCTGTAGGTCATAACCTCGCTCATGCCTACACCGGCCATATAATCCTGGATGCTGTCTTTGACGTCTTCGATAACGAACTGACGGCCCTGACTTACGCCCAGCACCGGCAGATGGGACTGGATATGGTCAAGTCCGTGAATACGGGCAATTTCTTCGCTGATATCAGCATCGCAGGTAACATCGCCGCGCCAGCTGGGTACGGTAACAAGCAGGTTTTCGCCCTCCTCAGCTACTGCAAACTGCAGGCTGGTCAGGGTAGCAATCATTTCTTCCCTGCTGATGGTAATGCCGATGCGTCCGTTAATAGCTTCGGGAGCAACGTTGATAACAGTCGGCTGCACCGGTTCAGGATAAGCCTCCACAATACCGGCTACGGTTTCACACGCGCCCATTGCTTCCAGCAAATTAGCGGCACGGTTCAGCGCATTATGAGTAAGAACGGTATCTACACCGCGTTCAAAACGTCCGGAAGCTTCACTGCGCAGTCCCAGCGCGCGGGAAGTACGGCGGATGCTGGGGCCGTTAAAGGTAGCCGCTTCCAGCATAACATTGACGGTAGCGTCGGTAACCTCGGTTTCCAGGCCGCCCATAACGCCGCCCAGGCCTACAGCATGTCTGGTATCGGCAATGGTAATCATGGATTCGTCCAGAATTCGCTCCTGGTCATCCAGAGTAACCAGCTTTTCGTCGTTAGCAGCGCGACGTACAATCAAAGTATGGTCGGCAACCTTGTCATAATCATAAGCATGCATGGGCTGACCCAGCTCCAGCATTACATAGTTGGTAACATCGACAACATTGCTGATAGGACGCACGCCGCAGGCACGCAGACGTTTCTGCATCCAGTCGGGAGAAGGCCCGATTTTGATATTTTTCAGCACACGTACAGCAAAGCGTTTGCACAAATCAGGTGCTTCAATTTTAATGGCAGCCATTTCGGCAGCATTGCCGCCGGCAGCTTCTTTAACTTCCAGTGCAGGCATTTTCAGCTTGCAGCCGGTAACGGCAGCAATCTCACGTGCTAAACCAATGATGCTGAAGCAGTCAGCACGGTTGGCAGTCAAATCAATATCGATAACAGTGTCATTCAGACCCAGTACTTCTTTAATGTCCACACCGATAGGTGTATCCGGCGGCAGGATGAAGATGCCGTTTCTCTGTTCCGGCAGCAGAAGCTTGCTGTCGATGCCCAGTTCTTCCGCGCTGCACAGCATGCCGAAGGAATCAAGGCCGCGCATTTTAGCTTTTTTCAGCTTCATGCCGTTAGGCAGACGGCTGCCGACAACGGCAACAGGCACCATATCGTCCTGATGCACATTCTGCGCACCGGTTAAAATTTGCACAATACCCTGACCATAATCCATCTGGCAGATCCACAGATGGTCGGAGTTAGGATGACGCTCTATATGGGTAACCTTGCCGGTCACTACGCCTTCCAGTCCTTCCCCAAGATAGGTCACGGTTTCTACTTCCAGGCCGACACGGGTAATCTTGTCTACCAGTTCGTCGACAGGAATATTTATATCAACATATTGTTTAAGCCATTCCAAAGACGCTAACATAATAATCCCCCTTATTTAAACTGACGGATGAAACGCAGATCGTTTTCAAAGAACAGGCGCAGGTCATCAATACCGTATTTTAACATCGCAATACGCTCTACGCCCATACCGAAAGCAAAGCCGCTCATCTTATCCGGGTCGTAGCCGCTCATACGCAGTACATTGGGATGTACCATGCCGCTGCCGAGGATTTCCAGCCAGCCGGAATTTTTGCAGACACGACAGCCGTGACCGCCGCAGATTACGCAGGAGATATCAACTTCTGCAGAAGGTTCGGTAAACGGGAAATAGCTGGGACGCAGACGTACTTTAACGCTGCTGCCGAACATTTCTTTCAGGAACAGCTCCAGAGTGCCTTTCAAATCTGCCAGACTGATGTTTTTATCAACTACAAGACCTTCTACCTGATGGAACATCGGAGAATGGGTAGCATCATAATCGCAGCGATATACGGTGCCCGGAACAATAACGCGTACCGGAGTATCAGGCTCCTGCGCCTGCATGGTACGCGCCTGTACCGGAGAAGTATGGGTACGCAGCAGGTATTCATCAGTGATATAGAAGGTATCCTGCATATCGCGTGCTGGATGGTCCTTCGGCAGATTCAAAGCTTCAAAGTTGAAATAATCTTTTTCGATTTCCGGGCCTTCCATAACGTCAAAGCCCATACGCATGAAGATTTTCTTAATTTCACGCATAGTAAGAGTAATAGGATGCAGATGACCTTCGCGCGGCTGGCGGCCGGGCAGGGTAATATCTACCTTTTCGTTAGCCAGCTTGTCTGCCAGCGCTTTTTGTTCCAGCACTACTGTTTTTTCGTTGATAGCGCTTTCCAGCGTGCTCTTGATTTCATTGACAATCTGACCGATTTTAGGACGTTCTTCTGCCGGCAGCTTGCCCATGCCGCGCAGAATCTCCGTCATTGGACCTTTTTTGCCAAGATATTTGACGCGCAAGTCTTTTAACGCATCCAGAGAACTAACCTCTGCCAATTCTGCCAGAGCCTGTTCTTTCAAAGACAATAATTCTTCTCTCATGGTTACCCTCCTGTAAAATCTGCATTCAAGCAATAAAAAATCGCCCCCGTAAACCTACAGGGGCGAATAAATTCGCGGTACCACCCTTATTTATATACTTCATTCCTGCCTTAACGCGGCCTACGCCGCACCTACCCAGCCTTACGGTCTTCAGCGCGGACACTCGCAGGCGAACTTCCCTCAGCTTTCCTGTACGAAGCTTGCAGCCTGCGGCTTCGCTCTCTGGGACATTACGGCTGACGTACTCTCCTGTTCATCGTGTAATCAGGGGCATATTCAATTTAAATTTTATTATAGCATAAAATAGCGTAAAGCTCAAATATTTATTCAACAGCAAAATAATTTCTGCGCATGGCCTCAAACATGATGATGCCGGCCGCCATAGCTACATTCAGCGATTCAGCTTTCCCGCGCATGGGAATAAATACTCTTTTATCCGCCTGCTGCAAAAGCGTTGTGCTGACGCCGCCTGCCTCATTGCCCATAACAAAAGCAAGGCGTCCTTTTAAATCTGCCTGGTAGAGATTATCTGCGCCATCCAGCGCCGTTACCAAAATCTGATAGCCTGCTTTTTTAGCGTTATCAATAAATTCCGGCTCAGCTACGCCGCTGAGGACAGGCACATGAAACAGCGAGCCCATAGAAGCGCGCACTGTCTTAGGCGCGTAGATATCGGCAGTCCCCTTCAGGAGCACAATGCCGCCTACGCCTGCCGCATCGGCAGTGCGCAGCATAGTACCGATATTACCTGGATCGCCCACCCTGTCCAGTACCAGCAGCATCCTGCCGGAGGCCAGCAGCTGCTCCAGCGTCTGTTCCTGCATCCGGCAGACGGCGATAATGCCCTGCGGCGTTTCCGTATCGGCAATTTTCTTCATTACCGCCTCGCTTACGCATACAAGTTTTACCTGCATGGCGGCAGCCTGTTCCAGCAGCCTCAGCGTACGTTCATCCTCCGTAGCAGTGTAAAAAAGCTGCTGCGCCGCTTTAAAGGCCAATGCTTCCTCTGCTGTACGCAAGCCCTCTGCCAGAAATTCTCCCCGCTGCTGGCGATATTTTTTCTGTTTTAACTCCGCAGCCGCCTTGACCAGCGGATTCTGCAAACCTGTAAGCTCCATCAGAAATTAACTCCCATCATCTTTACGCCTTCATGAGTGCCGATGATGATAATCTCATCATCAGGCTGGAACACCTCATGGGCACATGGATTTACTATCGTACTGCCGCCGCGCTTAATGGCTACTACATTGACATTATAGCGTCTGCGCAGATCGGCTTCGATTAAATTCTTGCCTATCAAATCTTCCGGCAGCTGCAGGCTCATGACGCTGATTTCGTTGGACAGCTCGATATAATCCACGATACTGGAGGACACCAGATTATGCGCCACACGCTTGCCCATATCCTTTTCCGCATAGACAATCTTATCGGCGCCAATCTTATTGAGCATAGTGCCGTGCAGGTCGTTGAGCGCCTTGGCTACGACCATGGGCACGCCCATCTCCTTGAGCAGCAGCGTACACATCATATTGCTTTCCAGTACACCGATGGACACTACTGCCACATCGATGTCGTCGATAGGAAGTGATTTCAGCGATTTTTCATCGGAAGCATCGGCGCAAACTACGTATGAAAGGTCGCTGCTGCAGTCCTGCACCACGTTTTCGTCGATGTCTACGCCTAATACGTCATAGCCCATATTATGCAGCGTCAGAGCCACGCTCTTGCCGAACAGCCCCAAACCTGCCACTAAAAACTGTTTTCTTTTACTGTCTTTCATAATCTTACTCCACTCAGCCTACAATAATATTTTCTGTCGGATAACGTACCCGGTCAATTTCTTTCGTAAAGAAGGACATACCGAAGGTGAGAATGCCGATTCTGCCGATATACATGGTAGCAATCAAAACCAGCTTACACCAGTCGTTCCACTCGGTCGTAATACCGATGCCAAGGCCGACCGTACCAAAAGCAGAAAACAGCTCGAACAGCACCTTGGCAAAAGAATGTCCGCCGGTATCAAGCGCCAGCAGCAGGAAGAACGCCAGCGCCAGCCAGAGTATGGACAAAATGAAGATGCTGTAGCTTTTAAAAATCAAGGCATTATCTATCCGCCGCTTAAACAGCACGGTTTCTTTCTTATCACGCAGCAGCGACAAGGTAGAAGCCAGCAGGATGCCGAAAGTCGTCGTCTTGATACCGCCGCCGGTAGATGTCGGCGATGCGCCTACGAACATCAGGAACATCATAAAGAACAGCGTAGCATTGCCCAACATGGCAATATCTACCGTATTAAATCCGGCAGTACGCGCGCTTACCGACTGAAACATGGCTGCCAGCAGCTGTTCGCCGGTATTTAAACCAGCCAGCGTACCCGGGTTGTCCAGTTCCAGCAGCCAGATAATCAAGCCGCCGCCAAAAATAAGCAGCGTATTGATTAACAGTACCAGCTTGGTATGCAGAGAAAAAAGCCGCCACTGGCGTTTCTGCACTACCTCGCCGATAACCGTAAAGCCGATACCACCCAGGATAATCAGCAGCATAAAGCAAATATTGAGCAAAACGTCCGCCCTGTAATCAACCAGGCTCTTAAAATTACCGAACAAATCAAACCCGGCGTTGCAGAAAGCGGAAATGGAATGCCAGTAGCCCCAGTACAGCGCCTCGGCTCCCATCTGCCCGTAAAAATAAGCTGCCAGGATGCTGCCGAAAACGAACTCTATCACCAAAGTATACTTAACGATAGCCAGCGTCATCTTGATAACGCCGGACGGTCCCTCCTGATTCAGCGATTCCTGGATCAGCAGCCGGTGGCGGATGCTGATGCGTTTGCCCAGACCAACACTGAACAGCGTCGTCATGGTCATGATGCCAAGACCGCCTATCTGGATGAGCAGTATCAGCACCGTAGAGCCGAAGCGGGTAAAATACCTGCCCGTATCCACTACCGCCAGTCCTGTTACACAGGTAGCAGAAGTCGCCGTAAACAGCGCGTCGATAAACGGCATCCATTCACCGGCATTATTGGAAACAGGCAGCATTAAAAGCAGCGTACCTATAAAGATAAGCGCCGCAAAAGTTATGGCCACAGCCATGCTCCTGTTCATATTTAAAAATAAACGCAGTAATTTATTCATCGCCCTTTTTCTCCTGTTTCGTATTATACTAAAGGTTATTTACAGCGTCAATTTAACAATACTTGCCAAATTAGATATGCAGGACAGTAAAAAACAGGACGAAGATAACCACGCTGCACATAATAGTCAGCGAATTGACTACGCCAGCCAGCGCAGCATTGCCGCCCATCTTCTCGATAAAGATAGGCCCGATAGCCGTCGACGGAGCCATGAGAGCCGCAGCAGCAACCACATTTACCTCATGGACAAAAGGCTGGAAATACAGCAGCAGGAAAGCAGCAGTCAAGCCTGCCATATATCTGCCGCAGACAATCTCTCTGATGTAAGCAATATTGCGCTTGTTTAAATTAAGCTCAAACATCATACCAATCATTAGCATACTCAGGAAAGTATTGGCGCTGCCTAAGATAGCGGCAAAATCATACACCTGCGCCGGCAGCGAAATCTTCAGCAAGATTAGCGTCACCAGCGTAATATAGACGAGGAAAGGCGCCGAATGCAAAAGCTTATCGACAATCCCCCGCATGCTGACCGGCTCCCGCCGCCCGTCCGCCGTGCCCACTACTGATGCCGTAAAAGCATAGGTAAGGCCCGTACACATAATGGAATTGCCCAAATCGAACATACACAGGGCGATGACACCGAAAGGCCCCAGGAAGCTCTGCACGAAAGGCAGCGTAAAGTTGCCTATATTATAGCCGCTCATCCCGAAGACGTAGAAAATCTTGGCGGCAGGCGTCTCCCGCCGCGTCACGAGCAGGGCGGCGCCTACCATCAGCGCGTTGGCAACAATACCTAAACCTGCCAATACGAACAGTGAATAATCCATCTTAAAATGAGCAAAGCTGCTGATAATAGCTCCCGGTAAGGTAATATTCATTACAATCTTACTAATCAGACGGTAATCAGCGGGAGCAAAAAAGCCAGTCTTTTTTAATCTGTAGCCTATCAGGATGATGAAGACGAAAGCCAACGCCTTCGTAATAACAGCCAGCATTTAAAGTCCCCCTCAAAAATAAATGCAGAAAAAAATATAAGCCTGCCCCTTACGAGGCAGACTTAGAAATTCAATCTTACAGAGCGGCTTTAGCAGCTTCAACCAGTTTAGTGAATGCAGCTGCATCATAGATAGCCAGGTCAGCCAGAACTTTACGGTCCATAGCGATACCAGCCTTAGTCAGACCGTAGATGAAACGGCTGTAGCTCATACCGTTAGCACGGGTTGCAGCGTTGATACGTGCAATCCAGAGACGACGGAATTCGCGTTTTTTAGCACGACGGTCACGACGAGCATAGTACAATGCTTTCATAACGGTCTCATTAGCTTTTTTGAATTGTTTGCTCTTAGCTCCGCGATAGCCTTTAGCCAGTTTCAGAATGTGTTTATGACGACGATGAGCGGTTACGCCAACTTTAACTCTTGCCATTGTTGATTTCCTCCTTTAATCTCTTGCTTATGCGTACGGCAGCATTTTTGCTACGCGTTCATGATCGGTCTTATGAACCAGAGCAGCTTTGCGCAGGTTTCTCTTACGTGCAGGAGATTTATGTTCGAGAATATGGCTTCTGAAAGCTTTAGCACGTTTAAATTCACCGGAAGCAGTTTTTTTGAAGCGTTTAGCCGCACTTCTGCGGGTTTTCATTTTAGGCATTGTAAAATCCTCCTCTATTTGCTGGGTTTCGGGGCAACAATCATAATCATATTCTTGCCTTCCAATTTAGGCATTCTTTCAACAACTGCAGTTTCTTTCAGCTGCTGTGCCATCTTGTTTAATAAAACTTCGCCAAGTTCAGGGTGAGACAGCTCGCGTCCGCGGAACATGATAGTAACTTTAACTTTGTCGCCGTCTTCCAGAAAACGCACTGCATTTTTGAACTTAACATTGAAGTCATGGTCTTCAATACCAGGGCGCAATTTAACTTCTTTAATATCGAAAGTCTTTTGCTTCTTACGGGCTTCTTTTTCACGTTTTTGCTGCTCGTAACGATACTTGCCGTAATCCATAATCCTGCACACGGGCGGTTTCGCTGTCGGCGCAATCTCTACTAAATCCAGATGACTTTCTGCTGCAATCTTAAGAGCATCTCTGCTGGACATAATACCAAGCTGTTCGCCCCCGGCTGCAATAACACGCACTTCACGTGCACGAATTTCTTCATTGATACGCAAGTTTTCTTTTCCTATGACCATTCACCTCCAAAATACAAAAAGCGGGCAGATTAAATCCACCCGCAGAAAATCATATCCAACCCTGTCGAGCTTATGCTGCAAGGTGAGAAGCGAGCGGCTTCTTCTTTGTTACTTGAATATGATATCACACTGTTACATATGTGTCAACTATTATTTTCTTGCGCCTAATTGACCATCGATAGCAAACAAGCCGGCAATCTGGTCGCCTACCATTTGCAGTTTTGCTACGATTTCATCTGCACTTGCTTCCTCTTCTACCTGTTCATCAATGAACCAGCGCAGGCAGTTTTGTGCCGGATAGTCGTTTTCTTCTACTGCAGCCGCATACATATTATTGATGCGGGAAGTTACATATTTTTCATGTTCCAGTACTTTTTGGAACAGTTCCAGCGGAGTGCCGTAATCAGCAGCCGGAGCGTCGATAACCAGCATGGTCGGTTTGTCGCCTCTGTCCTGCATAAATTTTACAAGCTTCAGAGCATGTTCACGTTCTTCTTCATATTGCAGATACAGCCAGTGTGCCATACCTTTAAAATTTTTAGCTTCCATATCCAGGCTCATTTGCAGATACATGTATGCAGAATAGAATTCAGCCTGTACCTGTTCGTTAAATAAATTATACATCTTTGCGTTCATGATTTTTCCTCCTTAAATTATAACTTAATAAAAACAGTACTTCTTTAGCTGAACTTAGTATAGCATATTATACGTATTTAATCAATAATAATTATCCATTTTTAATTATTATTTTTTTATTTTGGATAAAAAAAAAGGGACAGCATACGCTGTCCCTTTAATGTTTGTTTTAAGTTGTTTACTAATCGTAAGATTAGAAAGTGAATACGAGTTGAGACCAGATGGTTTCTGCATCATGGCTGCCTTCTTTAGATTCGAGGTCATACCATTCAATCTGACCAACAATATTTTTAGCAAAGGTGTAATTAGCGAAAATGCTGTAACCTTTAAAACCTTCGTTATCTCTCATAATGGTATCATCGGCCAAACCGTTCATAGTATGATCAATGTAAGTAGATGCTCCTTGATCATAGTATTTAGCAACTAAGCCCCAAGAACCAACTTGAGAAGCTTTCGCACCTTTATAGGAAGCAGTAATTACATAACCGTCGTCATCGCCATTATAGCCATCACGATCGCCATTCAGATACATAGCACCTAATTTAACATTTTTATCAAATGCGTAATCTGCACTTACTGCCCAAATATCATTATCAACATCCGGAGTTCCATAAACATCACTGAAATCATAGTAACCAGCCATCAAACCAAGTTTGCTCAGTTTGCCGCTTAATTCTGCATAATAAGTTTCATCTGCATTGTATGCAGAACCTGCTGCTTTTTGTTGATGAGCCTGACCATAACCAGCTACCAGTTTTACATCTTTGCCATAGGAAGCTTGGATGCCATCAAAACGATTATCATATACGTTCTTATCGCCTAATTGCAGGTTGTAACGACCAGCCTGTACTTTAACGCCACCAAGCTTACCATTTACATAAGCACGTTGGAAATTAGTATCTTCATCGCCATTATCAGTATCAAAATATTGCTCATTTTGAATCATGCCAGTATATGTCCAGTCATCATTTACCTGACCAGTTACCCAGATACGGGAACGCAGAGTATTTTCGATGCCGTTTTTCTTAAAACCTTTTGCATCATGATCTGCATAATGATAACGAACTTCACCGGTAATCTTTACATTGTCAGCTTTCTTTTCCAGGTTAGCTACGCGAACACCGAGGGTATCCAGTTCATCAGCAAATTCTGCTGCCAGTTTGTCTACGTCAGCGCCTTTTGCCATTGCTTTTGCTACGATTTGTGCCATTTCATAGCGGGTCATCAGTTTGTCTCCGCCATAAGTGCCGTCAGGATAACCGTCAACTACGCCAGCAGCAACCAGTTTGTTTACGCTGTCATATGCCCAGTGACCAGCCGGTACGTCAGAGAACGGATTTGCAGCGTATGCGGATGCAGTTACGCCCAAAGCCATTGCCATTGCGAGAACTAAAGATTTTTTCATGTCTGTCTCCTCCTTTAGGAAAACATTTTATATTTTATAAAACGCCGGAGGTTTTCTGCCTTCTTTCCCGCAAGAGTTGCCTTGTTTCCTCTGCCTGTTTGCGGCTTTCTTCCTGCCTGCGCCTTATAACATAGGCAAGATAAAAAGCAGGCTCAGCTGCGGTACTCGCAATAACGCAGATCCAAGAGGAGGGGCATTGACGGGCCCTTTTCCTGCCTTTTATCTACAGCTATTATAGCACCTTCGCCCCCCCCTGACAAGACTTTACTATGAACTTTTTCTTTACTCTCTCGCAAGCTGCTACCTGACTGCCGCTGCAGCAAACTTTTTCTTTAACTCGCACTGCTGTTACAAACTCTTACTTTTACTAAAATGCAAATAGAATCCTTCATATAATGACAAAAAGCCCGCTGCATTATGCAGCGGGCTCTGTAAATTTTTCTTTTATTATTTTTTCTCAGCGATTTCTTGCTGCAGCATAGCAATAAAGTCAGCCTGTTTCATAGCGCCGATGTCGCCTTCACCTCGGCGGCGTACATTTACAGTGCCTTCTTCCACTTCCTTGTCGCCGACAACGAGGGTATAAGGAACTTTTTGTACCTGCGCTTCACGAATCTTGTAGCCCAGTTTTTCATTGCGGTCATCCAGATGCACGCGCAGGCCCATATCAAACATCCTGTCTGCCAGCTCTTTGGCATAGGCAACATGCTTGTCGGTAATCGGCAGGATGCGTACCTGCTGCGGCGCCAGCCATACCGGGAAAGCGCCGGCATAGTGCTCGATAAGGATACCGATAAAGCGTTCAATGGAGCCGTACACAACGCGGTGAATCATAACGGGGCGGTGTTTGAGCCCGTCTTCACCGGTGTAGGTCAGGTCAAATTTTTCCGGCAGCAGCATATCCAGCTGGATGGTGCCGCACTGCCAGGTACGGCCGATGGAGTCGGTCAGATGGAAGTCAATCTTCGGCCCGTAGAAAGCGCCGTCGCCTTCGTTAATCACATAAGGCAGTCCCAGATCTTCCAGCGCAGCTTTCAGCGCATTGGTAGTTTTATCCCAGGTTTCTGCATCGCCCATGGAGTCTTCCGGACGGGTAGAAAGCTCTGCATGATATTTCAGACCGAAAGTAGCATATACTTCGTCAAACAGACGGATAACGTTTTGAATCTCGTCTTTAATCTGAGAGGGCATCATAAAGATATGGGCATCATCCTGCGTGAAGCAGCGTACACGGAACAGTCCGTGCAGCGCGCCGCTCAGCTCGTGGCGGTGTACCAGGCCCAGCTCACCGGCACGGATAGGCAGTTCTTTATAGCTGTGCGGATGCAGTTTGTACACCAGCATGCCGCCGGGGCAGTTCATGGGTTTTACTGCATAATCAGCTTCATCAATCTGGGTGAAGTACATATTTTCACGGTAATGATCCCAGTGACCGGAGGTTTCCCACAGCTTGCGGGACAGGATCATCGGGGTCTTGATTTCCTGATAGCCGTAACGGCGGTGTACCTGACGCCAGTAGTTAATCAGCTCGTTGCGGATAACCATGCCGTTAGGCAGGAAGAACGGGAAGCCGGGGCCTTCTTCCATTATAGCGAAGATGTCCAGCTCTTTGCCCAGTTTACGGTGGTCGCGCTTAGCAGCTTCTTCCAGCATATGCAGATAGCTGTCCAGCTCTTCCTTGCTGGCAAAGGCGGTGCCGTAGATACGCTGCAGCATCTTGTTCTTTTCGTTGCCGCGCCAGTAAGCACCGGCAATGCTCTGCAGTTTGAAAGCCTTTACCCTGCCGGTAGAAGGACAGTGCGGGCCGGCGCACAAATCGGTGAAATCACCCTGAGTATAGGTGCTGATAACGGCATCTTCCGGTAAATCATTGATAAGTTCAACCTTATATTTTTCATCTTTGGCAGCAAACATGGCCAGCGCTTCGCTGCGGGGAATTTCCGCGCGCACCAGCGGAATATTCTGTTTGATGATTTTTGCCATTTCTTTTTCGATAGCGGTCAGATCTTCCGGGGTAAAGGTGTGCTCGCTGTCCAGGTCGTAGTAGAAGCCGTTGGCGATAGCAGGGCCAATGGCAAATTTAACATCCGGGAACAGATGCTGGATAGCCTGAGCCATAACGTGTGCCGCAGTATGGCGAATAGCATGCAGTCCTTCCTCGGATTCAGGCACGACAAATTCTACAGAAGCGTCATGGTCAAGCACGTCGCTCAAATCTTTATTTACGCCGTCTACAACAGCCAGCAGAGCCTGTTTACCCAGTTTCTGAGACAGGCTTTTGGCAATTTCCAGTAAGCTTACACCAGCAGCATATTCTTTAACGCTGCCGTCTTTTAAAGTAACTTTAATAGCAGACATAATCTTCCTCCTAAAAATAAAATAAACCCCAATCCCTATCAAGGGACGGAGTTTTTCCGCGGTTCCACCCTAATTGACTCATTATCTGAGCCCACTCGGTACCGTTAACGCCGGCATACGGAGCTGCATACTTGCCTTAGCTTTCCGCAGTTCAGTTTGAAGGTGGTTCAGTTCACCGCTTTACCCTACTGCTCTCAGCCTCGGCAGTATTTTCTGTAAGGATTATACGGTAACGCGTCCTTCGCATTACTGATAATTATTTTCAATTACCTGTTTATTATAGCACAAAGGTACAGCTTGTCAATACTGCCCCAGGACTGGAAAAATATTATTCTTTTTAGTATAATGATACTTACGTACGATTCATCTAAGATAATTTAATATTTTTAAATATTATTATAAAAAAACGAAGGACTGCCTAATGTCACGTAAACTAAGTTTAATTGCCTGCCTGGGAGCTGCGCTCTGTCTCTGGATGCAGCCGGTGCAGGCTAAAAAACTAAATATTATCTATGTACCGCTGGACAACCGTCCCGTCTGCTATGATTACGTACAGCAGACAATGGAGGCAACCGGCTGCAATATCATCATGCCGCCGGAAAAATTCATTGCCAACAGCAGCAGTAGCGGCGACCCGGAAGCTATCTGGGACTGGCTGCAGAACAAAGCGCCCAAAGCAGATGCTGCCGTCATCAGCACCGACAGCCTGATTTACGGCGGACTGGTTGCTTCCCGTACTCACAACATACCCCAGGAAGTGCTTACGGCACGGCTGGAACGCTTAAACGCTTTGCAGCATAAGCTTCCCATCAAGCTCTATGTATTTTCTACTATTATGCGCACCCCCCGCGCCAGCTTCGGCCGGGTAGAGCCGCCTTATTACAGCCAGGTAGGCCCTGCTATCTTTGCTTACAGCGAGCTGTTGGACAAAGCAGACAGCCGCACGCTGCCTCTTGCCGAACAGCTGACCAAGCAGGCGCTGGAGCGCAACCTGCATCAGGCTGACTTAGGCGACTGGCTCAAACGCCGCAAAAAAAATCTGGATGTCAATTACGAGCTGGCCGCCATGGCTAATAATGGACGCTTTCATTATCTGGCTATCGGCAAGGATGATAACGCGCCTTTATCTGCTACGCATCTGGAAGCACGCAAGATAAATTTCCGTACCTTTAATATGGGGCACGGCGTTTTTCAGATCCTGCCCGGTGTGGACCAGCTGGGGCTGCTGCTGCTGACCAGGGCCTATAACGAGGCTAACGGCCTTACGCCGTCCGTCTACCCGCTGTACAGCGGCGGTGTCGGCGCAGCTACGTTGCCCCAGTACAGCGACGTGCGCCTGCAGGATTCCGTACCGCAGCAGATTGACGCTGCCGGAGCCGTAGTTGCCGCTGCCGCAGCAGACGCTGATCTGGTACTGGCCCTAAATACTCCTCCTGACGGCATCGTACGTGATTCCACGGCAGGCTCCAACCAATTTTTTGCATCGGCAGAAAACAAAAAATTTGTCCGCACCCTGCAAGCTACCCTTGACGGGGGCGCCAGAGTTTCTTTGGCTGATGTAAGCTATTCCAACGGCGCCGACAACGGCTTTATGGATCAACTGGCTAAAGCAGGCCAGCTGGAACGTCTGATCGCCTATAACGGCTGGAATACGGCAGACAATACCGTCGGCTACGCCATCTCCCAAGGTCTGCTGGCTGCCGCTATGTCTAAAACTGCCGCCGACAAGCTGATGCGTCAGCGTCTTATCGACGACTGGTTTTATCAGAGCAACGCCCGCTGCCGTATCTCCGTACTGCTGGAACAATACAGCCGCGAAGATTTAAAATACGACCTGGGCGCAGGCGAGAAACCGGTATTGAATGAAGTAATCTCTGACTGCAATCTGCTGGCAGATAAATACAGTTTTACCCGTAATACTGATTTTTCCTTGAGTTTTCCCTGGCATCGTCTGTTTGAGGTCGATGTGGAAATCAATAATAAAAAGAAATAAAAAATGCAGCTTTACTTTCAGTAAAGCTGCATTTTTTATTTAGACTATGAAGTTCTTACACAAAGGTACATCCATTCTTTCCAACGCATTCCTTGCCGCATGCTGCTCGGCTTCCTTTTTAGTCCTGCCGTCGCCGCTGCCGATAACCTTTCCCTTCATGGCAACCTCGGAGGAAAACACCTTATTGTGCTCCGGCCCGCTGCTGCCTACCAGACGGTAAGTTATCTCGACATCGCCCTCCTGCTGCAGATATTCCTGCAGGCGCGTCTTATAGTCGCTGCAGATGCCATGCGTACAGATATAATCAATCTCGCTGCGCATCATAGCCAGCAGGAAGCTCTGCGCCTTGGCAAAGCCCTGGTCAAGATAGTAAGCGCCAAGCACAGACTCAAAGGCATCAGCAAGTAAAGACGGACGCTCGCGGCCGCCGCTCAGCTCTTCTCCCTTGCCTAAGAGCAGGAAGTCTCCCAATCTGATTTTCTTGGCATACTCGAATAAGGATGCCTCGCAGACCAGATGGGCACGCAGCTTAGTCAGCTGACCTTCGTTAAGCTCTGGGAAATTACTGTACATATAGGTGCTGACAATGACGCTCAAGACAGAATCGCCGAGGAACTCTATCCGCTCGTTATGCTGCGGCTTAGGCATAGCCTTAGCTTCATGGGCATAGGACGTATGCGTCAGCGCCATATCCAGCAGTGACAAGTCCTGCATCTCTATACCCAGCCAGCTGCAGAAGCTCTGCAGCTGCTGTGTACGTTTTTTCTGCATCTTTATCTACCCGTTTCTTAATCTTCGTATTTTTTGAAGATAATGCAGGCGTTATGACCACCAAAGCCCAGATTGTTGCTCAAAGCAGTCTTTACTTCTGCTTTACGGGCTACATTCGGAACATAGTCCAAATCAAGCTCTTCTTCGGTATCAGGATCGCGATAGTTGATGGTCGGAGGAATTACGCCGTTTTCAATGGTCAGCACGGTAGCAATAGCTTCTACACCGCCTGCTGCACCCAGCAGATGACCGATCATGGATTTATTGGAGCTTACTGCCAGTTTATAAGCGTGTTCGCCGAATACTTTCTTAATAGCGATGGTTTCACCCAAATCGTTACGATGGGTAGAAGTACCATGAGCATTGATATAATCAAGTTCTTCCGGTTTCATACCAGCATCTTTGAGCGCTGCTTCAAAGCACAGTGCCGGCATCTCGCCGCTCGGATCGGGAGCAGTGATGTGGTAAGCATCGCAGTTCAGGCCATAGCCTACCAGCTCAGCATAAATGTGAGCGCCGCGGGCTTTAGCGTGTTCCAGTTCTTCCAGTACCATTACGCCGGCGCCCTCGCCCATTACGAAGCCGTCGCGTTTCTTGTCAAACGGGCAGGAAGCTTCTTCAGGATGCTCGTTGTTGGTAGACAGCGCCTTCATATTGGCAAAGCCTGCAACAGCGATAGGAGAAATAGCAGCTTCGGTGCCGCCGGCCAGCATTACGTCAGCATCGCCGTATTGAATGGTACGGAAAGCATCGCCGATGCAGTTGGTACCGGTAGCACAAGCGGTTACGATTGCAGTGTTAGGGCCTTTGAAGCCGTAAGCAATACCGATCTGACCTGCCGGCATATTAGGAATCTCCATCGGGATAAAGAACGGGCTGATCTTGCTCGGGCCTTTATCACCATATTTCAGGGACTGTTCCAGGAAGGTGTGGATACCGCCGATGCCGGTACCTACGCAGACGCCGCAGCGAACCGGGTCGATTTTTTCCAGATCCAGTTTGGAATCTTCCAGCGCCAGTTTAGCAGCAGCTACTGCAAACTGGGTAACGCGGTCCATACGTTTGCCTTCTTTTTTATCGCCGTAGTCAGCAAAATCAAAATCTTTTACTTCAGCAGCAATCTTAACAGTGAAATCAGCAGGGTCAAACTGGGTGATAGTACCGATACCGGATTTGCCGGCAGTCAGGTTTTCCCAGAAAGTATCCTTACCTGTACCGATAGGAGTAATCGGGCCAACGCCTGTTACTACAACTCTTCTTTTACTCAAAATGCTTCACCTCGAAATTAAATTTTTTCTATATCTGCTTTCAATCTTCTGAAAATTTCCTTAACCGGTAAAATTTCCTTGATCTTCCACATATTTGCTCCGGTAAATACCAGACCGGTTTCCACATCGCCCTGCTGAGCGCGCGTCAGCGCACGGATAATGCAGAAGCTGTGCGTGCAGTGCTTTAAGCAGGCATCGCAGACAGTCGGCTTGGGAGCTTTATTTTCTAAAGATAATTGGGCAAAAGGATTCCTGATAGCTCTGCCTTTATAACCTACCGGGCTGTCAATCTGCACAACATCTTCTTTTTTCATTTTCAGATAAAATTCCTTGAGCGCAGGCGCGCCGTTGGATTCTTCACTGGCAGCAAAGCGACTGCCCATTTGTACGCCGCTGGCGCCAAGCTTCAGCAGTTCAGCCACATCGTTGCCGTCGATAGCGCCGCCGGCAGCGATAACAGGTATCTTGACCGCCTTGACGATTTCCGGCAGGATTTCTTTGATGGACTGCTGCGTACCCAGATGACCGCCAGCCTCTGTACCTTCGACAACGATGGCGGAAGCACCCAGTTTTTCCGATATTTTAGCCAGTTTGACAGATGAAACAATCGGCACGATCTCTACGCCGTATTCTCGTCCGACGGCGAAAATATCTCTTGAAAAACCGGCGCCGGCAACTATCAGATCAATTTTCTCTTGTGCGGCAGTAGTAATCAGGCCTAAAAATTCTCTGGCTGCAACCATGGCATTGATACCGATAATGCCCTTCCCGCCGGTCAGCTCTCTGGCCAGACGGATTTCTTTACGCAGCTCGTCGAATTCCATTCCGGAAGCAGCAATCAAGCCTATGCCTCCCTCGTTTGCCACGGCAGCAGCGAGCCGCGCAGTGGACAGCCTGATAGCCATACCTCCTTGTACTATCGGCATTTCAGCAACAAGCTTACCGATTTTCAGCACTGGTAATTTCAACAAATATCCCCCATTTCAGGACCATACAGCAGCTTTTGTCGGAGAGCCCGCAGGCTCTCCGTAAAGCATGTAAAGCTCATTGTCTTATTTTTCTTCTTCCAACAGTTTAACTGCATCAGCAACTGTACGGATTTTTTCAGCTTTTTCATCAGGAATTTCAACGCCGAATTCTTCTTCAAAAGCCATGATCAGTTCAACAATATCCAGAGAGTCCGCACCGAGGTCATCGATGAAAGCGGATTCCATCTTTACTTCGTCAGCGTCAACGCTCAGTTGTTCAACAGTAATATCTCTTACTTTTTCGAAAGTGCTCATCACGATTCACCTCCTTCCAAGAATAAATTGCATGCTGCATTATTACATTACCATACCACCGTCAACATGTAAAGTCTGTCCGGTTATATAATTGGCGTCATCGCTCACAAGGAACAAGACAGCCTTGGCAATATCCTCGGTTTCGCCCAGGCGGTTCAGCGGGATGCCTGCCACCAGGTTTTCAACCACTTTTTCGGAAAGCACGCTGGTCATATCGGTCTTGATAAAACCAGGCGCTACGGCATTAACATTGATGCCGCGGGCAGCAACTTCTTTGGCTACGGCCTTAGTAAAGCCGATTACGCCGGCTTTCGCAGCAGCGTAGTTAGCCTGACCGGCATTGCCCATCAGTCCGACAACGGAGCTGATGCTGACAATGCGTCCGTATTTTTGTTTCATCATATATTTTACCGCAGCTTTGGTGCAGTTGAAAACCCCTTTAAGGTTTGTAGTCAGAACTGCATCCCAATCTGCTTCTTTCATGCGCATCAGGAGACCATCGCGGGTAATGCCGGCATTGTTGACCAGGATGTCAATGCGGCCGAATTCCTTAACGACTTCGTCGATCATGGCGGTGCTTGCTTCATGAGAAGAAATATCTGCCTGTACTATGATAGCCTTGCGGCCCATAGCTTCGATTTCAGCGGCAACTTCTTTAGCCGCAGCTTCGCTGCCGGCATAGTTGACAGCAACGTCTGCGCCTTCAGCAGCCAGAGCCAGGGCGATAGCGCGGCCAATACCGCGGGAAGCGCCGGTTACGAGAGCTTTTTTGCCTTCTAATCTCATTTTATTTGTCCCCCTGTAATTGTGCAAGAGTTTTTTCCAGACTTTCAGGATCTTCTACGTTCAGAGCAGGCAGGCCTTTGGCAATCTTCTTGGTAAAGCCGGTCAGCACCTTGCCGGGGCCTACTTCAACAAAGGTATCTACGCCGCCGGCAACCATGTTGCGTACGGAGGTTTCCCAGAGTACGGGCATAGCAGCCTGTTTAACCAGCAGTTCTTTAATCTGTGCGCCGCTGGTAACTTCCTGCGCGGTTACGTTGGCAACAACGGGGATAACAGCGTCGGAAATATTGATAGGTGCCAGTACTTCGGCAAGGCGTTCGGAAGCGGGCTGCATCAGTGTGCTGTGGAAAGGAGCGCTTACAGGCAGCAGGATGGCACGTTTGGCGCCTGCTGCTTTCAAAGCTTCAATAGCTTTATTAACAGCGCCGACAGCGCCTGCGATTACTACCTGTCCGGGGCAGTTAAAGTTAACAGCCTGTACAGCTTCTCCGCTTTCAGCTTCTACGCTGCGGCAGATTTCTACAATCTGCTCGCTTTCCAGGCCCAGTACGGCAGCCATGCTGCCTTCGCCTACAGGAACAGCTTCCTGCATGAACTGGCCGCGTTTGCGTACAATACGTACTGCATCGGCAAAAGCCAGCGCGCCTGCGTTAACCAGCGCGGAATATTCGCCCAGGCTGTGACCTGCGGCAACAGCGCAGCTTACGCCATGTTCTTTGAGCACAGCAGCACAGGCGGTGCTGGCAGTCAGGATAGCGGGCTGGGTGTTGTAGGTCAGACGCAGCTGGTCTTCAGGACCTTCAAAACACATCTTAGTAATAGAAAAGCCCAGTGCTTCGTCAGCTTCTTCAAAAACACGTTTGGCAACAGGATATTGATCGTAGAACGCTTTGCACATACCTACGGTCTGGGAACCCTGTCCAGGGAATACAAAAGCAACTTTACTCATTGAAATCGCCTCCACTTAGCAAGATTTTATCACACACAAAGATTATTTACTCCATTTTAAAACGATTGCCGCCCAGGTCAGGCCTGCGCCGAAGCCTACCAGCAGGACATTGTCGCCTTTTTTTAGCGCGCCAGCCTGCTGTGCTTCGCACAGCGCGATGGGAATAGAAGCAGCAGAGGTATTGGCGTATTTATCAACATTAACCCATACTTTTTCCATCGGCGCTTTCAGGCGTTTGGCTGCAGAAGTAATAATACGCATATTCGCCTGATGAGGCACCAAGAGGTCCAGTTCTTCCGGCTTCATACCGGCTTTAGCCAGGGCACGTTTAGCGGTCTTGCCCATAATCTGGATAGCAAACTTGAAGACTTCCGGTCCGTTCATATGGATGGTATGCTCATTATTTTCCACTGTTTCCGGGCTGGCAGGTTTACGGCTGCCGCCTGCAGGCTGGAACAGATATTTGCCGCCGCTGCCGTCAGAGCCAAGGTCGATACCCAGCACGCCCAGTCCGTCTTCAACGACGCCTACGACAGCTGCACCTGCGCCGTCGCCGAACAGTACGCAGGTATTGCGGTCTTTCCAGTTCATAATGCGGGACAAGGTTTCCGCGCCGATAATCAGCGCCTTATTATACAGCCCGCTCTTAATCATCTGGCTGGCAACACCGAGGCTGTAAACAAAGCCGCTGCAGCCTGCGGACAAGTCAAACGCAGCAGCATTCTTCGCGCCAATTCTGTCCTGAATCAGGCAGGCAGTAGACGGGAAAGCATGGTCAGGAGAAGCGGTTGCCACGATTACCAGGTCGATTTCCTCGGGAGAAACGCCTGCATCAGCCAGCGCATTCTGAGCTGCTTTAAGCGACAAATCAGAAGTAGCTTCACCTTCAGCGGCAATATGACGCTGTTTGATGCCGGTACGTTCTGTAATCCATTCATCGCTGGTATCTACCATTTTTTCCAAATCAAAATTTGTTAAAGTTTTTTCCGGAACATAGTAACCAATTCCTAAAATACCAACAGATCTCATCATTGATTTATTTCCTCATTTCTTTCGTGAGCTTCGGCTATTTTCTGACCGATAATATGTACAACATCTTTTTCTACAAAATCCATCGCCACACCGATAGCACTGGTAATGGCTTTTGCTTTAGAACTGCCGTGGCAGATGATGAACGGAGCGCGCACGCCTAAAAGAAGCGCGCCGCCATATTCAGCCGGGTCCAGGCGTTTTTTCAGCTTCTTCATGGCCGGTTTGATTAAAAGTCCGCCCAGCTTTGCCAGCACGCCGCCATTTAAGATAGCTTCTTTAATCAGCTTCATGATAGCGCTGGCCAGCCCTTCCGCAAATTTTAAGACGACATTGCCCACAAAGCCGTCGCACACAACTACATCCACAGTACCCTTGTTGATGTCGCGGCCTTCCACATTACCGATAAAGTTTATCTGCTTAGCTTTTTTTAACAGCGGATAGGTCGCCAGGGCCTGTTCATTACCTTTAGTTTCTTCTTCACCGATATTCAAAAGTCCTACCCGGGGATTAGCAATATGCAGCATTTTTTCTGCATAGACGCTGCCCATGATAGCGCTCTGCACCATATGCTCAGGTTTGGCATCAACTTTTGCGCCGCTGTCCAGCACCACGGTAGTACCGGTCAGGCTGGGAATCGGGGTAGCAATAGCCGGTCTTTCTATACCTTTGATCCTGCCCAGACAGAACAAGGCTGCAGCTACAGCCGCTCCCGTGCTGCCGGAAGAAACAAGCGCGTCGCATTCCTTATTGCGCAGCATTCTGGCTGCCACTACGATAGAAGCATCCTTCTTAGATTTTACTGCGATAGCCGGATGTTCGTCCATAGCAATAACCTCTCCTGCATGATGGATGGTAATGCGCTCATCCTTATCTGCGTGATATTCCCGCAGCAGCTCCCTGATAATAGTCTCGTCACCTACGAGCACCGTTTCGCAGCCGAAAGCCTTAACAGCATTAACAGCCCCCAAAACAAGCTCTTTCGGGCCGTAATCCGTACCCATGACGTCTACTGCAATCTTCATTATTTCTGCTTCCTTTCATTATCATCTAGCGATACGATAATAAATTTAGCTCGGAAAACTTCTTCATTATTGTTCCTTATCTTAACCCAGATAAAATATTTATCGTTACGGCGCCTGATTACTTCCGCCTTGGCTACCAACGTCGCTCCCGCATATACCGGCACCTTATATTTTACATTGCCCACACCGGTCAGTGCAGCCTGCGCGTCCACCACGGCCAAAGCCAGTGTATCTGCCATGGCGAACATATAATAGCCGCGCGCTACGCCGGTTTTTTCCAGCACCATTTCCTGGGTAATCTTCAAAGTGGAAATACCGACCTTATTCAGCTCCAGGTCGATAAGTTCGCCGACAATATCCTTTTTGTCAATGGCACGTACCTTGGTCTGCGCATCCTCTGCCATATGACGCGTACGCTCACGCAGCTCGGGTATGCCCAGCGCGATGCGGTCAAGGCGGATGGTCTGAACGCTTACCTGCAAAGTCCTTGCCAACTGCTCGTCAGTAAGGAACGGATTATCCAGCAGCAGCTTCTTTAACCGTTCGTGGCGTATTAACTTTTTCGAAGAGTTCATCATCTCACCTACTTTTAGTACCTGCTCATAATATCTGTTTTTATTATAAAAGCCGCAGGATGATTTGGCAAGTTTATTTTTTAAACTTCTAATTAAATTTACAATGTATCAACACAGGCGGTTTGATTTTATTACACTAAAACAAAAAGCTCCCGAAGTTTCCTTCAAGAGCTTATCAGTTCTGAATTATTCAGCTTTAGCAATGACTTGTTTGCCGTTGTAGTAACCGCATTCAGGGCAAACACGGTGCGGCATCTTCATTTCATGACATTGCGGGCATTCAACCATGCCGGGTACAGTCAATTTCCAGTTAGCACGACGGGAATCACGACGGGCTTTGGACATTTTTCTCTTAGGTACTGCCATTTCTCAACACACCTCCTCAGTGCTATCAGGTAAATTTAATTTTTGATGAATTGCTTTAATGCCGCCAGCCGAGGATCAACAGAGAACCTGTCGCAGCCGCAGTCGCCGCTGTTGAGATCAGCTCCGCAGACAGGACAAAGTCCCTTGCAGTCTTCTTTGCAGAGAGCCTGGATGGGCTCTGCAAGCAGCAGGCTTTCACGAAGCGGTTCCGTTATGTCAACGACATCCGAATCGTACACAAAAGCATCTTTTTCGATATTTTCAGCACTTGCCGGATAAAACTTCTCCAAAACATCTGCTTTTGTAACAGCCGTAAACTCTTTCAGGCAACGCCCGCAAGTGCGCCGCACCTGCGCGCTCAATTCGGCCTCCAGGAGCAATACGTCACCGGCGTTACTGATACAGCCTTCCGCCCTCACTGTTCCGACAACTTCCATATCAGCAGGCGCTATCTCCAGTTCTTCGGGCAAAAGGTCATAGGCAAAAGTCTTTTTGCCGACCAGTCTTCTTTTGATTTCTGCGACATTTAATTTAATCATATTTCACCAATCGTTACAATTATATCTATGCACGGCGTCTTTGTCAAGTAAAACATCTTGCGCCGTTGAAAATAACTTGCATGCAGACAAATTACAGCTTAATAATCCTGCGGCAGATATTATAGGTATCACGGGCAATAACCAGTTCCTCATTAGTAGGGATAACAAAGATTTTTACGCGGGCGCGTTTAACGCTGATTTCGCGGGCCTTACCGCGCACCTTGTTCAAATCGGGGTCAATACGGGTGCCGAGATACTCCAAACCGTTGCAGATCTTATCACGCATAAAGGGAGAATTTTCTCCTAAGCCTGCCGTAAAGACGATAGCGTCTACACCGCCCATGGCAGCAACATAACCGCCGATGTATTTTTTTACCTTATAGGCAAAAACATCTATCGCCAGCTGGCTGCGCTCATCACCACGGTTAGCAGCGCTCTCCAGGTCACGGAAGTCACTGGACAGTCCGGAAATACCTAAGATACCGCTGCGTCTGTTCAGATAATCGTCTATCTGCTGAGCATCCATATTTTCCTTCTCCATCAGGAAAGGAATAATAGCTGGGTCAATCTCGCCGCTGCGGGTACCCATAATCAAGCCTTCCAAAGGCGTATAGCCCATGCTGGTATCAATGGACTTGCCGTATTTGATGGCCGTGATGCTGGCGCCGTTGCCCAGATGGCAGGTAATAATACGCAGGTCGTTCATATGCTCGCCCATCATCTCTGCCGCTAACTGCGCAACATATTTATGAGAAGTACCGTGGAAACCGTATCTGCGCAAACCGTATTTAACATACATTTCATAGGGCAGGCCATACAGATACGCAACTTTAGGCATAGTCTGATGGAAAGCCGTATCAAAAACTGCCACCTGCGGAGTATCGCGCATCAAATCCATGCAGGCCCTGATACCGTACAGATTAGGCGGATTATGCAGCGGCGCAATCTCGCTGCAGGCTTCGATACCTTGCAGGACATCGGAGGTAATCAGCACGCTGTCGGTAAAGCGCTCGCCGCCATGCACTACACGATGCCCGACAGCATCAATCTCGGACATATCGGAAATAACGCCGTATTCACTGTTGGTCAGCGCTTTCAGCGCCATCTGGATACCAACCTTATGGTCAGGGATTTCTTCGGTAAAATCTACCGTATATTTACCGGACGGCGTATGCTTGAGGCTGGAGCCTTCCATACCGATACGCTCAATCAGGCCCTTAGCCATTACCTTTTCGCCTTCCATGTTGATCAGCTGATATTTAATTGACGAACTGCCGCAGTTTACAACAAAAACGATCACGATGAGCCTCCTGCAAATATTATTGACTATTTTATAAAAAGGGCTGTAATCTTCCAATAAACTATAATTATAGTATACACTAATTTCAGGAAATTGAACAGACTATTTTATGACCTGCTACTAATTTTTCATAATTTATTTTTATGTTATAATGTAGGCAGGATTTTTGACACAGGAGTATGTAATATGCAGCAGGCAGCAGGAATTATTGCAGAATATAATCCTTTTCATAACGGACATCTATATCATTTGCAGCAGAGCAAAGAAAAAACCAATCTGCCCGTCATCATCGTTATGAGCGGCAGTATTATGCAGCGGGGAGAACCGGCCTTTCTGGATAAATGGACCCGCGCCCGTCTTGCCGTCGCTAACGGCGCAGACCTGGTCATCGAACTGCCGGCTGCCTTTTCTCTGCGCAGCGCCCAGTATTTCGCAGCCGGGGCAGTCGCACTGCTGCAAGCCTGCGGCTGTGTAAGTACGCTATCGTGCGGCGCAGAAAATCCTGCAACCGATTTCGCTGCCCTCGCTTCTGCTTTGACATCATCTGAATGCAGCAAACTGCTGCAGGAAAAG
This sequence comes from uncultured Phascolarctobacterium sp., assembly GCA_900545025.1. Lineage (GTDB taxonomy): Bacteria > Bacillota > Negativicutes > Acidaminococcales > Acidaminococcaceae > URXU01. The sequence continues at coordinate 78,160 of UQXH01000003.1, forward strand.
CTTCAGCAGGGACTTTCCTACGCTGCTGCCAGCGAACAGGTCCTGCAGCAGCTTACCGGACAAGACGTAAGGCTTGATACCCCCAATGATATCCTGGCGCTGGAATATTCTAAAGCGCTGCTCAGAACTGACATCAAACCTATATTTATCCGCCGCCGACACGCTGACTATAATGATACCGCCATCAGCGGCGACATTGCCAGCGCTACCGCTATCAGGCAGGCTTTCCTCATCGGTCAAAAAGCTGCTGTAGCCCGGGCAGTGCCAGCTGATGTATACCGCGAGCTTCTCTCCCTGCCCTATGATTTTGCCGCCTGTCAGCAAATGCTGTGGCTGCTTATCAGTTATCGACTGCGTATGCTGACATTGCAGCAAATCGCCCTATCCTGTCAATGCAGCGAAGGTCTGGAGAATGTGCTGAAACGTGCCGCATCCTGTACTTCTTTAGCCGAGGCTGTTACCAAGTGCAGCAGCAAGCGCTACCCAGCCTCCCGTATCAGGCGACTTTTCCTGCAGCTCCTTCTGCATCGCAATGCAGAAGACTTTGCGCAGGAAGAGCCCGCTTATCTGCGGATTTTAGCCTTTAACGAACAGGGCCGCCGCTTATTAAACGACATCAAAAAGGAGAGTCCTCTGCCGCTGCTCACTAAGCTGGGACGCAATCCTTTCCGAAATCAAAGCCACGCTTTCAGACAACAGCTGGAGCTTGACCTGGCAGCCAGCGACCTTGTGGCATTACTGCAGCAGCGGCCGGCAGGCAGCGATTTTCTCAATTCACCATATTACCAAAAATAATAAGGCGCATATCTAAGATATGCGCCTTATTATTTTTTGACTATTCTTCTTCGTCCAGTCCGCCTTCCAGCAGGTTATGCTTCCTGCTTTCCAGGCTCTTGCGTTCTTCCATGATACTGCCGCGGTTATCAGCCAAACCCTGCAAAGCAGACTGCAGATTGCTGCCCAGATAAGCCAGCATATCATCAGCATACTGCAAAGATTCCTGTTTTACGCGTTCAGCATACTCATCGGCCTCCTGCTTGACCTCTTCCTGATAACGCAGGGCATTAGCCTTGATGTCCTCAGCTACGGCATTAGCCTGTTTGACGATTTCCTCCTGCTGCACCTTACGGTCAGCTTCAGCGCTTGCCGCGCCTACGATACGTTCAGCTTCGCTTTTTGCCTGCTGTACGATACGGTCGGCCTCTTCATAGGCCTTGTTGACAATGCTCTTCTGCTCCTCCAGTACCTGGCTGGCGCTGCGTACCTCCTTAGGAATAGCTTCCTTGAGGTCATCAAGGATACTGATAAAGTCATTCTCTTCAATAATCACCTTGTCTACAAGAGGCAGCCGACGTGCACTGGCAAGCATCTCATACGCTTCTTCAAAAATCCTGTCTAAAGCAACATTAGTATTATTACGTTCAATCATGTGCATCCCTCTTCCCTGACTATTCTAACGTTTTTGCAACATGCTCACGTACTCTTTCCTCAATACATTCGGGGACCAGGTCTTTCAGCTGTCCGCCAAAGGTGGCAAGCTCGCGGACACCGGAAGAACTGACAAAAGAATATTTGGCATTAGTCATAATAAAAACAGTTTCCAGATGCTGGTCAATCTTCTTAATCAACAGCGCACGCTGGAATTCATATTCAAAATCCGAAAAAGCCCGCAGCCCTCTGACAATAAACGGAGCTTTCTCCTGCACGCAAAATTCATTAAGCAGGCCAGAAAAATGCGTTACCCTCACATTAGGAATATGACTGGTAGCAAGTTTCAGCATTTCTACCCTTTCTTCCATGGAAAACATCGCCTTATCTTTTCCCGGATTATGAAAAACGCTGACGATGATTTCATCAAACATGGCGCTTGCTCTTTCAAAAATGTCTATATGCCCTTTAGTTACAGGGTCAAAACTTCCTGGACAAACTGCTCTGCGCATAGCCAGACCTCCTAAAATATCTTTGACAAAAATGTCAAAGTATTATTCTATGTCCTATTCGACATAAAAAAATTATTTCCTTTATTTTACATAAATTTATTTTGCAGATTTTTATATATGTCGCTATCACTGACTGCCGCCGTTAAAACGGATAAAATCAATCAGCGTCTCGCCGTATTTTTCGCTGCGCACCAATTCATATTCCTGCGGCAGTCCGATTATTTCTTCATGACAGGCACGTTCCACAATCAGATAACCGCCATCCTTAAGCAACGGCGCCTCTTTAAGAGCAGTCGCAATCTTAGCCAGCCAGCCCTTATTATAAGGCGGGTCGCAAAAGGCAAAATCAAAACGCTGCCCCTGCCTGTACAGCCTGTCGATAACATTGACCGCATTACCTTTAATAACCGTACAGTCTGCCTGCGCACGGCATTTGGCGATGTTGCTCGCCACCAGCCGCAGCGACTCTCTGCTTTCATCAATAAAAGTTATTGCTGCCGCTCCACGGCTCCAGCTTTCCAGTCCCAGGTTGCCCGTCCCCGCAAAAAGGTCCAGCACCTTGGCGCCGATAATCCTGCTGCCGATAATATTAAAAACCGATTCCTTGACCCGGTCAGCAGTCGGGCGCACCTCCATATTTTTCGGCGTAGTCAGCTGCAGTCCCCTAGCCCGTCCGGTAATTATCCTCATATAAAACTCCTAACTGTGTTATAATGTTACCAAATAAATTTTCTACGCAAAGGAGCAGCTGTCGTGAAAAAATTCCTTCTCTTCCTGATTTTTTCCGTACTGCTCTTTTATTTTGCCTGCTGGCAGCTTCCTGCAGCGCAGCCAGCCAACATTCTGCCGCTGCCGCAAAGCAGCACCACATTACTGCTGCCGCTAGACAGCCGTCCTGTCTGCACCGAGATGCCAAAACAGCTGGGCAGCCTTGCAGGTACAACAGTAATTTTACCGCCAAAAGGCTTTCTTGACAACTACCGGCAGCCCGCTGCCAGAGAAAAACTTTATTTATGGCTGCACGATAACCTTGCTGACCAGGATAATGCCGTCATTTCTTCTGATTTGCTTATTCACGGCGGACTGATCAACTCGCGCCTGCCTTTGGGTCACATGGAAGAGCAGCGTCATTTCCTTTCCGAGATGCAGCGGCTGCAAAACAATAATCCCGATGTACAGTTAAGCGTCTTCTCCATCATTCCGCGGCTTTTAGTCAGCGACCATCTGCTGCCAGACCGCTGGTACCAGTGGCATCTGATGCAGTACGCACGCCTCAAAGATATGACGGAGACCTTCAACGATCCTCAGCTCACCCTGGAACTGCTAAAAATAGGAAACAAGATTCCTCAAGACATCCTGAAAAAATATACTTCATTATATAGTAATAACGACCGCTTTAACAAATATCTGCTTACACTGCCTTTAAGCAATATTTACACCGTCATCGGCCAGGACGACGGCTCCAGCTTCGGGCTGCCCAACCGCAACACGAATCACGCCCGCATGTACGCCGCAGGACGCTCCGGGCACATCACTTACGGCGCCGACGAGATTGCCGCGGTACTTATAGCGCGCAATTATCTGCAGCAGCAGCATTATGTACCTGCTATCTATCTGCAATACGCCTCGCCGGAAATGGAATTTCTCTATATGCCTTTTATGGCAGCCAGCGTCGGCGAAACCTTACGCGATAAAATAGCTCTTGCGGGCGCCAAATTAACCGAAGACAAGAACCAGGCTGACATTATCCTTTACATCAACTGCGGCAACGATGAGTTTAGGCCGCACAAAAAACAAGCACAGGAGCTGCAGCAGTTGCTGCATAACTACCAACATGTCGCTTTAATAGACTTATCGGCAAATTATACGGAAGATGAACTGCTGATGCCGCTCTTGCTGCGCTGCAATGTTCCCCTCAATAAGCTGTCAGCCTATGCCGGCTGGAATACGTTCAGCAATTCTGCCGGAACAGCAATCGCCCAGGCTGTTATCTTTGCCGTACGCTGCCAGCAGCTGTCGCAGGAAGAGCAGCCTGCACTGTATGCCGCCAACCTCACCTTTACGGCAGAACGCCTGCTGGATGACTACGTTTACCAAAAACTTTTCTGTCCTCAGCTCAAACAGGCCTTGGAAAGCCGTGGCTATGATGCCTACGACCTGTCGCCAGACGGACAGCACCTGGCCCGGATGCTTACCCAGCAGTACATAAACCGCAAGACGGCGGAACTGCTGCACTACAATCTGGGCCGTACTCCTTTTTACAACACACCTGAAAAAAGCTATTACCTTACCAGTCTTACTGCGTCAGTATATCTGCCCTGGAACAGGGTTTTTGAGATAGGGTTAGATGTAAATACTGCTTTCGGTACGCAAAACAACCAATAAACAAAAAAGACTGCAGTTATAAAACTGCAGTCTTTTAATTTTACTGACAAATTAATGATGGAACAGACGCAGACCGGTGAAGGCCATAGCCATACCATATTTGTCGCAGGTTTCGATAACATTATCGTCACGAATAGAGCCGCCGGCCTGAGCAATATACTGTACGCCGCTGCGATGAGCGCGTTCAATATTGTCGCCGAAGGGGAAGAAAGCGTCGCTGCCTAAAGCAACATCTTTCAGCTGCGCAATCCAGGCTTTCTTTTCTTCACGAGTCAGCGGTTCAGGTTTTTCCGTAAAGAAGTTTTCCCAAACGCCATCTGCCAGTACGTCTTCATAATCATCGGAAATATATACGTCGATGGTATTGTCGCGGTCTGGACGACGGATGGAATCCTTAAAGGGCAGCGCCAGTACTTTCGGATTTTGACGCAGCCACCAGATATCAGCCTTATTGCCGGCAAGACGGGTGCAATGTACGCGGGATTGCTGACCGGCGCCGATGCCGATAGCCTGACCGTCTTTTACATAGCAGACAGAATTGGACTGGGTGTATTTCAAAGTAATAAGGGCAATCAAGAGGTCACGTACCGCAGCTTCAGGAATTTCCTTGTTAACGGTAGGACGGTTTACCAGCAAATCAGCAGTAATTTTTGCTTCATTGCGGTCCTGCTCGAAAGTAATGCCGAATACTTCCTTGCTTTCAACCAGCTCCGGCACATAATCCGGGTCAATTTTAATAACATTATAGGTACCTTTGCGTTTGGTTTTCAAAATAGCCAGAGCTTCGTCAGTGTAGCCGGGAGCAATAACACCGTCGGAAACCTCGCGTGCCAGCATGGTTGCGGTTTCTTTATCGCAAACATCTGACAGAGCAACAAAATCACCGTAGGAGCTCATGCGGTCAGCGCCGCGGGCACGGGCATAGGCAGTTGCCAGCGGAGAAAGTTCCAAATCATCCACATAGTAAATTTTTTTCAGAGTATCGCTCATGGGCAGCCCTACGGCAGCGCCAGCCGGGCTGACATGTTTAAAAGATGCAGCTGCGGGCAGCCCAGTCGCTTCTTTTAATTCCTTTACCAGCTGCCAGCTGTTGAAAGCATCCAGGAAATTGATATAGCCGGGGCGGCCGTTCAATACCTCGATGGGCAGCTCCTTGCCGTTTTTCATATAAATGCGTGCTTTGGCCTGATTGGGATTGCAGCCGTATTTCAAGGCTAATTCGTTCACGTTCATAACCTCCTTAAAATGAAAAAACCGACACTGACTGGTCATATGCCCAGACGGTCGGCGTCACCGGTCATACTCCCATGTGGTAATCCACTTTCCGTCAGTTATATGACCTGTATCTATTAAAATTATAAAATCAGGTGATATTTTTGTCAATAATTTTACAGTATGCTACAATAAAAACAGCCACTAAATATTTCAGGAGATGATTACCGTGACTTACTGTTATGTCTGCCCTCACCGCTGCGGCGTTGACCGCCCGGAGAGCATTACTGATACCGAAGGCATGTTTGGCAGCTGCGGCTGCGGCATGCAGCCCATTGTTGCCCGCGCCGGACTGCATATGTGGGAGGAACCCTGCATCAGCGGTACTAAAGGCAGCGGCACCGTCTTTTTTTCCGGCTGCAACCTGCACTGCGTATTCTGCCAGAACTATGAAATCAGCTGCAAAAATTTCGGTAAGGAAATTACTGTTGACAGACTGAAAGAAATTTATCAGGAACTGATTGCCAAAGGCGCCCACAACATTAACCTGGTAACGGCTACCCATTTTACCGAAGCCGTTATCAAAAGTCTGGACAGCAAGCTTTCCGTCCCTGTGGTCTATAACACCAGCGGCTTTGAAACACTGGACACCCTGCGCCGCCTGCAGGGTAAAGTACAGATTTATCTGCCGGATTTAAAATATTACAGCGACCAGCCTGCTATCAAATACAGCAACGCACCCTATTATTTCCGCACCGCTACCCAGGCCATCAAGGAAATGTACCGTCAGGTGGGCAATTACAGGCTCAATGACGACGGTATCATGGAAAGTGGCGTTATCATCCGTCATCTTATTCTGCCCGGAATGACTGAGGAAAGCAAAAAGATTATCGACTGGGTTGCCGCAAACTTCCAGCCCGGACAGGTAATGTTCAGCCTCATGCGCCAGTATGTTCCCTGCGGGCGCGCGGCAGAATACCCGGAAATAAACCGTAAGGTTACGGACGAAGAATACGCCGAAGTAGAAGCCTACCTCATGGACAGCTCTATCGAAGACGGCTTCGTGCAGGAAGAAGCATCAGCCTGCAAGGATTTTATCCCCTGCTTTGACGGTACTGGCGTATAAACAAAAAACTTCTGAACTAAAAGTTCAGAAGTTTTTCTTTTTTATTTATGCATTTGCTTCCTGCTTCAAAAATTCTGCCAGCACTTCCACCGCACGGCAAATGTCATCGTTAGCTGCGTATTCTGCCGGATTATGGCTGATACCGCCTTTGCAGGGAATAAACAGCATAATAGTCGGCGCGATTTTCGTCATATGCATCGCATCATGTCCTGCGCCGCTGTTCATATGCAGATAGGTAAAGTTTTTCTGCTCACAGATGGCTTCCAGCTTTTCTGCCAGTTCTGCACTCAGGGCTACAGGCTTATCGGCAGTCAGCATCTCCATGGAAATACCAACGCCGTCCTGTGCGGCAACGTCAGCCATAGCATCTTTGATGCTCTGCAGCGCACGCATAATGCTTTCCTGCTCTACGCCGCGCAGATCTACCCACAGCGTTACGCTGCCCGGCACTACGTTGATGGAGCCTGGCTCTACCTCCACTACGCCCACGGTAGCTACAGTGCCGCAGTCCATTTCTGCCGCTGCCGCGTCCTGCACTGCCAAAATCAGTTTGGCAGCACTTACCAGCGCATCCTTACGCATCCCCATAGGCGTCGCCCCGGAGTGGTCGGCCATGCCCTGGATATGCAGCTTAAAACGTGTCGGTGCCGCAATATTATGCACTATGCCAAGCTGCAATCCTTTAGTTTCCAGCACTTTGCCCTGCTCAATATGAATTTCCGCAAAGCTTTGATAATATCCCTGCGGCAGCACCGCTTCCTGATAACGCTCCGGGTCGCAGCCCCATTGCCGCAGCGCCTGCGTAAAAGGCACATCATCCTTTTTGCCCGCCCTGTCAAACATCTCCGGCGCAGTGCTGCCCGTCAGCAATTTACTGCCGATAGTGGCAAAGCCGAAACGGCTGGATTCTTCAGCCCGGAAAACAATCACGTCGATGCTGCGCTGCAGCTTTTCATCCGCCAGCATACGCAGAGCTTCCAGCGCGCCTACCACGCCGCACATACCGTCGTAAGCGCCGCCGTGGATAACGGTATCAAGATGTGAGCCGGTAGCGACAGGAGCCAGCTGCGGATTTTCACCTGCTCGACGCAAAAACACATTGCCGACAGCATCCTGTCTTATTTCCAACTGCAAATCCTCTATCTGCGCCAGCAGCCAGTCCTGCGCTTTTTTATCAGTTTCCGTATAGGCAAGACGGGTAATGCCCTGCTCAGTCCTGCCAAAGTCAGCCAGTCCTGCCAGTAAATTTTGCACACGTTCTTTATTTATCGTCAGCATGTTTATCCCTCGTTTCTTCAATCTTATATTTTTATTATACCTGTATATCAGGACGCAGGCAAACTTTTACCCTCCTTACTGTACCGATACTTTCCTTCTCCTAATAATATTTTTACTTGCCAATAACAGACAAAAATTTTACAATATAACAATAAACTAAAGAAACGAGGTCATAAGCATTGGAAAGAAAAGTTATCCAAGTTGAAGAACGTCCGCCCCTATTACTGAATATCCCACTGAGCATCCAGCACCTTTTTGCCATGTTCGGCTCTACTGTGCTTGTGCCTTTCCTGTTTGGAGTCAATCCTACTACCTGTCTGTTTATGAACGGTATCGGCACGCTGCTGTACATCTTCCTGACTAAAGGTAAGATTCCTTCCTATCTTGGCTCCAGCTTTGCCTTTATCTCACCGGTACTGCTGATTCTCTCCACATCCGGCTACACAGACGCCCAGTCAGGCTTCATTGTCTTCGGCCTGCTGTTCATGCTGTTTTCCATCATCATCCATTATACCGGCACAGAATGGATTGACGCTATCTTCCCGCCCGCTGCCATGGGCGCCATCATCGCCGTCATCGGTCTGGAGCTTGCTCCTGTTGCTGCCAATATGGCAGGTCTTACCGGCGACAATATCCAGCCTGCCAATATAGCAGTTTCCATGTTCACGCTGGCAGTAGGCATTATCGGTTCCGTAGCTTTCCGCGGCTTTATGAGCATCATCCCTATTTTGTTCGGCGTTATCTGCGGCTATATCTTCGCCGCCTTTATGGGTATGGTAAACTTCCAGCCGATTATTGACGCCCCCTGGCTGCAGCTGCCGCATTTTTATGCCCCCAGCTTCAACATCAACGCCATTATGATTATCGCGCCTGCGGCGCTCGTCGTACTGGCAGAACACATCGGCCACCTGGTAGTTACCGGTAATATCGTCGGCCGCGATTTAATTAAAGACCCCGGCCTGTCCCGTTCTTTATTTGCCGACGGTCTTTCCAATGTCATCTCCGGTTTTGCCGGCGCAACTCCCAACACCACCTACGGTGAAAACATCGGCGTTATGGCCATCACCAAGGTTTACAGCGTCTGGGTTATCGGCGGCGCTGCCGTTATGGCCATCCTGCTGTCCTTTATCGGCAAGCTGTCCGAGCTGATTCACAGCATCCCCGTACCCGTCATGGGCGGTATCTGCATCCTGCTCTTCGGCGTTATCGCCGCTTCCGGTATCCGCGTACTGGTAGAACAGAAAGTAGACTACAGTAAATCTTCCAATCTGGTTATGACCTCCGTAGTCATGATTATCGGCCTGTCCGGAGCAAAAATCTCCTTCGGCGCTTTCAGCGTACAGGGCATGGTACTCGCTACCCTGGTAGCCATCATTATGAGCCTGCTGTTCAGACTGTTCGCCAAACTCAATCTTTTAAACGAATAATGTGATAACGTAAAAAGCTGCCTGCAAAAATGCAGGCAGCTCTTATTTTTTACAGCCGTTATCAGAATCTGAAATCACGGATGCCTTCTTCAATTTTCTTCAAATGATTAGCGCAGACAGCGCGGACATTTTCTTTCGGGATGTTTAAAAGCTCAGCTTCGATAAGCTTTTCGCCGATAGCACGGGTTTCCTCAGAAGCATAGTCTACCAGGTATTCTTTCAGCGTCATCAGTGCGTTAGGATGGCAGCAGTTCTGAATCTGCTTAGACTTGCACAGTTCCATAAATCTGTCGCCGGTACGTCCCGCACGGTAGCAGGCGGTGCAGAAGGACGGAATATAGCCTAAATCCATCAGCCAGTGCACTACTTCGTCCAGTGTCCTCTGGTCAGAAACGTCAAACTGTTCCGTATCGGTAGGTCTGTCCTCTTCGGTGTAACCGCCTACGGAAGTCCTGGAACCGCCGCTGATCTGCGAAATACCCAGACGCAGTACCTTTTCACGCACAGCCTGGCTTTCACGGGTAGAAACAATCATACCTGTATACGGTACGGCAATACGGATAAGCGCAACCAGTTTAGCAAAAGTTTCGTCGTCGATGCCGTTGGCAAAAGCGTTAGGGTCGATATCGTCAGCATGTTTAATACGCGGTACGCTGATAGTATGCGGGCCAACGCCATGCACTGCTTCCAGATGCTCTGCGTGCATCAAAAGTCCGGCAAATTCATATTTATAGCGTTCCAAGCCGAACAATACGCCAAGACCAACATCATCAATGCCGCCTTCCATAGCTCTGTCCATAGCTTCCGTATGGTAGGCATAATTATGCTTCGGCCCGGTAGGATGCAGCGCTTCATAGCTTTCCTTATGGTAGGTTTCCTGGAACAGGATGTAGGTACCGATGCCGGCTTCTTTCAGCTTGCGGTAATCTTCCACGGTAGTTGCCGCAATATTGACATTTACGCGGCGGATAGCGCCGTTTTTATGTTTAATGGAATAAATAGTCTTGATACATTCGAGGATGTATTCCAGCGGATTATTGACCGGATCTTCGCCGGCTTCCAGCGCCAGACGCTTATGACCCATATCCTGCAGGGCAATAACCTCCGCCCGTACTTCTTCCTGAGTCAGCTTCTTTCTGGCAATATGCTTGTTCTTGGCATGATAGGGGCAATAAGTACAGCCGTTAATACAGTAGTTGGACAAATACAGCGGCGCAAACATAACGATACGGTTGCCATAAAAGTCTTTCTTAATCTGTTCTGCCAGTGCGTAAATCTTAGCGATACGCTCTTCGTCTTCGCAGGCCAGCAGCACGGAAGCGTCACGATGGGATAATCCCTGACGCAGTTCTGCCTTAGCGATGATTTCATCAACCAGCGCCAGATTGTCCTTATTGGCTTCGGCATAAGCCAATGTGTCAAGAATTTCTTCATGGCTGATAAACTCTTCAGCCTTCATGGATTTTACATTATACATAATTTCATTCCTTTCAAGTCAGCTTTGCTTCCCTGTTAGATTTATTATTTCCGCCGGGCGGAGATAACCATTTTAATCCTTGTCAGTAACATTGGAATAGGCCGCTTTGGCAGTAACGCCCTTCAAGCGTCCCAATTTGCCTGAAAGTGCATTGATAATATCCTGCGGCGCATCTACCGCCACACAGATAATATTCATTCCCTTACTGCGGTAGGGAATACCCATCCTGCCAATCACATACTGACCGTACTGATGCAGCAGTGCATTAAGTCCCTGTACAGCAGCTTCCTCAGTAACTATGATTGAAATAACAGCTACCCTCGTTTCCATAACAGCCTCCCAAATACTAACTACTAATAGTATATCATAAAGAAAATTAAGGCACACTATTTTGACAAAAAACTTTCACAAATTCTGCCACAAAAGCAGAGGTTTATGCTACAATGTTAGCAAGCAAAGGGAACGTCATAATTTTAAACTAAGAGAAAGAAGGTAACAGCGTGGAATTTACAGCAATAGATTTTGAAACCGCCAATGCCAGCCGTGACAGCGCCTGCGCTATCGGCCTTGTAACCGTCAAAGACGGCGTCATCATTGATGAATATTATAAACTTATCCGACCCAAAATCATGTATTTCAATCCTGACAATATCGCCATACACGGCATTACGGAAGAAATGGTCGCCAACGAACCTAATTTTGAGCAGCTGTGGCCGGAAATCTTCCCCCGTCTGCACAACAAACAGGTAGTAGCACATTTTGCCAAATTTGATATCAACGTGCTGCGTTATACTCTGAATGCCTATTACCTGCCGCATCCTACTTTCACCTACATCTGCAGCTGGGTACTGGCAAAGAAAGCTTTTCCTAACCTTTCCGGTTACAGCTTAGATAGCGTTGCCGGTTATGTCGGCTTTAAATTCCAGCATCATCAGGCGCTGGATGACGCCAGAGCCTGCGCCGCCATTGTCAATAAAGTGCTGGAAAAGAATCCTTCCGCTCAGGATTTTGAGCATTTGTCCGACATCTACAATTTTGAATGCGGGCATCTCTCCCGCAACAAGGTGCATCCCTGTACCTTGGAAAAAGAGCCTAAAGAAGAAATCATGGATACGCTGTTCTAACCTATCAGCGCACCTTGATTTTCTCGCTGCCGTCAGGCGCTTCCAAATAGATGTCTTCAAGATATACCCTGCCATCTACCAGTTTAAAACCGTTGGTAACGACATTGCCAAGATCTGTCTTGATAACTACATCTTTAAACTGTAATACTTTACTTTTATTATCAAATTTACCACTGATACTTTCAAAAGGTATCAACATATAATGACCCGGACCGGACGTAAAACTGCCGTAAGTATGGACTGTATCCGCTCTGCCTTGAGAGCGCATCTTCAGATCCAGCTCCACACGGCAGTTTATTTTTGTGCTTTTAGCGGCAATAGACGCCATCAAATCATGTCCCAGGGCATCAATACTGTAATGTCTGTCATCAATATTGTAATGGCCGAAGGCATCTACGGTACCGCCATAAATACTGCCGCTAACATCAGTAAAATCAACTCGTCCGTCTTCATAATGCACATTGCCGCTGACCTTACTGAAATGCAGCGCCGGTAAATCTAATGTGGCAAAGCTCAATGCTCCGTCAGCAGTCGGATGCTGCAGCGTTCCTTTAACTTCCATAAACACATCCGCATTATTCTGCACATTGCCTAATCCCAGAGAGGCCGGCACAATCTGGTACATCGTCAAATTAAGCGCCAGCTCCGGCTCCTGCCTGCTTATATCCACCTTGCCATACAGTTTCAGGCTGTCGCCCACAATCGTACCTCCGAAAAGGCCGGTGGAAAAATCAATTTTGACAAAGTCGTCAGTACGGCTTTGTATAGTTGCCTGTACCTGATTTAACACAAAATAACGTTTTTTATACATAACATTTAACGTGCAGTTTCTCAGTACCAGTTTTGTTTCAGGAATCTTACCCTGCAGATTAAAATGCTGCTTTTCCTGCCGTTGTCCGGGAACTGCAAATTCCTTTTTATCCGGCAAAACGTCAAGACGCATTTTATCGTCAAAACGCAAAGACAACACCGCATCATCCAATTCAACCTGCCGCAGCGTGTCCATATCGATTCTGCGGGTAATAATGTCCCACACGCTGACCTTGAACCTGCCCTGCGGCACCTGCAAGATAGGCTCACCATTGGTATCAAGCCAGACTAAATGCGTAAAAATAACATTGCCAAACATATCGGCTTTGATGCTTTCCGCCGTCACGCTGCCATGCAATACTTTTTGTTTGCTCATCTCCTGACGGAAGATGGTTTCCGCCCTATTACTGGCTAAGTGAGACAGCAAAAAATAAACAGCAGTCAGTAATGATATGATTGCAGCTATTACCATATAAATTTTTCTGTTTTTGAATATTTCAGGCATAAAAACCTCACTATGCTATTAAACTTAATGCCGTTTAATCAATAGTTAAGTCTATCGTATTTACATAGTACCAAACTCCATAAACTGCAATTATCTTATATTATTACCACTGTCTTTTTGTCAGAAATACTCTGCGCCAAACGTATATCACAGCAGTACATTCCCCTGATAAAATTCTCTCTTATTCTGACTCTTCTTGCACCTGATTTTATTTCTGCTCATTATTTTTCTTTTTCCCGTCCATTTCTTCTTCATGCTTTATTTTTTCCAAAAACTCTCCGATAGCATCAGATATATCTTCTGGCGCAGAACCATTGGTCAAAGTAATTTTAATCTTTTCCACTTGCTGTCATCCTTTCAAGGCACTTTTTATCATTTTAACTTGCGGCTTTGCCATAAGGTATATTTCTGTATCAAATATTATTTGACTGCTTGCAAACAGATTTCTTCCTGTTTCTGCAAGAAGCTCAAAGCCGCCAGATATTTCTCCCTTCTTGCCTTACGTTCATTAGCTTCCTGTTCTGTTTCAGGAAGAGGAAGTCTGCTTTCGTCCAGATTATGTGTTAAGTCGGCAATTTTAACTGCTCTGGCAATTTCGTTACGAGAAATAGTTCTAATATATTCTTCATAACTAACATTTTTATCATGCGTCATCAGCCTGACAGTTTCCATGACAGCAGGAGAAAATCCACTCGCCTCTAATTGCTCCAGTGTATAATCGCTGTCCTCTACTACGTCATGCAGCAAAGCAACAATAGTTGTTTCTTCCGTCTTCTGACTTTCAGCAACCTTTAACGGATGCAGGACATACGGCTTCCCCGCTTTATCAACCTGCCCTTTATGGGCTTTCTTCGCAATATCAAGTGCCAACATTATATTGTCAGTCGGATTAGCTAAATTCATTATTCCCCCTCCAATTCTGCCAACAGAGCAGCAAACTCTTCTATATTTATTATATCATTATCTTTATGACAGTAAATTGAAAAAGACGATAACCGCATGGTTATCGTCTTTTATTTTCGTCCACCATAATAATCTTCACAGTGTCCGTAATTCATCATATTGGTGGAGACAAGCGGGATCGAACCGCTGACCTCTTGAATGCCATTCAAGCGCTCTCCCAGCTGAGCTATGCCCCCAAGTATTATTTTTACTTCCAGCCACACTGCAATCTTTATCACGAACTTTGTGTTCGACTGCGTTGCATATGGTGGAGATGAGGGGAGTCGAACCCCTGTCCGAAAATATTGCCATACAACTTTCTCCGAGCGCAGACGTCATACTAAATTTCGCTTCCTTGCCGCCTGACGACGGGCTGCTCGGTCGCTATCTCGATAAAATTCCCTATCGGCCGCCGAGAATAAGCTGAAAGGTATCCCGCATATTGACTGCCTTTCCTCGCCTGCAGGAGGAGCTCAGAAGGCAGTTAGCAATTAAGCTGCTAAAGCGTAATCTTCGTTAGCGTTTATATTTAAACGTCCCACCGATTAACGTGCTGATGGAACCACGGCTCGCTTATCATACCGCACCTATCCCCGTCGAAACCAGTACATCCCCGGTTATAAGCAGCAGATATGCTGTTTTTTAATTTTAACACAGTTTCTGCTAAAACGCAAACAATACCCGTAAACTCTTTGTATCACCGGCTGCGTTCTTTCAGCGCCCGCTCCATTTCCCGCTTGGCGTCTTTCTTAGCCATATCCTGCCGCTTATCATAGAGCTTCTTGCCTGTTGCCAGCGCCAGCTCCAGCTTTACCAGCCCATGCTTAAAATACAGTTTGAGCGGTACCAAAGCATAACCTTTTTCTTTAACCTTGCCAATCAGGCGGCGGATTTCCTCGCGATGCAGCAGCAATCTGCGGCTGCGCATGGGGTCATGGTTAAAAATGTTACCATGGTCATAAGGACTGATATGCAGATTATAGACAAAGACTTCTGCTGTGCGCGTAACCTGCGCATAACTGTCCTTCATATTGGCCTTGCCTGCCCGCATAGATTTTACTTCCGTACCGGTCAAAGCAATACCTGCTTCATAGGTTTCATGAATAGTAAAATCATGGCGGGCTTTTCTGTTTTCTGCAATAATCTTTATTTTCTGTTCTGCCATAATTATCTTTTCTTTCTGCGTTTTTTAGACGTTTTATCTTTGGCGCGCTTGCCGCTGCGTCTGCCCGGCTGCTTATTTTTTGCGCCTTTGCCGTCTTTTTCCTTTTTTTTCTTACTGCCGGCATAGACTTCCGAGCGCTTCTGTCCGTAAGCAGAGTTATGGCTTTGCTTGCTCAGCAGCTGCTGACGGATATGCTCGCGCACACCGTCGTTTTCGCCAGCCATAATAAAATCGATGCTTACTTCGGCAATATTAACCTGCAAAACCTCGATGCGCACCTTATCGCCCAGGCGGTACTGCTTCTTGGTATGCGTACCTACCAGCGCATATCTGTCTTCATAAAATTCATAGTAATCATCCATCAGACTGGAAATATGTACCAGGCCTTCGACACCGTTAGGCAGCTCTACAAACATGCCAAAAGCGGTAACGCCGGAGATAACTCCGTCAAATTCCTCGCCGATATGTTCAGCCATATATTCAGCTTTTTTCAACTCTACCGTAGCACGTTCTGCTTCTGCGGCAGCTCTTTCTCTGATAGAGGAATGTTCTGCAATTACATCCAGTTCGTCACTCAAAGCCTCCGCCTGCTCACTGGTCAGCTTCGGCTGCTGCATCCACTGACGCAGGAGTCTGTGTACAATAAGGTCCGGGTAACGTCTGATAGGTGAAGTAAAGTGAGTGTAATATTTCGCTGCCAAGCCGAAATGTCCGATATTTTCCGTCTGATAAACGGCCTGCTTCATGGAACGCAAAGCAACAGTATTTACCAGACGCTCCTCGGGACGCCCTGCCATAGCCTGGACCGCTTTCTGTACTTCCAGCGGCTTAGTTTCTTCGCTTACCTTGAATTTGACGTTGAAGTTAGCCAGCAAGCGTGCCAAATCCTGCATCTTATCTTCTGCCGGCAAATCGTGCACGCGATATACAAACGGCCATTTCTGCCTGCTCATATGCTGCGCCACAGTTTCGTTGGCAGACAGCATAAACTCTTCGATAATCTGCTCCGCATCACCATGAATACGATTTACGATTTCAATGGGTTTAAGCTTTTCATCTAAAATGACCTTCTGCTCCGGCAAGTCAAAATCAATAGCGCCGCGTTTTACACGCTTAGCATGTAGTATACCGCGCAGTTCATCCATCAATGCTACCATATCGAGAATATCGTTGTATTTTTCTCGCAGTTCTGCATTACCGGCTAATATTTCCCGGACAATATTATAGCTCAGACGATGACGCACATGGATAACCGCCGGAAAGATTTCATAGTCTAAAATCTTTCCCTTGCGGTCAATGTGCATCTCACAGCCCATAGCCAGTCTGTCCTCACCGGCATTCAGGCTGCAGATACCGTTGGAAAGCCGCTCCGGCAGCATGGGCAGTACTCTGTCTACCAGATAAACACTGGTACCGCGCTGCCTTGCTTCCTTATCCAGCACAGATTTTTCTTTTACATAATAGCTGACATCCGCAATGTACACACCTAACAAGAACTCATCCTTGCTGAGTTGCTGCACGTACACAGCATCATCCAGATCCTTGGCATCCTCGCCGTCGATAGTTACGATAGTCCTGTCACGCAGGTCGCGGCGTCCTTCCATTTCAGTCTTTTTAATGCTGCGCGGCACTTTTTTAGAAGCTTCAATAACCTCCGTTGGAAATTCCAGTGGCAAATCATTTTGTTTAATAATAGACAGAATCTCTAAACCCACATCACCGGGATTGCCCAATACTTCTACAATCTTACCTTCAGCGCTGCGGTGCTCCTGCGGCCACTCGGTAATCTCTACAACTACCTTTTGTTCTTCTTTGGCGCCGTTAAAATTACGCCGCATAATATAGATGTCCTGACCAATACGTTTGTCATCGGGCACTACGAAAGCAAAATCGCCATTTCTGTGAAAAGTTCCGACCACCTTATCGTTAGCATGAGTGATAATCCTGATAATCTCGCCTTCCGGCTTCTTACCATGGGTATCGTTATTCACTCTGGCCATAACCCGGTCATTATTCATCGCTCCGTTCAAGGCGCGGGGCGGAATAAATACATCCGGTCTTTCTCCCTTGTTATCCGGGATTACAAAGCCAAAGCCTTTGCTGGTCAGCTGGAAACGGCCGGTAACCAATCCCATTTTTTCCGGCAAACCGTAGGTTTCAAACCTCGTCCTGACAATCTCACCGTTAGCCTCCAAAGCCATCAGCTCCTGCCAGAACTTAGTAGCGCTGCAGCCCTCACCACAGATGGCATCCAGCAAATCTTCGCCCGTCATAGGTGCATAGCTGCTGTCACGCATACATTCTAAAATTTTTTCTTTAATATTCTTATTCTGCATTTTTACTCCTCAAGCATCATCTTGGACAGTGATTCTGCCAACACAGCGCCGTCCTTGTCAACTATCTGCCCCTGCATTTCTACCAGGCGGCCTTTACGCCTTATCTCCTTACCAATGCAGAGAACTTCTTCGCCAATTACCAACGGCTTCCGATAACGTATTTCTATTTTTGCCGTGTAGGCAGGTTTGCCTTCCTTGCAATACAGATAATTGCCTGTAACCTCGTCCAACAGGACAGCCACCAAACCGCCATGCATCCTGCCTGTATAACTCTGATGCTGCTTTTGTGGGGTAAAATAAGCCAGGCATTTTTCTTCATCCAATTCAAAACGCATATGCAAGCCGCCGGGATTATCCTTCCCACAGGCAAAACACCAGGTATATTCACTGTTATTCAATAATTCTTTGTTCATCCTACTCACTTCTGAAAAATTCACTTATCTTTTTAAATACTTCTTCTCTTTCAATATCCAACGTCAAAATATGGCCGCTGCTACGATACCAGACCAGCTCTTTACACTGGCTGCCTAAATGCTCGTAAATATACGCAGCGCTGGAAGGCTTCACCGTATGCTCCACAGTTGATTGCATGATAAGGCAAGGTATGGTTATCTGCGGCAGCAGTTTCTGCTTGCACAGCTCAGTCAGAGCAAAAAGACTGCTCAAGGGCTTGACCGGCATCACATTATAAGCCAGATTATATTTTTCCGCCGTAAAATAATTGCGTTTTTTCTTTCTCAGATAATGGATAAAATACTTTAAGAACGGCAGCAGCGGCGCGCGCCAGTCCTGCACATAAATAGGCGCCGCCATAAAGACCGCCTTAGTAACCGGCAGTTTTGCGGCAACCACCATAGCCAGCAAACCGCCCATGGAAAGGCCTGCCACCATTACCTCACGGCAGCACTGTTGCAATCTGTAAAAGCCCCGTTCTGCCTCCGAATACCAGTCCTGCCAATTGGTTTCGTTCAGCTCCTGCGGCACAGTACCATGTCCCGGTAACCGCACGCCCAAGACAGTATAGCCTTCCTGCTGCAGATGCTCTCCCAGCAGGCGCATTTCTGCAGGAGTCCCTGTATAGCCATGAATCAAAAGCACGCCTTTGCTATTATTCCCGGCAAGAAAAAATTCTTCTGCTCCATCAATAACTTTCACATACAACCTCCTGCAATAAAATACATGTTAATTATAACATATAACACCTAAGCAATACCATGCTGTTACGACCAGCATTGTAATAAATTGGTAAACATCTTCATAAAATTATGCATAAAAAAACACCCGCAATAATGCGGGTGTTTTACATTGCTTATTTGAAGAGGTTCAGCAGGATACCGCCATGTACAGCCAGTACAGGAGCGAATACCAGAGCAACAATGGTCATCAGTTTGATAAGGATGTTCATTGCCGGTCCGGAAGTATCTTTGAACGGATCGCCTACGGTATCGCCGGTTACAGCAGCTTTGTGAGCTTCGCTGCCTTTGCCGCCATGTACACCGGATTCGATGTATTTCTTAGCGTTATCCCATGCGCCGCCTGCGTTTGCCATCAGGATAGCAACCAGTACACCGGAGGACAGTGCGCCGCCTACCATGCCGCCCAGAGCTTCAGTACCGAACAGGAAGCCCATAGCGATAGGAGCGATAATTGCCAGGATACCGGGCAGCATCATTTCATGCAGTGCAGCTGCGGTGGAGATATCAACGCATTTACGATAGTCAGCAGTAGCTTTGCCTTCCAGCAGACCGGGGATTTCACGGAACTGACGGCGAACTTCTTCAATCATCTGATAAGCAGCCTTACCAACAGATTCCATGGTCAGAGCGCCGAACACGAACGGCAGAGTTGCGCCGATGAAGAGGCCAACCAGGGTTACAGGGTTCAGCAGGTCGATAACTTTCAGGTTAACAGTATGAGCATAAGCAGAGAACAGTGCCAGTGCGGTCAGCGCAGCGGAACCGATTGCAAAGCCTTTACCGATAGCAGCGGTAGTGTTACCAACGGAGTCAAGTTTATCGGTGATTTCACGTACTTCGTGAGGCAGTTCGGACATTTCAGCGATACCGCCGGCATTATCGGCGATAGGACCGTAAGCGTCAACTGCAACAGTCAGGCCGGTAGTAGACAGCATACCTACCGCAGCCAGTGCGATACCGAACAGACCCATACCGGGGTTGGTAGCGCCGCCCATTACGAAGAAAGAAATGATTACGCCGATGCAGATAAAGAGCATGGGCCAGAAGGTAGAATACATACCAACAGCAAGACCGGAAATAATGGTGGTTGCCGGGCCGGTTTCAGATTGCTGAGCAATCTTTTTAACACTGCCGTAATCAGCAGAAGTATAAATCTCGGTAATCTTACCAATCAGCATACCTACGATCAGGCCTGCTGCAATAGCATAGAATGCATTCAGAGAATCGAACAGGTTGCTGGACAGGTAAGCAGCAGCAGCGATTACGATTACGCCGCCGATATAGGTGCCGCTGTTAAGAGCAGCCTGCGGGTTTTGAGATTTGCTGTTACGTGCAAACATAACGCCGATGATAGAAGCAATGATGCCGCATACAGCCAGCAGGAATACGAATTCCACGCCTTCGCCTTGCGGATAAGCAACAGCACCGAGGGTCAGTGCGGAAATGATTGCGCCAACATAGGATTCAAAAAGGTCAGCGCCCATACCTGCAACGTCGCCTACGTTATCGCCTACGTTATCGGCAATGGTAGCAGGGTTACGCGGGTCATCTTCAGGGATGCCTGCTTCAACTTTACCAACAAGGTCAGCGCCAACGTCAGCAGCTTTGGTGTAGATACCGCCGCCAACACGGGCAAACAATGCAATGGAGCTTGCGCCCAGGCCGAAACCGGTAACGATGTCGATGTTCTGGTCAAATACAAAATAAGCGATGGTTACGCCGGCAATACCCAGGCCAACAACACCCAGGCCCATTACAGCGCCGCCGGAGAAAGCGATTTTCAGAGCTTCGCTCATGCCGTGACGTGCAGCTTCTGCAGTACGTACATTAGCTTTGGTAGCAACAGTCATGCCGAGGTAGCCTGCGCAGATGGAGAACAGAGCGCCGCCAACAAAGCATACTGCGGTAGATACGGATAAGAACATGGAAATAATGATGGCAACTACTACGATGAATGCGGCAAGATATTTGTATTCTCTGTACAAGAACGCCATAGCGCCTTCATGGATGTAACCGGAGATTTCTTTCATGCGGTCGTTACCGGCACTTGCCTTGCCGATTGCGCCGCTGAGCATCATAGCAACCGCCAGTGCTATAACGCCAACGATTAAGGATACTGTTAAATAAGTACTCAAAACCTTAACCCCTTTCTTTTTTTATAAAATTTTTAAAAATTAAGAACGCACAGGCGCTCTTTTTAACATAATTCAGGCATTCAGCTTCGCCAACGCCAGAGTAATTACCGCAAAAGCACAGCCAAGCACGATTGTCGCTTTTGCCATCAAAGTATCGAGGTCATTGCCCTTACCGAAAAAAGCACCGTCACTGCCGCCAAAAGTACCGCCCACACCGCCTTTGCCGGACTGCAGCAATACTGCGCCAATGAGAGCTATACAAACGATAAATTCAAGAACCATCAGAACAGTCTCAAGCACAGAACTTACCTCCTTACTCACTAATACCATAGTATTTTATCACACTTTATATAAGCTTACAACGAAATTTTTTAAAATAATTCACAATCTGAGTATTTCATTTTTTTATTTACAAAATTCACAGACGCTGCAGCGAATCATATTCCGGGACAACTATATAACGCCCTTTATTGTTAATCAATCCCCATTTGCCACCCGCCTGTACAAGGGCAGTATCGATCTGCAACGGTCCTGCTTTCTCAATATCTTCCTGCAAAAGTACCTTCACCACGCCGCTGCGGTCGATAATGCAGTAACGCCCCTTAGTATTGCGTACGACGGCAAAATCACCGTAAAAAGGCGTAGCCTCTGACCAGTAATTCCACATTGCCTGCCGAAACTGCCTGTCCACATAACTCCAGCGGCTCTGTGTAACCTTGACAGGCGCCAGCCCGTTGACGAAATTAGCAGCATCATAATAACCGCTTTTTAATTCTCCTTTGCCAAGAGCATAGAAACCGCTGCCCTCAGCATCCTTGATAACTACCATATCACCGCTGTCCAAGTCAATCTCGCTGACATCATCATAAGCAGGCGGCATCAGATAACTGCCGTCCAGCTCATAATAAGCTGGTTTATCGTTTATCAGGGAAACAACTTTGCCGTCGATGATTTCCGAATTAAAATCATTAGTCGTAGGAATCAGCATCTCTCCTTTTGCATCTGTATAGCCAAACTTCAATACCGTATCATAAAAACTCTTGCCTACGCCCGGTATGGTAGGGATGCCGGCCACCATGGTAAAAGCTGACTGCAGAAGACCGCCTAAAGAAACATTATGCCTTGTACGGGTTATCTGGTATATCTCACTATCCAGCTTTTTAAAAGTCGCTGCCTTAAAAGCAAATTGCTCCTGCCCTACCGCATCTATAAAATGGAAGGCGCCGTCATCTTTAAAGACTGCCAGCCCCTCCTTAAAGCCACGGATATAACGACCTGCCGGAGCCTGACACACCTTACTGCCCGCAGCGTCGATAAAATAACGTTCTTCGTCTTTGCTTACAAACGCCATACCCTCAGAAAAAGCTGCCGCCCTGTCAAACGCAGGCTGCAGCAGTATCTTGCCCTGACTGTCCATATAACCAAACTTATCAGCAGGCTTTACTGCTGCCAGTCCTTCAGAAAATCTGCCGGCCGCTGCAAAAACCTGCTTGCTGCGCAGCTCTTTAGCGGCTGTATAATACCGGAAGCCATCAGCAGCGCCAACAATATAACCGCCCAGGCCGTCATCTGCTACGCTGTCATATTCGCAAGGCCAGATTATACTGCCGTCGGCAGCTACAGCTCCCATTTTATCCTGACGCTTGACAAAGAACTTGCCCTGTTCAAAACGTACTTCTTCATATATACACGGCAAAAGCTCCATGCCGCTGCTGTCAAGCACTCCCCAGCCTTTATCCCGTACCAGCCAGAGTCCATCCTGCCGCTTTACTCTTTTATACTGCAACGGAATGACGATATTGCCCCGACAATCACTTACGCCTACCCTGCCATCTTTTTTCAGTAAAAGATACTCCGCATCAAGCCTTCTGATTCGTTCAAATTCTACCGGCAGAATAAAAGTACCCTTGCTATCCACCACACCATAATTACCATTTTTTTCAGCAATATATACTTTATCAGCACTCAATGCCTGTTCTTTCATCTGTTGCCAGGTCTGATGATGACGATACCGTGTCAGAACCTCATCAAACATGGAATGCTCGGCAGCATTAACCATACTGCTTCCCCACAGGCATACACATGCAGCGGCAGCTGCCACACAATATTTTAACTTCATTATTTTCCCGCTTTCCTGATTAAAAATAAAATAAGGGCAAAAGCCGTCAAGCCTTTGCCCTTTGATTATAACATTATTGAATGTTATAGAAAACGTTTTTGCCGTTATATTTAGCAGCCTTGCCAAGATCTTCTTCGATACGCAGCAACTGGTTGTATTTAGCCACTCGGTCGGTACGTGCGGGAGCGCCGGTCTTAATCTGTCCGGCGTTAACAGCAACAGCGATGTCTGCCAGAGTAGTATCTTCGGTTTCACCGCTGCGGTGAGAAATAATGCAGGTATAGCCTGCGCGTTTAGCGGTTTCGATAGCGTTAAAGGTTTCAGTAAGAGTACCAATCTGATTTACCTTAATCAGGATAGCATTAGCTACGCCTTTTTCGATGCCGGCTTTCAGACGTTCTTCATTGGTAACGAACAGATCATCGCCTACCAGCTGAACTTTGCCGCCCAGTTTATCGGTAAGAGCTTTCCAGCCTTCCCAGTCGTCCTCTGCCAGACCGTCTTCAATGGAAATGATAGGATATTTTTCGCACAGTGCAGCCAGATAATCAACCATTTCAGCAGAAGTCTTCACGATACCTTCGCCTGCCAGGTTGTATTTGCCGTCTTCATACATTTCGCTGGAAGCAACGTCCAGAGCGATAACGATGTCTTCTCCGGGTTTGTAACCAGCTTTTTCTACAGCTTCCAGAATTACTTCGATAGCTTCTTCATTGCATTTCAGGTCAGGAGCAAAGCCGCCTTCATCACCCAGTGCAGTGCTGAGACCTTTAGATTTCAGCAAAGCTTTCAGGTTATGATAAATTTCTGCATTCATACGCAGAGCTTCTGCAAAGGATTTTGCCCCAACAGGCATAATCATAAATTCCTGAATATCAACATTGTTATCAGCATGCTGACCGCCGTTTAAAATATTCATCATCGGTACCGGCAGTTCTTTGGCAGCCACGCCGCCCAAGTACAGGTACAGCGGCAGACCAACAGAAGCAGCTGCAGCTTTTGCTACTGCCATGGATACGCCCAGGATAGCGTTGGCACCCAGTTTGCCTTTATTGGGAGTACCGTCAAGACGTACCAGCAGTTCGTCAATTTCAGTCTGACGGGTAGCTTCCAGACCGATTATTGCCTCGGCAATAACATCGTTAACATTATCAACAGCTTTGGTAACGCCTTTGCCCAGATAACGTTCTTTATCACCGTCACGAAGTTCTACAGCTTCATGTACGCCGGTAGATGCGCCGGAGGGAACTGCAGCACGGCCAACAGCACCGTCTTCCAGGCATACTTCTACTTCCACAGTCGGATTGCCGCGGGAGTCAAGAATCTCACGAGCATAAACTTCAGTAATCATTGCCATAATCTTAACACCTCAAATTTATTATTTTTCCATCAGGCTGCTGCCAGTCATAGCAGCAGGCTTGTCAATATGCAAAAGCTTCAGCAGCGTCGGCGCGATATCTGCCAAAATACCGCTGTGCAGTTTGTGTTCTTCATTGCTTACCAAAATAAACGGTACTGGATTGGTGGTATGAGCAGTATGGGGCTGACCGGTAGTTTCATCCGTCATTTTCTCCAAGTTGCCGTGGTCGGCAGTAATGCAGACGCTGCCGCCAAGCGCCAGCACTTTCGCTACAATCCTGCCGGCACATTCATCCACGGTTTCCATAGCTTTTACAGCTGCTTCCAGTACGCCTGTGTGACCAACCATATCAGGATTAGCAAAGTTAAGGATTACTACGTCAAATTTATCTTTATCCAGCTCTGTCAGCAAAGCTTCCGTAACTTCACGGGCGCTCATTTCCGGCTGCAAATCATAAGTGGCAACCTTTGGGGACGGAATCAGGATGCGTTCTTCCCCTGCATTAGGAGCCTCTACCCCGCCATTAAAGAAAAAGGTTACATGGGCGTATTTTTCTGTTTCCGCAATACGCAGCTGCTGCAAGCCCTGCTTTGCCAGCACTTCACCCAAGGTATCTTCATAGGTCTGCGGCGGAAAAGCAACCGGAGCGGCAATCGTAGCATCATACTGCGTCATGCAGACAAAATTAACCGGCAATACACCTTCCGGGCGTTGAAAACCATCAAACTCATTTTCGCTCAATGCCCTTGTCATCTGACGGGCACGGTCAGGACGGAAATTAAAGAAAACAATTCCGTCACCGGCAGTAATCCTGCCGTCATTTTCTCCTACGATAAAAGGAACGACAAATTCATCGGTTATTCCCTGCGCATAGGAACGCTCCACGCCGCTGACTGCGTCCCCGACATGTTCGCCTTCACCCAGCACTAAAGCGCGGTAAGCCCTTTCCGTACGCTCCCAGCGTTTATCGCGGTCCATAGCATAATAACGGCCGCTGACAGTCGCTATCTTGCCTACGCCAATCTGCTGCATAGCTTCCTGCAGCTGCTGCAGATAAGTTACTGCGGTTTTGGGACCTACATCACGGCCGTCCAGAAAGGCATGTACATAAACCTTTTCCAGACCTTGCTGACGCGCCATTTCCACCAGAGCAATTACATGCTCCAAATGGCTGTGCACACCGCCGTCAGACAAAAGACCCATTAAATGCAGTGCCTTGCCGGCAGCCTTTGTCTTAGCCATAACATCAGTAAGAACAGGATTGGTAAAGAAATCACCGTCTTTAACCGCCTTAGTAATGCGGGTCAGTTCCTGATAAATAATGCGCCCAGCACCAATGTTCAGGTGACCTACTTCAGAATTGCCCATCTGTCCGTCCGGCAGTCCAACAGCACCGCCGCTGGCTTTCAGTGTAGTATGGGGATATTCTGCAAAAAATTTATCCAGGCAGGGTGTCGCAGCCACAGCAGCAGCATTGCTGCTGCTGGCGGGAGCGATTCCCCAACCGTCAAGAATCATCAGTAAAACAGGTTTTTTAGCCATTGTCAGCCTCGCTTAAAAACTGCGCACAATAGCCGCAAATTTAGCTGCGTCCAGGCTTGCACCGCCAACCAGTACACCGTCGATACCGCTGATATTAAATTCAGCAGCATTTTCCGGAGTTACGCTGCCGCCATACAGGATGCGTACCTTTCTGGCTACCTCTTCGGAGAAGATGCGGGCAACTTTAGCACGAATCATGCGGCAGACTTCCAGTGCATCTTCAGCTGTTGCTGCTTTACCGGTACCGATAGCCCAAAGCGGCTCATAGGCAATTACCAGATTTTCTGCCTCTTCAGCAGAAACTACTTTGAGAGCGCTTTGCAGCTGCATGCTGATTTTGCGTGCAGTCTTACCTGCTTCACGTTCAGCCAGGTTTTCGCCTACGCACAGTACAGGTTTCAGACCGTTGCGATAAGCAGCAGTCATCTTACGGGCAACATTTATTTCATTGTCGCCAAACATGGTGCGGCGTTCGCTGTGGCCGATAATTACATACTCAGCGCAGATATCGGCAATCATAGCGCCGGAAACAGCACCGGTATAAGCGCCGGCATCTTCCCAGTGCAGATCCTGTGCGCCATAGCCGACATGTTTGCCGTCAATAGCATCAGCAACGCTTTCTAAAGCTGTGAAGGGCGGAAATATAACTACTTCATTTAAAGTACCGTTGGTTTCCATAACGATATCTTCTGCCAGCTCTACTGCTTCATTAACATTTTTATGCATCTTCCAGTTACCGGCAACCATTTTGCGGCGCAGGTCGTCCAGCGCAGCTACGCCCGGCAGTACCTTGCCTTCCAGATATTCCAGAGATGCGCCGCCGCCAGTAGAGATATGGCTGATTTTATCAGCCAGACCCAGTTTTTCAATAGCAGCAACGGAATCGCCGCCGCCGACAATGCTGACAGCACGGCTCCTGGCAACTGCTTTGGCAACTGCTTCGGTACCTTTGCAGAAAGCGTCCATTTCAAATACGCCCATAGGTCCGTTCCACACAATCATCTTAGCGTCTTTCAGCGCTTCTGCATAAGCAGCACGGGTTCCTTCACCGATATCAAGAGCCATATACTCCTGATTCAAATTGTCGATTTTTTCAGTGACATGTTTAGCGTCAGCAGCAAAAGCTTCGGACATTACCAAATCAGTAGGCAGGAGCATATTTACCTTATTGGCTTTTGCTTTAGCCAGCAGTTCCTTAGCCAGTTCCATCTTGTCTTCTTCAACTAAGGATTTGCCAACCTTATAGCCTTGAGCAGCCAGGAAGGTATTTGCCATACCGCCGCCGATAAGAAGGGTATCTACCTTATCCAGCAGGTTTTCAATAACGCCGATTTTATCGGAAACCTTAGCGCCGCCGATAATAGCTGCAAAAGGATGCAGCGGTTCAGTAACGGCACGGCCGACAAATTTGATTTCCTTTTCCAGCAGGAAGCCTGCAGCAGCAGGCAGGAAATGAGTTACGCCTTCAACAGAAGCATGAGCTCTGTGAGAAACGCCGAAACCGTCATTGATATACAAATCAGCTAAAGAAGCCAGTTTTTCAGCAAACTCAAGATTGTTCTTTTCCTCTTCTTTATGGAAGCGGAGATTTTCCAGCAGCAGTACCTGTCCTGCTTTGAGAGCTTTGGCAGCAGCTTTGGCTTCCTTGCCCACGCAATCAGGAGCAAAAGCAACCTTCTGACCCAGCAGCTTGCTTAAATGTTCGGCAACCGGAGCCAGAGAATATTTCATATTTACTTCTCCCTTAGGACGTCCCAAGTGAGCCATCAAAATAACAGCTGCTTTATTTTCCAGCAGATATTTGATGGTATCTAAAGAAGCGCGAATCCTGGTATCGTCGGAAATATTGCCGTTATCGTCAAAAGGAACGTTAAAGTCCACACGTACCAGCACTTTTTTGCCGGCAACCTCAAGATCGCGAATACTTTTTTTATCCATTAAATTTTACCCCTATCTTACAGGCCTTTTTTAGCAATATAGCAAGCCAGATCTACAACGCGGTTGGAATAACCCCATTCATTATCATACCAGCTAACAACTTTAGCCATACGCGGGCCAACCATCATAGTAGACAGACCGTCAACAATGGAGCTCAGCGGGCAGCCGTTGTAATCGCGGGAAACCAGCGGCAGTTCATTGTAACCCATGATGCCTTTCAGCTTGCCTTCAGCAGCTTCTTTCAAAGCAGCATTGATTTCTTCTGCAGTAGTATCGGTTTTCAGCAGTACGGTCAGGTCGGTAATAGAAACGTTAGGAGTAGGAACACGCATAGCAAAACCGTTCAGTTTGCCTTTCAGTTCCGGCAGTACCAGGGCAACAGCTTTAGCAGCACCGGTAGTTGTCGGGATGATGGAGCAAGCTGCAGCACGGGCACGGCGCAGGTCTTTATGCGGCAGGTCCAGGATACGCTGATCATTGGTATAGGAGTGAACAGTGGTCATCAGGCCGCTTTCAATACCGAATTTTTCCAGCAATACTTTGGTGAACGGAGCCAGGCAGTTAGTGGTGCAGGAAGCATTGGAAATAATGTTGTGCTGTGCAGGATCATATTTTTCTTCGTTAACACCCATAACAATGGTGATATCTTCCTGTTTTGCCGGTGCGGAAATAATAACTTTTTTAGCGCCTGCATCCAGATGAGCTTTAGCTTTCGGGCCTTCGGTGAAACGGCCGGTAGATTCAACAACGATTTCTACACCCAGTTCGCCCCAGGGCAATTTTGCCGGATCGGTCTGAGCCAGGACTTTTACTTTATGGCCGTCAACTACGATATAGTCGCCGTCAACAGTTACTTCATGAGGGAAAGTACCATGCACGGAATCATATTTCAGCAGATGAGCTAAAGTAGCAGCGTCGGTCAGGTCGTTAACAGCAACAACTTCAACTTCAGGATTAGAGAATGCAACGCGGAAAACTTCGCGGCCGATACGGCCAAAACCATTGATACCAATTTTTGTCATAGTAATTCCTCCTTAAATGTACAATGAATATATTTTATATTTTTTGCACTAAAGTGCTTATTAAGCTTTTTCTGACGACATCCTGATTATTTCTCTGGCTGCCGCTTCGTCGGTAATAAGTATATCCTGTCTGGAAGCGCGGATAACGGAAAGAATTGCCGCCGCTTTGGACCGTCCGCCGGCAACGCCGATAATAGTACCGATATGCTGCAGATCCTGCAGCATCAGTCCGGCGTTATTGGTCATAAAGACCTGCCTGCCGTCCAGCGCGCAGTACTGGCCAAAAGCTTCGCCTACAGCGCCGTCTGCTTCCAGCTTGCTGATAACCTCCGGCGGCAAGCGTCTGTGCCGGGCCATGATATTTGCTCTGCCCACGCCGTGCACCAGGATATCCGCCCGCTTGATAATATCGACCACAGAACGTACGCCGATATCCTCCCGCAGGATGCTGTTTAAGATTTCCTCACTGACGCTGTCCGGCACATACAGCTGTCTGTAAGCTGCTCCCATGCGCTGCGCCAGTACGGTCGCTATGGTATTAGCCTGCAGCTCCACATTATCTCCCAAACCGCCTCGCGCCGGAACAACCATGGTATCCGGCTGACTGCCGGTAATATTAGCCGCCATGGCCGCCATAGTAGTACCGCCGCTGACAGCGACGATGTGTCTGCCGCCGTCGCCAAGCAGCTTGCTGAGGATACGTGCCGCTGTACGGCCTATCTCCCTCTTGACGATGTCCTCCTGATCAGAGTCGCCCGGGATGATAACTACCCTGCCGATATGCAGCGTTTCACTGAGAGTATTTTCCAGAAAGGAAATATCCTGCAGCTTGCGCACATAATCAGCCAGCTCCGTAAGGATATTCATACCTTCATCTGTCACTGACATGCCTGCCGCGGAAAAGGCCAGCAGACCGCTTTTTTTCAGGAAGTCCACCTGCGAGCGCAAAATGCGCTCACTCAACCCCAGCCTTGCTGCCAGTGCTCTGCGCCCGATAGGATATTCATGGCTGACCTGCCGCAGGATCTGATATCTTTGTACTAACAGGTCGGTTAGTTCGGGCACTATTTTTTTCTGCAAATTGATGATGCTGTCCATAATAATCCTTTATATTTCAGCATAAAGATTTTGTCCCTCGTGGTACTTTTTGTGTCCCACACATTCTGCTAAGTTTTCTGAAATATTTCCTTTCTCATTTTAGCATAATCTACTTAATAAATAAAGTACTCTAAATTTAAAAAAGCGTAAATTATAAAGCCCAAAACCCTGCCAAATAGAAAAGCCTGCACAGAACAATCTGTACAGGCATAATTTATTTTATCTGTTAGTTATTTTTTCAGGATACATATCATGCTCAAACAAACGCTTGCGAGCCATTGCTTCCCACTGGGTACCGGGCTGGCCATAATTAGCATACGGGTCGATGGAGATCCCGCCGCGCGGTAAAAACTTGCCCCATACCTCTATATATTTAGGCGCCAGCAAAGCGATTAAATCCTTCATAATCCTGTTAACGCAGTCTTCATGAAATTCTCCAAAGTTTCTGTAGCTGAACAGATACAGCTTTAGGGACTTGCTTTCCACCAGCTTGTTATCAGGAATATAGGCAATATAGATAGCAGCAAAATCAGGCTGCCCCGTCATCGGACACAGGCTGGTAAACTCCGGGCAGTTAAATTTAACAAAATAATCATTATCTGGATGCTTATTATCAAATGCTTCCAATACTTCCGGCGCATAGCTCTGCGGATACTTGGTCTGCTGCTTGCCCAGCAGGCTCAAGCCAGGTATTTTACTCATGGCACTGCTCCTCTCTTATTTTAGCTAACGGATCAATACAGCTGTTGAGCTCAAAGGCTTTTTCTCTGTCGATACAGGTGCCGCACTTGCCGCAGGCATATTCATGTCCTTCATAACAGCTCCAGGTCAGCTCATAAGGCACGTTTAACTCCAATCCTTTGCGTACAATATCCTGTTTATGCAGCTTAACAAAGGGCGCCACAATCTTTACCTGTTTGCCACTTCCCAGATAGACGGCCTGATTCATAGCAGCATTAAATTCCTCGCTGCAGTCAGGATAAGCATCGCCTGCGGCATCGTCGCTGTGCGCGCCATATAAAATAATGTCGCATTGCTTGCTGATAGCTATACTGGCTGCTGTCGACAAAAACAGCCCGTTGCGAAAAGGCACATAGGTAGAAATGACCGCTTCCTGCTTATTTTGCAGCTGCTCCTGGTAAGTACCGTGCGGAACTTCCTGAGTAGAATGACTGAGCAGGGAGCAATTACTGTAAGTAAAAATCTTCGTCAAATCTATTTCCAGCAGCTCAACCTCATAATAAGCGGCAATCTTCCTGGCCGCTTCCAGCTCTTTAACGTGCTTTTGCCCATAAGCAGCCATTAAGGCACAAACATTTTCTTTGCCATATTCATTTACAGCCATGGCAAGACAGGTTGAACTGTCTACGCCGCCGCTTAATAAAACTAACGCTCTCATAATTTTCTTTCCTCACTTACCGCATACCCTGCTTTGCAGCAGATAATTATCCTTAAACGCCCCTAAAAAAGTAGTAGTCTCCGTCAAGCTGTTCGTCTTGGCAATGCCACGCGCCGTCATGCAGCTGTGCTTACCTTTTATCAGTACGGCAACATCTTCCGAGCCTGTAATCTTACGCATAATATAAGCAATATCACGGCCTATCTTTTCCTGCAGCTGCAGCCTTTTGCCAACTAAATCACAAATGCGGGCAATCTTGCTTAATCCCAGTACTCTCTGCTGAGGTATATAGGCAACCGTCACCGTCATATCGTACATCAGCGCCAAATGGTGCTCGCAGCAGCTGAAAATCTCTATATCTCTGACAATGACCATGTCCTGGGAAATATTTTCACCTTCCAAAGCAAAGCTTTTGTCATACATAGCTGCAATTTCATCATTGGTATAGTTCATACCGGCAAAAATCTCTTCATACATCCGCGCTACCCGCTGGGGAGTTTCTCTCAGTCCTTCCCGCTCCGGGTCATCTCCCAAAGCAATCAGCAAGCCGCGAATATGCTTTTCAACAGCCTCTTTATCTATCATCATACACCTCTCTGCTGCGGGTCCCAGATTATCTTATGCAGCTGCAGCTGCAGATTGACACCGTTCAGACGATACTGCTTCATAAATTCTACAATTTCCGCCGGAGCAATAGCGCCATAAACCGGGCTGATATAGACGGAGCATTTTTCCGTCAGCTGAAAAACGGCAATAATCTCTCTTGCCCTCTCCAGGTCCTGGCGACTGCCTGCCACAAATTTAACGGTATCTTCCGGCTTAAGATAAGCAAAATTCTCTGCCTTCATATAAGCTTCCATACCGCTTCCCGGCAGCTTGTAGTCCAAAGTAAAAAGCGGTGGATTTTTTAGTCTGCTGAACTCCGCAATACTGATACTGCCATTAGTCTCTATCTCCACGCTTAACGCGTCATCAGCAGCCAGCTTATACAGTAAAACGTCAATTTCAGGCTGCAGCAGCGGCTCGCCGCCGGTTAAGGTTATGTTCCTGATGCCGCTCTTTTTAATCTCATCATACAGCTCATCCTCTGTCAGCTCTGTATAGGCCGCACTGTCTGTATTAGCCCAGCGGGTATCACAATAGCTGCAATGCAGATTGCACTTTTGAAATCTGACAAATAAAGCCAGCTGACCTGCTCTGCGTCCCTCGCCGTTAATACTGGTAAATATCTCTACTACCTTATAGCTTGCCATTACACAGCCTCACTGTAAGCAGCACTGTTTGCAGGCGTTTCATAAACCGTAACCTGCTTTACAGGCAGCTGCTTACCTTTCAGAGAATCAAAAATATATTTTGCCAGTTTTTCCGCTGTCGGACGAAAATCCACCTCAATAAGCTTAAAGCCCTCTTCCTGCAAAGCGGCAAAGGTTTTTGCCCGCAGCGTATTTTTTTCCACTATCAGCCCATGGTCAAAGTAATCAGCAACCGCTTTTACTTCTTTTTTTAAATCGCCAAAATCAATGACCATATCCCTCATTTGGCCTGCCTGCTGCAGTTCATCACCTGCTGCCTCTACCTTAATCAGCCAGCGGTGTCCGTGAATATTTCTGCATTTACCATGATAGCCTGCTAAAAAATGGGCGCTGTCAAAGCTTGCTTCCGCAGTCAATATATACATGCCGAACTCCTTTCCAAAATAAAAAAACTCAAAAGGGCAGTTTGTACCCTTTTGAGTATGCAAATACAGTAAATAAGTGTCCTAGTTTTGTTTAAAGACAGGATGGTACAAACGAACTGTCTGTTATGAAATTTTTCTAACATATTAGATTATATAGAAAATACTTTTCTTTGTCCAGTAAAACATATTTTAGACAATAGCTTTATCCGGTTTAACAAAGAGCCAGGCAACAGCGCCAGCCGCACCGGTAACAGCCGTAGCCACCATTGCAGCCTGCCAGCCATAGGTAGTAGCAATCCAGGCAGTAACAGTAGGAGCAAGTACGCCGCCCACATTACCCCAGAAGTTCATCCAGCCGGAAACGGAACCGGCAAACTGACCGCCCATAGTGATAACGCTGGACCAGGAAGCGCTCATCGTCAGACCCAGAGACCCAAGCGCCACAGAAAGCCAGAAAACGTTCATCATCGGATCAGAGGTATTAGTCGCGATGAACAGCGTGCAGGCACACAGCAGGATGCCAATGGCACCGGTACCGGTCTTAACCAGGTTTTGAGAAAAACCTGCTGCAATAGCTTTATCAGAAAAATAGCCGCACAAGAATACTACTGCCATTAAAGAAAGCCAGGGAGCTGCCGCCCAAATGCCCATTTTCGCCAGAGAAAATCCGTGCACTTCCATTAAGTACATAGGCAGCCAGGCCAGGAATACATACATGATATAGTCAGTAATAAGGAATTGTAAGCCCAAAGCCCAGAACTGACTGGATTTAAGCAATCTGCCCCAGGGAGCAACCTTCTTTTCTGCCGCAGCGGCAACACGGCCGTCATTGATATGCTCAAGTTCGCGTTCGTTGACATAAGGGCTTTGAGCCGGGTCATCAGGAACAAATTTATACCAGATAATAGCGAGGATAATACCTACAGCACCAAACAGCCAAAAAACAGCCTTCCAGCCAAGAGCAGCCATCAAAGCAACTGTTACAGCCGGACCAACAACAGGACCTAAAAAGCAGCCATTTAAAATAAAGGAACTGGCATTACCTTTTTCGCCTTTATTAAACCATTTATGTACGGCAATGGCAGCAGCAGGATAAATAGGTCCTTCGCCAAGACCAAACATCAATCTGACTGCCGCAAAGGAAAACTTGCCGCTGGCAACAGCAGTCAAAGCAGTAAATACAGACCACCAGGCAACAGCTAAAGCACCTGTAATCCTGTGACCGAATCTTTCAGCCATCATACCGCCGGGAACCTGGATAAGCGCGTAACCGGCAAAAAAGAAGGACTGAATAAGGCCCATATCAATTTTTGTAAAACCAAATTCCTTCATGATTACCGGCGTAGCAACTGATAAATTTACTCTGTCCATATAGGAAACAAAACTGATAGCAAAAATCAACCAGGCTACCTTCCACCTAAAATTACTCATCTTCATCATTAAAACCTTCCCCTCATAAAAATTCTATTCTTATTTTTTAGTATTGAACAAACAAAATTCTACTATTATTTTGTAAACTTGTCAATATTTTTGAAGTTAATTTAATTTTTCTGTAATTAAAATGAGAATTTAGGTGTTTTTTGTATAAAACTTTACTGTTTGTCGCTTTTCGCTCATGATTTTTTGGTAAAGAACTCTTAAGATGGCTTTAAAAAATTTACAGAAATAAAAAAGAGAGAGCACTTACTTGTGTAAGTGCTCTCTCTTTTTTCTCTAACCGGCAGCTTTCTATCCTCCCAGGCCGCTTCCAGCCAAGTACTTTCGACGTTTAAGGGCTTAACTACTGTGTTCGGGATGGGAACAGGTGGATCCCCTTAGCCTTCACCACCGGATTTATTTTCTTGAGGTTGTACCCTCAAAACTTCTCAGAAGAAATATTCTCGCTTTCTTAAGTCAAGCCCTCGACATATTAGTATCGGTCCGCTTAATACATTACTGTACTTACACTCCCGACCTATCAACCTCATCTTCTTTAAGGTGTCTTACTAGCTTATGCTATGAGAGATCTCATCTTAAGGCTGGTTTCACGCTTAGATGCTTTCAGCGTTTATCCTTTCCGGACGTAGCTACCCAACTGTACCCCTGGCGGGATAATTGGTACACCATTG
>UQXH01000004.1 GCA_900545025.1 uncultured Phascolarctobacterium sp.
GATACTCCCCTATAAAAATGGCTATTTATCAACTGTTTGTTGTGACATAGCCTAATATTAAAGCAAAAAGCTCAAGACGATTAATCTCGGCTTGAGCTTTTTATGTACTGGATTATGAATTTTTTTCTTGCGTAACAGTAGTTTTAAGCAGTTGCTGATTATAAATAGCAGGAGAAGTTCCTGCTTCGGTGATATAAGGTGTAAGAATCATTAAGACTTCTGTTTTAACCTTACGGGTAGTACGATTTTTAAATAATTCTCCCAGTAAGGGAATATTAGAAAGCAGCGGGATTTTTTGAATGCTTTTTTGTTCTTCTTCGTTAATTAAGCCGCCAATTACAAGAGTTTCACCGCTGCGCATACGTACGTTGGTGTCGGCAGTACGACTGGTAATCTTATAATTACGTATTTCACTGACTAATGTAGGTGTGCTGACTTCTGTATGTACACTTGCAGTAATCATTTTGCTGTCGCTGCTGACAATAGGTGTATAGGTCAGTTTGATACCTGCGTCCAGATATTCCGTGGCAGTATATGTGCCGCTGCTGTCATGCTTTTCTGTCTGGACAGGTATGTGGTCGCCGATGAAAATACTGGCTTCCTTACCGGGAACGGTAATAATACGTGGGGTAGCAAGTATCCTGGCTTTGCCGTCAGCAAAAAGAGCATTTAAGGTTGCATTAAAATTAAACGCGTACCCATGCCAGAATTTAAAGCTGCCGCCAAAGTATTCGTTATCACTGTCAGAGTCAGTATTATCTGATTTATAATCGTCCTCTTTTTGCGGTATGGTATCCCAATTCCAGTTGATGCCGAGGTTTTCAGTCTGTTCTCTGTTAACGGCAATAATTTTTGCTTCCAAAGTTACCTGCTGTGCCGGTACATCCAGTGCGGTGAGTGCGCTGCGCAGGCGTTGTTCATCGGTACTGCTGCCAACGAAGAGGACTGTATTGGTGAGCTGGTCGATAGTAAGCTTGCCATTGGCAAAAAGAGCTTTTAAAGAGTCTGCAATGTCCTTTACCGGTACATAATTTAACTTATAGGCAGCAACACTGTTATTATATTTAGTAAGATTTTCCTGTGTTGAAACTATTATCACATCATCTATCTTGCGGTAGCTTAGACCTTTAGCGGCAGTGATAATGTCAAGTGCTGTAGTAAGCGGCAATTCGTGGATATTGATACTGATACGTCCTTTCACAGTATCGTCCGTAATAATGTTTTTGCCTGAAAGGGATGCTGCGGCCTGCAGCACGTCTTTGATTTCTGCATTTTGCACTTGCAGTGAAACAGTGTCAGCTGCATTAGCTGGTGCGCTGTGTAGCATAAGCAAGAATGCAGTGGAAAAAGCGGTTAAGAAATATTTTAATCTCATAAATCTATCCTTCTAATTTCAGAGAAATCTGCTGCTGTGAATCGGTCAGGATAGTTGCGGAATTTGGCGTTAAAGCTTTTATTATGTAGGGACCGATTTTATCACCGGCAATATGATAGCTGCTTTGTCCTGCGTATTCAAAAATACCGGCTGTTTGGTCGCCGTGTGTTATTATTCCACGTAATATGGGTATAGCAGGTGCTGAAACGGCCTCTTGTGCTGAAATTGCCTTGTTGCTTATAGCTCTGCTGGACAAAAAGGGGTTACGAAGCGGAGTAGCAGGCAGTACCGGTGTATAGTTTGCAGCTTTTACTGTTTTAGCAGGGAAAACGGTTATATTTGCAGCTGCTTGTCCTTGCAGATTGCAGCTATAATAAACTGTTCCTAAAATTAGAACACAGGACGTTAGGCGTAGGAAAGAATATTTGTAAGCTGTATAATCTTTTTTCATATTGATTCTTCTTTACGGTAAAATAAAAAGCTTTTACATTCTAATACAATTTTTTTGCTTTGACAATTCATTATTGTGAAAATAATGAAAAATCTGTAAATTTAAACAATTTAATTGTTTTATTTTGAAAACATGTTAAAATAATGCGTATTGCAGTAAATTTACTGAGAGAATGGAGCCATAATACGTGGATGAGAAATATTTTACAAATGATAAAATTAGCTTTAATAGTACAGGTACAAACGGAAATGATATGCAGGCTGCTGATATTGTAGAAAATATTTTCTCGCAGGCCGTTAAGCTTCATGCCAGTGATATTCATATGGAGCCTTTAGATAAGGGGGCAAGAGTAAGGCTTAGAATAGACGGATTGTTGCAAACAGTGAAGGAAATTCCAGCCGTTAGGTACAATTCTGTTGCTTCCAGGATAAAGATATTGTGCGGAATGGATATTGCAGAAAAAAGAGTACCGCAGGATGGTCGGCTGGACATTACAAGAGAAGGGCGCTGTATTGATTTGCGTATTTCTACCTTGCCTACTATCAGAGGCGAAAAAATCGTAATCAGGGTACTTGATAAAGAGGGCGCGTTGTTTTCTTTGAGTCAATTAGCTTTTTCTGAGGATAATCTTAAATTATATAAAAGTATGTATAAGACTGCGCGCGGTATTGTTTTGATTACAGGGCCGACCGGCAGCGGTAAGTCTACGACATTATATGCTACTTTGAATGAGCTGAATACGCAGGAACAGAATATAATTACTATTGAAGATCCTGTTGAATATAAAATTGACGGTGTCAATCAGGTAGCAGTAAATCAGAAAACAGGACTTACTTTTGCCAAAGGATTACGTGCTATCGTCAGACAGGATCCGAATATCATCATGGTAGGCGAGATACGTGATACTGAAACAGCGCAGATTGCCATTCAGTCAGCGTTAACAGGGCATCTTGTGTTAAGCACACTGCATACAAACAGCGCTGCCGGTGCTATAACAAGATTGTTGGATATGGGGATTGAGCCATTTCTTTTGACATCTGCTGTTCGTGGTGTCGTAGCGCAGAGACTGGTAAGGAAAGTTTGTCCGCATTGCTGTGAGCAATATGAGGCGGAAGCCTGGGAAAAGGCTTTTCTGCAAATACAACTAGGTGAACAACTGCTCTTACGGCGCGGCACAGGTTGTGAAAAGTGCGGTTTTACAGGCTATAAGGGAAGAATGGCGGTACAGGAGGTATTGCCGATAACTGAGCAAATGACTGGTCGTATTTTGCATCGTGACAGCGAGGCGGTAATACAGGAGGCTGCACGCAAAAACGGTTTTATAAGCTTAAAACAAGATGGTATTGATAAGGCTATGGCAGGATATACGACTGTCGCTGAGTTAATGCGTTCAGTGTGCAGCTGACAGGAAGGTGATAAAATGCTGGCATTATTAGCAAAAGCAAGGAACATGGGAGCATCAGATGTGCATTTTACTGTGGGATGTCCGCCTATGATGCGTTGTCAAGGTAATTTGTCGTCATTGGCAGCACATATTGTGACTGATTTAGACATGGAAAATTTTGCTGCCGCAGTTTTTACACAGAATTTATGCGCAAGATTTGAACATGCCGGAGAGGTTGATTTTGCCTATTCTTTAGATAAGGATACTCGCTGCCGTATAAATATTTTTCGCCGATGCGGCAGTATTGCTGCTGCTATAAGACTGATAACAGCAAGAATACCTACTTGTGAGGAATTGGGTCTGCCGCGAACTGTTTGTAATTTTACTGCTTTGAAATATGGGCTGGTGCTTATTACAGGACCAACCGGCAGTGGTAAGTCTACAACCTTGGCAGCGCTTATCAATAAACTGAATGAAGAGCAAAGTCTGCATATCCTTACATTAGAAGACCCGGTAGAATATAGGCATACAGCGAAGAAAAGTATTA
Organism: uncultured Phascolarctobacterium sp.; assembly: GCA_900545025.1. GTDB lineage: Bacteria > Bacillota > Negativicutes > Acidaminococcales > Acidaminococcaceae > URXU01. Next base: position 3,758 of record UQXH01000004.1, read on the forward strand.
TCAACCAGAGAGAGGTTGGCAGTGATACGGAATCCTTTGCTACAGGCTTACGCAGTGCATTGCGGGAAGACCCGGATATTATCATGGTCGGCGAATTACGAGATAAAGAGACGATGAGTACAGCCCTGAAAGCGGCAGAAACGGGGCATTTAGTATTGGCAACATTGCATACAGGTGATGCGGTAACTACTGTGAGCAGGATCATTGACTTTTTCCCGGAAAATCAGCAGCAGATTAAAAGTCAGTTGTCTGCTTGTCTGCAGGGAATTGCTTGTCAGGAATTATTGACTAATGCTTCTGGCAACGGGAGAGTAGCTGCTTTTGAGATAATGACGGTGACGCCGGCCTTGCGCAATTTAATCCGCGAAGGTAAAGTACATCAACTGGAGTCTTTTATCCAGACCGGAACACAGTACGGTATGATTACTAAGGCGGATTATATAAAGAAATTACAACAGGAAGGTAAAGTGCCGCAATAAAAAAGAGGAGATTTATTTGAATCTCATCTTTTTTATATGTTTAAAGAATTTCTTCACGGACTAAGGTATTAATCATTTTCTGTTTACCAAGTACCCACAGCAGGTCGCCTTTTTCAAATACTAAGGAAACATTGGGATTAGTGATAATATAAGCGCCGCGCTCAAGTCCTATTACCAGGCAATGCCATGTTTCACGTAAGTTTGCAGCTTTCATTGATTTACCTAAGATAGGAGAATGACGGTCGATGCTGATGGCACAGGAAAGGAAATGGTCTTGTTCTGTGTTGGAGTTTTGCAGCATAAATTCACGCAGGCTGATAGGCTTGTTTATTGGTTCCAGTTCTATTCTTTGGCTTTCTACGGCAGTACTCAGCAGCTTTAACTGTGATGCAGTACCGATAAGCAGCAGCTGAGAATTTTTTTCCAAGACATGAGATCCTCCTGGCATATCATAAGTATGCTGCGGGGTGGTTATCTGCAGAATATTGCAGCCATATAACTCACGGAAAGCAAGCTGATTAAGAGATTTGCCAATCAACGAAGATGTTTGCGGCACCTTACAGCTGACAAGTTGAAAATCTTGGTCAAAGCAGTTAAGGCAGCTACTATCTTCACTTGCAGAATTTTCACGATGACGGCGCATATGTTTTTCGTTTAAGTTTACAAGAAAACGTGACTCAATACGTAGATATTCGCCAAGCAGCCAGTCAGAGGAAGAAATAAAATAGGAAAAAGCTAAGACTGCCAAGATAGAAAACAGAGCCTGGAGTCCGATAATAGTGTTGAAGACGAAATAGAGGGCACATGCAGAGGACAGCATCTTAAAGAAGACTAAAATCAGCAGCGGCAGATGATTAGAACGTTTTTTCAGCCACAGAACGGAAAATAGCTCGGCGTTGCCAGTTCTGTTTTGCAGCAAGGCACGCAGGATGGGAGCCATGACAGCCAAGGTGATACCGCCGGCAATAAAGTTTGCCAAAGGTAATTGCAGCACATTTGTAAAATATGGCAGCAGATAGAAGCTGGCACCTAAAGCTATAGCAATGAGTAATGTAAGGAAAATCAACATTCTGGTAAAATAGCCGCGCAGTAATTTGGACCAATCGGCATCTTCTTTTACTTCTTCCGTGTTATTATTGGTATAACGGCTGAGTATGTTCAGAAATTTTTCTGGCAGCAATCTGCTGACAGCGTTATAGGCTGGTTCGGAAGCCATAATACAGAAGGGTGTTGTAAAAGTCGTTGTTACAGAAACTGCTACTATGATAGGGTAAAGAAAATCGCTGGTAAGACCAAGTGAGCTGCCCATAGAGGCAAGGATAAAGGAGAATTCGCCTACCTGAGTAAGGCTGAATCCGCAACGCATAGCTGTTTTCAAATCCTGACCGGAGGCAAGGACGCCGGAAGTAGAAAAGATAATTTGTCCAATAATAGTAACAAGGATGATGCACAGGATAGGTAAAGCGTATTCGATAAGCAGAGAAGGATTTACCAACATGCCTACAGATACAAAGAAGACTGCACCAAAAAGGTCTTTGAGAGGTTTGATGAGATGTTCGATATGTTCGGCATTAGGCGCTTCGGCAATAAGAGAGCCCATGATGAAGGCGCCAAGCGCAGAAGAAAAGCCCATACTGGTTGCCAGGACAACCATTCCCAGGCATAATCCCGTAGAAGCTACGATAAGGGTTTCGTCGTTGACAAGATTGCGAGTTCGTTTAAAGAATGTAGGAACAAGATACATGCCCAGTACAAACCAGAGCACCAGGAAGAAGACAAGGCGTAATATGCTTTTGATAAGGTCAAGTGTGGATATATCGGCCGTAGCTGCAGCAAGCGTGCTGATCATGACCATCATGACAATAGCGGCAATGTCCTCGATAATCAGGATTCCCAGTACAATGGAAGCAAAACGTTCATTTTTTACTTTTAAATCGTCGTAGGCTTTGATAATGATGATTGTTGATGACATGGTAAGCATACAGCCAAGAAAGAGGCTGTCGACCTGATTCCAGCCTAAAAGATTACCGCAGAGAAAACCTGCACCAAACATGCCGCCAAGGATAATGGTCACAGCAATAAAAGCAGTACTGCCTACGCTTTTCAGCTTATAAAAGCTAAATTCCAGACCAAGAGCAAACAGCAGGAAAATAACGCCGATTTCTGACCAGGTTTGGATATTGGCGGTATCTGAAATAGTTGGGAAGAAATTAAAATGCGGACCGGTAATAAAACCGGCAATAATATAGCCGAGGACTACGGGCTGATTGATTTTTTTGAACAAGATTGTGGTAAAACCTGCAACCAGCAAAATCATGGACAGGTCAATAATAATCTGTGGTAAATGGGCCATTGTTATACTCCTGCTTTCCTGAAAATTAACGCGTAAGTCAAACTGCGCCTTGATTAGTTAAAGACAAAAACATAGAAATGTTGTATAATAATTATCTGTATATGTTATTATACAGTATTTTACGTGATGAAAATATGAATTTTATTTGTAATCTGCATTTTATTATATTGGAGGTTTATAGTATGAGTGAAGAACTGGTTTTAATCAATGGTGAAATAATGCCTAAAAATGAAGCTTATATTGATGTCGACGATCGCGGACATAATTTTGGTGACGGTGTATTTGAAATCGTTCCTGTCTACAACGGACGCTGCTTTGCTTTACTGCCGCATATGAATAATCTGTTTGAGTCTGTAATTCACAGTAAAATTCCCGGCGTATACATGATTGAAGAGCTGGTAGAATTCCATGAGAATCTGCTGCAGGCTGCAGGTGTAAGCGACTGCGAAGTTTATACTCAGGTTACTCGCGGCAGCGGTGCTTATGGTTTGGCTTATCCTGAACAATGCATTCCTAATCTGACGATGTTTATCGTGCCTGTTGATAGAAACGCTTTGGCAGAAAGACGCGAAAAAGGTGTAAATCTTATTACTGAAGAAGATATCCGCTGGCAGCACTGTGATATCAATACACTGAACAGGATGCCGGAAGCTATGGCTAAACAAAAAGCATTTATTTCTAATGCTTTTGATGCCTTATTTGTACGTGACGGCAAGATTACTGAAACTACAGAAGCAAGCTTCTTTATTTATAAAGATGGAATTTTGTGGACACATCCGGAAAACAATTTTATTCATAAAAATATCACCAGAAAACTCTTGGTAGAAAGACTGGCTCCTGATTTACAGCTGCAGGTTATCGAACGTGCTTTTGACAAGGAGTTTGCTTTAAAAGCAGATGAAGCATTTATCTGCGGTCCCCGTTGTGAGTTTATGCCGGTAGTAAAAATTGACCGCGGATTTATTGGTGATGGTAAGCCGGGTGCTGTAACAGCCTCTATACAGAAGGCATATCAGGATTTTGTAGCTGCTGAATGCCCGGCAAAATGATGTGCCATGAATAATAGAAGGATGGTGCAGGGAGCGCTGCTCATGGCTGTTGCGATAGTGCTGCAGGCGCTGCGGCTTGTCTTGCCTCTGCCGCCTGTCATTAGTACGTTTATTATCGGGTCGCTGGTAAACATGATGCTGATTGTTACCTGCAGGATAAGTGGTTTTAAAGCAGCGGCAGCATTGTCAATATTGCTGCCGCTGCTGGCATATATTCAGGGACAGCTGCTCATACCGCTGCTGATTCCTGTTGTGGCTGGCGGCAACTTGTTTTATACTGCGCTTTTACGCAAAAAAATAAATGTTCTGATAAATTATATCCTGCCGCCGATAGTAAAAGCTGCGTTTATGTTTATTGGTGCTCAGGTGGTGCTTTTCCTGTTGCATTTGTCTGGCGGCGTACTGGCTGATAATATTTTATTTGCCATGAGCGTACCCCAGTTTATTACCGGTATTGCAGGTATTGCTGCCGCTGAGCAGATGTTGTTAAAACTTAAAAATTTATATTGATATTGATGATTTTGGCGCTGCCTGTATGGGCAGCGTTTTTTATTCTGTGTGTTTTGAATTTAATATGCGTATTCTTTCATGGATGCCTGTGCAACAGGCATCTTTTTTTGTAATTTTGTTCTGAAAGACTGAAAAAATTAAAGATTTAGAAAAACCTTTATGTCTTGCGGGGGGGTACAGAAGTGGTATAATAATTCTAGAAATAGAATATCATGTTATGTATGTATTTTTAAGGTGAAGTTTATGCAATGTGAAAATGTTATTAATTACAAAAAAATAGGTGATAATATCAGAAAGCTGCGTATACAGCATGGTATTACACAGATTGAACTGGCAAAAGCTATAGGAATATCTCAGACACATATGAGTAACATAGAAAAGGGAAACACAGGCATAAGTTTATGTACAGCTGTAAAAATAAGCAGAGTACTTCAATGCAGTATTGATTGTTTTGCAGATGAAGAAAAATATAAAAATATAGACAGGCAAAATGATTTCAATAAGATCGATATTAGGGATTTTATAGAAGCTTTGCAACAGGTTAGCATGAAAAACAGAGAACGTAATTAAAATAGATTGACAGTTGGTTCTGGTTGGTTGACGTGAGAAATCAGAGATGAAGAATGGGTGTGATGCTTTTCGAATATTAAAATATTGTAAAAAATTTTTTGGGATGAGTTTAATGGGGAGGTGCTTTGTATGAATCATGTTTACAAAGTAATTTGGAGTAATGCAAAAAGTTGTTACATTGTAGTATCTGAATTAGCAAAAAACAGAAGTAAAAATACTGTAAAAGTTTTAAGTACGCTTTTAGCAATATTGGGACTTGGTTGCAGTACATTTATGGATTATAATTTGCTGCAAAAAGTTGATGCTGCTCCAAAAACAGAAAAGTATCAAGTTGAAACTGGCGAAGTTGAAAATGACACTGGACAAGACGATGAGGGTGAGGATATTACCAGTAAAGGTGCCATGGCTATTGGGAAAGACAGCAGTGTAACACGGCTTGATCATGATGCGCCTGTTAGTAGTACCAATAACGCTAATGAAAGTATGGCTATTGGCAATGGAGCAATTGTTCAGGGTCAGGGCAGTATGGCTATTGGTACAGGTGCATCTGTAATTGCTAATACTGCCCTGGCATTGGGCATTGAAAGTCAGGTAACAGGTTCTAACGGATTGGCACTTGGCAACAAGACAACAGCAGGAGAAGGTTCTATTGCTATTGGTAATGGCGGACAAGTAATAAGTCAAAATCATGGTATTGCTATTGGTATGAGCAGTCAGTCTTCTAGTATGAATGGCATAGCTATAGGCTTATTAAGTAAAACAACTGACACATATAAGGATGACACCAGAAATGCTGGAGCGATTGCCATAGGTAGTCAGGCAAGGGCTTTGGGCGATGTAAGTATAGCTTTAGGTCAAAATAGTGAGGTATCAGAAAATGTTGCTCAGAGTATCGCAATAGGACCAAGTACAAAAGTCAGTGGTGATTATGCTGTTGCTTTGGGTCTTGGTTCTGAGGTTAGTGGTGATTATGGTATCGCAATAGGACATATATCATCAATTGAGGCTGAGCAAGGAATTGCTATAGGCAGAGATTCTCACGTAAAAACTGGTGCAACAAATGGTTTGGCCATTGGTGTTCTTTCTAATGTTCATGAAGGGGCTGAACAAGGAACAGCTATCGGTTATAACACCAATGTTTACGCCACCTATGGTACTGCAGTGGGCAGTAGTGCGAATGTTGCTGCAGCTGCTGAAAAAGGAATAGCTTTGGGTTATAATACCCAAGTGAATGCCAACAATGGCACTGCAGTAGGCAGTGATGCGATTGTTAATGGTTCATTTAGTACAGCTATGGGTTATAATTCGCAAACATCTGGAGAGCAAAGTTTGGCTATAGGCGGTTATCAGGCAATTGCCAATGCGGATAAAAGTATAGCAGTGGGCAGTAGTGCGAATGTTGATGCAGCTGCTACAGAAGGTATAGCTTTGGGTTATAAGGCAGATACTGATGCAAATAACAGTATAGCCATTGGCTCAGAGGCTGCGACTGACTCAGCTGCTGGTTGGAGTACAGCTATTGGTAATAAATCGCAAACATCTGGGCAGCAAAGTTTGGCTATAGGCGGTTATCAGGCAGTTGCCAATGCAAAGTACAGTACTGCAGTGGGAAGCTACGCGAATGTTGCTGCAGGTGCTACACAAGGTATGGCCATGGGTTTTAATACCCAAGTGAATGCCAAAAATGGTACTGCAGTGGGCAGTTGGGCGAATGTTGCTGCAGATGCAGACTTTGGTGCGGCTATGGGCTATAATACCAAAGTGAATGTTGAACAAGGCGTGGCGTTAGGTTCTTCTTCCGTTGCGAATGTTGCAAAGGGTGTAACTGGATGGTCTCCGGAGGCTCTTTCTGAGGCTGAACAAAAATCAAGCACATGGACATCAACTGCTGGCGCCGTTTCTGTTGGTGACTCTGATAATGGTATTACTCGCCAGATTACAAATGTTGCGGCAGGAACAGAAGATACAGATGCTGTTAACGTAGCACAGCTGAAACAAGCAATAACATCCTCTGTTGATGATGTTGCTTTGAGCTTTAAGGGTGATGATGGCACTGAAATAGAAAAGAAGAATGGCGAAACATTAGAAATTGTAGGCGGTGCACAAGGAAATCTCACGGATGATAATATTGGCGTAGTTGAAAAAGATGGCAAACTAAATATTAAACTGGCGAAGGATATTGATTTAGGACCATCTGGCAGCATGATAATTGGTAATAGCATTATGAATAATAATGGTATAACTATTAATTCAGGCAGTGGTGGTTCCCCAATCATCATTAACCAGGGTAACGTAAGTATGGGAGGCAATGTTATCCATGATGTTGCCCCCGGTGTAGCCGATACAGATGCTGTTAATGTAAGTCAGTTAAAAGATTATGTAAGCAGTAATACCAGTCTGAGCTTTAAGGGTGATGCTGGCAATGAAATAGAAAAAAATAGTGGTGAAACATTAGAAATTGTAGGTGGTGCACAAGGAGCGCTTACGGAAGGTAACATTGGTGTAGTTGAAGAAAATGGTAAACTTAATATTAAACTGTCGCAGGATATTGATTTAGGCAAAGATGGCAGCATTTCTATTGGTGATATCTCAATAGAGAATAATAATGTAAGTATGGGAGGCAATGTTATCCATAATGTTGCAGCCGGTGTAGCTGATACAGATGCTGTTAACGTAAGTCAGTTAAAAGAGCTGGAAAGCAAAGTTAGTGCACATAACACTGTGTCTACAGGCGATAAAAATCTTACCATCAATGAAACTAAAAATAATGATGGCGGCACAAATTATGATTTGGCATTGAACCCAGATCTGGTTGTTGATAGTGTAACTACAGGCGATACTGTAATGAATGACGATGGGCTCACTGTCGGAAACGATATCTCGATTACTGAAAATAACGTAACAGTCGGTGATGTAAAAATTGATGTCGATAACGGTATAGATGCCGGTGATCATAAGATAACTAATGTATCAGATGGCGAGATTTCTTCTGATTCAAAAGATGCAGTCAATGGCAGTCAATTATATGCCACTAATCAAAAAATTGATAATATTACCCAAAATGTTAATAACATTAGTAATAGAGTAAATAAGCTTGACGGCCGCATTAATAAGGTTGGTGCGGGAGCGGCAGCATTAGCTGCACTGCATCCGCTGGATTTTGATCCGGACGAGAAACTTACTTTTTCTGCCGGCATAGGTCACTATAGAGGTGAAACAGCTGGAGCCATCGGCGCTTTCTACAGACCGGATGAAAAAGTGATGTTTAGCATTGGCGGAACAGTAGGCAATGGCGAAAATATGGTTAATGCAGGAGTATCTTTTGCTCTTGACCGTGTAAGCCATGTAAATGATTCTAAAGTTGCTATGGCAAAAGAAATAATTGATTTGCGTTCTCAGGTAGCAGAACTTAGCCAATTAGTAAATCAGCTGGCAGTTCAAAGAGGTATTCTGACAGACGCAACCAAATTGTTCCCCGATGTTCCTGAAAATCATTGGGCATATGAGTATATTGGCAAGCTGGCGGCAGCAGGTATCATTGAAGGGTATCCGAACGGCAGGTTTGACGGCGACAGAATGATGACGAGATATGAGTTTGCAGCAATGCTGTATCGCGCTCTGGAAAAAGGAGTACAGCTTGATGCAAGGATTGTCAAAGAGTTTGCTGCAGAACTTGGACGTATCCGCGTTGATCGCATCAGCGGTGAAGACGATGAGGAAGATAAAGTTGAACGTGTAAGAGTCAACTTTGATGATAAGCCGCGCGATCATTATGGCTCTGAAATTCCTGCGCCTGAACAGGAATAATTAAAACTGCATAAAAAATAAAAACTCCGGTATATTTGTATACCGGAGTTTTTATCTTATACATAATATACCGAGATACTTTTGAAAACGTAACAGCAAAAAAATTTTGACGTTTGTGTTAACAAGTTAACAATTAAAACAAAAGCAATGTTTTTATGATATAATATAAAAGTGAAAATATATGTATCATTATTGGAGGGATTGACGATTTTAGAGTTTAAACCGGTAACACTGGAACAAAAAGATTTGTTTGAAAGTTATATGTCCAGTCCGTTGTATCGTGGCAGTGAGTGCGCTTTTTCCAATTTGTTTGTTTGGCGCGATTGTTATAATATTTACTGGTGCGTGTCTCATGGATTTTTATTGATAAAGGTTAAGCGTGATAATATCGATTTCTTTTTGCCGCCTATCGGGGGAAAAGATGAAGATTTGCCGTTAGTAATAGAAGAACTGCGTGAATTTTCTCAGGGCAATAGTTTTGAAATTCACGGTATTTATGAAATGTACAGGGAAAGACTGGCGAAAGCTCTGCCGGAAGCGGAGTTTATAGAAGATCGTGATAACTGGGATTATATTTATCTGCGTGAAAAATTAGCCACTCTTTCCGGACGTAAATATCATGGACAGAAGAATCATTATAATTCATTTAAAAAGAATTACCCTGACTATGTCTATGAACCTATCGACGGTAATAATATTGCGGAATGCCTTGGCTTTGGCGAACAGTGGTGTGATGACAGGATTGCAGAAGATCCTTCGTTGATTTGTGAAAAATATGCTATCAGACAGGCACTGACAAATTTTGAGGCTTTAGAATTGCGCGGCGGAGCTATCCGTGTATATGGCAAGATTGAAGCTTTCAGTTTCGGCAAAAAGATTAATGATGATACGGCTGTTCTGCATGTAGAAAAAGCTAATCATGAAATCCGTGGTCTGTATACTGCTATCAATAAAGAATTTGCCGAGCACGCCTGGCAGGATGTTACTTACATCAACAGGGAAGAGGATATGGGGCATGAGGGTCTGCGTCGCGCCAAAGAATCTTACCATCCAGAGTTTATGGTAAAAAAGTACAGCCTGATTATAAAATGAGGAAACAAAAATGATTTTTAAAATGGTGAATGAACAGAGGCTTTCCCAGGTCATGCAATTATGGGATTATTCCTTTGAAAAGAAAGACGATCCGTTTTATCAATGGTACTTTAGTGAGTTCTGCTGCAAGAACAATATGGTCATAGGTGGGTTTGACGAGCAGGATAAATTGCTTAATATGCTGCATCTTAATCCATATCTGCTGCGTGTAAGAGGATTTGAGCAGCTGACTCCTTATATCGTCGGGGTGGCTACTGCACCTGCAGCAAGAGGAAGTCATCTGTTTGAACCGCTGTTAAAAACAACCTTTGATATCCTGCGTACTCAGCAGATTCCTTTTGTACTGTTGATGCCCGTGCATGCAGGTATTTATCAGCCATATCAATTTAGTTACTGTTATTTCAGACATAACTATACTATGGATTTAGCTAAATTGAAGCTCAAAGGCTTTAGCGTGGATTTAAAAGTAGAATATTTACCTTTAAATAAGGAAATTTTGTCTGAAATTTATTATAATATTACTAAACAGTGGAATGGTGTGCCGGTGCGCACTGATTTTCAGTGGGAAAAACTGCTGAAAGTGCATGCTTTGGAAAATATACATTGTGCTGTATGTTATGAAAAAGATGTACCGGCAGGTTATATGCTGTATAAGCTGCAGGATAAGACCTTTACTGTAGTAGAATTACTGGCATCTTCTCAAAAAGTGAAGAATCGTCTGCTCCAATATGCAGCACAGCATCTAAGTGAAGCAGATACATTTACTTGGCTGGCAGAGGGTTGGGATAAGACTTACCTGCATTTTGCAGATCAGCAGCTTAGCGGCAGCTTGCAGCCGTTTATGATGGCACGCTGTATTGATGCCCGGCTGGCTTTGTCCAAGCTTCCTGTTAATGAGCAGATACCTGATGGAAGTGTTAATCTGCTGCTGACAGATGACGTTATAGCAGGAAATAATCACCTGTTGCAACTGAGTGCTGTTGAAGGTAAAATTAGTAGTATGAGTACAACAGAGCAGGAAGATGTTACGATGGATATGGGAGCATTTACGCAGATGTTTTTTGGTGCTTTCACTGCAACTGAGCTTGCAGAAGCAGGGCTTATTGAAGCTGAAAAACCTAAAAAACTTGCTGTTCTTGACAGTATGTTTCCAAAGTGTCGTAATTTTATTAACGAATATTTTTAAAAAACCTCGAATAAATTTGGGAGGCTGATGTTTATGAGTAGTATCAGAAGAATTTTTGTGGAAAAGAAGGATGCTTTCGCTGTAGAAGCACATGGCTTGCTCAGTGATTTACGTAACAATCTGGGGATGACAGGTCTGCAGAACATCCGCATTATCAACCGCTACGATGTTATGGGACTGAATGATGAAGAGTTTGCCATGGCAAAAGAGCTCGTATTGTCCGAGCCTCCTGTTGATACTGTAGCTGAAGAATTAACAGTAGCTGACGGTAATTTTACTTTTGCTGTAGAACTTCTGCCTGGGCAATATGACCAGAGAGAAGACTTTGCTGAGCAGTGCATCCAGCTGATTACCCAAAAAGAACGCCCGGTTGTAGCTGCAGCTAAGGTATATGTTCTGGAAGGTACCCTTACTGAAGAAGAATTTGCTAAAATTAAAGCTTACTGCATTAATCCCATTGAAGCGCGTGAAGCAGCCTGGGAAATGCCAGAAACTTTGGAAAGCACTTGCGAAGAGCCGGCAAAAATCCAGTCTGTACAAGGCTTTTTAACAATGAGCCGTGACGAAGCAGAAGCTCTGCGTAAAGAAATGGGCTTGGCAATGAGCCTTGAAGATTTACTGTGGTGCCAGAAATATTTCAATGAAGAGCATCGTGAGCCTACTATTACGGAAATCAAAGTTCTGGACACCTATTGGTCCGACCACTGCCGTCATACCACATTTATGACGCAGATTGATGATGTTGAATTTATTCCTGGAGTATATACTAAACCGATTCAGGAAGCATATGACAAATATATGGCTGCACGTGAAGGTGTGTATGGTGAAAATACCGAAAGACCTATAACACTTATGGATATTGCGGTTATTGGTATGAAAAAACTGCGTGCAGAAGGCAAATTAGCTGATCTTGACGTTTCAGAAGAAATCAATGCTTGCTCCATTGTTGTGCCGGTAGAAATTGACGGCAAAGAAGAAGAATGGCTGGTAATGTTCAAAAATGAAACTCATAATCATCCTACTGAGATTGAGCCTTTCGGCGGAGCTGCTACCTGCCTTGGCGGTGCAATCCGCGATCCTTTGTCCGGTCGTTCCTATGTTTATCAGGCAATGCGTGTAACCGGTGCTGCTGATCCCAGAGTGCCTGTTGCTGATACTTTGGCCGGCAAGCTGCCGCAGCGTAAAATTACTATCGGTGCTGCTGCCGGGTACAGCTCTTACGGCAACCAGATTGGTCTTGCTACCGGTCATGTACAGGAATATTATCATGACAAATTTGTAGCAAAACGCATGGAGGTTGGTGCAGTAATAGGTGCTGCTCCGCGCAGTGCAGTAAGACGTGAACGCCCGGCTGCCGGCGATATTGTTATTCTTTTGGGCGGTAAGACTGGCCGCGACGGCTGCGGCGGTGCAACTGGTTCGTCCAAAGAACATACTGTTGATTCTTTGATGAGCTGTGGCGCCGAAGTACAAAAGGGTAATCCTCCTACTGAGAGAAAAATTCAGCGTTTGTTCCGTAATCCGGAAGTAACGGCAATGATTAAGCGCTGCAACGATTTTGGTGCAGGCGGCGTTTCTGTTGCTATCGGCGAACTTACTGACGGACTTGTAATCGACCTTGATAAAGTACCGAAGAAATATGAAGGACTGGACGGTACCGAACTTGCCATATCTGAATCTCAGGAACGTATGGCAGTTGTAATTGCGGCTGCTGATAAAGATAAGTTTGTTGCTTTTGCCGATCAGGAGAATTTGGAGGCAACTGTGGTAGCAGAAGTTTCTGCTGATCCACGCCTTGTAATGTACTGGCGCGGAGATAAAATCGTTGACCTGTCCCGTGCATTCCTTGATACCAACGGCGTGGCACAGCATACTGCCGTTACTGTTCAGGAAGCTGAGGGAGAGAATGTTTTTGAAAAGGTACCGCAGGCTGTAACTGCGGCTTCTGATCTTAAAGCTGCATGGCTAAATAATCTTGGTCGTTTAAATGTATGCAGCCAGAAAGGTCTTTCCGAGCGTTTTGACAGCACTATCGGACGCGGCACTGTTATGTTGCCTTTTGGCGGCAAAAATCAGCTTACACCTTCTGAGGGCATGGTAGGACGTATTCCTGTGCTGAACGGGAAAACTACTGCTGCGTCTGTAATGGCGTGTGGCTATAACCCGGAAGTGGCCTGCTGGAGTCCGTTCCATGGTGCAATTTATGCTGTAACTGAATCCGTGGTGCGTGCAGTTGCCCTGGGTGCTGATCCTGCGAAACTGCGTCTTACTCTGCAGGAATATTTCCCGAAACTGCATGACAGTGCAAGTTGGGGTCAGCCTTTCAGTGCGCTCTTAGGTGCTTTTACTGCTCTTGATGCCTTGGAACTGCCTGCTATCGGCGGTAAAGACAGTATGTCCGGTACCTTTATGGATAAAACTGTTCCGCCAACTTTGGTTTCCTTTGCTGTAGGCGTTATTGACGGCAATAAATCCGTATCTGCTGACTTTAAAGCAGCAGGGGATAAAGTAATCTTCCTGTCCTGTCCGCGTGATAATGCCGAAGTGCCTGATTTTGCAGCTTTGCGTAAAAACCTTACTGCAGTACACAGTGCAATGGAAGCAGGTAAGATTGCGGCAGCAGCTGCTGTAAAAGACGGCGGCATTGCTGCACTTGTTACTACTATGTGCCTTGGTAATAATCTTGGCTTTGAATTTATCAAGCCGTTTAATGATACTGATAATCTGTTTACACTCCAGCCTGGCGGTATCGTGTTAGAGCTTGCTGCTGGCTGCGAACCGGAAGATTTGTTCGATGGTTTAGACTATATGCTTCTTGGTCATCTGACCGATAAAGCTGAAATCAGCATTAATGATACTGTTATCAGTGTAGAAGAAGCTAAGCAGTCTTATATGCAGCCTTTGCAGGGTATCTTCCCTTATAAACTGCCTGATACGGAAAGTCCGGCTGATATCTGCCAACCTCTGTATAAAGAAAACCTGCCTTTGACTGCTCCGGTTACTATTGCGAAACCGCGTGTATTTATTCCGGTATTCCCCGGCAACAACTGTGAATATGACAGCGCGCGTGCTTTTGAGGAGGCAGGTGCAGCCGCAGAAACCTTTGTAATACGTAATCTTACTGCACAGGCTGTTGAAGAATCTGTAGAAAAAATGGTTAAATACATCAATAATTCTCAGATTATTATGATTCCGGGCGGTTTCAGCGCTGGTGACGAACCTGACGGCAGCGGCAAATTTATTGCTACCATGTTTAGAAATCCACGCATTAAAGACGCTGTAAGCGATTTGCTGGAAAACCGTGATGGCCTTATCCTGGGTATCTGCAACGGCTTCCAGGCTTTAATCAAGCTGGGCCTTGTTCCTTATGGTGAAGTAAGAGATCTGACCGCAGATTCTCCGACTTTGACCTTTAATACTATTGGCCGCCATATTTCTCAGATTGTAACCACCAGAGTAGTATCTAATAAATCTCCGTGGCTGAGCTGCTGTGAACCTGGCGATGAACATGCTATTGCTGTTTCTCACGGTGAAGGCAGATTCTATGCTCCTGAAGCTGTTATCAAAGAACTGTTTGCTAACGGACAGGTTGCTACTCAGTATGTAGATAATAGTGGTATGCCTACAATGAATATGCCGTATAATCCTAACGGCAGCTTGTATGCTATTGAAGGTATTACCAGTCCGGACGGTCGTGTATTAGGCAAAATGGGGCATACTGAACGTTTTGCTGACGGTCTGTACAGAAATATCTACGGTAACAAAGATCAGATGCTGTTTAAATCAGGTGTTAATTACTTCAAATAATAAACAGTTCTCTTAATTAGAGTATTGTCATAATCAAGCAAAAACCTCTGAATCATTATATGATTCAGAGGTTTTGTTTATTTATTTTTATCAAGTTTGAAGAGCATATCCATAGGCATATCTGGATAGGGCTCTATATCTGTACGTTTTTTAGTGGGCTGTTCTTCTTCAGTAAGCTGTATACGTCCACATTTACGCTCGTAGTCATCTACGACCCATTTGAGGATTTGTTCAATTTCTTTATTTAGCGAGCGGCCGTTATTTTTAGCGATATGTTTCATTTTATTCATAATTATAGGATGTATACGCATGGTAAAGCGTGCTTCGTCCATTGTTATCCCTCCAGTGACATCATAATAACACTAATCTTTCCAACCTTAATTATAGGCAATAATAGCTGCTTACGCAAGTATTCACACAGATTTTGAGACTTTGCCAACAAGATATGGTAAAATAAAAAGAAAAACTTAACGGAGGTAACGATGAAGTTAGAAGTAAGTAATATATATCATGGCTTTCAGGTCCTGCAGCATGATCATATAGAAGAAATAAATGCTGACGCATATTTACTGGAGCACGTTAACAGCGGTGCAAGGTTATTTTATTTAGGTTGTACTGATGATAATAAAGTGTTTTCCATATCTTTCCGTACACCGCCTAATGACGATACCGGCGTTGCCCATATTTTGGAGCATTCGTCTTTGTGCGGTTCCAGAAAATATCATTTAAAAGAGCCTTTTGTAGAATTGGTCAAAGGTTCTATGAATACTTTTCTCAATGCAATGACGTATCCGGACAAGACGATGTATCCCGTGGCCAGTCGTAACGATAAGGATTTCCGCAATTTGATGGACGTCTATCTGGATGCAGTATTTTATCCGTTAATCTATGAAAATAAGTATACTTTGCGACAAGAAGGATGGCATTACAATTTAGAAAGCCTTGACGGGGAACTGAGTTATAACGGCGTGGTGTACAACGAAATGAAGGGTGTTTATTCTTCTCCGGATGCGCTGCTGGAAAATGAAGCTATGAAAGCGCTTTTTCCTGCAACGCCGTATCGCTTTGAATCCGGCGGACATCCTGATGCTATACCGCAGCTGACACAGGAAGTTTTTGAAGCTTTTCACAAGACTTATTACAGTCCGGAAAATTCCTTTATCTATCTATATGGCGATATGGATATTGATGATACTCTGGCATATCTTGACAGAGAATATTTATCTGCCTTTGAGAAAACCGGTGTGGTAGATTCCAATATTAGACTGCAGGAGCCTTTGAGCAGGACGCAAGAGGTGGAGACGTTTTATCCGGTTGACAGCAGTGAAGAATTAACGGCTAAAACCTACCATGAATTATCTATTGTTACAGGCTGTGCAAGGGACGTAAAAACCTCTATGGCGCTGCGTATTTTGGAAGGAGTGTTGCTGGAGTCTGAATCTTCTCCGTTGCGCCGTGCACTTCTGGAAGCTAAGCTTGGACAAAGCGTAAGCGGCAGTTATGTAGGCAGTCTGCTGCAGCCAGTTATGAGCATCAAAGTTTCCGGCAGTGAATACGAGCTGAAAGATAAATTTATCAGTGTTGTTTACAAGACTTTGCAGCAGCTGACGATGGATGGTATTGATAAGAAGCTGCTGGAAGGCGCTTTAAATGCAGCAGAATTTAAACTGCGGGAAGCTGATTTCGGCGTTTATCCTAAAGGGCTTATCTATGGCATCGGTATTATGGATAACTGGCTTTATGGCGGTAATCCTGTAGATGGCCTGCGCTATGACAATATCCTTAAGGAACTGCGCGAAGGTATCAATAACGGTTATTTTGAACGTCTGATTGAAAATTATTTATTGGATAACACTCATAAAGTAGTGGTAACATTGCGTCCACAGCCTGGCAAAGAAGAAAAAGACCATGCTGCTGCTGTTGCTGCCATGGCAGAGTTAAAAGCTGCTATGAGTAAAGAAGAGCTTGAGCGGCATATTGCTGAATGTGCAGAGCTGCACAGAAGACAGGCTCTTCCTGATGCTCCGGAAGATTTAGCGTCTATTCCTATTCTGCAACGCAGTGATATCCGCAGAGAAGTAGAAAAGTTTGTTCTGCAGGAAGAACAGGCTGATGGCGGAAAAATCCTGTATTTGCCTGCATCTGCTCATAATATTGCCTATCTTAACTGGTATTTTGATATGACAGGCGTAGCAAAGAAAATGCTGCCGTATTGTTATTTGCTGGCTGATGTATTGGGTAAATTCAATACCAAGCGCTATACTTATGAAGAAATTGCTACTGAGAGTATTATGTATACCGGTGGTGTGGCTTTTAATGTAAGAGCAGTATCTGATGCCGAAGATGCTGATAAATATAAAATTTACTTTACAATGAAAGCTAAAGTAATGGCAGAAAATCTGCCTAAACTTTTTGATATTTTAACTGCTGTAGCAAGAGAAACTTCCTTTGAGGATTTATCCAGACTGCGTGATTTGGTAGATGAAGTCAAATCTGATTGGGATGATAATTTCTTCAATCGTGGGCAGAATGTAGCTATTTCCAGATTGTATTCTTATACTTCGGCAGCAGCAAGAGTTAATGAGCAGGATCAGTTCAGTTATTATCAGTTCATCAAAGCGCTGGCAGATAATTTTGACAGCAGGGGACAGGAAGTCCTTGACATTCTGAAAAAACTGCTGTCGGTATTCTTCCATAAAAATGGTTATATTTTTGCTTACTCCTGTGATGAAGCAAATAAAGAGCAGGTACGCAGTATGGCAGAAGAATTTAACCAACAGCTGCCTGATTCTTATGCGGCTGATGCGGCACCTGATATAATTGAGCGCGGGGAAGTAAATGAAGCCATTACCACTGCCGGGAAGGTACAGTATGTTGCTGCAGGTGGTAATTTTATCAAGTACGGACATCGTTTTACCGGAGCTATGCGCGTTTTGGAAACCATTCTGCGCTATGAATATCTTTGGACTAAGATTCGTATTCAGGGAGGAGCTTACGGCGCTACAGCACGTTTTGAAATGAATGGACTGGGTGTTTTTGCATCTTATCGTGATCCTAAACTGAAAGAATCGCTGCAGGCATATCAAGGCTTGGCTGCATGGCTGCGTGAGGCAGATTTTACCGAACGTGAATTAGACAAATATGTGATAGGTACCATTAGCGGCATGGATGTCCCCTTAACTAATTCTATGCGTCTTGATACGGCTGTAAATATTTTCTTAAAACAGGTTTCAGATTCGCGCCGTCAGCAGATACGTGATGAAGTACTGCAGGTTACTAATAAGGATTTGCAGGCTTTAGGACAGGTCGTTGAAGATATGTTAAGCGACGGTTATATCTGTGTCGTTGGCGGCAAGCAGATTATTGAGGAAAATAGTGGCTTATTCCATAAAGTAATAAATATCTAAGTAAATAAAAACGGGGGTCAGTTTTAAACTGACCTCCGTTTTTATGTTAACAGCATTTATAATAAGTCTGCAATATCTGGCAGGGGAGCGATACTGCGTTTTAAAATACCGTTGATATGAGCAATAAGAATGCCATAATTAGTCATAGGAACATTTTGTTCAGCGGCACATTTATAGCGGTAAAGCATTTCACGGTCGTTAAGCATACAGCCGCCGCAATGAACTATCATTTTATAAGGAGAAAGGTCCAAAGGAAATTCCGTACCGCTGGTAAAGACGAATTCAGGATTTTTGCCGGTATACTTTTTTATCCAGCCAGGCAGCTTGACTGTTCCGATATCGTTACATTGGCGATGATGGGTACAGCCTTCACTGATAAGGATTTTGTCACCATCTTGTATATTTTGCAGGGCCTTAATGCCAGCTACTGCAGCGGCAAGGCTGCCTTTATAGCGGGCAAAGAGGATGGAAAAAGAAGTCAGGGGAATGGAAGGGTCGGCAGTGTCGGCAACAGCAGCAAAAGCTTGGCTGTCGGTAATGATTAAGCGAGGTTTATCTTTAAGCTGCGATAGGGCAGCTGCCAGTTGGTTTTCCTGCATAATCATAGCAATAGCGTTATGGTCAAGTACATTGCGTAAGACCTGCTGCTGCGGCAGAATAAGGCGGCCTTTGGGAGCAGCATTGTCTATAGGGGTAACTAAAATCACAGTATCAAGAGGTTGTAATAAATCGCCGACCAGCTCACGAGGTTTGGTTGCCGGTATTAGCTTGGGCAGCATTTCTTTGAGTTCATGAATATGCTCTCCAGACTGGGCACTTACGAATAAATATGGAACAGAAAGATTTTTTATAAGTTTTTGCTGCTGCTCGGCAGCAACGGAATCACTCTTGTTAAAGACTAACAAGAAAGGTATTTTCTTACTTTTTATATGCGCAAGTAATTTTGTATCTTCTATGGTAAGGCCGCTTGCAGCATCAACAACCAAGATAGCTAAATCAGTTTTATTAAGCACCTGATAGGCTTTTTGAATGCGCAGCTGACCAAGTTCTCCTTCGTCATCAATACCCGGTGTGTCAATCATCATGACTGGCCCCAGAGGCAATAGTTCCATTGCTTTATAGACCGGATCAGTAGTGGTGCCTTTAACGTCACTGACAATAGCCAGATTTTGGCTGGTCAGAGCGTTAATAAGACTGGATTTACCGGCATTGCGCCTGCCAAAGATACCTATATGGATTCGGTCGGCAGCGGGAGTGGAATTTAGGCTCATAAGAATACCTCCTAATATGATAAAAGTACTTTATTTACACTAAATAAGTATGGATTAAAATGTTTAAAAATGAGAATTATTGCATAATGTTAAAAGCAAAGAAAATTTGTGTAACAGATATTGACGGAGCACTATTTTTGCATATATATTTATTGTATACAATGTGCAAAGGCACAAAACCATTATAAAGGAGGCGTATTGATGAATACCAATTCTACGCAGCATTTTCAACTTTCTGTAGCAGACCCGACACCGTTGGGATTATTTGGCCTGGCAGTTGTCACCATGGTGGCTTCCGCACAAAAGATGGGCATTGTTTCTGATGTATCCTGGGTACTTCCCTGGGCTTTGTTCTGTGGCTCGTTAGCGCAAATTATTGCCGGCATCCTTGATTACTGTCACAGGAATATTTTTGGCGCTACTATTTTTTCCGCTTTTGGTTTGTTTTGGGCAGCAGTAGGGATGAGCTGGATGATTAAAGCTGGTTCTTTCGGTGCTGGTTTGAGTGCCGGTGTTGATGCCAAAGCCATAGGCTTTGCGTTTTTTGCTTTTTTCTTGTTTGCTTGTATCGGTACTATTGCGGCTTCATCTGCTAACCTGTTTTTGTTTGTAGATATGGTATTGATTGATATCCTGTTAATCTGTCTGGCGCTTGATGCCTGGAAGATTGGCGGACATGCGCCTCATGCTATAGCGGCTTATTCTGAAATGGCGATTTCTCTATTATCTATGTATGGTGCAGGAGCAGCTTTTCTGAACAATTTCTATGGCAGAACTTTCTGGCCTTTGGGTGCTCCGATAAATAAGTGGAAACAATAATGATATAATAAAAGCACTGCCGAAGCAGTGCTTTTATTTATTTTACAAGTTCAAGACGGTCGTTAGGCAGATATCTGCGGCCTGCTTTAGCGCAGGGTTTACCATCAACCATTACTATATCAGCAGTAAAATTGATATTGCCGTCAAAGAAGCTGGAACCGACAGCGTAAGTGTCAACGGGAACACCGGCTGCTTCAAAAGCAGCAACACGCTTAGCATCAAAACCGCCGGAAACGATAATCTTTACATAATCAAAGCCTTCGGCATCCAAGGCTTTACGTACATTGCATACCAGTTCCTTGCAGACACCGGTAGGATTGAACATTCCCATCTGGTCAAGCAGACTCTTATCTACCATGCTGCCGGAGGTATCAAGGCGAACACCCTGTAGTTTATGACCCAGCTTACGTGCAACGGCGAGAGATGTATTTACGCAGTCGTTGTCAAAATCAACCAAAGCAATACGGGCAATTTCGGGATCAACATATTTATCAAAGGCTTCCGTTGCAGCTACTGTATCGCCATTATATGCAGCAATCAATGCATGGGGAATAGTTCCCAATCCTTTACTGCCGCTGGGAAGTGCGTTGGCATCGGTAGAGAAACCTTTGATGCCGCCGATTTTAGCCGCATAGCCGTCGCTTTCCTGAGTATGATAAATGTCATAACGGGCGGGGAAGAACAGCACCGGTTTGCCATTAGCTGCCTTTACTACATTGCGAACATTAGTTGCTATGCGGCTCTGACGTGCGAGAATGCCAAGATAGATAGTTTCAAGATGAGAAAAGTCAGCTAAATCTCCTTCAATAGTCATCAATGTTTCCCAGGGTTCTACTTCATCGCCGTCATGCAGTGCGTGAATGACGATGTTTTCGGGATTGTGTGCGCAGGTCTTAATCAAGGCAATAACTTCATCAATACCGCAGACAACTACATGTTCACGGGTAAATACCTGCATAAGTACGCGGGGATGGTGATTATCTCCGTTTAAGATTTCAGCAGTGCGCAGAAAATAGGCATCGCTGTAGTAACCAGCTTTAATTTTTTCTATAGGAAACGTAAAAGATTCGACAGGCAATCTGTTTTTCATTTTTACCTCCATTATTGTTTATTAGATAGTATGATATAATAAAAATATGATACAATAATAACGTTTCTTATTCAAGGGATTTCACAAATTTATTAAAAAATGCTTAATTTTAAGGAGGACTTTATGAACGCAGCCAATAAAAGATATACAGTATTGCTGCTTTCTGCACCAATCGGCTCTGGACATAAGCTGGCAGCAGAAGCGTTGGAACAGGTTTTTGCGGCAGATAAGGCTGTTCATGTAGTTCATGGCAATATATTTGATTTTTTTCCGCATTTTTTAGGAACAGGTTTTCTGAAAGTTTATTTGCAGATGCTGCAGCATTTTCCCTGGATGTATAAATATATGTACAAATGGGGGAATCAGGAGAAAGGTTCTCTGTTGATGAAGAACTTTATTAATGGTATTCTAGCCAGATTAGGCAAAAACTATCTGGAAAAAGTAGCTCCAGATGCTGTTATAGCAACGCATGCAACGCCGGCCGGAATTATTGGCATTTACAAAAAAAAATTACCGAAAAAATTGTTCCTTGGTGCTGTGATAACAGACTTTACCATACATAAATGGTGGATATGCCCTGGCGTAGATACCTATTTTATTGCTGATAAACGCTTAACTGACAGACTGCCGGCAAATGCAGAGGTATATGCGTTTGGTATTCCTGTACGGCAAAATTTTATGCAAGCTGATGGCAGCATTTTGCGGCAGGAACTTGGCATAAATGATGGTGAAAAGATATGCCTGCTTTTGGGCGGTGGTGAAGGACTTCTGCCGATGGCAGAGATTGTGACAGCCTTGCAGGAAAAAGAGAATATGCATAATATCAGAGTTATAGCTGTTACCGGACATAATAAACAACTGTTTGCTAAATTGCAGCAATGCAAAGCAGACAGACTGACTATCTACGGCTTTACTGATCAGCTGCCGGAAATAATGACTGCTGCCGACATAGTAGTTTCTAAGGCTGGTGGATTGACTTCAGCTGAGGTATTGAGCTTGGGCAAAAGGTTTATCATTTACAAACCGCTTCCCGGGCAGGAAGAAGGCAACGCAGCGTTCCTGCATCGTCATTGCGGAGCAGTTATTGCTAAAAGTACGGCTGAGGTAGCCGATTTTGTGCAGAGTTTCAGCCAGCAAGAAACAGAAGTATTACAGGCAGATATAACAAGATTGCAGGCCGCAGAAAAGATTTGCTCCTGCGTTATGAGCCATATAAGGCAAAATGAAATTGCTTGACCGGACGGAATAAGCTTACTATAATGAAAGAAATCTATGTCTTGCGGCACAACTGTCTGTTGCGTCTGATTTGACTTGAATAAAAAGGGGTTGAGGTATTGGACGCATTTTATCTGGCAGCTTTGTGTGCTGTGATACCTGGCTTAGGCAGAAGCCGTATTCCCAAGCTGATAAATTATTTTGGCAGTGCTAAGGCAGTTTATCTTGCTTCTGAGGATGAGCTTAGACAATCGCATATCTGTACGGAAAAGCAGATTGTAAATTTTATAACAGGAAGAAAACCTGAATTGCCGGAAAGATTAGCGATATTTTGTCAGAAAAGCGGTGTAGCACTACTCAGCATTTATGATGAGCAATATCCTGCATCGTTAAAGGAAATTCATGATCCGCCGCTGGTGCTGTATGTTCGTGGTACTTTGCCGAGCAGCATTTATAATCTAGCTGTAGTTGGTTCGAGAGAGGCCTCTCCTTATGGATTGAAGGCAGCTGCTTATTTTGCGGAGGCCTTTGCCCGAGAACAGATACCTGTTATCAGCGGTGGTGCCAGGGGGATAGATACAGCAGCTCATAGGGCTTGTCTGCAAGCTGGCGGTGTGACTGTGGCGGTGCTTGGCTGTGGTATAGATATATGCTATCCGGCAGAAAATAAAAGACTTTTTGAAAGTATTGCTGCCAATGGTGCTGTGATTACAGAGTTTGCGCCGGGAACAGAGCCGAAAGCTTATAATTTCCCTGCGCGTAATCGCATCATAGTGGGTTTGTCGCGCGGCGTGCTGGTAGCTGAGGCAGCCAGAAAAAGCGGCGCTATTATAACTGCAGGCATTGCAGCTGATGAAGCCAGAGAAGTTTATTGTGTTCCCGGTAATATCTTTACCGGCAGCAGTATTGGCTGCCATGATCTTATCCGTACTGGAGCCAAGCTGGTAGACGGACCGCAGGATATTTTTGAAGATATGCGTGATTGGTATAGCAGAAATAATATTGTGCAGCAGGATATTTTTGCGTTGTCAGATACTGAAAACACTGCTATACCTATCAGAGAAAAAGAAAATTTAGACGGAATGTCTGATGTGAGCAAAAAGCTTTTGCAATTACTTTTACAGGGGCCGTTATCTTTGGAAGAGCTAACGGAACAGAGCGGGGAGCCTTTTGCTGATGTGAGTATGGAACTTTTAAATCTGCAGGTGGAAGGGTTGATTGCTGCAGATCAGGCACAAAGGTATTACCGTATTTAGGAGGAAAGCAGATGGCAAAGAATTTGGTGATTGTGGAATCACCAACTAAATCTAAAACAATAGAAAAATTCTTGGGTAAAAATTATACGGTACGTGCTTCTATGGGGCATCTGCGTGATTTGCCGAAAAGCACGTTTGGTGTAGATGTAGAACATGATTTTGAACCGAAATATATAAATATTCGTGGCAAAGGCGATTTAATTAAGGAGCTTAAGAATTTAGCTAAAAAATCAGATAAAATTTTTCTGGCAACTGACCCTGACCGTGAAGGTGAAGCAATCAGCTGGCATTTGGCGTATATCTTAGGCATAGACCCTGAGAAGAAATGCAGAATAGAGTTCCACGAAATTACTTCAAATGCTGTCAAAGACGCTTTGAAGAATCCCAGACCCATTGATATTGACAAGGTTGATGCCCAGCAGGCGCGCAGAATAATCGACCGTATTGTTGGTTATCAACTTAGCCCGCTGCTGTGGCGCAAGATTCGTAAAGGGTTGAGTGCCGGACGTGTACAGTCTGTCGCTGTAAAAATTATTGCCGACAGGGAAAAAGAAATAGCTGATTTTGTACCGCAGGAGTATTGGACTGTTAATGCTAAATTGCGTGAACATGCCAAGGCGCCTATTTTTGAAGCTGAAGGAGTAAAATATAACGGCAAAAAGCTGGAAATTCATAATGCTGAAGAAGCTCATGCGGTAGAAGAGGCTTTAGCAAATGCTGATTACATTATCAGTGAAGCTACAAAAAAGGAACGTCGTCGTCGTCCGGCACCGCCGTTTACTACGTCCAGTCTGCAGCAGGAAGCAAATAAAAAGCTTAATTTCACTGCCAAAAAGACGATGCTGGTTGCGCAGCAGCTTTATGAAGGCGTATCTTTAGGTAAGGCGGCTGTCGGTCTTATTACTTATATGAGGACGGATTCCGTGAGATTTGCTGACGTAGCCTGTGCTGAAATACGTGACTATATTAAAGAAGTGTTAGGCAGTGAATACTGTCCTGCTAAGCCCAATGTTTTCAGCAGTAAGAAGAATGCCCAAGATGCTCATGAAGCTATCAGACCGACCAGTGTATTGCGTACTCCAGATGAGGTTGCTCCTTTCCTGACTAAGGATCAGCTGAAACTCTATACCTTGATTTGGCAGCGTGCTGTTGCCAGCCAGATGACTGATGCAGTATATGATGTTACTACGCTGTTGGTGGATGCAGATAAATATCAGCTGCGTGCCAGCGGTGCAATCTTAAAATTTCCCGGTTTCTTAAAGTTAAGCCGCCAGGCTGATGATGAGAAAGAAAAGACTGTGCCGTTTATTGAAGCCGGTACCAAAGTTTTACTGCATAAACTTTTACCCGCTGAGCAGCATTTTACTGAACCGCCTGCACATTTTACTGAGGCCACCTTGGTAAAAGAGCTTGAGGATAAAGGAATAGGTCGTCCGAGTACCTATGCTCCTACGATTCAGACTATTTTGGATAGAGGCTATATTGCCAAAGAAGGCAAAAAGCTCGTTATTACAGAATTGGGTTTACTGGTCGTAGACATGCTTACCAAATATTTTACTGAGCTTATCGATATTCCGTTTTCTGCAGAGTTGGAAGCAGAACTTGACGAAATTGCTGAACATCATGCAGACAAAAATGATATTATCAGAAAGTTCTATGAGCCGTTTGCCAAGCTGTTGGCAGTTGCAGATAAGGAAATAGAAACTGTGGAGATGCCTGTACAGGTGACAGATATTCCCTGTGAAAAATGCGGGCGCATGATGGTGGTAAAGCAAGGACGTTTTGGCAGTTTCTTAGCTTGTCCTGGATTCCCTGAATGCCGCACTACCAAGCCTATTTTAAAGAAAATAGGTGTTAAATGCCCTGAATGCGGCGGCGAAGTCATTGAACGCAAAACAAAGACCAGAAAGATTTTTTACGGCTGTGAAAATTATCCGACCTGCTCTTTTACTTCCTGGGATAAGCCCACGGAAGAAATATGTCCTGCTTGCGGCAAGATTATGTATGAGCATGCGGAAAAAAATGGACAGAAAAAGTTATACTGTATGAATCAGGAATGCAGTAATTGTAAGATAACAAGAAAGGGAACAGTAAAAAGTGATAAATAATCCTATTCATGTCATCGGCGGTGGATTAGCTGGTTGCGAAGCTGCCTGGCAGATTGTCAGATATGGTATTCCGGTCATCCTCCATGAGATGCGTCCGACAAAATCGGATGAAGCACATAAAACAGCTTATTTTGCTGAGCTGGTTTGCAGCAATTCGCTGCGGGCAAATAATATAGAAAATGCAGTGGGGTTACTGAAAGAAGAAATGCGTCGTCTTGACTCTTTGATTCTCAGGCAGGCTGATTTATTCAAAGTGCCGGCAGGCGGAGCGTTAGCTGTGGACCGTGAGGGGTTTGCTGCCAGCATCACCGATATTATCAGCAATCATCCTCTCATCACTGTAGTTAATGAAGAAGTTACTGATTTAGAAAGTTTGGAAGGCATTGTGATAGTAGCCAGCGGGCCGCTGACTTCGCCTGCACTTTCAGAAGCTATTCAAAAACTGCTTGATGCTGAATATTTTTATTTCTATGATGCAGCTGCTCCGATAGTTGCTGCTGATTCTCTTAATTACGATAAGGTTTATCGTGCTTCGCGTTATGACAAGGGCGATGCGGATTATCTTAATTGCCCTTTTGAAACTAAGGAAGAATATTTTGCTTTTTGGCAGGCTTTGTGTACTGCAGAGCTTGCTCCTGTTAAAGACTTTGAAAAGGAAGTATTCTTTGAGGCCTGCATGCCCATAGAAGAAATGGCTTCACGCGGTGAAGACACTATGCGTTTTGGCCCTTTAAAACCAGTTGGCTTAGTTGACCCGCGAACAGGCAAAGAAGCTTATGCAGTCGTACAGCTGCGTCAGGATAATGCAGCTGCTTCCCTTTATAATATTGTTGGATTTCAGACTCATCTTAAATGGCCGGAGCAGAAGCGTGTCTTTGGTATGATTCCCGGACTGGAAAATGCAGAATTTGTTAGATATGGTGTTATGCATAAGAATACTTATATGAATTCACCGCAGCTGCTGACAGATAAATTTAACTTGAGAAAAAATAGTAAATTCTATTTTGCTGGTCAGATGACAGGCGTAGAAGGTTATGTAGAATCTGCTGCTTCCGGTCTAATGGCTGGATTACATGCTGCCAGGGCAGTGCTTGGATTGCCGGAAATTGATTTTACCAATGAAACAGCGCATGGAGCGTTGGCGGCTTATATCAGCAACAGCGAGATTAAAAACTTTCAGCCGATGAATGTTAATTTTGGCTTGATTGCTCCTTTAGGACAGAGAATCAGAAAGAAACGCGAAAAAAACGCTTTGATTGCTCAACGTGCTTTGGATAAAATTGAAGCAATTAAAAAACAGTATGATTTATAGGAATTTATTCTTTTAATTAAAAAGGCTTTAAATTGAATTAAAAACAGTGCTTACGGCACTGTTTTTTTGTTGTATAAATTCAAAATAATACTTATTAAATATTCAAATTACTAAAATTTTTTCTTGAAAGCAATTTTTATTTATGATATTATAATCAACGCAAGGAGTAAGTAAAATGACGATTTCACAGTCTGGACTGCCAGATAAGTTTTGTGCATATTTACATATTGAAAAAAATGCTTCTCCGCTTACTGTTACTAATTATCAAAAGGATATCAAATCTTTTGCTGATTTTTTGCGACAGCGGTTTAAGCGTGACTTCCAATGGCAGCAGATTGGTGCTTTGGATATAAGGGCATATCTTGCAGATTTAAATAAACATAATTATGCAAAACGTACCATAGCGCGCAAGATTTCGTCTCTGCGCTCATTCTATAAATATCTGGTACGTGAGAATTATCTTGAATACAATCCGTTCGTTAATGTTAAAACACCTAAGCTTGACAAAAAGCTGCCGAGTTTTTTAGAAGAGTTTGAAATTAACGAATTATTGCAACTTCCAGATAAGACGTTGTTAGGGAGGCGTGATCAGGCTGTTTTAGAGTTGCTTTATGCTACCGGCTGCCGTGTATCAGAATTGGTTGGACTTACGTTAGAAAACGTAGATATAGCTAATAGATATGTGCTGCTGCATGGCAAGGGTGATAAAGAGCGTATAGTGCCTTTGGGAACACTTTGCTGCAATGCTTTAAAGGAGTATTATGATAACAGCAGGAAAGTGCTCTTGCAGAAATATCCAAATAATAAACATGATTATGTATTTGTCAATAGCCGTGGAGGTATTTTGACAGATAGAAGCGTAAGGCGGATTTTAGAAAAATATATTTTGCAGTTAGCCGTACATAAAAAGGTCAGTCCGCATACGATTCGACATACGTTCGCTACACATTTGCTGGATCATGGTGCTGATTTGAGAGCGGTTCAGGAACTGCTGGGACATGCTAATTTATCTACGACACAGATTTATACGCATATTACAGCTGAACGCATTGCATCTGTTTATCAGGAAAATCATCCACGCGCTTAGAGCATAGTTTTGGAGGGGATTTTTATGGAGCTGCTGGAAAAAACAAGAAAAATCAATAAATTGCTGCAAACTGGCGATAAAGTTGAATTTAATGCTATTGCTAAAACTTTGCGTGATGTTATCGGCGCCAATACCTATATTGTAGGCAGAAAAGGCGGCGTCAAGGGATATTCTCTAATCAGTGAATTTGAATGTGACATTATGAAAGAACATGTGCTCAGTATTAAACGCTTTCCTGAAAGCTATTTGCATTTTATTATGGGTATAAGCGAAACTGTGGCCAATATACCTCATGCAGAGCAGGAATGTTCTTTTTTAAATGATGTTAAATGTATTTTTAAAGATAAAATGACTACTATAGTACCTATCTATGGTAATGGTGAACGTTTAGGGACTTTGATTGTGGCAAAATATGATGCAGGATTTAACGATGAGGATTTGCTGCTGGCTGAATATGCTGCTACAGTTTTAGGGGTAGAAATACTGCATGACCGGGAAGCAAGAGTGGCAGAAGAAGCACGTAAGCGCGTGATGGTACAGATTGCTTTTTCGACGCTTTCATATTCTGAATTAGAGGCTGTTATCAATATTTTAGGCGAGTTGAACGGCAACGAAGGCTTACTGGTTGCTTCTAAAATAGCTGACAGGGTTGGGATTACCCGTTCTGTAATCGTTAATGCTTTGAGAAAATTTGAAAGTGCCGACCTTATTGAAACTAAGTCTCTTGGTATGAAGGGCACTTATATCAGAGTTAAAAATGAATTCTTATTTGATGAATTAAAGAAAAAACAACAATAAAGTAATGCTAAGCCGAAAATATTTTTATTTTCGGCTTTTTGCATGGTTTTTTATTTGCTGCTGCGTTATACTGAAAGCAGATAATTTCATTACGAAAGGATGAGCAATATGGAAAGTGCAGTTTTATATGAAGTGAAGGATGGCATTGCTACTATTACCCTTAACAGACCGCAAAGCCTTAATTCCATGAATGATGCTTTGATTGACGGTTTGCATGATGCATTAGACTGCATTGAAAAAGATGATAACGTAAGGTGTGCAGTACTTACCGGCAATGGTAAAGCTTTTTGTGCAGGCGGTGATTTGCCGTTTTTAAACAGTATTGCTTCTGCTGCTGCAAGAAGAAAATTCATTGCTAAAGTAGGTGCCGTTGCTAAACGTATTACTATCATAGAAAAGCCTTTCATCGCTATGGTTAATGGTGTTGCGGCCGGAGCAGGTGTAAATCTTATGCTGGCTTGTGATTTAGTATATGCGGTGGATAAGGCTCGGTTTGCTCAAAGCTTTGCTAAGGTTGGTTTGATTCCTGACTGCGGCGGTTTGTATTTCCTGCCAAAAGCCATAGGCTTGCATAAAGCCAAAGAGTTAATGTTTACTGCCGACTTAATTGGTGCTGAACAGGCAGCTGCCTTGGGGATGCTTAATCATGTATGCAGTGAGGACGAGCTTGCAGAAGATGTATATGCAATGGCTCAGCGTCTGGCAGTCAGTGCACCGCTTTCTATAAGCTTGATAAAAAAATATCTTAATAATACTTCTCTTGGCCTTGATGAAATACTTGCTGCCGAAGAAAGTACGCAGGCTCTTTTGATGGATACGGAAGACTGCCGTGAAGGTATTACTGCTTTTAAGGAAAAGCGTAACCCTGTTTTCACAGGTAAATGATAATTATTTAAGTTAAATCAAACGGAATCGTTTAGCGATTCCGTTTTCTTTTTAATATAAATGTTGTATAATTATATTTATTATATTGATGGAGGTATATATGTTAGATTTCAGTACGATGATCTACCGGATACCGGCATTGCTGTTTGCGATTTCTATCCATGAATATGCGCATGCACAATGTGCGGACAGTATGGGAGATTCTACTCCGAGATTGATGGGGCGTCTTACTTTTAACCCTATGGCTCATCTTGATCCGATAGGTGCGCTGCTGTTAGTGTTTGCCGGTTTTGGCTGGGCTAAGCCGGTAGCAATTAATTCAGATAATTTCCGAAACAGACGTGGAGGTATAATTAAGGTATCGCTTGCAGGACCCGCAGCTAATTTGTTCTTATGCTTTCTGGCAGCTGTAATCAGTGCGGCTATGAACAGATTTGGTTTTATGTCCGAGGGTGTATTCAAGTTCCTTTTGTGGATGCAGCTATATAACGTTTGGTTTGCCTTTTTTAACTTGCTGCCGATACCGCCTTTAGACGGTTCAAGATTGGTATCAGAGCTTTTGCCTCCTAAACAGGCATATAAATTCGATTATGTGGTTGGTCAATATGGTTTTTATATTTTGCTGTTTCTGGTTTTTACCGGTATTATCAGTATGATTATTAATCCTCTGGCAACTGCATATATGGTTTTGATTAACACAATTATCAGTGTTGTATTTTAATATTAAATTTTAAAGGAGTTTTTATTATGAACAAAGGCAGAATTTTTAGCGGTATGCAGCCTTCCGGCCGCTTCCATCTTGGCAATTATATGGGGGCACTGGAAAACTGGGTGCGTTTACAGCATGAATATGAATGCTTTTTTTCTATAGTAGATTTGCATGCCCTTACTTCTTCTTATGCAGATACTTCTAAGTTGCAGGAAAATATTATGGAGATGGCGATTGACTGGCTTAGTGCCGGTCTTGATCCTGAAAAGAATGTTATTTTTGTGCAATCCCATGTTAAAGAGCACAGTGAGCTGGCATTGCTGCTTGGTATGATGACTCCGCTTTCCTGGTTGGAACGTGTACCTACCTACAAAGATAAGATTCAAAATCTCAGCGCTCAGGGCAAAGATCTGCATACTTATGGCTTTTTAGGCTATCCGGTTCTGATGGCTGCTGATATTATTCTTTATAAAGCTACCTGTGTACCGGTAGGTGAAGATCAGTCTGCACATTTGGAATTGACCCGCGAAATGGTACGCCGTTTTAATTATCTTTATAAAAAAGAAGTATTCCCGGAACCGCAGGCAGTATATTCCAAAGCCAAAGTTCTGCCCGGTATTGATGGACGCAAGATGTCTAAATCCTATGGCAATACCATACCGTTCGGCGCTTCTCCGGAAGAATTGACTGCTAAAGTAAAGATGATGACTACCGATCCGCAGCGTATCAAGAAAACTGATCCAGGTGATCCTAATGTCTGCATTGTATATCAGTTCCAGAAAGTGTTTAACACTGAAGAAAGTGCAGATATTGCAGCTAAATGCCGTGCAGGTGAAATCGGCTGTGTACAATGTAAAAAGTGCTTAGCTGAAAAAATGAACTGTATGCTGGCAGATATCCATGTAAAACGTGAAGAGCTGTCTAAAAAGCCTGGTTACATAAAAGAAGTACTCGAATATGGTGAAAAACGTGCTCGTGAAGTAGCTGCTAAGAATATGGCTGAAATCAGAGCAGCTATGAATGTCCTGTAAGCTATGCAGCTTTCAGTCAAGGTCAGCAGTTTTGAAGGTCCGTTAGACCTTTTAATTCATCTTATTGAAAAGGATAAGATAGATATTTATGATATTCCTATCGTATCGATAACAGAGCAGTATATAAGCTATCTGAAACAGCTCAGCGAGTTTGACATGGAGCTTGCAAGCGAATTTTTGGTGATGGCGGCTACCTTGCTGCAGATAAAGTCCCGAATGCTGCTGCCAAAGAATAATACTGATGATGAAGAGGAAGAAGCCGATCCTCGCCAGATGCTGGTGGAAATGCTGGTAGAGTACCGTAAAATAAAGTCGGCAGCCAGTAAGCTTGCTGAAATGAAGCAGGCTGCCGATAAATATTATGCCAGAAAGCCGATGTTTGATGGCATTTGTCAAAGAGTGCTGGCTGAATATAAGCCCGAGGCTTTGCTCAAAGCTCTTGCAGGCATCAACAATTATCGTCAGCAGGCAACAGCTTATATCAGACCGCAGGCTTTCAGTGTACAGGATAAAATGCAGGTTATTATGAAGCGATTAAGCAACGGTAAACAGGGGTTCAGGCTCGATGATTTATTTCAGACACAGAATCGCGGCGAAAAAGTTGCTGCGTTCCTTGGTGTACTGGAACTGCTGAAATTGGGACTGATTACGATAAATCAGTCCTGCAGATTTGCGCCTATCTATATTTTTGCTAAACAGGGAGAGCATTGAGATGTATTTTGATAGATTACTGGGAGCATTGGAGGCGCTGCTTTTTGCTGCCGGAGAACCTTTAACTGTTGGTGAAATTGCTGGTTTGCTGCAAGTTGAAAAAGCACAGGTCTGGAATTTGCTTGGTACATTAAGAGAGCAGTACAATGCTGAAAATCGTGGGCTTATGCTAAGAGAAGTAGATGGCGGTTTTCAGTTGGTAACAAAGCCTGATTTTTATCAGTTGCTGTCTGCTCTTTGTCAAAGCCGTGAGGTTAAATTAACTAATGCGGCCTTGGAAACATTAGCGATAATTGCTTTTAAGCAGCCGGTAACACGTGCTGAAATTGAAGCTATCCGTGGTGTTAAGGTCGATGGTGTGCTCAATAAATTACTAGAATTAGAGCTAATCAATGAGGCCGGCAGGAAAAAATCTCTTGGTAATCCTATTTTGTATGCTACAACTGGTAAATTTCTTACCGTGTTTGGACTGGCTTCATTAGATGATTTGCCAAGGCCTGATATTGATGATAGTACTGCAGCAGAGACAGAAGCAGCGGTACAGCAGCTGCTTGTCCCTGCTGAGACAAAATAAAATCGTACAAAGGAATGCATATATGGAAGAACGTTTACAAAAGATTCTGGCTGCCGCCGGTATTGCTTCCCGACGTGAAGCAGAGAAAATAATCTTAGCCGGACGTGTTAAAGTTAATGGCAAGGTTATTAAGGAACTTGGCTGTAAATTTGATGCGGCCAGATGTCGTATTACTGTAGATGGGAATGCAGTAGCGGCAGAAAAAAAGGTATATTATATTTTCTATAAACCGCGTGGAGTAGTAACCACAATGGCTGATCCGCAAAAAAGACGTACGGTTGCAGATTTTATGCAGGAGCTTCCTGAAAGAGTATTTCCTGTTGGCAGGCTGGACTATAATACAGAAGGTTTGCTGCTGATGACCAATGACGGTGAGTTGGCGCAGAAACTTATGCATCCCAGTCATGAGGTCAATAAAACCTATCTCGTTAAAGTTCCAGGTATCGTGCCGCAGGAAAAACTTGATTTGCTGAGGGTTGGCGTTAAATTAGAAGACGGCATGACTGCTCCTGCTGTTGTTAATCTAAGAACCTATGACCATGAGAGAAACTGTACCTTATTTGATATTACTATTCATGAAGGACGCAACAGACAGGTGCGCAGAATGTGCGATTTTATCGGTTTTCCGGTACGTGATTTGAAACGTATTAAGCTGGGACCGTTAAATCTCAGTGGTCTTAGTAAAGGCAAATTCAGGCAGTTAACAGAAGTTGAGCTTGCTGAGCTGAAAAAGGCGGCCGGAGTATGAATACGGTATTGATTATCGGCGGCGGTGCAGCTGGTTTGATGGCTGGAATTGCTGCTGCAGAAAATGGCTGCAAGGTAACGATATTTGAAAAGATGCGTATGCCGGGCAAAAAAATGCTGATTACCGGCAAAGGTCGCTGTAATATCACAAATATCTGTGAACTGCAGGAATTGATTACCAATCTTCCCGGCAACGGAAGATTTCTTAACAGTGCCTTGAGGCGTTTCAGCAATACGGATGTTATTGAATTTTTTAATAACCATGGATTGCCTACCAAGGTAGAACGCGGTGGCAGAGTTTTCCCTGTCAGTGATAAGGCTGCGGATGTGGTTGAAACTTTGGTAAAAGTTTTCAAGCAGGCCGGAGGTACTTTGCTTACTGACAGCAAGGTCTTAGGTATTATTCTGCAGGATGGCAAAGCCTGCGGAGTAAAAACTGTTAATGGCAGTTTTTATGGTGATAAGGTTGTTTTAGCTGCTGGCGGAGCTTCATATCCGGGTACTGGCAGCGATGGCAGCGGTGCAAAAATTGCAGCAGCAACAGGGCATACTATTATAGCTTTAAAACCTTCACTGGTGCCTTTAGAAAGTGATAATCCTTATCTTGAAGAATTGCAGGGCTTATCGCTGAGAAATGTTAAAGTTATTTTGCTGGGCAACGGCAAAAAACTTTTTGAAGATTTTGGCGAAATGCTTTTTACTCATTACGGAGTGTCTGGTCCGCTTATTCTTTCTATGAGTAATACTGCCTCTGCTGCGTTAGATAAAGGCATGGAACTGGATTTATCTATTGACTTAAAACCTGCTTTGAGCGAAGAAAAGCTTGATGCCAGAATTCAGCGTGATTTTGCTCAGTACAGCAGAAAGCAGTTAAGCAACGGTTTGAAGGATTTATTGCCGCACAGTATGATTGCGCCTGTGTGCGATATGGCTTTTTTGGATGAAGAAAAATTTATTAACCAGATATCTAAAGAAGAACGCAGACGGTTGCTGCATACGCTTAAGAACTTTACTATACCAATCAGCGGTACAAGACCGCTGGCGGAAGCTATAGTTACCGCGGGAGGAGTTTCTGTAAAAGAAATAAATCCTAAAACTATGGAATCAAAACTGATTACAGGGCTGTATTTTGCCGGCGAGGTTATGGATGTCGACGGATATACCGGAGGTTTTAATCTGCAGGCAGCTTTTTCCAGTGGTTATGCAGCTGGATGTGCGGCTTCTGAATAAAAGGTGAGATATTGATGAATAAAAAATTAGTAGTGGCTATTGATGGACCTGCAGGAGCAGGAAAAAGCACTATTGCCAAGTTGGTTGCAGAACAACTTGGCTATGCTTATATTGATACTGGTGCTATGTATCGCAGTGTTACCTGGAAATTTTTACAGACTGGGAAAACTTTTGACGAACAGCTGATTAGTGAACTGGCTGAAAAAATGGTTATTGAATTTAGACCGGAAGCAAAAGTCAACAGGGTATTTGTTGATGGAGTGGAAGTAACGGAAGCAATTCGTAAGTCCGAGGTTACATGCAATGTTTCTAAAGTTGCAGCTATTGGTCCAGTGCGTGAAGCAATGGTTGATCAACAGCGCCGTATGGGAGAAGCCGGTGGTGTCCTGATGGATGGACGTGATATCGGCACGGTAGTTTTTCCTAACGCAGATTTAAAAATCTTCCTTACGGCTACGGTTGAAGAACGTGCAAGAAGACGTTATAAAGAGCTGACAGAAAAAGGTGAGAATATTGATCTTGCAACGCTGCAGCAGGAAATTGCAGAGCGCGACAAACAAGACAGCGAACGTGAAATCAGTCCTCTGCGCCAGGCTGAGGATGCTTTGCTGCTTAATTCTTCTGATATGACTATTGCACAAGTTGCGGAGTTCATTATTAAGTTAGTGCAGGAGAAAGAAAATGTTTTATGCAGTAACTAAGCTGATTTTCCAGATGCTTTTTAAAATCCTTCTGCGCATGGAAGTTAGCGGTAGAGAAAATATTCCTGATAAAGGTCCACTGGTTATTGCCAGTAATCATTTAAGTCTGCTCGATCCTCCTGTACTGGGGACTGCAGCAACCCGCAAGGTACATTTTATGGCTAAGCAGGAATTGTTTGTACCGATACTGGGCGATATTTACAAAGCATTGGGAGCATTTCCGGTCAGACGAGGCGGTGCTGACAGAAGTGCTATAAAGCACGGTCTTGATATTTTGCAGCGCGGTGATGTACTTGCTATCTTCCCGGAAGGCACGCGCAGCAAGACAGGCCATCTGGGCAAAGCAGAACCGGGCGCATTGATGCTGGCAGGTAAGTCTCAGGCTGCTATCGTACCAGCTTGTGTGGTAGGAACTGATATTAAGCGCTGCGGCAAGCTTTGGCCGAAGGTAAAGGTTGTTTTTGGCAAGCCTATGTATTTTCCGGCGGACCAGACAATTAATAAAGAAGTGCTGAAAGAATTAACCGACGAACTGATGAGGCGTATTGCTGAGCTGCAGAAAGGAGCACGGTAGCAATTATGGAAGTAAGGGTTGCAAAATACTGTGGATTCTGTTATGGTGTAAAGCGAGCAGTAGATATTGCCAGACAGGCAGCTGTTGAGCATGTTTGCGGCGGCACATTGGGCCCGCTTATTCATAATCCTCAGCTGATTGAAGAGCTGGCTTCTCAGGGTATCGCCTGTCATGAAAGTCTTGATGAATTTTCTGCAGGTGAAGCAGTTATTTTTCGTTCGCATGGCGTGGGACCGGAAGTTTATCAGCAGGCAGAAGAAAAAGAGCTGAAAATAATAGATGCTACCTGCCCTAATGTGCGTATGGCACAGAAAAAGGCTGCCGCGGCTGCCCAAGAAGGGTTTTATCCTGTTATCGTCGGTGAAAAAAATCATCCGGAAGTAAAAAGTATTTTAAAATGGGCAGGAAAAAACGCTATTGTTATAGAATGTATAAAAGATATCTCTGATGTCCCGATTAAAAATAAGTATGCGGTGATAATTCAGACTACATTTGAACTGCAGAAGTTTGAAAAAATTCTGGCTGCACTGCAGCAAGCACGCCCTGGTGAATACAGGGTAGAGAAGACAATTTGCTTGGCTACGTCGCAAAGACAGCAGGCAGCGTTGGAGCTTGCAGATGAGGTTGATGCTATGATCGTCATAGGCGGTCGTAACAGTGCCAACACCAGACATTTGTATGAACTTGTTGCTGAAAAATGCAGTCTTGCTTATCATATTGAAACTGCTGCAGAATTGAAGCAGGATATGTTCAGAGGTTGCACTAAAATTGGAATTACGGCAGGAGCATCGACTCCGGACCGTTTAATTAAGGAGGCTATCATTGTAATGGAAAACATGGAATCTTTTGAAAGTATGCTCGACAAAAGTATGGAGGACGTTAACGTATATCCTGGTAAAATCGTTGAAGCAACCGTTATCCAATTAGATAAAGACGGTGTTTATGTTGATTTTGGTTATATGCGTGAAGGTATGATTACTTATGCTGAATGGTCTCTGACCGAAGCAGCAGAAGATCTGATGCAAAGCATCAAAGTTGGCGATACCGTAGAAGCTAAGGTTATTCCTGGCAGCTCTAAAGATGACTTCGTTCGTCTTTCCAAAGTTAAAGCAGAACGTGATGCTGCTTGGAAAAATGTTGCTGAACTTCCGGAAGGTGAAAAACGCGCCGCTGCTGTAAAAGTCCTGCGCATTATCAAAAATAAAGCTAAAAATATTGTAGGCCTTGCAGTTTCCGTTGAAGGCGTTGAAGGCTTTATGCCTGCTTCTCATGTAGAACTGCGTCGTGTAGAAGATTTCAGCGACTATGTTGGCAAAGAACTGGAAGCTGAAATTATCGAAGTTGATCTTGAGAAAAAACGCATTGTTGTTTCTCGTCGTGACCTGCTGAAAGCAGAAAAAGAAGCTAAAGCAAAAGCTTGGAAAGAAGCTAAAGAAGCAAGAATTCAAGCTGCTAAAGAAGCAAGAGCTGCTGCTGAAGAAGCTGCTTATAATTCTGTAAACGAAGGTGAAATTGTCACCGGTAAAGTTGTAAAAATTGCTGAATTTGGTCTGTTTGTAGAAGTTGGTCAAGGTTTGGTAGGCTTAGTACATAACACTGAACTGTCTTGGGACCGCAATGTAAAAGCAGAAGAAGTTGCTCAAGTTGGCGATGAAGTACAAGTTCTGGTTAAGAAAATTGACCGTGAAAACAGACGCGTTGCTCTCAGCATTAAAGCAACCCAGGAAGATCCCTGGAAGGTTGAAGCTGGTAAACTTCATGTAGGCGAAGTTGTTGAATGTAAAGTTGTACGTTTCCTTACTTTTGGCGCAATCGTTAAAGTAACCGACAAGGTTGAAGGTTTGGTACATATTTCTGAAATTGCAGAAGAACGCATCAATAAACCGGAAGATGTTCTGGAAGTTGGTCAAATTGTAAAAGCTGAAATCTTGAAAATCGATCTTGACAACAAAAAGGTTGGTTTGAGTATTGCCAAAGCTAAAAGAGATGCAGAAAAAGCAGAATATAGCTCTTATCTGACCGAAAAACCGAGCCTGACTCTGGATCTTGCTGAACAGCTGGAAAATATTGAAAAATAATTTTAAAGGAGAATTTTCATGCAGCGGGCTCAACGTAAGCTTGAACATATCAAGTTTGCTTTAGAAACTGGATTTGGTCCAGGGAGTACGCATTTTGAAGATATCCGTTTTATACACAACTGTCTGCCGGAAATAAATCCGGCAGACATTGTTTTATCTGCGGACTTATTTGGAAAAATGCTTAAAGCTCCTTTTTTGATTGATGCTATCACCGGAGGAACCGATGCTGTAACGGATATTAACCGTAAATTAGCAGAAGTAGCCAGTAAAACAGGTATTGCTATGGCAGTAGGCTCTCAATATGGCAGTGTGAAGACTGGTGTTGGCCGCAATAGTTATACTGTTGTAAGAGAGAGAAATCCTGACGGGATTATTTTTGCCAACATAAGTGCCCTTGCTACGCCTCAGCAGGCGCAGGATGCTGTTAATATGATAGAGGCGGATGCGCTGGAAATACATCTTAATCCTGCCCAGGAACTGGTTATGCCGGAAGGGGATAAATGTTTCCGAGGATTTCTTGATAATATGCTACTGATAAGGGATAAGGTTGATGTACCTATTATTGTTAAGGAAACTGGCTGCGGGATAGCTCAGGAGGCTTATGAGATTTTAGCGGATAACGGTTTTACTTTTTTTGATTGTGCGGGCAGCGGAGGAACTAATTTTCCCGCAATCGAAGCCAAAAGAGCAGCTGTCGATTTAGAAGAATTTGCTTTTTGGGGTAACCCTACGGCTTGGAGCTTGCTGGATGCAGCAGCGACATTAGATTGTGAATGCTTTTTGGTCGCTTCCGGCGGTATTGATAGTGCTGCTAAGGCTGCTAAAGCTTTTGCTTTAGGGGCAGATATGGTCGGGATGAGCGGTGCAATCCTAAGGCTGTTAAATGAACAGGGAAGTGAAGCGGCAGTTGCTTTTATGGAGAAATTACAGGCTGCATTACGTGATTACATGCTGCTTCTTGGCTGCCAGTATGTTAAGGAATTACGTGGGGTACCACTGCTTTTCTGCAATCAGACCAAAGACTTTATGCAGTGCCGTAATTATGATTTAGCTGCTTTCAGTAAAAAACGCAGATAGTTTTAAACAGATTTTGTTATTACATTGATAACAGAATCTGTTTTTTTATTGTGGTGATTCTTGTAAACTATTACCCTATGGAATTTATTTGCATACTATGATATAATCAGATGATAAATATTTTTCCCAAAGGAGATATACATGTTAGGTTGTATTAGCAATGTACGCAGACATAGTCTGGCAGAAAAAGCAGGAATCCGACCCGGTGAAAAATTATGTTCAGTAAATGGATGTAATGTACAGGATATTATTGATTTAAGCTTTCTTACTTCTGATGAAGTTGTTGAGCTTGAAATTGAAAATGCAGCGGGAGCAAAACGCCTGGTACAGATTGAAAAGTATCCTGATGAAGATTTAGGGCTGGAATTTGAATCTGCTGTTTTTGATAAAGTACGTACCTGCTATAATAATTGTATATTTTGCTTTGTAGATCAGATGATTCCCGGTATGCGTCCTGGTCTGTATGTACGGGATGATGATTACCGTTTATCTTTTTTATACGGTAATTTTATAACGCTGACGAATATGTGGGATGAAGATTTTGATAGAATCATCAAAACCCATTTGTCGCCGCTTTATATTTCGGTACATGCAACTGATCCGGATGTGCGTTGCAAAATGATGAATAATCGTTTTGCCGGGCAGCTTATGGAAAAAATTAACAAGCTGTTGGAGGCTGGTATACAGATACATACTCAGATTGTATGCTGCCCCGGTTATAATGATGGCGAGGTACTGAAAAGAACTTTTGCCGATCTTTATGCTTTGCATCCTGGAGTATTAACGATGGCTATAGTTCCGGTAGGCCTGACTAAGCACAGAGAACATTTACATCCTATGCGTACATTTACCGCTCAAGAAGCGGCAGAAATTGTTGACACTGTTTCTGGCTGGCAAAAGCAATGTCGGGAAGAAACTGGTAAATCCTTCGTCTATCTGGGTGATGAATTTTATTTGTTAGCTGGCAAAGAGCTGCCTCCTTCTGAATATTATGACGGCTTTCCGCAGCTGGAAAACGGGATAGGCCTTACACGTAATTTCTTAAACGAGTGGGATGCTGCTTTGAAAACACTGCAATATGCTGACGGGGCAGAGAAGGCACTTATACCGGTTGGCGAAAGTGCCTTTCGTGTTTTACAACCGCTGATAGAAGTGTTTAATCGCCAATATGGTACCAAGCACAGTTTTATTGCTGTTAAAAATTTGTTTTTTGGCGGATTTGTAAACGTAACAGGTCTTTTGACTGGCGGTGATATTCTTGCTGCTGTCAAGGAGTGTGGGCGCCTTATTCTTCCGGGTGTAGTGCTTAATAATGATAATCTGTTCCTTGATGATATGTCGTTAGATGATTTTAAACGCAGTTTTCAAGGAAAAGTTGAGATTGCGAAAGATGCAGGAGAGCTGCTGCATCTGCTGACAGTTCCCAGGGAGGGATAAATATGCTGCAGGTTTATACCGGTGACGGTAAAGGTAAAACAACAGCTGCATTGGGAGTAGCTTTTAGGGCTGCCGGATATAAGCTTAAAACCATGATGTTTTCGTTTCTAAAAGATGACCCCGGCTATGGTGAGGCTATGGCGGCCAGCTATCTTCCTGGGTTTATATTGCGTCAGGTAGGCAGGGATGCCTTTGTGAATTTTAAGAATCCTGCTGCGGAGGATTTGCAGTTATGCCGCAGCGGCTGGGAAGAGGCAAAATCTGCAATCTGCAGGAAGCAAGCAGATGTTTTTATTCTTGATGAGCTTAATATTGTACTGGCTGCTTCTATGTTACCTATAGATGAAGTTATTGCGTTTTTACGGCAGTACAAGAATGACGTAGAGATTATTGTTACCGGCAGATATGCACCGGAAGAAATTATAAAAATTGCTGATTTAGTTACCGAGATGCGGGAAGTTAAGCATTATTTTCATAAAGGCGTGTCCTCCCGCAATGGTATTGATCATTAAGGAGAATTGATAAGTATGGGAAAACCGATAGTTGCTATTGTCGGCAGGCCTAATGTTGGTAAGTCGACACTGTTCAATATTTTTGCTAACAGCAGGATATCTATTGTAGAAGATACTCCCGGCGTAACCAGAGATCGTTTGTATGCTACCGCTGAATGGCTGGACCATGAATTCATGATGGTAGATACTGGTGGTATTGAGATTATGAATGCAGATGCTATTGCTGTTTCTATTCGCCAGCAGGCGCAAATTGCTATTAAAGAAGCGGACGTCATCCTGTTCGTGTGTGATGCCCGTACCGGTATTACCGGCGAGGATGCCGAAGTAGCTAAAATGTTGCGTCAGTCTAAGAAGCCTATTGTGTTAGCAATTAATAAATCTGACTCTCCTAAGCAGGAAATGAACATCTATGAATTTTATAATCTTGGTATAGGTGAGCCTATTCCTGTTTCTGCAGCAAATCATCTGGGTTTAGGAGATTTATTGGATGCTGTGGTTGCTAAGTTTCCTGACAAAAAGACCTTGGGAGAAATTGAAGATGAAGATGAAATCAAGGTTGCGCTTATTGGCAGACCTAATGTTGGAAAATCTTCTATTTTCAATACCTTGGTAGGCGAAGAACGTTCTATTGTCAGCGATGTTGCCGGCACTACTCGTGATGCTATTGACACTCCCGTAGTACGTGACGGACAGAAGTATCTCTTTATTGATACTGCAGGTATGCGCAGAAAAGCTCGTATTGATGAACCGATTGAAAAATACAGCATCATGCGTTCTTTGCGTGCTGTTGACCGCAGTGACGTTGTTCTGATGGTTTTTGACGCTGTAGAAGGTGTTACCGAGCAGGATAAGAAAATTGTCGGTTATGCTCACGAAGCAGGCAAAGGTATCGTCCTCGTTGTCAATAAATGGGACTTATATGAAAAGGACAATACTTCTACCTTGCGTTATACAGAGATGCTGCGTAAAGAACTGGTATTCCTGCAATATGCGCCGGTTGTATTTGTATCTGCTGTTACCAAGCAGCGCATTCACAGACTACCGGAAGTTATTTCTTATGTGGCTGAGCAAAATGCAATGCGTATTTCTACCAGTGTCCTTAATCAGGTTATTGAAGATGCTGTGGCTATCAATCCTACCCCGACAGAAAAAGGCAAGCGCTTAAAAATCCTCTATACAACACAGGTAAAAATCAAACCGCCTACATTTGTTATTTTTGTTAATGAACCGGAAATCATGCATTTTTCCTATCAGCGTTATCTGGAAAATAAACTGCGTGAAGCCTTTGGCTTTGAAGGCACACCTATCCAGATGATTATCCGCGGTAAAAATGAAGATGAATAGGTGATGATGGGTAATGGGTTATGATGTAAGTATATTTCATTTTATAGCTGGTTTTATTTGCGGTCATCTATGTGGCTCCATACCAAGTGGGTTATGGATTGTGAGAAGTCTTTTTGGGATAGATATACGTGAGTACGGCAGTAAAAATATTGGTACAACTAATGTTTTCAGAACAGTTGGTGCTAAAGCTGCGCTTTTGGTATTGATTATAGACGTAATCAAAGGGATTCTTGCTGTTGCCGCCATGAATTATTTATTTGCTGATCCGCTGCTGAATGTTGTAACTGCTTTGGGCGCTCTTTTAGGTCATAATTACTCTGCTTTCTTAGGTTTTAAAGGAGGCAAGGGTGTTGCTACCGGCCTAGGTCTTCTGGTATATTTAATGCCTAAAGTTTCTTTAGGCTGCTTCCTTGTATGGCTGGCTTTAGTCCTTGCTACCCGTTATGTTTCTCTGGGTTCGATAGTTGCCGCAGTATTAGCGCCTGTGTTCTCCTGGTATTTTGCTTACCCGCCTGCATATATCGTGTTTGGTGGTATTGCAGGACTCTTTGTTGTTATCCGCCATAAAGAAAATATCAAAAGACTTTTAAATGGTACGGAAAGCAAAATTAAACAAGGTAGTGCAGAAAATATAAAAAAATAAATTTATGAAAAGAGACTGAAAAAATTCAGTCTCTTTTATGTTTTTTGTAAAAACCATTGTACTTTTAGAAAGAACAATGGTATAATGATTAAGTATTAAGTTTGTAATTTTAATTTAAGGAGGAAATAAAATGGCTGAAAAATCTACTTTTTATTTGGTGCGTGAAGAAATCCTGCCCGAAGCTATTAAAAAAACTATCAAGGTTAAAGAAATCTTAAAAAGAGGAGAGATTAAAACCATCAATGAAGCTGTAGAAAAAATGGGACTGAGCCGCAGTGCTTACTATAAATATAAAGATTATGTCTTTCCGTTCTATGAAGCAAGTAAAGAAAAAATTATTACTCTTTCCTTGTTACTCGAACATAAATCCGGCGTACTGTCTAAAGTGCTCAATACTGTGGCTGATGATTCCGGCAGTATTATGACTATCAACCAAGGTATCCCTCTGCAGGGCGTAGCAAATACTACTATTTCTATTGAAACTAAGAATCTGACCATTGATTTAGAAGCATTGCTTGATAAACTGCGTATGATTGACGGCGTAAAACGTCTGGAAGTGCTTGGCCAGGTATAATATAGTTTTGTTATATGGAGGGGTTGACTTTGCAGAATTACATTAAAGTCGGCTTATTGGGAGCAGGCACCGTAGGCGGCGGTGTGCTGGCTGTCATGGAGAACAATGCCGAGATTATAGAGAAAAAAATCGGTAAGAAAATAAAGGTTACTAAGGTATTTGGGCGTGATATAAAGAAGCTGCAGGAGCAGTACGGACCTAATTATATTTATACAACTAATATTGATGATATTTTAGAAGATCCCGAAATAGATATTGTTGTAGAACTGTTAGGCAGAGAGCATCCTGCTAAGGAATATATCGCCCGCGCTTTTGAAAAGGGTAAAAATGTTGTTACGGCCAATAAGGATGTATTGGCCAAATATGGTCAAGAATTGTTTCCTTTAGCTGCGGAAAAGAACTGTGATTTTATGTTTGAAGGCAGTGTTTGCGGCGGCATTCCTATTATCCAGCCTCTGAAAACATCTTTGGCAGCCAATAAGATTATGTCTATCATGGGCATTGTCAATGGAACTACTAATTATATGCTGACGAAAATGTCTAATGAACAT
Source organism: uncultured Phascolarctobacterium sp. (assembly GCA_900545025.1). Taxonomy (GTDB): domain Bacteria; phylum Bacillota; class Negativicutes; order Acidaminococcales; family Acidaminococcaceae; genus URXU01. The sequence continues at coordinate 48,352 of UQXH01000004.1, forward strand.
CTTGATTATGCTGATGTATTGAAAGAAGCTCAAAATAAAGGCTACGCAGAATCTGATCCTTCTGCGGATGTAGGCGGTTTTGATGCGGCGCGTAAGCTTGCTATCTTGGCTTCTATTGCTTTTAATACCAGGATAAGTCTAGACGACATACAGATAGAAGGTATTGAAAATGTCAGCCTGCGCGATATTACTAATGCCTCAGAGCTGGGTTATGCTATTAAACTGCTGGCTATAGCAAAGAATGATTCGGAATATGGCATTAGCGTGCGTGTGCATCCTACTATGCTGCCATTATCTCATCCACTGGCAGGTGTAAATGATGTATATAATGCTGTATTTGTTACTGGCGATGCCGTAGGCGAAGCAATGTTCATGGGATTAGGTGCCGGACGCATGCCTACTGCCAGTGCTGTATGCGGTGATATTATAGATGTTGCCCGCAATATGCAGCATGGAGAAACAGGCCGTATTACTTGTACCTGCTTTGAAGATAAAAAGCTTTGTTCTCTGGAGAATATGTGTTCGCCGTGCTATATACGTATGCATGTTATGGATAAACCAGGCGCATTAGCAGCCATTGCTGCAGCTTTTGGCGCTCAGAATGTCAGCTTGCGTAATGTAGTACAGAAGAATAAAATCGGGGATGAAGCGGAAATCGTCGTTATTACACATAATGTTTCTGAGTTTAATCTGCAGATGGCAGTACAGACTTTAAAAGCTCTGCCTGTAGTCAACGAAGTTTGCAGTGTTATCAGAGTTGAAGACAGCAGTTTGGCATAATAGGGGAGTTATTATGGAAAAAATCCGTATCCGGGTACCGGCTACATCTGCTAACTGCGGACCAGGGTATGATACACTGGGAGTTGCTTGTACTTTATATAATGAGCTTTCTTTTGAGTTGTTGCCGTCCAGTGCAGGACTTATTTTGGAAGTAAGTGGCGAAGGCGGGGAATATCTTGCTGCTTCAGAAGATAATCTGGCTTTTAAAAGCTTTTTTTCCGTATGGCGGTCAGCACAGCCGGATGATATCGGCTTGAAGATTTCTATGAAGAATAATATCCCGATGTCACGCGGTCTGGGCAGCAGTTCCAGTGCCATTGTAGCGGGCGTTTATGCCGCTAATATTTTATGCGGCAGCAAATTTTCACAAACTGAACTTTTGAATTTTGCTACGGCTATCGAAGGGCATCCTGATAATGTTGCGCCGGCACTTTTAGGTGGTTTCACCATAAGCTATATGGAAGACGATAAGGCTCATTCACTTAGCTTTAAACCGTCCTTGCCTTTGAAATTGATTGCTGCTGTACCGGAACAGAAACTTGCTACTTCCCTGGCAAGGAAAGCTATTCCGCAGCAGATTAAGCATACGGATGCTGTTTTTAACGTATCAAGAGCATCGCTCTTGGTAGCAGCACTTATGAGCGGTTCGGGGCAGCATCTTGCTGCGGCTTTAGAAGACAGGCTGCATCAACCATACCGTGCGCACCTTATTCCTGGGTTACAGGACGTTTTTGCAGCGGCAAAAGAAGCTGGAGCATATAATGCGATTATCAGCGGTGCGGGCTCGACCGTCATGGCTTATGCAGCAGTCGACGCCGAACATGCAAAGATTGCTTCTGCTATGCAGCAGGCCTTTACTGTACATGGGCAGAAGTGTCAAACACATATTCTTGATATTGATTATCATGGAGTATGTCAGTTTTGAATTTAAATTGTAAATTTGATTTATAAAACTGTTGACAAAATTATCGGTATCCGATATAATTATTTTTGTGATTCGGGGCGTGGCTCAGTTTGGTAGAGCGCTTCCTTGGGGTGGAAGAGGTCGTGGGTTCAAATCCCGCCGCTCCGACCATTTCGGATCGAAAGCCTTTACGGGTTCCCGTAAAGGCTTTTTTTATGTCTTGTTTTGGAGGAATAAGCTTGTGATTCGTACTTTAGAACTTATTTGCAGCGAGTGCCATGAAAAATTTATACCGGAGGATAAACTTTATTATCGCGATAATTATTTAAATACTATTCGTGATACCCAGTTTATTTGCCCTGCTTGTATTCAGAAATGGCATGAGAAATGGAAAATAAAAAAAGCAGTATTCAGCGAGATTGATTACGTTTTATCTGTTACAATAGAATTAGAAGATGGTACTGTCTATGACAAAATGGATTGTACGCCTATCCATGAAACTGAAACTGTTGTAACAGGAGAGGATATACCTGTTGAAGCGCAGCAGCAGCTGTATGCTGTGTATGCCGCTTGGGATAGGGAGCGTAAATCACATTATCTGAAAGATTGTACTTTTAAAGATGAATTTATGCGTACCACTTTCAGCTGTGAAACATATGCAGGCGATAAATATGAGGATATTGCCTTACGCTTCAATATGCGCGGTGAATTGGAGACTGAGAGACCGGTGCCTGATTATGTTAAACAGCAGATTATTGATGCGTACAGAATTTATGAAGCACAGAATAGTGAGGAATAACAGGGGGAACATATGCAGGATTTATTAGAGAAGATTGAGAAAAGAAGAACTTTTGCCATTATTTCGCACCCTGATGCCGGTAAGACTACTCTGACAGAAAAATTGCTGTTATATGGCGGAGCTATACATCTGGCAGGTTCCGTTAAGGCAAGAAAGAGTAATAAACATGCTGTTTCTGACTGGATGGAAATAGAAAAACAGCGCGGTATTTCAGTTACGTCTTCTGTATTGCAGTTTGATTATGATGGATACAGGGTAAATATTCTGGATACTCCCGGTCACCAGGACTTTTCCGAAGATACTTACAGAACTTTGATGGCAGCAGACAGTGCGGTTATGCTGATAGACGCTGCTAAAGGTGTGGAGCCCCAGACTAAGAAGCTCTTCTGGGTATGCCATAGACGTAAACTGCCTATTTTTACTTTTATCAATAAACTGGATCGTTACGGCAGAAATCCATTTGATTTAATGGATGAACTGGAAAAAGTATTGGGTATTAGGGCATTTCCTGTAAACTGGCCCATTGGTATTGATGGACATTATAAAGGTGTTTACGACAGATTAAAAAATACCATTGAGCTTTTTGAAGATGACACCAGCCATGGTGCAAAGCAGCTGAAATCGACTACCGGCTCTCTCGATGATCCTAAAATAAAGGAAATGCTGGGAGAAGAACTGTATGAAAATCTCTGCAATGATATCGAACTGTTAGATTTAGCCGGTGATGAATTTGACATGGAAAAAGTAAATGCCGGCGAGCTTACTCCGATGTTCTTTGGCAGCGCCATGACAAACTTTGGGGTACAGAGCTTTTTGGAAAAATTTCTGGAGCTCTCTCCTAAACCGCAGCCTCGTACATTGCAGAATGGCGAGCTGATTGATCCGGCGAATGAGGCTTTTTCTGCTTTTGTCTTTAAGATTCAGGCGAATATGAATCCGGCTCATCGCGACAGGATCTCGTTTATGAGAATATGTTCAGGCGTTTTCGAAAAAGGCATGAGTGTTTATCACAAGCAATCTAATAAAATGATTAAACTGACGCAGCCGCAGCAATTTTTGGCGCAGGAAAGGACTATCGTAGAAAAAGCTTATCCCGGCGATATTATCGGTGTCTTTGACCCTGGTATCTTTGGTATAGGTGATTCTTTAAGCGACAGCAGTCTCAAATTGCAGTTTGAAGATTTCCCTGTATTCCCGCCGGAAATTTTTGCCCGTGTCCAGCCTAAAGACTCTTTAAAACGCAAACAATTTGAAAAAGGTATCATCCAGTTATCGCAAGAAGGTGCTATCCAGGTTTTTGAACAAAAAGGCGTGGGCCTGGAATGTTACGTAGTAGGTGTTGTCGGTGTACTGCAGCTTGAAGTGCTGGAATACAGACTGCTGAATGAGTACAGTGCGCAGCTGCTGATGAATCAGCTGCCTTATTCGGTAGCGCGTTGGGTATATACGGAGGATAAGAAGCTGATTGATAATATTAAAGGATTGGACAACGGTATGCTGGTTTATGACAAAAAAGACCGTCCTGTTATCCTGGTGAATAATGAATGGTCTCTGAATTGGATTTTAGAACGTAATCCCGGCATACAGTTTTTGACGGTGCCTGCAGATGTTGCAAAAATTTAATTTTCATAATGAAGAAAACTTAAAAAATACCGTTGCCTCCTCATACCAAAAACGCTCAAAATTTTTTACTTTGTCGCAAAAAATCGTCCTGTTGATTACTTTAGTGGTCTGCGTGGCGCTGCTGCCTACTTCTGTTTTTACTACTATCCGTGTAGCAAAGGTAATTTATGACCGCATCAGTATCAATGCGGTCAGTATCACGACCATCCTATGTAATTCTCCCGAAATACATAAAGGTCTGATGCAGACTAATGATGTACCAGATGAAGAAGTGGACAGGTTGATGCAGGATTATGTAAATGATGTCGATAATTCTGATGAAGCCAGCGTGGCTATTTTCGATAGGAACCATAATCTCCGCGTTTTGTACAATCCGGGAAAACTGGAAGATTTTCAGAAAAGCGCTCAGGACATAGTGTATAAGTATGCTTCTGACGGAAATATCAGCTGGCAGGAAAATTATAATATGCCAAATAAAGCGCTTGGCTTTATTAAAGATAAAAACAATCAGACAATAGGGTATGTTGTTACGGGTTATTCTGACAGTATCTTTAATGATTCCACAATGGATTCAGTGTTTTTCCTGTTGTTTATGACTTTTGTAGGGCTTTCCGTAGGTATTGCAGGAGCTATGTATCTGGCACGGCATATTAAAAGAGTGCTTTTTGGTCTGGAGCCAGAGGAAATAGCAGCCTTGCTGCAGGAGCGCAATGTTTTGCTTAACTCTGTACGCGAAGGCGTTATAGACGTCAATAATCAAGGGATTATTACCTTGGCTAATACTGAAGCTAAGAATCTGCTGGCTGAGGCATCTATTGCTGATGCAGACCAGTTGGTAGGTAAGAAAGCTAAAGAAATTTTAAATAAAATCAATTTTGATGACATTATTGAAAATGGCAGGATCTTATCTGATGCCGGCACTAAGATTGGTAATACAATATTTATTGTTACGGCCGTGCCGCTGATGCTGGAAAAAAATATCCTTGGCGCAGTTGTTACTTTCAGAAAGAAATCTGTTGTTGAAGAAATGGCAAATCAGCTTACAGGGTTTAAAAATTATGCTACGGCTTTAAGAGCCCAGACTCATGAGTTTATGAATAAAATGCATGTAATCATGGGACTGATTGATATGAAGGCCTATGATGAGCTGAAAAAGTATACGCAGGAGATTGCTTATAACAGGCAGTCTGAAGTTGCTTATGTTGTAACCAGACTCAAGGATATTACCTTGGCTGGTTTTATCTTAGGCAAGATGAGCCGTAGCCGTGAATTACAGATAGATTTTTCTCTTTCAGATGAAAGTGAGATTCACTGTGATTTAGAAGTACCATCAGTCCATGACCTGGTACTCATCATAGGTAATATCGTAGAAAATGCGTTCGACGTCCTGAAAAAATTTCAAGGTGAACGTATCGTTAATCTTAGTATTCTGGATTTTGATAAAGAAATTGTTATCGTCGTAGAAGATTCCGGTCCAGGGATGACAGAAGAAGTGCGCGAGAATATCTTCAAACGTGGTTATTCCAGTAAAGGTGAATGTCATGGTTTTGGGTTATACCTTGTTAAGCAGAGTATTGATAACCTTGATGGTACAATAACTGTGGAATCAGCTCCAGGAGAGGGCACTACTTTTACTGTCAGACTGCCAATAAAAAAGGATGGTGAAGCAAATGATTAATGTTTTAGTTGTCGAAGATGACCCCATGGTAGCCCAGCTGCATGAACATTATCTAAGTCAGATTAAGGGATTTCAATTATGTGACATTGCCCGTAGTGGTGATGAGGCCTTAAAACTTTTGCAGACTAAAGAATATGATTTGCTTATTTTAGATGTATTCATGCCTTTTATGGATGGTTTGCAGATGCTGGAAAAAATCCGCGAATCCAAATATGATGTTGATGTCATCATAGTTTCTGCCGCTAATGATAAGGATAAGATCAAGCAGGCTTTAAGACTGGGAGCTGTGGACTATATTATTAAGCCTTTTGAATTTGAACGCTTCAATCTGGCTCTTAGCAATTATCAGAAGCGTTACCATATTGTAGAAAATCAGGATGTGCTTAAGCAGTCTGAACTTGATAAGACCATTATCAAGCATGAGAAGGAAGCTGTCGTAGCGTTGCCGAAAGGACTGGACAAGCATACGCTTTCTACTGTGTGGGACTGCATAGTTACATTTGACGGAATGTTTACTACGGAAGAAGTATCTGCTAAAGTAGGCATTTCCAGAGTATCTATACGCAAATATCTTGAGTTTTTGAAAACGCTTCATCTGTTAAAGCTTGATCTGCATAGAGGAAGCGTAGGCCGTCCGGTATACAAGTATCTTTGCGTTGATAAGCAAAGCGATTTATTAAATGTATATATTCAGTGAGGGAAGATAGACTAATGCAGATAAAAAAGCCTGTTAAAATTTTAGGTGTGCCTGTACATCCTTTGACTATGAATGAATCAGTTGCAGTTTTGGAAGAAAAATTGCAGAAGCAAGAGCAGGCTTTTGTAGTAACTGCCAATGCGGAAATCATTATGATGTGCCAGCAGGATAAGGAATATAATGACATTGTATCCAAGCAAGCTGATCTGGTGTTGCCAGATGGCGCTGGTGCTGTATGGGCAGGCAGATATCTTGGCAATAATGTACCAGAACGTGTAGCCGGTTTCGACCTTTACAATCAGTTACTTAAGCTTTCTGCCGTAAAGGGATATAAAATATATTTTTTTGGCGGGGCTCCTGGAGTAGCTGAAGCTGCCAAAAATAAGGCAGAAGAGCTGTATCCCGGTGTGCAGATAGTTGGCTGCCGTAATGGTTATTTTACTGATGTGGAGGAAGAATCTATCGTCAAGGCAATAAATGATGCTGCCCCTGACATGCTTTTTGTTGCTTTAGGAGCGCCTAAACAGGAGAAATGGCTGGTAAAATATCGTGATAAATTGAAGTCCAGAATTTTGATGGGGATTGGCGGCAGCTTTGATGTTTTGGCTGGTAAGATGGAGCGCGCACCTAAATGGATGCAGGACGCTTCTCTAGAGTGGGCTTTCAGGCTTTATAAACAGCCGAGCAGATTTATGCGTATGCTGGCTTTACCGAAATTTGTCTTAAAAGTAATATTCAGCAAGAAATAATTGCCAGGATAAATAGACAAAAGTAATTTAGTGTATTATAATAGTGTGATGAAATCTGTGTTTCATTACACTATTTTTTTAATTATTTAATTCAAGCTTTTATAATGAAAGATAAATGAAAGAGAGGATTATTATGGTAATCGTAAAAGATGGATATCCATTTATTATTGCGGCTGTAATTCTTACCTTGCTTGTTTTGTATTTTTTTGGTGTTTCAGTTGCTATTATTCCCGGAGTACTGGCAGCATTCTTTATATATTTCTTCAGGAATCCTTCCAGATCCATGCCATATGATCCAAATATTTTATATTCGCCGGCAGACGGTACGGTAATGGCGGTTGAAGATATTTTTGATGATGAGTATCTTAATGAGCCAGCAACTAAAGTTACTGTATTCTTATCTGTATTTAATGTACATGTTAATCGTAGCCCTATTGATGGCGAAATAAAGTACCAGCGTTATACCTGTGGTCAATTTGTGCCTGCGTATAAAAAATCTGCATCTTTTGAAAATGAAAGACATGCTATCGGCTTGGATAACGGCAGGATGCGTATCCTAGTAACACAGGTTGCCGGACTTTTAGCGCGCCGTATCGTATCCTGGGTAACCTTGGGACATCAGATGAAGCAGGGCGAATGCTACGGTATGATTAAATTTGGCTCAAGTACAGAGCTGGTAGTTCCTAAGAATGTTGAAATAACTGTTAAAAAAGGCGATACCGTAGTAGGCGGCATTACCGTTATGGGGAGGATTAAACAGTAATGAATTATCGTCGTATAGTTCCTAATAGTATCAGCTCTATTAGTTTGATATTTGGTATCTTATCTATTTTCAAGACTTTTGAACATGATTTTTTCTATGCTGCTGTTTTCATTATTTTGGCAGTGTTGGCAGATTCTATGGATGGAAGGGCTGCACGTTTATTAGGTGTCAGTGGTGATTTTGGCAAAGAGCTGGATTCACTTTGTGATTTAGGTTCTTTTGGTGTGGCTCCGGCAATTATGATTTATTATTATGGCATGACTGACCTCGGTCTTGCCGGTCAGATTATTGCAGCATGCTTTACTATTGGCGGCGCGATGAGGCTGGCTCGTTTCAATGTTAATGCTGCTACTGTCAAAGGCTATTTCCAAGGTATGCCTATTCCGGCAGGCGCCTGCTGTTTGGCAACTTATGTTTTATCCGGTTACAGTTTTTCACCGCTTACGGTTGCTGTCATGACTTTCGTTATTGCAGTTATCATGTACAGCAATGTTAAATTTCCTGATTTCAAAGGAAAAGGTAACCCGATGTTTGTTTTGCCGGTAGTCATAGCTTTGCTTATCGGTGCTTATATGATTTATGAGCGTCCTGCGGCATGGCCTTTTATCATTATGTTTACTTATACTGTTGCGGGTATTATAAATTATTTCTATGTACTTGTTTTGCGAAAATAATTACAGATAATAAGGATAATGAAACAGAGGAGTTAGCCGATGAATACGTATTTTGATATAATCATGATACCTTTGCAGTTCTTAATTATTTTTTTTACTATATATTATTTCGTTATTTCCTGGTTTGGCCTGTTTGGTAAGAAAAAAGAAGTAAAAATCTATGATGAAAAGAAGACTTTTGCACTGGTTGTCTGTGCGCATAATGAAGATAAGGTAATTGCGCCGCTGGTAGATAATTTAAAAAGACTCAATTATTCTGACGAATTGTATGACATCTTTGTAGTAGCTGATAATTGTTCTGATAATACTGCACAGGTTGCACGCAATGCCGGTGCCATTGTACATGAGCGTTTCAGTGAGACTGGCAAGGGCAAAGGTTATGCTATGGACTGGATGTTTAACAGGCTCTTTCAGATGGAACGACAATATGATGCTGTGTGCGTTTTTGACGCAGATAATCTCGTTCATCCCAATTTCCTGCGTGAAATGAACAGCCGTCTTTGCAATGGTGAGCGCTTGATTCAAGGCTATCTTGATTCTAAAAATCCGAACGATACCTGGATTTCCGGTGTTTTTTCAATTTCTTTCTGGGTGGTAAACCACGTCTGGCATCTGGCTAAATACAATATTGGCTTGTCCAGCTGTCTGGGCGGTACAGGTATGTGTATTGATGCAGAAATTCTGAAGCGTTATGGCTGGGGTGCTACCTGTTTAACGGAAGATATGGAATTTACCATGAAAGCGATGATGGAAAATATTCCTACTACTTGGGCGCATGATGCTATTATTTACGATGAAAAACCGCTTACTTTTAAAGCTGCCTGGAACCAGCGCAAACGTTGGGCACAGGGACATTTTGATGTTGCTAACAGATATTTAGGCCCCATGCTGAAAAAAGCCATTAAAGAACGTAATGTAGTCGTGCTTGACTGCATGGTAAACTTGTTTCAACCGTATTTTCTGCTGATTTCCACTTTCTTTTTGCTGTGCAGCTATATTTATGAATTTGTGCCTTTTTATGACAATATTTTATACAGAGTGCTGCCTTTGGAGGTTTGGACCTTGATAGGTTTTGGTCAGTATATTTTCCCGATGGCAGTTTTGTTTAAAATAAGGGCATCCTTTAAGTCTTGGTGCTATCTGCTTTTATATCCTATCTTTATTTACAGCTGGGTACCTATAACAGCACTTGGTTTTCTGCATCGTAATGACCATGAATGGAGCCATACTGCTCATACCAGGGGCATCCACTTTGATGAGGTGTTGATTCCTGAGGATGCAGCAAAAGTAGGGCCTAAACAAGTAGCTTTTGTAAAAAAACAAACTAAGTAAATTTAAATAAGTAAATTTAAAATTGATGACACCGAAGAATATTCGGTGTCTTTTTCTTTTGCTTTATAAATGATGCGGAAAAATTTGGATATAGAAAGATTTTATGGTATGATATATTAGATAGAGTTTAACTGATAAAGGAAGAATCCATGCCTATTAAGGGAATATTATTTGACTTTGACGGAACGCTGGCAAATACAACAGATTTGATTTTGGCAGCGTTTGACCACACGTTTGCACGTTTCTTAAAAAGACGTGTTCCAAGAGAAGAGATTATCAAGACCTTTGGTCTGCCGTTGGCAGAAGCTATGGCTATGTATGCTCCTTCTCCTGATATGATTACAGATATGCGTGCGGTTTATCGACAGTTTAATCTTGAACATCATGATGAGATGATTAAATCTATCAGCGGTGTAGCAGATGCCTTGACTGCTTTGCATGCTGATGGTATTAAGATGGCTGTTGTTACTTCTAAAAAATCACCTATGGCATACAGAGGATTAAAATGCTGCGGCCTTGAGGCATTTATTTCTGCTGTTGTTGGCTGTGATGATACGGAAAATAATAAGCCCCATCCGGAACCTATGCTGAAAGCCTGTAAAATACTTGATTTGCTGCCTCAGGAGTGTATATGTGTAGGGGATAGCCCCTATGATTTGCAAAGCGGTAAGCGTGCAGGAGCCTTGACTGCTGCTGTCCGTTATACGTCTTTTGAGTGGCAACAGCTGCTGCGTGAGGGTAAGCCGGATTTCGTTTTGAATAATATATTGGATTTGTTACCTATCATAGATAAACTTAAATTTTCTGAGGAGGTAAGACATAATGCGTAAAATTGCCATTATTGGCGGTACCGGTATTTACAGCCCGGAAGCGTTGAGTGGATTTGAAAGCAGGATAGTTCAGACTCCTTATGGACCTGCCTTATGCAATATTGGAGAAATTTCAGGAAACATGGTAGTATTTATTACCCGTCATGGTGTTGGGCATAAAACTCCGCCGCATAAAGTAAATTATCGTGCCAATATCTGGGCTTTGAAAAGTTTGGGCATCGAGGAAATATTTGCCACTACCGCTGTAGGCTCGCTGAATCCAGAAATGAAAGCAGGCCATTTTGTGGTATGTGACCAGGTGCTTGACTTTACTAAAAGTCGTATAAATACTTTTTATGATACACCTGAACGCGGCGTAGCTCATGTAGACTTTACCAATCCGTATTGTCCTGTACTGCGTGAAAAAGTTATTAACTGTCTGAAGAATACTGATATTGTCTTTCATGAGCATGGTACATACGTATGCACAGAAGGTCCGCGCTTTGAAACAGCGGCTGAAATCAAAATGTTTGCGCAGTTAGGCGGCGATTTGGTAGGGATGACAAATATACCTGAATCGTTGTTAGCTCGTGAAGCAGAAATGTGCTATACAAATTGCTCTATTGTTACCAATATGGCTGCAGGGATTTCTCCCACACCGCTTTCACATAGTGAAGTAGTAGAAGAAATGCAGCGCAGCATTGCAAATATGGAAAAACTTATTTCCGCTTTTATTGCTTATGAGGGCCCTGTTCATACTGAATGCGGCTGCCGTAACTGTATGGCGGAATTTGGCGGATTCAAGCTGTAGGGAAGTGTTGTTATGACCGAAACCATGCGCTGGGAAAACGGTAAGCTTATATTATTAGATCAGACAAAATTACCGCAGGAAAGTGCCTTGATTTCCTGTGAAGACTATAAACGTGTTAAAGAAGCAATCCAACGTCTGGAAGTTAGAGGAGCACCTGCTATTGGTGCTGCTGCAGCTTTTGCGATGGTATTAGGGGCAAAGGAAGCTGCGAATCGACCTGATTTCTTAGGTGCCTTGACTAAGATAAAGGATGATTTAATCAGTGCGCGTCCCACAGCAGTAAATCTAAAGTGGGGAGCAGAAAAGGTATACAGCCTTGCTGCCAAGATGACAGAAGAGCTTATTGCGCCTGCTAAAATTATTGAGAAGCTGGAACAGCTTGCTGTAGAAATTTATAAAAATGATATAGCAGTAAATAAGAAAATAGGCTGCTATGGTGCGGAAATACTGCCTGACAACGCCGTTGTCCTGACGCATTGCAATGCCGGAGCACTGGCAACATGCGGATGGGGAACTGCCTTGGGCGTTGTTCGTGCGGCTTATAGCCTTGGTAAGCTGCAAATGGTATATGCCGACGAAACCAGACCTTTATTGCAAGGTGCACGTTTAACAGCTTATGAATTGTCTGAAGATAATATTCCCGTTACTGTTATAACCGATGGCATGGCTGCATGGACGATGAAAACCAAAGGTATTAATGCTGTTGTTGTAGGTGCAGACCGTATTGCTGCAAATGGTGATACGGCAAATAAAATCGGTACTTACGGTGTAGCCTTGGCTGCTAAAGCGCATAATATTCCGTTTTATATAGCAGCGCCCTTAAGCACTTTTGATTTTACACTTGCTGATGGCAGCAGTATACCGATTGAAGAACGCGGAGCCTGGGAGGTTAGAGGCTTTGGCCAGGAAAAAACAGTACCGCCGAAAGCAGGTATTTTTAATCCGGCTTTCGATGTTACTCCGGCTGAGCTTATTACGGGCATAATAACGGAATATGGCGTAGTTAAAGCGCCTTATACAGAAAATATAAGATTATTGCAGAAACATCTTGAGGAGGAAAACTGATTCATGGAAAGCATGATTAAAGATATCAATTTAGCCGCATCAGGCAAGCAAAAAATTGCCTGGGTTAAAGAGTATATGCCGCTTTTAAATATTTTGAACGAAAAGTACAGCAAAGAGCAGATTTTTAAAGGTATCAACATGGTTGTTACCATCCATCTGGAAGCAAAAACTGCTTATTTAGCACAGGTATTGAAGAATGCAGGTGCTAATGTAGTTGTTACCGGCAGCAATCCTCTCTCTACTCAAGATGATGTTGCTGCTGCGCTTGTAGATAATGGTATTACAGTATTTGCTACTCATGCCTGCGCTAACGAAGAATATGATACATATCTTCGTAAAGCGCTGGAAATTGAGCCTGATTTGATTATTGACGATGGCGGCGACCTGGTAAACATGCTGCATGGCGAAAGAAAAGACCTTATTGGCAAGCTTATCGGCGGCAGTGAAGAAACAACTACCGGTGTACATCGTCTGAAAGCGCTCTCTAAAGCAGGCCATCTGGCTTTCCCGATGATTGCGGTTAACGATGCTTACTGCAAATATTTGTTTGATAACCGTTATGGTACCGGTCAATCCTCTTGGGATGGTATCATGAGAACGACTAATTTGTCCGTTGCTGGTAAAACCGTAGTTGTTGCCGGTTATGGCTGGTGCGGCAAAGGCGTTGCTATGCGTGCTAAAGGCATGGGCGCTAATGTTATCGTAACTGAAATTGACCCGATTAAGGGTATTGAAGCTGTCTTTGACGGTTTTAGAGTTATGCCTATGGCAGAAGCTGCTAAATACGGTGATATCTTTGTAACTGTAACTGGTTGCAAAGATGTTATTACCAAAGAACATATGCAGGTAATGAAAGATGGTGCTGTATTGTCTAATGCTGGACACTTCGATGTTGAAGTTAACAAGCATCATTTGGAAGAACTTTCTGTTCTTCCTCCGTACGAAGTACGTAAAAATATCATGACTTACACTATGGCTGACGGACGTAAACTTAACCTGTTAGGCGAGGGTCGCCTTGTAAACCTCGCTTGCGGTGACGGCCATCCTATCGAAGTTATGGACTTATCTTTTGCTATGCAATTTTTGGCAATGAAATATCTGCTGGAACATAAAGGCAGTATGGAAAATAAACTTTATGTTCTGCCGGAAGAACTTAATACAGAAGTTGCAGCACTGAAGCTTGAAGCTATGGGTGCTGGCATTGACAAGCTCACACCGGAACAACAGGCATATCTGGAGCAGGAATAATTATGTATAGTTTACAGGATAGGGATAAATTGGCTTGCAGCAGGATTGTTTCGACAGGCAAGCTGTTAATAGAAAAGCATCTGGTAGCCGGTTCATGGGGAAATATCAGTTGTAAAATAGGTGAGAGTATTTATGCTGTAACTCCCTCCGGCAAAGGATATGCTGGACTTACTGAGGACGATATCGTTATTATTGACCAGCAGTGTAATACTGTTTGGGGCAGGCATGTGCCTTCTTCTGAAAGTAAACTGCATGCTGCCATTTATTCAGCTTGTCCTGAGGCTCAGGCGGTAATTCATACGCACAGTATTTATGCCAGTGCTTTGGCAGCTATGCGTAAATCTATACCGCCGATTATTGAAGATATTGTGCAGATAATTGGTGGAAGTGTGAACTGTGCAGAGTATGCTTTACCAGGAACACAGCAGCTGGCTGATAATGCTGTACAAGCTTTGAATGGACGCAAAGCCGTACTTTTGGCAAATCATGGTGCTGTCTGCTGGGGTAAATCTCTGGATGATGCACTGATTGTTGCTGAAGTACTGGAAAAGGCAGCTCAGATTGCTATAATCTGTCAGAGCTGCGGCGGTGCTGTGGAACTCCCTGAAAATGATATTGCAATCATGCACGAATTTTACAATCAACATTATTCCAAACGCCAGATGGGAGAAGAAGGATGAGCAAATTACTACTGAAAAATATTGAGCTTCTTGACACTCCAAACGGAGAAGCAAATGTTATTGCTGTTGAAGATGGTAAAATCAGCTACATAGGCAAAGATTTGCCGGACAGTTTTGCTGCTGATGAGGTTATTGACGGTAAAGGTATGCTGGCTACTGCCGGTATGGTTAATACTCATGGTCATGTATCTATGACTTTATTGCGCAGCTATGCTGATGATATGGCATTGATGGACTGGCTGGAAAATAAAATCTGGCCCATCGAAGCAAAAATGAATGCTAAAGACATTTATTGGGGTGCGATGTTAGGTATTGCTGAAATGCTAAAAAGCGGTACTACCTGCTTTGCTGATATGTATTGCTTCATGGATGATGTGGCAAGAGCTGTTGCTGAAACTGGTATTCGTGCCAATTTATCACGCGGATTGATTGGTCTGGCACCTGATAAGGATGACAAGCTGGCAGAAAATACCCAGTTAGTAAAAGACTGGCAAGGATACGATAATGGACGTATTCGTATTACTTACGGTCCTCATGCTCCTTATACTTGTCCTGTTGAATATCTGCAGCAGGTAATAGAAGCTGCTCAAGCGAATAAGGCAGAAATTCAGATGCATCTTTGTGAAACCAAAGGCGAAGTGGAAAATTGTATTAGAGAGCACGGTGTAACACCTATTAAGCTCATGGACCAGTTAGGTATGTTTGAACAGGGGACTATTGCTGCTCACTGCGTTTATCTGACCGAAGATGATGTGGATATTATGGCTGCGAAGAATGTGCGTATAGCTCATAATCCCCAAAGCAATTTGAAGCTTGCCAGTGGTATTGCGCCTGTAGCAAGAATGCTGGAAAAGGGTATTTGTGTTGGTCTGGGTACTGATGGCGCTTCCAGCAACAATAATCTTGATATGCTGGAAGAATGCCGTGCTGCTGCTATGCTGCATAAAACCACCACACTAAATCCTTTGGCTGTGCCTGCTGCACAAGCCTGGGAGATGGCAACTGTGAATGGTGCCAAAGTGTTAGGCTTTGATGAGCTTGGCAAACTCAGTGTAGGCCAGCAGGCTGATATCGTACTTTGGAATATGCATAAGCCGTATTGGTATCCCAGACATAATAAACTGTCTTTACTTGTTTACGCCGCTAATAGCAGTGATGCTGATACCGTTATTGTCAATGGTAAAGTTGTTTTACAAAATGGTAGTATGACGTTATTTGATGAAGAGAAAATCTACGCAGAAGCAAATCTGCGTGCGCAAAAATTGTTGCTTAAATAACGTAATACTATGTAAATGATATTGAAATTAACAGTTTGACAGTATGCAAAATGCTGTTGAACTGTTAATTTTTACTCTTTTGTGAATTTACGGCTAAAATTATGTAAAACATTATAAGTTAAGATGACTTTATATGTATATTAAGTTATAATTTATATTAGAAATAATAATTTTTGAGGTGATAAAATGAAATTTCCGTTAATATTAGGTGTGTCTGCACGTCATGCTCATCTGTGCCGTGAACATATGGATATTTTATTTGGTGAAGGTAGTGAACTGCATCCTAAAAAAGCTATCGGACAGCCTGGGCAATATGCTTCTGAAGAACAAATTAAATTAGTTACTGCTAAAGGTGAAATGAAACTGCGTATTATCGGGCCTTTGCGTCCGGAAACCCAGATTGAGCTGGCACTCACTGATGCCAGAAAGATGGGTCTTGCAGCGCCTATCCGTAACAGCGGCGATATCAAAGGTTCTGCGGGCGGTAAGCTGATTGGTCCTGCAGGCGAGATGGAGCTTGAAGAAGGTATTATTGTCGCTGCCCGTCATATTCATCTTTATCCTGAAACTGCTGAGAAATATGGTTTAAAAGATGGAGATATCGTTGATCTGGAAACAACTGGTGAACGTGCTTTAACTTTGCATAATGTACTTGTTCGTGCTGGCGAAAAGCACGCTGATGAAGTGCATATTGATACTGATGAAGCCAATGCCTGCAATCTTGACAGCGGCGTTATGGTAAACGTAGTATTTAATAAATAATTTTTGTATCTGCAGAAAGTGTGTTCATTATGATGAAATCTGCCGCTTTGACTTTGACTTTGTTGATACTTGGAGCTTTTCCGGCTTATGCTTATACAGATAAAAATGCTGGCTATAGTATCAATGATCATAATCCTGAAGCTATTGTTCGAAGCAGTAATCTGTATGCTTTTACAGATCAAAGTGAAAATAGTATAGCAGTACATACTTATACTGCTGCCGAAGTGGAAGCTCTAACAGGGGTAAAGTTTTCTACAGATGTTTTCCTGCAAGAGTATGAAAAATTGGCTTTACTGCAAAGATCACAATTAAGTCTGAAAACTTTGCCCATACCGTTGTTAGAGATTGCTAAATATCAGCAGGACGAGCATAAAATCTTCCTCAGTGCTAATACTGTAGACCAGGAAGCAAATATAAGAATTGATAAATTAAATAAGCTTCATGTTATAACCTTGTGTTATCCAGCTAACGAAGAAAATATGCTTTCCTATGTTTCGTTTGCTTCGGCAAATGATATGTTATATATCATCACTTTTTGGTCAAATAATGTGATTGACGGTGAAAATTCTGCTAAGGCAGACTCTGATATATGGCAGCAGTATTGGCAGTCTTTAAGAACTTTTAAAACAAGTAAACCAATAGAGTCTGAAGATAAAAAACTGCAATATTATGATGCGATAAATAAAAATACTGTAGATTTACCTGCGGACTGGGTATATGCACAAACTAATTTTAAAGACAAGTATGACCAGGGATGCCTTACTGTATCATTACCTTTGAGTACTATGCGCGGGTTAATAAAAATTATTCAGCAGGATCTTAACGTTAAGTCAATTGATGATGTACAAGAAAATGTAGACGCTGTTCTTGCTTCTAATATGGCTATATTTGCTTCAAAAGAAATTTTGCAACAGGAAAAGCAGACCGGACAAAAGATTATTGCCAATTTAGATGAAACACTGGTTACTGCTTCTTTAAAAGTAAAAGATAGTAATTGTAAAGAATGGTTTGTTCAGCCAGAGGCTACACAGATAGAATTTGCAGCAATATTAGAACATTCTTTGCAGAGGCTTAAGTATTTTAATGATGAATATTTTACTTTAAACGATTATGAATATTTCGCTAATGTTAACAGTAAAAAAGCACTAGTGAAACTCAATAGTAATATTTCTTTATATAAGCAATATAATTTTAATACATCAGCGCAAGTTTGTTGTACACCCAAAGATAAAATGAACTTTTTGCTGTATTTAAACAAACAAGATAAACCGCAGCAATTAAATATAGCAGATGTACAGGCAGCTTGGCAATTTTAATTATTGTGATATAATCTGTATTTTAATAATAGGTGGTAAAAATGGAAAGAAAATATGTTCGAATACTACTTACCAGTATTTTCTGCAGTTTAGCCGTAACAGCTAATGCCTTTAATTATACCAGCAGAGAAGGCGGCTTTTCTGTCAGTATTCCTGACCAGAATATTATGGTTGTTGGAGAGAATGTTTTTGCAGCAGAAAACCGTACTTTTGATGTTGACAAGCAGATTGTCAAAACCAATGGTATACATGTAGTTACCTGCCTGACTGCGGAGCAGTTGCAAAGTAATTTTAATAAAGTCTTTACTACCGATATATTTAATGCTGATGTAAGTAATATAAAGCAATCGTTGAAAAATGCACCAAACACTTTAGCTAATGATAATTATAAGTATTTGCTGCAAGCTGCTACAGGAGTTTATATCAATTATGACAATCAAACTGATAATATGAATGAATTAGTAAAATTGAATGATCATTTGAGTAAAGCTTCTGAAATCAATAAGATTACTGTCGAAGATGTCAATGGACGTAAAGCGTTAAAAGTTGCAAGTGAATTGAAAAATATTGGCCTTAACCTTAAACTACCTATGCGAAAATCGAAAAAATTGGAGCAATCTATTTTAAAGGAAAAATGTGATTTAGTAGAAAGTAATGGAATGAAGTTTGATTTTTCTGATGACGGCTATTTGATTATGCAGTGTGATAATCTTTACAGCATCAAAGAAATAACTTATCTGCTTTCTGCTAATAATAATTTGTATGCGGTTACCAGCCTTTATCCAAGTATTAAAAGTGTAGCGGATATGGAAGACGTATATAAATTAGACCATAAAGATTTTGTAAAACTAAATAAAGATTTAGCTCACAATTTGACATTTACCGAAGTTAAGCACTCGAATGACACATTGGTAATCAATGATAGGGTAGCAGGTAGAAAATTAACTTTACCGCCACAATGGCTGTACACCAAAACCGATTTGGCAAGCATGTATAATATGAAAGATAAGGGTATTCAGCTGACTGCCTATAATGCACTGCCGGAAGCATCTATTCAGGTAGCTAATGATGCCATGCAAACTTTTGGAATAAGTTTCGATGCTAAAACAAATACTGTAAAAATGGATTTATCTCAATTTACCATGCATGATTTGTTAAATTTTGTTGATGAGGGCGTCTTCATGGTCAGCGGTAATATTAACAATTTGACGCAGCTTGATCCTGAGTTAATTCCATATATGAATGAATATAAAAATCTCTTCAATATGCCGGATTTGACAAAAATGATAGTTAATCAAACCATAAACCATCTGCAAAATATTATAACTCCTGAAAAAGCTGCAGCTATTGAAAAATATATCAAAGCAGAAAATTTTGCCTATACTTTCGATATCAACCATTATAATGGACGTTTTAACTGTGATGCTGATTTAAAAGTCCATCTGCCAGATATTTTCAAAGCTTTAGGAAGAAACGATATTTTTGCCCAAGCTGATGAGGATTCGCCATTAACGGAAGAAGAGAGCAGTAAGGCGGCTGAAGATTTGGTGTTGTCTATGATGAATGAAAATCTTATACCGTTTGATTGTTATGTTAAGAATCAGTTATATTTTAATAGAAGTCGTCATTTTAATAATTTATTGTATTTTACAAAAGGTACGCAAGAAGCTGCCAATAAACAAATTTTACAGCAGTTTAGTCAGAGTGATTTATATATTTATTGATTTATGCTATAATATTTACAATGTCAAGAGGTTTAAGCATTTGGATGCATAAACCTCTTATCTTTTTTATGTTTAACAAAAAATTTATCGTTATATTTTCGATTTAAGCAATTTTTGTATCAGTATGCTTATTAAGATACTCAAGACAATAGAAAAGCTATCAAAACACAAATATAGCTGTTTAAAAAGGTATTGCCAATTTAACAAGAAATTTTAACTCAAAATATCATAGATATATAATATACCCGTAATAAAGAGATATATTTCAACAGAATAATAAATTTACTGATTTTGGAATTGGTTACTTGAAATTATATTAGATATATGAGCAGAAATCATGTGCGTAAGAATATGATAATTTTACATAATATGCAATAGTATCGGATGTAAATTTTTAATTTACGTCGGATAATTGCTATTATGTATAAATTATGCCTGTAACAAACTTTAGGAGAAAGGGAAGAAATAAAAAGACACCCTTAACTTACGTTAAAGGTGTCAGTCGGGACAGTTACATCAAGTAGGTAACTGTCCCGCCTCTCAAACCGTCAGTTTTCGTTTTTATTATCTACATTAGAAACGGAACCAACATCGCCAAGAGAAGAAGAAGACAAAACAACACCGCCAGAATTAAGAGCAGTACCTTTAATAACTTCCATAGCTTCTCTATTAAGTAATCCAAGCTTTACACTCTCCTCTATATTTTCTTTCTTACTTACAAAGTCTAACATCTTAGCAGGGTCATTGTCAAACTTATCACGAATAGAAGAAGGAAGTGCTTCAAACTGCTCCTGAGCACGCAATACAATATTCATAGCCTCATGAAAATCAACAGGAGTAGAGTAATCGCCATACTGCATATTAGACATAGCAGCCATTAAAGCAATATCAGAACGAGTATAACGCTTGATAATTAAATTTATATCACACTCATCCTTAAAATGCTGTTGTGTAAGACTGGGTTTTTCAAATGTAATACCAGGTTTAGAAGAACGCTCGTAAGCGTTACGAAAAGCTACCATATTAATTATCAACTCCATTTCGCTGTCATAACTCAACTGTAACGAACAAAACAGCGTCGCTATCGCTCCAATTATTCCATTCAAGGGAAAAAAATCGAAGAGGGCGGCGCTGTAATATGTTCGCAGACCTCACTCTGTGAGGAACAATGTTCTAAAAACTAACAACAAAAAGTTAGTTAGTAGCAGAACTATCTACATCATCCTGCGGCAAGTCCAAATTGTCAGAATCAACATTGACAATATTACCTACATCAGAAACAAGAACGGGAACGGGAACGGCAGAAAGTACACCAGAAGAAAGATTAAAAGAGCCAACACGATACAAAGAAAAATCTTTTGGAAACTGTGAAAGATTAGACTTACCATAAAGCGCAGCTTGACGAACAGTACGAACAGCCTCCTCATCTGTAGAACAAAGAAAAAGAGGGCCATATTCACGAGAAACACGATCTAAAATTGAATATACTTTTTGCATTATACTTTATCTCTCCTTAATCTTGATAATTGAGCAATTTTACATTGCTCACGGACATCCAAACGCTGATAGGTATTATTATCAGCATATTTTTTCATGTTTTTAGCACGTCTGTGCCGTATAACATCCATAGTAGGCTTATCAACTATATCCCAGATACGGTCATAAAACTTAGGAGGGCGACACTTAATACCGTCACGCAAAACAATATAATCATTAGGGTATACGTCTTGATGATACTGCATTAACCAGTCATAACCGATACCAGGACGGCGAGACATTGTAATATATTCTGGCTTTCTACCTTGATAATGTTCCTCGGCTTGCTCGCCATTAACCTTTTTCATGACATAACGGGCGACATAAGCCGCTGACTCAAAGGTAACATCACCAATTATACTAATACCATAAGGCCATAATTGTTCTAACACAAGTGAACGATATAATCTATAACCTGCAGAAATAGACCAATAATACTTATCAGGAAAATCAAAGCCGAAAAGAATAGCATGGTAATGAGGACGATTATTAAGCTCACCGTACTCACCACAGTGGAAAAATCTAATACCGCTTCCAAACTTCTTCCTCAAACGCTTCATAAATTTCTGGAAATGGTCGACATGAACGGAACCATCAGAAGGTAAATGTTCATCATCATAAGTTAATGTTATAAAGCAATTTCTTTCATGAAGCTGCGCTTCATTAACGCAACGAATTGCCCATTGACGTGAACGCTCAAGACGGCAGCCAACACATTGACCACACGGCAAACGAATATAATCAAGTTCAGGATTGCCGAAAAAGTGAGCTTCAGATTTGCGGAAGGTAGGTTTCCATTTGCCAGTTTCTTTATTAAATGTACCAAAACGGTAAGCTTCCAATGGATGATAACAAGTCATAACCGAATACCTCCACGGTCTTGAAGATGAGGGATGTTCTTAATATGAGTTTTATTTGCCGTCGCCTTAAAAAGACGACGGCTACCTTTACGGGTTAATTTCTTACGTTTTGCCATAATATCACCTTAAAAATTGATAGGAATATTAATACCGAACAAAGCACCAACAAAACCTGCAAGGGCTGCCAAGAGGGCATTTTGTAATTTTTCTTTATCCATAATTTAATCACTCCTTTTGTAACGACCAATAGTAAAATTAAGGCCAGAAATTAATTTAGAAACATCTTCTGCAGCAAAACCAAAATAATGCAATTTCTCACCAAACATATTTTCAAGATATTTACGACGCATTTCAGGCTCAAGATTTTCAAGGTCACGTTGTAATAACTTAGCTTGCTTTTCATCAATACCAATAGAAGCAAGGAGTTTTTGACCTTCCATATTAAGCTTATTAACCTGCCAAGGAGTAAGCTCTTTAATATTCCAGGCATTAACATTATTAAGATTAGTACGACTATCAATTTCTTTAATCTCATGATCAAGCCGTTCTAAATCATTAAGAATACCTTGACGAATAGCGTCACGCTCTGCTATAAGCTTTGCTGACTGTCCATCATAGACAGGAACACGAGCCTTACTTTCAATAATTTCTTGGTCAGCTTTAGCTTTATTTGTAGCAGCATTATCTGCATTAGCTTGAGCATTAGTACGTTCAGCTTCTGCCTTAATTTTTTCAGTTTCAGCGTTAGTTTCTGCAATTTTCAACTGACGAAAAGCAGCAGCTGCAGAGTTAACATCATTACTGGTATCTGCAGAACCAACTACAGAAGGAGCACCAATGGCTTGACCATTAGTAGCAGAAAGTATTTTGTTAAGTCCTGCTGCTTCCAAGTCCACTACCTCAAGTTGATGTTTATTAGACTGCATATACTTCCATAATTCCTTCTGTAATTCCATATTATGTTGCGCATTCTGTTGAGCGTAAGCGGAGTTAATACCTCCGCTTACTAAACTTCCAAGAGCATTACCAGCAACACCGGCTAAAATAGAACCCCACATACTAAATAAGCATAAAGGACTTGAGGACAACAAGTACAATTACTGTAGAAACTACAGCGTTAATCATTTCTATTTTCAATAATCATCACTCCTTAAAAATGGTCGACCAAACCAGGTGTAGAACGTACCGGCATAGGCCGTACACACGAATAATTAAACCATACATCTGCGATAAACTCCGGTTCATCCTGTACAGCCAGTACACGCTTAACAGGTGGATTATCTTGAATAAATTCATCATTCAAAACAGGCAAAGAATCAAACTTTTGAGCTAAATGCCAAATATCCAAAGACTGGGCATAAGTACTACGCATTTTACCAGTTATCTTATTAGGTTCGTATCGATATTCTGCCCAACGTTCTTGATAGCCAAAAACTTTTTCGTCTTCTTCTGTACCTTGACAATAGATTTCCTTATTTAATACTGCCTGCTCACCAAGGTGGGCAAGTACAGGCCAGTAGAAATCGTAACGTGTTGAACGAGACCAGAAACGCTGTAAACCTTGCTGATAATTCAAGTCAGCACGAACAGACATAAAACCGATTATGTAACCATGTTCCTCAAAGGATTTACTAAAACCACCTTTTTTATGATTTACATATGCAAAAGCGGATAAGTTACCTTGAGGGGTACTGTCTTGACCAGTAGCGGATGTTTGCATTACAGGATTTACGATAATCGGTGAAGAACCACCTCCAAGATACTCTGGACGTTGTAAACGCGCGTCAGAAGATTTAACACCAAAGTGAGAGAGAATCAACTCAATGTAACGAGTACCACCACGGGCATCACGTTCAAGTAAACGTTGAATCTGAAAAGCTTGACGTAAGCTGTTAATAGTAGCAGAAGATACAGAAGATAAATCAGCAACTAAATTACGTGCTGTTGTACCAGAAGGAGGCCAACTACCTTGGTCCTGCGAAATAGTAACATAAGAACCATTCATGTCATGTTCCAATGAATAATGATAACCAGAAGGACTACCAGATGGAGTACCTATCCATTGAATCTCTGGAACAGAAAGAGTACCAGGATTAGGAGGGCCATCAAAGCAAATAGGAGCATTACCAGTTAAAGGTAGCTCAACACCTGGGCCCTTTTGTGGCCAAGGTAAACAACTTGTGAAATAATCATGTCGCTTACCTCTACGGAAAAGTGAATAAGTTTCATCTGCAGTACTGTCAGTCAAATTAACTGGTAAACTATCTTGCAAATTTTCATCTCTGAACCATTCATTATAAATAAGGTTCATAGCACGGAAAGGAAGAGCGGAGTGTTTAAAATTACCTACGCCAGTCGGAAGTGCAAAGTAATCATAAACAGAACCAACATCATAACCGCCAGAAGGAGCGGTAAGCATTGGGATAATATAGTCAATACTATCACCAGGATTTTTCTGTTCACCGCAAAATTCTTTCCAGTGTTCCCAAACAAGACGATTAGGAACAAAGAAGAAAAAAGTATCAAGATAAAGGTTATCCATAAAAGGGACAATTGGTGTAGATAACCTTGCAAAGATTAGAGGTTTAACAGTATGAGTATCACCTGGCAAAACCTCTTGACAAAAGAATGGTATCAAGTAACCAGAATCAAATGTAGTCTTATAACCAAAACTACGATTAAAAGCACTACGCTGAATATTAGCCGTAGCAACTTTAGCAAAGTTAGTAGGATGACTTCTACGCAATAACAAACCAACTCCTTATGCTTGTATATAACACAGCGCCATATCAGCAGCATTGAAAAATTTTACTGCCTGTAGATAGTCTATCATAATTTTACATAATATATATTATCGGACGTAAAATCTTATCATTTTTTATCATAAACACCTGTTTGACCATGTGCTTAATATTTGCTATAATATAGTAAATAAGTACATTATGATTGGAGGATTTAAATCATGGGTCGACGCACAGAAGATATGTTATCTGAACGCCAGAAAAAAATATTGGATTTTGTACGTGATTTTATAAATGCTAAAGGCTATCCGCCGGCAGTTCGCGAAATTGGTGCTGCGGTCGGTTTATCTTCCAGCGCCAGTGTTCATAACCATTTAAAACGCTTGCAGGAATATGGGTTCTTAGTACGTGATGCAGCTAAACCCAGAGCCTTGGAGCTGATGTCTGAAAATGATGCTTGGCGTAATAAGATTGTTGTTCCGGTGCCTTTAGTCGGCAGAGTTACTGCAGGACAGCCTATTTTAGCGGTAGAAAATATTGAAGAGACCTATCCTATACCGCGTGATTTGATTGGCTGTGACGAAGATGTTTTTATGCTTTCTGTTTCCGGAGACAGTATGATTAACGCAGGCATTCTTGACCATGATTATATTATTGCCAGAAAGCAAAACTTTGCCAATAATGGTGATATTGTGATTGCGCTCATTGATAACGAAACTACGACAGTAAAACGTTATTTCAGAGAACTTCGTTCAGTACGTTTACAGCCGGAAAATGATAAATATGAGCCTATTATTGGAACGGATAATATTCAGGTATTAGGTAAAGTAATTTCTGTGTTTAGAATGTTATAATAATGCTAATTTGATGTCATTCTAGCACCTAAGTAATATTAAAACCCTACTATTTGTATAAATAGTAGGGTTTTAATATTACCATTTTTCTGGTATGTTTTCAAATGTTCCAATGATGTATGCAGTTCCCTGCAGTTTTGTAAGCAGCGTATCCTTACTGTCATATGTATCAACTTCTACAACGATGACTTTATGTCCACGGTGCAAAACACGCGCTATTGATTTTGCAGTATCACCGGCTGTGATATTCTTAAGAAAATTTATAGAATAATCTATGGTGACTATTCTGGCTCCGGTACTGGCACACGCTGCACCAAGTGCTGTATCTGCCAGTGCTGCCAACGCTCCGCCATGAACAACAGAATACATATTAGTATGTTTGCTGCTGTCTATTTTCATAGTCAGAACAGCCTTGCCGCACTCAATGTCAATAAATTTTATCCCACATAAGGCGACAAAGGCATTTGTGCTGTAATTATCAATAATTATTTGCGTAATCTCAGCTTTGGACGACTGCTTTTCAATCATTCTTTCCACCTACCCTTTTAGCTGCTGCCATAACGGCAAGTCTGCCATGTTCAAAGGTTAAACCACCTTGGAAAAAGACATTGAAAGGTTCTCTGCAAGGGCCGTCGGCGCTTAATTCTATCGAAGCTCCCTGCACGAAAGTACCTGCAGCCATGATTATTTCATCCTGATAACCAGGAAGTGGTGAAGGTACAGGTTCAACGTGGGCATCTACCGGAGAATTGCATTGAATTGCTACGCAGAAGTCACAAAGTCGTTTTCTGGTTTCCAGTGTAATCGCTTGGATAATGTCGCTGCGAGGCTCTTCCGGTTGCGGTTTAACTTCGTAGCCCAAGCTTTTGAAAACGGAAGCCGCAAAGATAGAAGTTTTAACTGCCTGCAAAACTATATGCGGTGCCATAAAGAGCCCCTGATATAATTCACGAGCTGTATCACCGAGAGTAGCCCCCATTTCTCCGCCTAAACCCGGTGCAGTAAGCCTGTAGGAAGCTTTTTCTACTAAATCCTGGCGTCCAACTATGTAACCACCGGTAGGTGCAAAACCGCCGCCAAGATTTTTTATCAGTGAACCTGCCATTAAATCAGCACCAACTTCTGTTGGCTCCTGCTTTTCAATAAATTCACCGTAACAGTTATCTACAAAGCAGATAACATTAGGATTAGCTTCTTTAGCTGCCTGGCAAATCCGTCCTATTTCTGCAACGTCAATAGTCTTACGCATGCTGCTGTAACCGCAGGAACGCTGAATATGAATCATTTTTGTTTTAGCAGTAACAGCTTTCTTTACTGCCTCCAAATCAACATGCTCACCTGTCATCGGAATTTCTTTATAGTCTATTCCTAAATCTATTAAAGACCCCTCTGCCTTTTCAGGATAACCGATAATAGTCTGCATAGTATCATATGGTGTACCCGTGACTGCGATAAGCTCATCACCAGCGCGTAGATTACCTAATAACGCAACTGCTAAAGCATGTGTTCCGGAAACAAACTGAGAACGTACAAGCGCTGCTTCTGTTTTAAAAATTTCGGCATAGATAAGGTCGAGTTTTTCACGGCCGACATCAGAATAAGCATATCCAGTGGTCGGTTTCAGATAAAAATCAGAAACCATATTATTACGAAAAGCGGTAATTACTTTTTCAGTATTGAAAAGAGCTGCTTCTTCTAATTTTTTGCTTTGTAAAGCTACCGCAGCCAGCGCTTCTTCTTCTACCTGCTGATAATTAATCAATTTTCTTCACCTTTGCTAAGATAATTTTCAAATTCTTTAATAGATTCAGCAGCAAGGCGTACTTTTAATTTTGTGCCTTCTGCAAGATATTCCTGTTCCAGTACAGTACCAATATTATGCAATTTTGCTGCCTTATCAGAATCACTGTAAGGAATAATAAAATAAGCTTCGATGGCTTTCAGATTTAAATTTTCGCTGATTAATTCCAGCAATTTATCTGTGTTAAAACCACTTTTTGCTGAAATACAGATGCTGTTTTCTTCCTGTTCCAATCTATGAATAAGGCCATCTGCTTCAGGTAGCTTATCTACTTTATTGTATACGGTTATGATAGTTTTATCCTTTACACCTATTTCACCTAATACCTGGTAGACAGCTTTACTCTGTTCTTTATACAGTTCATGGCTGACATCTATAACATGTAAAAGAATATCTGATTCAATAACCTCTTCCAAAGTTGACTGGAAAGCTGCAACAAGCTGATGCGGCAGACGCTGGATAAAACCAACAGTATCAGTTAAAATCACCTGTTGTTTATCAGGCAGATTAAGCTGACGCATAGTAGGATCAAGCGTTGCAAAAAGCTGGTCCTTAGCATAAATATCAGAATTGGTCAGTTTATTTAGTAAGGTTGATTTACCGGCATTAGTATAACCTACCAGGCTGACAGTCGGTACGGAGGCTTTATTTCTTCCTGTTCTATGCAACGTACGAACACTTTTCACCTTACTGATACATTCTTTTAAATAAGCGATACGGTCTCTGATTCTGCGGCGATCCACTTCCAGCTTTGTTTCGCCGGGACCGCGTGTGCCTATACCGCCGCCAAGACGTGACAGGCTGAGACCTTTGCCCATAATACGCGGCAAAGTGTATTGCAGCTGAGCCAGCTCTACCTGCAGCTTGCCTTCATTAGTATGAGCGCGTTGTGCAAAGATGTCAAGTATAAGCGCAGTACGGTCAAGGACACGTATACCCATCGCCTGTTCTATATTACGCTGCTGTGCGGGCGACAGTTCATCGTCAAAGATACATAGATCTATATTTTCCTGCTGTACATATAACGCCAACTCCTGTACCTTACCTTTCCCGATGAAAAATGCCGGGTCTGGTTTAGGTCTCTTTTGGATGAATTTGGCAACAACGACAGCTCCGGCAGTATCAGCAAGCTGCTTTAATTCTTCTACGGAATCTTCAATGCTCCAGCCGGAAATGCCAAATAAGCCGCTGTACTCCATGCCTACCAAGATAGCTCTTTCAGCAGTTTTAGCCAGCGCTGTGCTGTCAGATTGCTTGTCAAGGATTCTTTCTACCGTATTGACCAGATTAGGAAAATAGATATTTTCTGTTTCAGTCAGCTGCATAGGACCATAACTTTCAGTGATAAACTGTTCGTTTTCGTCGATACCGACAATCATGCCGAAGCTGACCGTCGAAGCAGTATAATCGGGTGAAGTTACGCCGATAGCAATCATAGCATCAAAACGATTATTCTTAAGTGCTGAAATATCAACCCCACTGAGAGTTGAATTGCCGTTAGGATGTGTATGCACGCATCTGATGCCATTCAGACGGCTGCTTTTTCTGCGCCCTTCTGCATTAGGCAGTTCAACACTTTCATTACTGCCCACAGCCACACTTAGGATTTGGCCGCTGCGATTGATATAAACGGAGATTTCTCTATTTATAAACTCAGTAATATCAGCCAGCTTCAAAGCCAGTTCAGTTGTTAAAAGCTGCCCAGAGGACAGCTTTATATCGTATATTGTCTTTAATTCATCAATAACGGAGTTTCGGATACCTTTAAGATTACCCAATATTTCTTTCATATTGCATCATCTCCAAAACATCGTGTGTAAATTATCTGCGAACACGTGCGGGTTCCACATTGATTTTATAACCCTTGATGGTATTTCTATGCATTGCACCAAGAACTTTTTCCGCTACATCTTCAGGAACTTCTACGAAAGTAAATTTATCGTAGATATTGATTAAGCCAACATCACGTGCCGGAATATCAGCTTCAATAGCGATAGTACTTACAATATCTTTTACAGTTATTTTTTGACTGCGGCCAATATTCATAAATAAACGTACCATACCGGGACGAGCACCGGTATTTTTCAATTCAGCAGCGATTTCATCGTCCTGCGGAGCTTCCAGTGCCTTAATCCCCTCCTGCATCAGTTTCAAGGCAGCAGCAGCTACTTCCTCCGCAGAATAATCGTCTAAAAGGCTTTCCGCGATAGGCATGTAATCATGGAAATTGTTCAGTTCAAGCACAGTCTGCATTTTGCTGATAATCTGTTCACGCTGACGCTCGATTACATTTGCAGCAGTAGGAAGCTGGCGGCGTACAATCTTAGTTTTTACAATACGTTCAATCAGTTTCAGCTGACGGAATTCACGCGGAGTAATAAAAGTCATCGCTACACCGGTATTACCTGCGCGTCCGGTACGTCCGATGCGGTGTACATAGCTTTCAGGATCTTGAGGAATATCAAAATTTATTACATGGGTAATATTATCAATGTCAATACCACGTGCGGCAACATCAGTAGCAATAAGGATATCTACAGAGCCTTCACGGAATTTTTTCATTACTCGGTCACGTTGGTTTTGGCTTAAATCACCATGTAAGCCTTCTGCCATATAACCGCGGCTGGAGAGTGCAATAGAAAGGTCGTCAACACCTTTCTTAGTACGGCAGAAAATAATCAGCTTACCATCGATTTCAGTATCCAGCAAACGGCACAGACCTTCAACCTTGTCTTTAGTTTCAAAATAATATTGCTCTATTAAAGGTACGGTCAGTTCTTCCTTAGTAATAGTGACAGATTTAGGCGCTTTCATGTATTTCTTGGTAAGGCTGAGGATTGGGCGCGGCATTGTTGCAGAGAACAGCAAAGTCTGGCGTTCTGCAGGAAGATTTTTCATGATTTCTTCAATATCGTCCACAAATCCCATATCCAGCATTTCGTCTGCTTCGTCCAATACCAGGAATTTGATATGGTCTAATTTGATAGTACGTCTGTTGATATGGTCAATCAATCTGCCGGGAGTACCGATAACGATTTGCACATTATTTTTCAGCGCACGGATTTGACGTTCAATAGGCTGTCCGCCATAAACAGGAAGTGCTCTTACACGTGTTGTTCTGCCTATTTTGCCTACTTCTTCTGCAACCTGGATAGCCAGTTCGCGAGTCGGTGTCATGATAAGAGCTTGAATATGACGGTGATCGGTGATGCTTTGTACCAGCGGAATACCGAAAGCAGCGGTTTTACCAGTACCGGTCTGTGCCTGCCCGATAATATCGTTGCCTTCAAGTACCAAGGGGATGGTAGCAGCCTGAATCGGAGACGGCTCTTCAAATCCCATATCTGTTAGAGCAGCAACGATTTTTTTATCAAGCAGTAATTCACCGAAATTCTCTTTTTGTGTATTTGACATTAAATTTATTCCTCCAAATCATTTTCTTGACTGATTTTATCTAATAACATGGAAATTGCCGTTAAAGCAATCCTTAGTTTATTTTCTACCCTGCTGTGGTGGAAATAATGTTCCTGGCAGTAAACAACTTCAGCAGTTGCTACCGCTATGTATACAAGTCCCACAGGCTTATTTTCACTGCCGCCAGGACCGGCATTACCAGTAATACTGATACCGTAATCACTGCCGAAAAGCTTACGGACGCCGGCAGCCATTTCGCAGGCAGTTTCACGACTGACAGCGCCGAATTCCTGTAAAGTTTCAAGCTGTACATTAAGCAGTTTATTTTTAATTCCATTAGTATACGTAACTGCAGAACCAAGCAGATATTCGGAGCTGCCCGGTATATCAGTTACCAGACTGCTTACCAGTCCTCCTGTACAGGATTCAGCAAAAGCTATTGTCTTATTTTTCTGGAGCAGTTTTTTACCTAAAACAGCAGGCAATGATTCATCATCAACACCATAAATGTACTGCTCTAACCGTGTACGTACCAATTCTTCACATTGATCCAGCATTCTATTGGCATCCTGCCGTTTGGCGGCTTTAGCAGTAAGGCGTACTAATATTTCTCCATGCCTTGCATAGATAGCGATAGTTGGATTAGATTGCTCTAAGATGAGGTCATCAATTTTTTCTGCAGTAAGTGATTCGCCGATACCGCGTAAATGCAGTGTGCGGGAAAGGATGATTCCCTGATTACCAAACTTTTGTTCTAATAAGGGCCAAAGCTGCTTTTCACAAATATCTGTCATCTCGCTGGGCGGACCAGGCAGCAATACTAAGTATTTACCATTATGATTGATAAATAGCCCAGGCGCAGTGCCTACGTCGTTCTGCAAGATTTCTGCTCCAACCGGTATCATTGCTTGTTTATCGTTATTGGCAGGAGTACAGGTACCTTTTTTGGCGAAAAAAGCATCAATCCTTCCCCATGTATCTAAATCAAGATAGCACTCAAGGCCGCAGATTTCTACTACTGTATCTTTAGTAATATCTCCGCGGGTTGGACCTAAGCCACCCGTGATGATAATAAGGTCAGCGCGCTCCATAGCTTGCTCTACGGCTTGTTTCATCCGCTGCGCATTATCACCTATGGTTGTTTGATATAAAACATCAAATCCCATGTTATTCAGATGTTTGGACAAGTATTGAAAATTTGTATTGAGTATTTCACCCAATAATATTTCAGTACCAGTATTGATAACCTCGACAATCATTTTTCTGCCTCCTCGGCTTTACACCTGTTCTGCTACCATTTCATAGGTAAATCCTTGCAAGATACGTACCTTAGTGAATTCACCGATATGCAGATTATCAGCATTCTCGACAAAGATATTGCCGTCAATTTCGGGGGCTTCTCTATAAGAGCGTGCAACAGCGAGAGACGTATTTTCTGCGTCAAAACCTTCAATAACTACCTCAAGCTCCTCGCCTTCTAAATCTTGATGCAATTCTTCAGAAATTTCTGCTTGTAATGCCATAAGTTCATGATATCTGTTTTCTTTGATTTCATCAGGAATCTGGTTAGGCATCGTGCCAGCTACAGTCCCCTCTTCCTGTGAATATTGGAAAACGCCGGCATTTTCAAAACGCTGAGCGGCAACAAACTCTTTCAGCTCTTCAAAATCTGCTTCGGTTTCTCCGGGAAAGCCAACGATAAAGGTAGTCCTGATGGCAATACCTGGTATCGCAGCACGAAGTTTTTTCAGTAATACTTCTACCTCTTCTTTAGTATCGTAGCGATTCATACTGGCAAGCAAAGAATTGCTGGCATGCTGTAACGGCAAATCAACATATTTGCATACTTTAGGCAAGGTAGCAAAGGCTTCGATAAGTTCATCAGTAAAATTATTAGGATAGCAATACATGACGCGTATCCATTCGATACCTTCCAAATCATTTAAATCCTTTAATAATTGCGGGAGCATCAGCTTACCGTATAAATCTTCACCATATCTGGTGGTATCCTGCGCTACCACGATAATTTCTTTAATACCGGCTGCAGACAGTTCTTTGGCTTCTGCCATTACTGCTTCATAAGGTCTGCTGGTATAGGGACCACGCAGTTTAGGAATAATGCAGTAAGAGCAGCAATTATCGCAGCCTTCTGCAATCTTTAGATATGCCATATAATCAGGAGTTGTGAGCATACGCGGCATTTCTACTGGCTGTTCAGCTGTATTTCTGGTCATATGCAATACTTTTTTACCGTTCATAACCTGCTCAATCACCCAATCGATGTCTGTAAAACACTCCGTGCCAACGAAAGCATCTACTTCTGGAATATTTTGAGCCAGCTCATCAGCATAACGTTGACTTAAACATCCGGTTACAATTAAATAACGGCAGCTGTCTTGTGTTTTGTATTCACTCATTTGTAAGATGGTATTGATAGATTCTTCTTTAGCAGATTCGATAAAGCCGCAAGTGTTTACAATAATAATATCAGCATCAGCCGGGTCGTTAGTTACCGTAAAATCTTTCTCTTTGATAATGCCGAGCATTACTTCAGAATCAACAAGATTTTTAGGACAGCCCAGGCTGACCATGCCTAATTTCATGAAACAGTCCTCCAATCATTTATCATTACTGAATCGCACCAGATCCAGCCATTTTCTATTCAACTTCTCCTGTTCAGGATACGACAGATAAGCAGTATTCAGCCACAGTTTATTTGGATCTGCAGCAGGCCCATCTATTCCTTGTGGCAGCAGAAACATGAAACCAGTATTTTTTTCCAAAGAAATACGTTTGACTGCAGTATCAACAATTAACCAATCAATGAAATCTGCGCCTTCAGCAATTTTTTTGCTATTAGCAAAGACAGCTGCTCCATATAGATTAACCGGTGTTCCTTCTTCTGGAAAAACAACATAAGCAGGAAAATTATTCTCAAGGTATTTGAAAACATAACTTTGACGCGTCAAAGCAAGATCTGCATCGCCAACAGCTGTCATACGTATTGGTGTAAAAGGAAATTTCGCATATTGACCAATAAAACGATTAATATTCCATAAATAGTTAAGAGAAATACTTTCTCCGAGTTGTGAAGCAAATGCTCCTAAAAAGTTCTGAGTACTGTTACTATTCGAAAGATTTTCCAAGGCAATCCTAATGTCGCTTCTATCTTCTAAATCGCTCCAGCCTTTTAAGTTTTCTTGCCCGACAGTCCTTGCATAGCGTTGATTGATAAGAAAAACAGCAGGGTCATAAAAAGCGCCATACCAACGATCTTGATTGTCTTTAAATTCTAACGGTAATCTGTCTCCCGCACTGCAAACAACTGGCTGTAATTTATTCTCGAGGCAAAAACCATTAAGGGTACGTGTTCCGCAAAGTACGATATCAGGCTCAATATCTTTTAATTCGTAGATGACACTGATAATATTACCGTTTTGTGTCTGTTTGTTATATTCATTCACAATACTTTCGGTAAAATCTGCATCCATTTCTGAATATAAGATAAGGTCTGTATGGTTTACGCTTGCTTTATCCTTGCCGCAGCCAGAACAAAATGGCAGACAAAATAATAACAATAATATAGTTAAACGCAACATGATTCTGCCTCCATTATTTGCGCTTGCTGAACGATTTGTGGAAAGTACTCCGACGAAAATCTTTGGAACGGCCATCGTCTATTAAACATTTAGGACCAGAGCCAATCAAATCAGTACGATTACTGAGTCGCAGTGCTTCCAGCACAAGGGTTTTGTTTTTTGGATTCTTGTACTGCATAAGTGCTCTCTGCATGGCTTTTTCATGAGGATTATGTGCAGTAAATACTTTTCTGCCTGTTTCAGGATCAATTCCAGAATAATACATAGCAGTTGAAGCGCTGCCGGGAGTGGGAATAAAATCCTGTACCTGCTGGGGATGATGTTTAATATCGCGTAAAAATTCTGCCAGCTCCACTGCATTTTCAAGCGTACAGCCAGGATGGCTGGAGATAAAATAGGGAACGAGATATTGCGGCAAGCCGATTTCCTTATTCTTTTTATCAAACAGCCGCATGAAACGCAGATAAATATTCTTGCCAGGCTTCTTCATATAGCGCAACACAGAGGGAGCTATATGTTCTGGGGCAATTTTTAATTGCCCGCTGACATGATACCTGCATAGTTCATCAAGAAACTCTAATTTTTTATCTGCCAGCAAATAATCATAACGTATACCGCTGCGAATAAAGACTTTCTTAATTCCCGGAATACTCCGAATTTTTCGTAGTAAGGCAATGTAGTCACTGTGGTCAGGATCAAGATTAGGACATGGCCCCGGGAACAGGCACTGTCTGTCCTTACATACGCCTACCTTTAACTGTTTAGCGCATGATGGATGGCGAAAGTTGGCTGTAGGGCCGCCTACATCATGAATATAACCTTTAAATCCCGGCAGTTCAGTTATAATCTTTGCTTCACGTAAAATGGACTCATGACTGCGCGATTGAATAATACGCCCTTGATGGGCGTGAATAGCACAGAAAGAGCAGCTGCCGAAGCAGCCGCGGCAGCTTACAATGCTGAACTGGACTTCTTCTAAAGCTGCAACGCCACCTAATGGTTTATAAGAAGGATGACAATCCCGCATATAATCAAGGTCATAAATTGAGTCCATTTCTTTCTGCGATAATGGATATGTTGGCGGGTTTTGCACGATATATTTTTTTAAACCCTTTTGCAGTACATATTTACCGTAAAAAGGATCTTGCTCTTGGCTCTGCAATTTATAAGCAAGAGCAAATAATTCACGTTTATTTTTAATTTCAGCAAAGCTTGGTAATTCGGCAAGTTCATCTTCTGGCAAACCTGGTTTATTCTTAGAAGCATAAGCAGTGCCACGTATATAGAGCATATCGCTGATTTCAGCACCGCCAGCCAGATAATCAGCTATTTCTGCAACCTGCTGCTCGCCCATTCCATAGACCAGAAGATCAGCATTGCTGGTCTCTAATATTGAAGGCAACAGCTTGTTTTCCCAATAATCATAATGAACAAAGCGACGCAGACTGGCTTCTATACCGCCGATTATTACAGGTAATTCCGGCCAGAGTTTTTTCACCTGTTGTGCATAAACAGCTGTCGCATGGTCAGGCCTTTTTCCCATTATTCCACCAGGAGTATATTTATCTTCACTGCGAGGCTTTTTGGCAGCCGTATAATGACAGAGCATAGAATCAAGATTGCCGCCAGAAATCATCACGCCAAGACGAGGTTTGCCTAATACGGCAAAATTCTGCGGTTTATGCCAATCCGGCTGACATAGTAACGCAACCTTGTAACCTTTTGCCTCTAACACACGACAAATAACGGCGGGACCAAAAGAAGGATGATCTACGTAAGCGTCTCCGCTTACAAAAAGAAAATCAATCTGGTCCCAACCGCGTGCCTGTATTTCTTCAGGTGAAATTGGTAAAAACTCTTTCATTAAATATTCTCCCTGTTATCTGGTATATGTTTTAACTGCAACGCCTTTTTGTCCTTGTAAATTTTCAGGTACACCGTTGATATTAACGCTCATAACACCGATATTACCATATTTTACAATCAATTTATCTTTTGCTTCAAAAGTCTTTTTGTCGTTTGCCTGCAGCATACCCACAAATATTTCCTTCCCATCTGCTGTTACTTCCAGCCAGCAAGAGCCGGCAGCAGACATTTCCACTGTAACCTTATCAGCTTTGACCGTAGGTTTTGCATCAGGCATGTTTTTTTCTGTTTTTTCTATTGGTGTTACCGAGGTAGATGCAGGTATTAACGCCATAATCTTAGGAACTGCAATATATCCGGCGCCAAGTATTGCTAAAATAACGATTCCGGCGGCAATCTGTTTGAACGGCAATCGCATAGAGGATAAAGAAAAGCCAGTACCACTGCCGAGACTGCGTTGTTGCTTCAAAGAAATATTAAGCTTTACACTATTAACTTCACGAATGCCTTGGCTTTTAATATCTTCCACTTCAGCACCGACTTTTTGCGCTTTGTACATATCTACCAGTTCAGTGCCGTTTAACCCAAGAAAATTTCCGTAAGTACGAATAATGCCTTTTACAAACACTTCTCCGGGAGCTTTATTATATTCGTCGTTTTCAATTGCTTCAATATAAATGCGGCGGATGCTGGTACCTTTTTCCACATCATCATGTGAGAGATTTTTAGCTATCCTAGCTGCTTTTAAAATCTGGCCAACACTTTCCATAAAACTTCCTCCGTACTACTCATGTTTAAAAAAACGTTCTTCAATTTCTTGACGTGATAAGATTACTTCTCGCGGCTTGCTGCCGGCAGATTGACTGACGATGCCTAACTCTTCCATCATATCTACAAGACGGGCAGCTCTGGTATAACCGATTCTAAACCGGCGCTGCAGCATAGAGGATGAGGCCTGTCCCATATCGACTACTAACTGGACAGCGCTTTCAAAAAGCTCGTCTTCATAATAATCGTTACTATTATTCTCATTGCTGCTGTTATTTTTGTTTTCACATTCCAGCGCTTGTGTTGTAACTTCATCGCTATAATTGACAGGTATTGATTGCTTGATGATAAAGTCAACAATACGGTTAAGTTCTGCATCGCTGACAAACGCTCCCTGAACACGTACCGGTTTATTATATCCAATGGGATAGAACAGCATATCACCTTTGCCTAAAAGCTTTTCTGCTCCGCCCATATCTAATATGGTGCGAGAGTCAGTTTGTGAAGAAACCGCGAAAGCTATCCTGGAAGGAATATTAGCTTTGACGATACCGGTGATAACGTCAACTGAGGGACGCTGAGTTGCTAAAATAAGATGAATGCCGGCGGCACGAGCTTTTTGCGCTAACCGCAATATAGCGTCCTCTACGTCTACTTTTGCTACCATCATAAGGTCAGAAAGTTCGTCGATAATAATAACAATGAAAGGCATTTTTTCTTCTGCCTTTTGATTATAGCTGTTAATTTCACGGACGTGGTTATCAGCAAACATCTGGTAACGGCGTTCCATTTCGGCAACTGCCCAATGCAGTGCGGAAGCCGCCTTTTTGGCATCAGTAACTACAGGTGTTAATAGATGCGGAATACCGTTATAATTTGAGAGCTCTACGACCTTTGGGTCAACAAGTATTAACTTAACATCTGACGGGCTGGCTTTATAGAGCAGCCCTGCGATAATCGTATTGATGCAGACTGACTTACCTGAACCAGTTGAGCCTGCAACCAAGAGATGCGGCATCTTTGCTAAATCAGCAGTAATGATATTGCCGCTGATATCTTTGCCGAGACCGATACAAAGTTTAGATTCTGCTTTATGTACATTGGCATTATCGACTACCTCTCTGAAGTAGACAGGGTCATTTTTTATATTAGGAACCTCGATGCCGATAGCAGCTTTACCAGGAATAGGTGCCTCGATACGGACTCCGGACGCTGCCAGTTTTAAAGCAATATCGTCTGCAAGATTGACGACTGAGCTGACCTTGACGCCAGGTGCAGGCTCTAATTCAAATCTTGTAACTGATGGACCTCTTGTAACAGCGACGACTTTAGCTTTTACCCTAAAATCAGCCAGAGTCTGCTCTAAAATAGAGCATTGATTCATAATATCGCTTTCATAAGAAACGGGGTCGGTTATCTTGGGTACATCAAGTAATGCGACAGACGGGAATTTATAATTACTTTCCTGTATAGTAGTTTTTGCGTTATTATCAGCACTTTTAACAATTTCTGAACTTGCTGGTACAGCCGTATTGTCTTGATATTGTTTTTCTGCGCTGTCGTAAATAGTTACACCAGACACTTCTACATCGGCATCATGCAGCTTAGCTTTAGTTTCAATGTTTGCAACAACAGTTTTTTCTACATCAGGCTGCTTGTAGTCTTTGTAAGGATTATGAACTATGATATTTTCTGATTTAATCTGCTGAAACTGCTGAATCTTCTGATTTTCTTTTTCTTGTTTTGCGGCTGCATCGTAATTAATAATAGGACGTACGATAACAGGCCTTCTTTCTTCTTCCCATTCAGGTATTTCTACTGGATTTTCCTGAATAGCTTCCTTAACTTCTTTTTTGGCGTAAATATTTTTCTTATTGAAATTTAAAATGCGCTTAAAGGAATGCTGATTATTTATGCCATCTGTAAAAGCAGCAAATTCTTCCTGTTTATATACGCTGCCTGTTCTTTCATAATTTTTTCTAAATGAAGTACGATTAACGGTCGACGGCTCTTGGTCAGTAAAAACGCGAGCTTTTGACAAAGGAGCAACAGTATTACTTGCAGGTTTATTGTGTTTAGTAAATAACGTCGCCCAAAGCTTTTTGAAAGGGATTACAGCGTATAAAATAATCAGCCAGCAAAGCCCAAGCAAAAACCAAGTACCTGTTAAACCAATCAGTCTATGCAGCGGGAGAACAATAAATCCACCAATCAATCCTCCGCCGCTTATTATCTGGTCAGGATAAAGCTCTTGGTTTACAGGTACAAAAATATTATGCGCTGTACCTAGAAAGCACAGCACAAAAAGGAAAAATAAGTACAACTTGCCAGTAGTTAAACAAGGAAGCAGGTCAACAGAGACCAATCTTATTCCTGATGCTAATAATACTAACGGCAGCAGGAATGCTCCCCTGCCGAAAAAATATTGTTGGAATGTGTTGAAATCAGCACTGAAAAAAACATTTACAAGGCCATAATAAGACAGAAAAGCATAAACAGCTGCGCCAATCATAATGATTCCGCAGATGCGCTTGAAAGCTGTATTATTTTTTCCATTATTCTTCTTTCTGAGCAAAATAACACACTCCAAAATAAAATCAGATTTCCATAATGATAGGCAGAATCATCGGACGACGACGAGTTTTTTCATACAGGAACCTGCCAAGAGAATCCCTTATAGCAGATTTAATAGCAGACCATTCAGATACGCCGTTTTCTTCGCATCTGTCAAGCGCAGCCTGTACTTTATCACGTGCGTTATCCATGAGCCCTTCTGCTTCTCTTACATAAACAAAACCACGGGAGACAATATCCGGGCCAGAAACAACACGACAAGTTTCCTTCTCTATTGTTACCACGACGATCATTATACCGTCTTGAGAAAGCTGTTTGCGGTCGCGAAGTACGATATTGCCGACATCGCCGACACCAAGGCCGTCTACAAGCACTTTACCGGCAGGAATTCTGCCCGCGATACCGATGCTGTTGCGGGTTAATTCTACTACACAGCCATTTTCGGCAATAACAATATTTTCTTTAGGCATACCAAGATCCTGAGCCAGGCTTGCGTGTTTAATAAGATGGCGATATTCGCCATGTACAGGCATAAAGAATTTAGGCCTTACCAGATTGTGCATAAGTTTGATTTCTTCGCGGCTGGCATGGCCGGAAACATGTACGCCATTAGATTTTTCGTAAATAACGTCAGCGCCAAGCTTGTACAGATGGTCGATGGTACGGGCAACCAGCTTTTCGTTACCGGGAATAGGTGTTGCTGAGATAATTACTGTATCACCGGGCATGATGTCAACTTTTTTATGGTCGTTCATGGCCATACGGGTAAGGGCTGACATAGGTTCACCCTGGCTGCCGGTGGTGATGATAACGATTTTATCAGCAGTATAATTATTAGTTTCATCGATATCGATCAAAACGCCTTCAGGTGCTTTTAAATAACCTAATTCTAAAGCAATATTCACAACATTTACCATGCTGCGGCCAATAACGGCAACTTTACGTTTGTATTTTACCGCACTGTCAATAACCTGTTGGATTCTGTGTACGTTGGACGAGAAGGTAGCGACAATGATTCTGTTCTTCGCATATCTGAATTCGTCGTCAAAGGTCTGTCCGACCATTTTTTCGCTGGGAGTCACGCCAGGACGTTCTGCATTAGTGCTATCGGCTAAAAGCGCGAGGACTCCCCTATCGCCGTATTCGGCAAATTTGTTGAATTCCGTTACCTGTCCGTCGACCGGTGTATGATCAAATTTAAAGTCGCCGGTGTGGATAACGGTTCCGATAGGAGTATTGATTACTATGGATACTGCATCAGGAATACTGTGATTTACACGGATAAATTCCAGATTAAATACACCGGCTTTAACCTTATCGCCAGGTTTTATTATGTTTAGCCCTTCAGAAGATACACCATTTTCTTTAAGACGTCCTTCTAAGATACCAAGAGTAAGCGCAGTGCCGTAAACAGGAACATCAATCTGTTTCATGACATAAGGCAAAGCCCCAATATGGTCTTCATGACCATGGGTTAAAAAGATAGCCTTTACCTTGTCTTTATTTTCTATCAGGTAGGTAAAATCAGGGATTACCAGATCAATGCCGAGCATATCGTCTTCCGGGAACATCAAGCCGGCATCAATCAGGATAATATCGTCACCATATTTAAATACGGTCATATTTTTACCGATTTCACCCAAGCCTCCTAAAGGAATGATTTGAATTTTACTTTGATTTTTTGCCAAAAAAAAACACCTCCAAAATTTTAGTTACGTACAAATATATAATTGATTACAATATTGTGTCCGAACCACACTTACTCTTCATAATATTATACACTAAATATTATCTAAAAAAAATAGAAAAGTATATTTTTCATAAAATATTCCCTAAAAAGAACACCTGGATAAGGACAAGCCTTAATTCCAGGTGTAAGAATAATTTTTTTATAAATCTGAATTGCTATCTTGGGTGATAGCTCCTTTTATTTTATTAGTACGCTGCCACAAGAAGCCTAATACCAGCAGTACGACGCCGATAATATCGGTATATAAGCCGGGAATAATCATGCAGATACCACCGGCAAAGAAAATCAGGCGTTGCGGATAGCTGAGGACGTTCTGGCAGAAACCAATCATGGCAATGGATGCTCCCCACATACCAATCAGTGCAGTAAAAGTACTGTAAATGATTGTAAGGCCGGTAGCGTTAATCATCAATAGTTCCGGTGAAAGTACGAAGATATACGGAACAATGAAAGCAGCAATCGCTAATTTTGCAGCAATAACGCCAGTGCGCATGGGATTAGCACCAGCAATACCCGCACCGGCATAGGCTGCTAAAGCTACAGGAGGAGTTACATCGGCAACGATACCGAAATAGAAAGCAAACATATGCGCAGCCAGCACAGGAATACCCATTTGAATCAATGCCGGTGCAGCAATGGTA
Organism: uncultured Phascolarctobacterium sp.; assembly: GCA_900545025.1. GTDB lineage: Bacteria > Bacillota > Negativicutes > Acidaminococcales > Acidaminococcaceae > URXU01. The sequence goes on from UQXH01000004.1 coordinate 90,447, forward strand.
GAGGTAATAACATAGTTCGCTGTTGTAGGTACGCCCATACCAAGAATCAGCGATGTTACCATAGTAAAGAACATAGCAGGAAGCAACTGCCCGCCGGAAAGATCCAGTAACGCAGTAGCAATCTTCAAGCCTACACCGGTCTTGGTAACTACACCGATGATGATGCCTGCAGTCGCACAAGCAATAAGTACGCCGAGTACGCCTTTAGAACCATCAATAAGACCTTGGACAACCTGTTTGAAGCTGATACGTGTTGATTTGCGCAGGCAGGCACAAACGATGCTTAAACCAATAGCAGCCAGCGCAGCACGCATAGGCGTATAACCGCTTACCAGCAGGTAAATAATAACAACCAGCGGGATTGCCAAATGCCCTTTTTCCATAAACAGAGTTTTAAATTTAGGCAGTTCTTCACGCGGCGTACCTTTTAAACCGTATTTTTTGGCTTCATAATGAACACCGAGCCATACGCCTATATAATATAACAAAGCTGGGATAACCGCAGCTTTAACAACATCAAAATACGGAACACCAACAAATTCAGCCATGAGGAAAGCCGCTGCACCCATTACAGGAGGCATCAGCTGGCCGCCGGTAGAGGCAGCAGCTTCTACTGCACCGGCAAATTCAGGCCTGTAACCAAGCTTTTTCATCATCGGGATAGTGAAAGCACCTGTGCCTGCAACATTGCCTACAGAGCTGCCGGAAACAGTACCCATCAAGCCGGAAGACAATACGGCAACTTTAGCCGGTCCGCCTGCAGCCCAGCCGGCAATAGCATTAGCCAGGTCGATAAAGAATTTACCAAGGCCAGTAGTCTCCAGATAGGCGCCAAACAGGATAAAGAGATAAATAAAGGTTGATGATACACCCATAGGAGTACCAAAAATACCTTCAGTAGTAAAATACAGATGGTCAAACATTTCCTGTATCCCTACACCGCGATGTGCAAGTATACCTGGCACATAAGAGCCAAAGAAAGCATAAGCCATAAATACCAATGCTACTGTGATCATAGGCCAGCCAACAACACGGCGGGCAGCTTCGAAAACCAGCAATGTACCGATAACACCGACGATAAAGTCTGTTTCATTATTCATGCCGGCACGTTTGACCAGTTCCTGGTAGTTAAGCACGATATAGAGTGTGCTGGCAGCACCAACAATAGCAAACAACACATCCAAAGGATGCATGGAAGCTCTTGACCAGCTGCGGCGAGCAGGATATAACAGGAAAATCAGCAAAAAGCCGAACATCAAATGTATTGCGCGCTGCAAATGCGCATCAAGGATACCGAAAGTAGCGGTATATAACTGGAATATCGCAAAAACTATACAAATGGCTGAAATTAAAATATTCCAGAAGCCTTTCAATTCTCTTTTATCTGATTCTTTGTCAAATTTTTGCAGGACTTCTTCAGCAGATAATTCTCTGATTTCTTTGGCAGACATTGAATAAAAACTCCCCTTTCATAAAAATTTACAAATGAAATTTAAACCAATATTGATAACGATACATAGTTTTTATTTCAATCAGAGTTCCTTGTCCATACATATCGCATAAATCATAAACCGTTCCTTTATGGATGATGCATGGCCTTGCCTGGACGGCAATCCTCATTTTTACAGTCTTATATGGTCTGTTCATAACAAGTTCGAATCTTCCGTCATCCGTCTTACTTATCTTACCGTCAGCAGGTGAATAAGGAAAACCCCAGCCAAAAGATTCAAAGCGTGTATGTGTCATCGTAAGGTCGTCTATCCCATTAACAGTAAAATATTCATCTACCGGCGTTTTTTCTACTGAATGGGTAAAACGTATTTCCCAGCCTTCTCCTGGATCGGTAGATAAAACACAAGGTTTTTTATCACCTTCAGGTATGATGACGGTAACAAGCTGTCCCGCATACCAGAAAAACACTAAGGCTAAGATGATTACACAGTAAAAAATATATTTTGTTTTAAAAAAAGACCGGATGCCGGTAAAAACCGGATGCCGGTCTTTCAGGTTCTGCGTCATTGCAAAGCCTTATTTTTCTTTCAGGAATTTATCTGCGCCGGGTGCAAGATCAATGGACATACCTTCAAGAGCAGTTGCCTTAGAGATAACATTTGCTGCGGAATGAGCTGCTTTCATACGGTCAAGGTTATTGAAGATAGCCTTGGTAATATCATAAGCAGTGTTGGCATCCATTTTATCGGTAACTGCCAGCATGCAGCGTACTGCAACTGCCTGAACACTTTCAGACTGATTAGCATAAGTGTTGGCATTAATAGTAACTTTGGTATAGAAAGGATATTTCTTAATCAAAGCGTCTGCTTTATCAGTATCTACCGGAACTAGCACGATTTCGTTCTGAGTTGCAATATCCTGGATTGCAGCTGTAGGATGACCAGCAGTAACGAATGCAGCATCAACATTACCGTCTTTTAATGCACTGGATGCTTCACCAAAGGACAGGTATTGAGCGTCGATATCATCATAGCTCATGCCATAAGCTTCCAGAATTTGACGAGCATTTGCTTCAGTACCAGAGCCTGCAGCACCTACTGCAATACGTTTGCCTTTAAAATCAGCAATAGATTTGATACCGGATTTTTTCAGGGTAACGATTTGGATTGTTTCAGGATAAAGAGTAGCAATACCCTGCAAGCCGTTAACTTTTTTGTCTTTAAACATTTCAGTGCCGTTAGCAGCATAATAAGCAATATCGTTTTGTACAAAAGCAATTTCAACCTTGCCTTGCTGAAGCAGGTTGATGTTAGCTACAGCAGCGCCAGTGGATTGAGCAGAAGCGTTGCAGCCGGGAATATTCTTATTCAGAATATCCGCAATAGCACCGCCTAACGGGAAATAGGTACCGGAAGTACCACCGGTAGCGATGTTAATAAATTTTTGTGCAGCAGGCTTCTTATCGCCATCGTTTCCACCGCCGCAGCCGGCCATCATGACTGTCATAACCATGATACCCATAAGAAAAGCTAATAGTTTTTTCATAAAATCCCCTCCTTAGAATTACATATGCGCTAATAAAAATAGTCTGGCAGCATATTTATGATGTACTTTTTTCGTCCAAAAATAAAAAATTCCTGCTTAAATATTCAAAATTCTGCATGTATACAAAATACTTTTAATTATTGGCACAATTTTGTTTACTATGTAACACTATGCTTCTTTTTTGATAACCTCTCCTCTGTTTTCTTTTCTTTTGCGTAAAGAGATTGTTTATGTTAAAATAAAAAGTAAATTTGTTAAGGAGTGTGTAAAAATGAGTTCTGGAGCTTATACATTAAGATTAGCGCGTACACTTTATAATGAAGTTTATCGTGCTATGCTTTATAATGAAAATCAACAGCCCATCGCCAAATTACGTATTGTGCCTAATATCCCTTTGGATCGCAGCCAAGTACCGGAAGATGCACCTATAGTGCCAGCCTTCCTACTGGTAATTGTTGATGATGCTGATATTAACAAAGATAATCTGATTGATTTTGAAGAACGTGCTTCTTATGCTTTGTTAAAACGTTTTTCGACCGAAGTAATCAGCTTCCAACATTGTCAATTTTATTATCCGTCCCCCGCTTTCATTTTTGAACAGCCTGACGCAGTAAATAATCCTGTTATGTAATAGAGAAAGTCCGAGATTATTTTAATCTCGGACTTTCTATTTTTTTACTGACAGACTGCGAATGGAAACATTTACATTCTTAACCTGCATGGCAGTCATGTATTCAACTTTGTCTTTTACTTTTGCTTGCAGCTGTTTAGTCACTTCAAAAATCTGTACACCATAAAACAGCACTACTTCGATTGCAATAACAATACCTTTACTGTTATCACTGCGACGGCGCACCTTGATATCAGTAATTTTGTCGATACCGAGCATTTTTCTGCCGATAATCATTATAATATCTTCAATAGCCTTATCGGCAATCAGCAGTTTGCCATAAAAACTGAAAGCGGGACGAACAATAGAACGGTCGGCATCTTTTTCCTGTTTCCTGTGCTTTGAAAAAATATTATATGGCAGATTAGCAAAGTAACCAGTAAAATGCGGCTTTAATTCTACAGAAGGTACGGGAACGATATGCTTGCCGTCATGTAATCTGGAATAGCGCGCTTTTTTAATTTCCTGTTTAGTAGCAATCTGACTGATATAGACAGTCTTCCTAGGTTCTGGCAGTTCCAGCCTGCCGACTATCTTCTTAATCATATTGTCAGACGTAGCAATAATCAATAATCTTTTTATAGTGCTTTTCTGCAAGGCTTCACGTACAGAACGCGCATGCTCATCATCGGTAAAAATAGCGCGTTTTACTGCCTGTATTCTGTTATCTTCATTTTTAGCCGAAGTTCCTGCAAGAATCTTTGTCCCTTTAATCAGGATACCGTCGTCGATAATGGCATCACATTTATTATCAAAAGCGACACCTATCGCCCTGTGGCTTTTTCCTGTGCCGCTTGGTCCAACAAAAGCAACTACTTCTATCATAAAACAGCCAGCTCCTTTAATTATGTAGCTATCTATACTCTATTATATCACGAATATCCTTGGCATCTACTTTAAATATTCCCAGCTCTGCGGGAAATCTGTCTGGGATACCATGGAAATCACTGCCGCCGCTGACCATAAGGCGGTATTTTTTTGCCAGTTGTAACCAATACTGCTGTTCAGTTTTATCTGCGCTGGGATGATAAACTTCGATAGCATCAAAATTATATTCCTGTAATAAGCTTTCAACTAACGTTTGATCGCCTATTTCGCTGGGATGAGCCAGAACTGCAAGTCCGCCGGCCTGATGCAAAAGTTTGATGGCTTCGGCAGGTAAAAGCTTGGGCTGCGGTACATAAGCAGGAGCGCCTCTTTTCAGTAAGTAATCGAAAACTTCCTGTACGCCAGAAAAATATCCGGCTGCCACTAAAGCTTTTGCCACATGCGGTCGCCCTACTGCCCTATTTTGCGGGTCACAGGCTTCTACAGTAATATCGTAGCCCAGCTGATGCAGTTTATCAAGCATCTTATATAACCTGCGTTCTCTTGCAAACCGCATTTCATTCATTTTTTCATATAATGGCTGATATTGCATATCAATATAATACCCTATGATATGGATGCTATTTTCCTGTAACTGCGTCCCCAATTCTACACCAGGAATAACTTTCAGCCTGTCTTTATATGCTTCTGCTGCGTTTAACGCTTCAGTTACTCCATTCCAGGAATCATGGTCAGTAAGTGCAAGAAAACTTATATTGTTGGCAACAGCGGCTTCAACTAATTGTTTGGGCGTATACTTCCCGTCAGAATAAGTACTATGTGTATGGAGATCTGCCAGCATTTACAACATCTCCGCTAATTTAATCAGTGTCATCGTACCAAAACCTGTGCCGCCTTTAACCTTGAAGCCTGATGTTTTATCAGCAGTAGAAGTACCGCCGATATCTATATGAGCCCACTCTACTCCTGGCTCGATAAATTCAGCAATAAAAAGGCCGCCAGTAATACACCCGCCAGGTCGTCCGGTACTGTTAAGAAGATCAGCAGTATCGCTTTTCAAAGCTTCCTTACATTCCGGTAAGGCAGGCAGCTGCCAATAGCTTTCGCCAGTAAGCTTGCCTGCTTGAATAACTGTTGCCGCCAACTGGTCATTATTAGTAATTACAGCGGCAGTTTCCTTGCCTAAAGCGATGATGACTGCACCGGTAAGCGTCGCTATATCTATTACTTTTACCGCCCCTTGTTTACAAGCATACCATACGGCATCAGCAAGCACCATCCTGCCTTCGGCATCAGTGGAAACTACTTCGATAGTTTTACCATTAGCGGCTTTAACTATATCGCCGGGGCGTTGTGCAGTGCCGTCAGGCATATTTTCCGCACAAGCTAAGACTGCCATAATATTACATTTAAGCTTCAGAGCAGCAATGGCCTTAATGGCGCCCAGTACAGCACCAGCACCGGACATATCATCCTTCATTTCGCCCATATTATCATCCGGCTTGATGGAGATACCACCACTGTCAAAGGTAATACCTTTACCAACAAAAGCAGTAAACGTATTTTCATCTGTACCGTGATATTTTAAGGTAATCAGGCAGGGCTTATTATGACTGCCCTGCCCGACTGCTAAAATAGCATTCATATTATTGGCTGCCAGCAGCTGTTCATCAAGGACTTCCAGTTCCAGACCATATTCCTGCGCTACCTGTTCTGCTTCGCTAATCATCGCAGACGGTGTTACAATATTACCGGGCCTGTTGATAAGATTGCGTGTAAAAGATACACTTTCAGCGATAATGCTGGCAGTTCTAAGTACTTGTTGGCTGTCTGGAATGTTGTTAGCAATAGTTATGCTGCAAAATTCATCTTGTTTGCTGTTACTTTTAAATTCTGTGAAAGTGTAAGCGCCAAGATATAACCCTTCCGCCAATGCCTGCAGATAATGTGCTCTTGTTGCATTCATCAGCAGCGGGGCTGCGACAAGTATTTGATGACAATGTAATTCTCTTATTTTACGTACAGCGCTGCCAGCAGCCTTACGGATATTCGTAGGGGTACATTCCTTGCCGCTTCCACAACCTACTAAAAGCAGCTGTTGCAGTTGTCCGTCATTTAAAATCGTAAGACAATGGATATCACCGACAGCATAAACATCAGTATTGTTTTGCAGGTAGAGCTCGATTGTTTTCTGCGCAGTCTCAGAAAGAGACAGCTTCTGGACAGCAGGCTGGCATTCGCGGCAGAGCATCAGAACGATACAATCATAATTACTATAATCGTTATTGATAAATTTTTGGTCAACACATTCAATATTATTGATAATCATTGCTTCTCCTTATTTAAAAACTTTAGCAGTAGTTAAATCATTTAAAAAATTTATGCTGCTGGAACGCTCCAGGCTAAGGTCACTAACAACTACCTTCATAGCGCTGATGCGGCGGCCATCTTGGTAATAACTGCCTAAAGCATGGATAACATATGGCACGTCATTAGAGTGCCCAAGGTAGATTACACAATGGCCATCCATGTATAAAGGAGCTCCTGGAGGCAGAGCGGCAATAACACGCCCACGTTCATCGGCACTGAGTCCGCTTAATTTATAGCTTATGCCTGCACTGCGTTCCTGTTCATCAGCATTACGCGGCAAAATTATACCTACACTACGATAAACATTGTAAACCAGGCTGGAACAGTCCACACTATGTTTTAATCCTCCCCAGCCATATGGACTGCCATAGAATTTAAATGCGCCGGCAATAATATTATTGGCTGTATACGGAAGATAACCATAATGAACGGCAGGATTATCCTTTCTTATTAAAAGTTTCAGCGGCGTCAGTCTGCCGTTACTGCCACGTACAGGTGCTTCAATAACATAGGTGTCGCTTTGTATATTCTGCACTGGTATACGTGCGCCAAGCTGATACTCTACTAACTCTCCGCCTGTTTTCAGCTGCAAATCTTTGTCTTTGATAATTAAAAACTTTTGCGGATTAGCGTACTTTAACCAGGTTGCCTTATCAGTAAAAGCAATATCATATTTGCTTATCCAGCCGCTGTAATTAACGGATTGTACATAATAAAAGAAACCATTATCGCTAAAGTGTAAGACGGCGAGAGGCTCTCCCGGGTCAAGGGCAGTCTCCTGCAACGCATCGAAGTCTTTATCAGTAGCAAAATAATACAGACCTTCACCAGTAGGCAGATTACGAAGATTACAGCGACGTACTGTTACAGCATATTGTACATTGACTTTATCAGGTATTGCGCCAATATTAGTCTGTTTACGCAGAATATTTTTATAATTCTCACTTACCCTGTTACCATGCAGATACAAATCATCTTCTAATACAGCATAATTCATAATCCTGGTCTTGAGTGAATCTCCGCTTATAGTACCAGGGTAGTTTTTCATATCTTCCACAGTAGGAGATGCAGTAATGATTTTTTTATTAAATGATGCAATCGCCTCCGGTGTCATAACTACAGTATCACCTGCAGGATTATTCTTTTGCCAATACTCTGCACTGGTAAGTGCAGGAAAATTCGTCACGCCTGCAGCCTGCACACTGCCTGAAAATACTGTAAAAAGACAAAAGCACATCAATAAATATCTTAATATCATGTTCTGCAACTCCTTTCATAATACATAATAAATTCTTTAAACTTTTCAAAATTCCTCCTCTGAAAGAAAAAGGACGGTAGAAACCGTCCTTTTGTTTGCTTTAAATAAGTTGGTATTCTTTTAATACAGCATCCAGTTTTGCCTCAGCTGCTGCACTTATAGGGGTAAGAGGCAGTCTGGGGTTACCGGCTGGAATGCCGGAAACTTTGGTAACAGCAGCTTTAACAGGAATCGGGTTGCTTTCGATAAAGAGGACTTTAGCCAACGGCAACATTTTTTTGTTCAATTCGGCAGCATCTTTTACTCTGCCTTCGCTGTAGGCCTGCATTAAATCCTGCAGCAAGCCGCCGCCGATGTTGGAAAGGACAGAGATAAGGCCTGTCGCACCGACAGCCATAAACGGGAGGATCAAGCTGTCGTCACCGCTGTAAATAGTAAAATCAGCTGGCAGCAGACGATAAAGTTCTGCCACTTGCGCAACATTACCGGCAGCTTCTTTGATAGCTACGATGTTATCAAAATCTTGCGCCAGGCGGGCAACAGTTTCCGGAGCGATATTTGAACCAGTACGTCCAGGAACATTATAAATAATAATCGGCAGTTTAGTTGATTTAGCAACCGCTGCAAAGTGCTGATAAAAACCTTCTTGAGTAGGCTTATTATAATAAGGTCCTACCACCAGCAGGCCGTCAACACCATGTTTTTCCATCTCATGTACTAAATCAATAGTCGTAGCAGTACAGTTAGTACCAGCACCGACAACAATCGGTACGCGTTTATTGATGCGTTTTACTACAGCGTCAACAAAAGCTAATTTTTCATCAGTATACATAGTAGCGGCTTCACCAGTAGAGCCTTCTACTAATAAGGCATCGCTTCCGTTATTGATTAACCATTCAGCAAAATCAGCGCCGGCAGCATAATTTACACTGCCATCTTCATTAAAAGGAGTTACCATAGCTGTAAGCAATCTACCAAAATACGGGTTGGACATATAAAACACCTTCTTCTACAGATTCAATTACAATTTAAACGCCTGATGCAGAGCATTTACAGCATCGACTAAATGCTCTTCCTTAATAATTGCAGAAATAGTAGTATCCGAATCAACCGTCTGCAAAATACCTATTTTTTTGCCTGCCAGAGCTGCGACAAAATTCGCCATAATACCAGGTACTCCGCGCATAGCGCTGCCGACAACAGAAACTTTGGCACAGCCTTCATTCAAGACGTATTTAAAACCGGTTTCTTCCAATACTTTACAGGTATGGGCTACATCTGGAGAAAATACTGCAAACATTGCTTCTTTTTCAGAAAGATTCAGACAACCTACGCTGATGCCAGCGTCAGCAAGATCTTCAAAAAGCATTCTTCCAGCAGCCATATCCTCCGGATTCAATTCAATACGGAACTGCGCCAAATCGCACAGATGCGCAACACCGCTTGCCAAATGTTCGTTAATACTGATATCACTGCCGCAGCTGCAATCACTGCGTTCGTTAGTAATAAGCGTGCCAGGAGCATCACTGAAAGTAGATTTTACATAGACAGGGATATTCCTGCTCATAGCGATTTCAACAGCACGCGGATGGATTACTTTAGCGCCGTTCTGCGCCATCTGGCATACTTCTGCGTAGGTAATCTGGTGCAGGATATTAGCTTCTTCTACGATACGCGGGTCAGCTGTCATAATACCTTCAACATCAGTATAAATCTCTACAAATTCAGCATGCAGGGCTGCACCAAGAGCCGCAGCAGAGGTATCGCTGCCACCGCGACCCAAAGTAGTAAACTTATAGTTATTTTCTGTAACGCCCTGAAAACCACAGACTACGGGAATAATCCCGGATTCTAATAAATGATGCAGATTTGATACATTGATATTTTTAATGCGTGCCGCCCCAAACTGAGAATCAGTAATGATACCAGCCTGCCCGCCGGTCAATGCCATAGCGTTAATGCCAAATTTTTGCAGGGTAGCAGCCATAACGCAGGCAGAAATAATTTCACCGCAACACATCATCGCATCCATCTCACGCACATTGACAGAGATATTTTCACTTTTCAGTACATCAATGAGCGTATCGGTCGCATACGGTGCGCCCTTACGGCCCATAGCAGACACAACGACCACCGGTGAAAGACCTTTGCGAATGGCCTGCTGAACTTTATCTTTTACGGCGATGCGTGCCTCCTGTGTTGCCACAGAAGTACCGCCAAATTTTTGTACGATTATTTTCATTTATAAGTCTTCCCTTCACGCAGCTAATTATAACCAGTCATTTTTTATCATTGTTTCTGCAATTTGCAGAGTATTAAGCGCTGCCCCTTTGCGAATCTGGTCGCCTACTACCCACATATTGAATGTATTTTCATTGGATTCATCGCGACGCAGACGTCCTACGTAGACATCGTCTTTTTCAGAAGTATAAAGCGGCATAGGATAAAGCTGGTCTTGAGGATTATCAATTACCTGCACCCCAGGGAAAGCATTCAGCGCCTTTTGCATATCCGCAAGATCAAGGTCATGTTCAAATTCAACATTTACAGACTCGCTGTGACTGCGATAAACAGGTACGCGAACAGTAGTAGCGGTAATCCGCATATCATAATCATCAAAAATCTTCCTGGTTTCGTTGACCATCTTCATTTCTTCTTTGGTATAAAGATTATCCATGAAAACGTCAATTTGCGGAATCAGGTTAAACGCAATCGGATAATGTTTCGCAAGACTGGCAGACGGCAAAATATTGGCAACCATTTCTTTACCTTCAGCAAAGTCTTTAACCTGGTCAGTTAATTCATCAATACCTTCTTTACCAGCGCCGGAAACAGCCTGATAAGTAGATACTACGATACGTTTGATCTTAGCCATATCGTAAAGAGGTTTCAATGCCATAACCATGATGATGGTAGAGCAATTCGGATTAGCGATAATACCTTTATGCTTTAAAATAGCCTGCGGATTAACTTCCGGTACTACCAGCGGCACTTCCGGATCCATTCTGAAAGCACTGGAATTATCAATAACTACCGCACCAGCCTCTACCGCATAGGGAGCAAACTCTTTTGAAACACTGCCGCCGGCAAAAAGAGCAATATCAATACCTGCAAAAGAATCTTTTGTTGCTTCCTGAACAGTATAAGTCTTACCCATAAACTCTATTTGCTTTCCGGCACTGCGCTTAGATGCCAAAAGACGCAGCTCCGCATAAGGGAAATTTCTTTCTTCAATAAGTTTTAAAAACTCAGTGCCTACTGCGCCAGTAGCTCCGAGAATAGCAACATTATACTTTTTCATAACAGGCCCCTCCATCCTTCTATTTACAATAACTTATCCAAACCGTAGACAAGCCCCTGCTTATCCATAATCTTACGGCAGCCTAACGCTACGCCAGGCATATAGCATTCCCGGTTAATTGGCTCGGTACTGATGCGCAGTACTTCACCCTGTCCACCAAAGATAACCTCCTGAGAAGCAACATAACCAGGCAGACGTACACTGTGAATCTTCATACCTTCATAATCAGCTCCACGCGCGCCGGGCATAGTTTCTTTTTCATCGGGATTACCCTGCTGCATTTTTTCTCTTACTTCACTGATTTTCTGAGCAGTGATTATTGCTGTACCGGAAGGTGCATCCAGCTTCTTGTCGTGATGTTTTTCAATAATTTCTACATGCGGAAAGTATTTTGCTGCTTCACAGGCAAGTTTCATCATTACCACAGCACCAAGCGCAAAATTAGGTGCGATAAGCAAGGCCGTATTGTTTGCTTTAGCTAAGGCATCTACTTCCTGCAAATCTGCTTCAGAAAAGCCTGTTGTACCTACCACTGCTCTAACACCTAAAGCAAGTACTTTGCGAAGATTATCCATTACGACATCAGGACGGGTAAAATCTACAACAACGTCCGGCTGCGTTTCCTTAATAGCAGCAACCAGATCAGTAGTTACCTGATAGGTATTTTCATCTACTGTAATAGTGCCGGGCTTTATATCTACAACAGCTGCAATAGTCAAATCATTTTCTGCAGTGACTTTTTTTACTACTTCACTGCCCATTCTTCCCAGAGCTCCGTTTACCAATACTTTAATCACTGGTTTTCCCTCCATTCAGACAAAGATAAAGCCGTTGAGAAGACTATCTCAACGGCAATTAGTAATCACAGTTATGAGATAGCACTCCGCTGCCAACAGCAGCGACAGTCCGTCAATTATTCACTGACAGCCCAGCATACCAGCATGGCTGCTGATAAACTTCGGCGCTAACCCTTTCGCCTGTTTCTACGCTCCCGCTCCACAGACTACTATTGTTTCGCGCTCCTCTATCTTAAATCCATTTATTGTATTGATTATATTACCTCTGCATATCATTGTCAAATAATAAAAAATTATTTTGATACACTGTGTATAAACTGTAACTATTGTACAATATTATCTGCCTGTACTGCCAAATCCGCCGCTGCGGACAGCTTTTTCAGCAGAACTATCGTCGTCTGCGGTCAGATATTTATAAAAAATACCTTGAGCAATTCTTTCATTTTTCTGCAGGATTACTGCATCTTTACTCATATTCCGCAAGGCCAGCATAATATGCCCTTCATTGTCAGCATTGTTATAATAATCTGCATCAATGATTCCGACATTATTAACAAGCATCAGGTTTTTCTTAACCGCCATACTGCTGCGGATATGCACGCCCAAAAATTCATCCTGCTGCATATATGCTTTTACCCCGGTAGGCACAAGTTTTACAGCGCCGGGCTCAAGCACTACTTCTTCAGGTACACAGATATCATAGCCTGCTGATGCTTGCGTCTTACGCTCAGGCATGGTAAATTCAACATTACTGTAGCTGCTGATTTTTTCAAATCCTCTTAATTTCATTTTATCACCTATAAGAATATCCCGCCGAAAGCTTTCAGCGGGATATATTACTCTGCAAAAATTATTTTTCAAAACCTTTGGTCAGAACAGCTTTTCTGGAAAGATTGATGCGGCCTTTGTTATCAATTTCAGTTACTTTGACAACGATTTCATCGCCAACAGAAACAACATCTTCAACCTTTTCTACACGTTCAGTAGAAAGCTGAGAAATATGAACCAAACCTTCCTTGCCAGGCAGTATTTCTACAAAAGCGCCAAAATTCATAAGTCTGGTTACTTTACCAGTATAAATCTTGCCAACTTCTGCATCTGCAACAATACCGTTAATCATATCAATAGCTTTGTTAGCAGCTTCGGTATTTACTGCTGCAATATAAATCTTGCCGGTGTCTTCAATATCAATTTTAGCGCCGGTTTCTTCAATAATCTTTTTAACAGTTTTGCCGCCAGGGCCGATTACTTTGCTGATTTTTTCAGGATCAATATGGATAGTAGTAATCTTAGGAGCATACGGAGACAATTCTTTACGCGGTTCGGTAATGCATTCCATCATCTTGCCCATAATAAATTCACGGCCGCGTTTAGCCTGAGCAAGAGCCTGAGTAAAGATATCTTTATTGATACCGTCAATCTTGATATCCATTTGAATAGCAGTAATACCTTGAGCAGTACCGGCTACTTTAAAGTCCATATCGCCGAGAGCATCTTCCAGACCTTGAATATCGGTCAGGATAGTGAAATATTCACCATCTTTTACCAAGCCCATGGCTACGCCGGCAACAGGAGCTTTAATAGGAACGCCTGCATCCATCAGAGACAGGGTGCTTGCGCAAACACTGCCCATGGAAGAAGAGCCGTTAGATTCCAGTACTTCGGAAACCAGGCGGATAGCATACGGGAACTCTTCTTCAGAAGGAATTACCGGCAACAGAGCACGTTCTGCCAATGCACCATGACCGATTTCACGACGGCCGGGGCTGCGCAGCGGTTTGGTTTCGCCAACGCTGTACGGCGGGAAGTTGTAATGATGGATATAACGTTTGGTATCTTCTGCGCCAAGGCCATCCAAAGTTTGCGCTTCACGCAGCGGAGCCAGAGCCAATACATTTAAAATCTGAGTCTGACCACGGGTAAAGAGAGAGCTGCCATGAGGACGTGCCAGCAGACCGACTTCGCAGGATACCGGACGTACTTCATCCAGCTGACGTCCGTCAGGACGGATTTTATCAACGGAAATAGTACGACGAACAATTTTCTTAACCAGTTTTTGAGTGATATATGCTACATCTTTAGCATTATCAGGATATTTTTCCAGGAATACTTCTGCGATTTCTGCTTTAACCTTGGCAACGTTTTCTTCACGTTCCAGTTTATTAGCATCCATCAGAGCATCTTTTAATTTTTGAGCACCGTATTCTTCAATCTCAGCAACTAATTCTTCAGGCGGCGCATAGAAAGGAACTTCCATTTTTTCTTTGCCGATCTCAGCCACGATTTTTTCCTGGAGTTCAACCAGTTGCTTAATTACGCCATGTCCGAACCAGATAGCATCCAGCATAACTTCTTCAGATACTTCCTTAGCACCTGCTTCAACCATGAGGATTGCGTCTTTAGTGCCAGCAACAGCCAGATTTAATACGCTTACTTTTGCCTGTTCAACAGTCGGATTGATGATGAATTCACCGTCAATCATGCCTACACGCACACCTGCGATAGGACCTTCAAAGGGGATATCAGAAATAGAAAGTGCGCAGGAAGCACCAACCATAGCCGGCATATCAGGTGCATTATCAGGATCTACAGAAACCGCAGTCGCTACAATCTGTACATCGTTATGATATCCTTCGGGGAACATCGGACGAATAGGACGGTCAATGAGACGGCTGGTCAAAATAGCCTGTTCACTGGGACGACCTTCCCGTTTTATAAAACCGCCGGGGATTTTACCCACAGCATACATTTTTTCTTCAAAATCAACGGTCAGAGGGAAAAAGTCTACGCCCTCACGCGGTGTCTTGGTACCGGTAACCGCAACAACAACTGCGGTATCACCATAACGAACTAAAACTGCTCCATTTGCCTGTTTAGCAATCTTGCCGGCTTCAATAGTCAGAGTTCTGCCGCCAAGATCCATGCTGTAACTATGCATATTATTATGCCTCCTCTATTTTTTCACATTTTGTGTACCTGATTTATATTCGCTGCTTTTGTAAAAACTCCTTTTTATTTTAAAAATAATTTTTTACATAAACAGTCTTAATAAAAATACTACTACTGCCCCAACTGCAGCAAATATTAAAAATGCCGGCAATAGGAAGAAAAACAAGGCAAGTATACCGCCAATAATCAGCAAAGTCATTAAAATACCGCTGCTGACATTAACAGTTTTTACTTTAAAATGCGGCTGCGGGCCAGCTTGTCTGGAACTATCGTAACCTCTGCGGTAACTTTCATCTGTTCTGGTCGTTTGTTCAGAACTGCTGGTGCTGCCGTCTTCTTCAATAGTAATGCCTTCAAAAGTATCGCGTTCATCAGGCGATAACACTTGAGTTTCCTTTTTCAGCTGATAATGGCAGTAAGGACATTCGGTTAATCTTTCCTCTACTTCACGTCCGCAAAAATCACATTTCATATTCTTACTCCTTTATTATGACAAAAGCATCAATAAAAGCCCTTCTTCATTAATATAACGCGGATCATGCAGCATAATCTGCAGTTTATCTTTAATCTGAGCAGCTGTTTGTGCTATAGCTGCTTCCGGTATATTATGGCACATCTCTGATACAGCAGTAGCGTTATAATTATAAACGCCATTAGCCGCAATAAAATTACTGATGATACCTGCCGCCCATAAATCAGGCAGCTTTACCTGCTGCTGACTGCCTGCCATGAAGTCGCTCCACATGGTTTGGGCAAGAAAAATATCATAAGCAGTAAAAGCGTAGGGCTTCATCATTTCTGCAATCAGCTGGGTAACCCTGTCATCAGCAGTAATAGGCTGTGGATGATAATCTGTTACGTTATGCGTATAATTCAAGCCATCCAGCTTGACATAAGCTGAATAAATCAGAGAACAATGTCTGATAAACATAGGATTACGCCTGATAAATTCTGTCCAGCTTAGCTCTCCGCCATACCGTACCGCCATCCATTGACGGGCTTTCTCCATAACCTGCAATAATTTTTTTCTTGAGCTTTTGGGAATCGTCAGCCCGCGGACAAAATTCATTACCATACTCTTATTATAAAAAATATGGCCTAAAAACAAAAATGCCTCTTTATCAATATTCTCATCAACAGGCAATAATAAACTATAATTTTCTCCTGTCAGAAAATCAGTACATAAATATATTCCGTCATCCGACGTTTCCTTAATAGAAAACAGCACCAGCTGAGCCTTTAACAGCTCTTCCAGGACATCTTTATTGACCTGCCCATCAGCACTGAATTGTCCGGCACAGATTTCATCATAAAAATACTGCAAGGGATTCTTATCTGTTTCAATCATAATATAATCAAACAGAAAATAGTCCCAAAAACATTGGGCATATTCTTCTGTTCCCGGTTTTTCTTCTGCACCGCCGCTGAGAAAGATGCCGCTGTATAAAAACGCTGCCCGTTCAATATCACGATGATATTTCCTGTCAGCGAAAAAAGTGCGCAGTGCTTCCAATAAGTTTTGCAATCTGTCGCCGATATTCAGGAAAATCTTTGCCGGCAAATCTTCTGTTGCATTATGATTATATTCATCGTACTTACTGTAAAAGTGACCATCTTTATCCATCATAATCATCTTACCGTTGCAAAACAGCTTTTCTTGTGCTAAAACAGGAGCTTCTGCATTAGTAATAATGTTTTTACCAGCTAAAAATTCATATAGCTTGGTCATTGTTGCAAAGAAACTTAAAACTTCATTATCCTGCAGCGAAAACTCAGCAACATTACGGCCGCACCAAGCTACACAATCAATAAAATCATCTGCCGACATATCTCCCAGATAATTTTCTGCGTTACCTAAATACAGGCACAGCATAGTTATATGATCCCAGTACTGCAATAATTCATCATCATCAGCTCCCTGCCAGGCGCAGGAACGCAAAAAACCTTCTGCATATTTCTGACGCAGCACTGTATTCCAATCTTCATCTTGATTATAAAAATCTGTTACCAAATCAAAGACATTACTCATTATTACTCCAAACTTTACATTCAATATTGTTTTATTATACCATAACCACTATTAAAAGAATACATATCTGCTGACAGCAATGACAGAAATACGTAAAAAGTATGTAAACATCTTTATGAATAGAGTAGACAAGTAATGAATTAGTTCAGATAAGAAAAATCCAGATTCAAGGTATTTAAGGCAATCAAAGAAGGCATAAAAATATTTGTATTACCAATTAAATCTTTTAAAGAAAACCAACGAATATCTGTAACTTCTCCATCCATAAATGCATGGTTACAGTTTATCTCACATCGATTTTCGATTTCTAAATAAAAAATATCACTAAGGATGGTATGCCTGCTGGAAGTATGAGTTTCTTTGTCAATTCTGTTGTATTTACATAAAATAGTCTTATGGAAACGTACCTTTTTACGCAGATGCTGCGGCAACACAACCCCTAATTCTTCTTTTAACTCTCGTAAAGCTGTGTTGATAAGACTCCTGTCAGATTTTTCCTGTTTACCGGCCGCAAATCCCCAGCCCTGCCCATCAGCACGCAGTCCCATAAGGAAAGTCTGTTCTTGAAGTTCATAAATAATAATTCCGGCAGCACGTTTAGCTTCCATGATTATCCTCCTCGCTAATTTCTATATATTTATCATAACATATATGGATTATTATAGATAAAACTATCTGCAAATACAGGAATTTACCTTACAGCAGCGAAATCATATATCAATAAATCAAAAAGGTGGTAATTTTAATGCTTGCTTATACTTATGTAGAACGAAATAAATTTATCCTTACTGAAAAGCCTGTGCCTACAATTCTTGATTCCAAAGATGCGATCGTTAAAGTTACACTTGCAAGCATTTGCACCAGCGACTTGCATATAAAACATGGCAGTGTCCCTCGCGCTGTGCCCGGTATCACTGTAGGTCATGAAATGGTTGGCATAGTCGAATCTGTAGGTTCTCAAGTACAGAAGATAAAACCTGGTGACAGAGTAGCCGTAAATGTAGAAACATTTTGCGGCGAGTGTTTCTTTTGCCAGCATGGTTACGTCAATAATTGTCAAGACGTTAACGGTGGCTGGGCACTCGGGTGCCGTATTGATGGCGGTCAGGCAGAATATGTCCGTGTTCCTTATGCAGATCAGGGACTCAGCAAAATTCCTGCTAACGTAACGGATAGGCAGGCTCTCTTAACAGGTGATTTACTGGCAACCGGTTATTGGGCTGCTAAAATTGGTGAAATAACTGCTGAAGATACCGTGCTCATCATCGGAGCTGGACCTACAGGTTTATGTACTCTTTTATGTACAATGTTAAAGAATCCGGTACAAATTATTATTTGTGATATTGACGAAAGCCGCTTAGATTTCGTCAGAAAGCATTATCCGCAAGTAATGGCAGTCAATCCGCACAAAACAAATATGCCAGATTTTATTCGTGCACATTCTTCACATGGCGGTGCAGATGTAGTTATGGAGGTTGCCGGCAGCGATGAAAGCTTTACTCTGGCCTGGCAGTGCGCCCGTCCTAATGCAGTAGTTGTTGTCGTAGCATTATATGATAACGCTCAGAGTCTACCCTTGCCAGATATGTATGGTAAAAATCTGACTTTTAAAACCGGTGGCGTTGATGGCTGTGATTGTGATACGATATTAAAACTCATTGCTGAAAGTAAAATAAACGCAGAATCACTTATCACTCATACATTTAGCCTTAAAGATATTGAAATAGCATACGATATTTTTGAACAGCATAAGGATAATGTTATCAAAATAGCTATCCGCCCATAATAAAATAAAACCAGCTTTTTATGCACATAATACCTCATGCAAAAAAGCTGGTTATTTTTTGAATCACTTATTACACTCTAACACAAAATCTTTTACAAGCTTATTAAATTTATCTGCTTCCTCATAAAACAGCATATGCCCGCTCTCGGTAAAAGGGATAAATTTGCCTTGCGGAATTTGAGAAGCAATATATTTCCCCTGATTAATCCCATCCGTAAACACCGGGCCGTTAGCATTAACTACTAAAGTGGGTAAAGTTATTTTTGGCAATACATCAGTGTAATCACTGGACAGATAATCAGAATATATAGCCGTAGAAATCCAAGGCGGTAACTTTTTAAACTCTTCAATTACCCATTCGGTTTCTGTAGGTCTTTTACCATCTCGGAAAATATTCGCTGCAAATGTTTCAAAATAAGCCAAACGGTCATGAATAAGTTTATGCATCTGTGCATTGAATCCATCAATATTGTATCCATGCAGTCCTTGTGTATTCCAGTATTCAGGGCTGAAAGGAAATGGAGTCATATCAATAAGGCCAAGTCCATTTAGGTGTTCTGCACCATACTGCTTAAAATAAGATAAGGTTATCGGACCACCCATTGACCATCCCATTAACACAACTTTATCTAGTTCCAAATACTCAATCAGATCATGCACATCTTTAGCAAATTGTTTAATAGTTATGCCATGCAGTCCTTTAGAAGAATTTCCATGTCCACGTAGATCCAAAGTTACCACACAAAAATCTTCAGCAAGCACATCTACATTTCTTTGCCAAAAAACATGCGAACATTGCCATCCGTGCAGCAATAATAAAGTATTTCCTTTTCCTCTGACCTCATAATAGAGATGCGCATCATCCGAGGTATTAAAATAACCGCTTTGCATAAGACATCCACCTCACTTTCATTATTATAATTCTATTATACTACTTATTGGTCATAAAGTCTTTTATGATGTAAATAATATAAATATATAATTATAATCGAAAATATAAAAAGCTCCGAACATTTGCATGCTCGAA
This sequence comes from uncultured Phascolarctobacterium sp., assembly GCA_900545025.1. Classification (GTDB taxonomy): domain Bacteria; phylum Bacillota; class Negativicutes; order Acidaminococcales; family Acidaminococcaceae; genus URXU01. The sequence continues at coordinate 110,459 of UQXH01000004.1, forward strand.
GCTTTGGTTTCTGGCTCCCCGAGTAGGACTCGAACCTACGACGCCCTGATTAACAGCTATGTAACTAAAACGCCTAAAACCCGCATCCGGTAAAGCTTTCAACCACTTTTTACTAAAATAGTAGTGCGTGAAAAGCCGCATAATTACGTAGTTATAATGCGGGCGTTGCGCCCTATTTGTGACCAAAACTACTGGTATTAATTCACCAACTATATGTGGCCCAAACGGCAGCCTCTTTATCCCGCCAGTCATAATCTACCCGCGCGCCGATATACTGTCCTTTTTCGGTTATTCGGCGTTTAATTCCATAAGAAATGCCACTAACATGGCTACTGCTTTCCTGATCAAGCTTCAGACCGACTTCGTGCTGTACTTTAGGAGCGGCATATATGTGGTATTGCTTCAGCTCTATAGGAGTATCTTCCGGAAGTTTGGATAAATTATTGTCAGACACTACCGGTGCAAAGTCGCTGCCCTGCTGCTGTCGCTGCTGTTCGGCTACCTGCTGGACGGTACCGACCGTAGCAGACACACTGCCTGCGGGCTTTGCATCCTGGACTTTATCATGGATATTCTTTGCTTGCTCATCAGAAAGACTGACGCCGGCATTCGCAGCAGTTTGCTTAATCTGCTCGGCGGCCTGCAGCTGTTCGGATTTAATGATTGGAGTTTTTTCTGCAGGTTTTAATACATCATATATGCAATAGCCAGCAAATCCAACAGCAATAGCAATGAGCATATACTTAAGTATATTGTATTTTCTCTCCGCATTCATATTTACCTCATAAAAAGTGCATAAAATGAATAACATCTCCATATTTTCGCTATGATCTGATTTTATTAGTGCATAGTTTTGTATACACTAATCATAAAAACAAGCTCAAAAACGAAATATGGAGATGCTTTTTTAGCTAATTACAGCCCAAAATAGTGATGCATTGCTCCAAGAGCAAAACCGATTACCATACCAGTCCAAAACTGTTTACTGGTTACATAAGCTTTAATCATATCCATGTTCTCACCCCCTTTGCCAAAAATCTGTGATACCGCACGCAATAGCACGCGCGAAATCATCCAGGTTATTCATGAGCAGCTGCGCATCGTCATCGTTACTGATGAATGCCATTTCAACCAATACAGCAGGCATAACAGTATTTTCCAATACACACAGATTAGGATTCTCTTTTACCTTCCTATCCGTAGTGTGCAGCATATCAACAATGCGCTGCTGGATGCACTGTGCCAGCTCACCGGCCCTGCTCCATTTGTTATGCACCAGGACTTCTGTACCATTAGGAGCAGAATCTGCTACAGAGTTACAGTGCAGGCTAATAAAAATATCTGCCGGCCAGTGATTAGCTGTATGGCAGATATTAGGATAATCAGGTTCTTCACCGTTTAAGTTATGAGATTGTAAGAGTTTTACTTCACAGCCTGCAGCTTCCAGGTATTGCTGTACCAGCTTACCGGCTTTTAAAGCAATGTCCGCTTCATTGATGCCAAGCTTTTCATTTACTGCGCCTGGATCTACGCCAGGCATATGACCAGGATTAATAAACACTTTCATTTTATTTCACCTTCAGCTTTCCTTCTTCTGCTTTTTCTGTCAGCCTTGCTAACGCGTTCCGGATAACATCCGGTATGTACTGACCGTAACCGGCACGGTCAACATTCTCAATAATGCTGCCAGCTTCATTAAGTGCATAAGCACAGATTGCCATCTGCCGGAGGATATGCATATTCATGGCTGTATCAATGCAGTTGCAAAGAGCAACAACAGCGAAAATCACAAACTTCTTTAAAATACCGCGGAAGCCTGTGCTGCTGTCCCATTGTCCGGTTTTAAAAGCGGTGAACATACCGGTAACATAGTCAACGATGCACAAAGCAATCAAAGCATAAATCATGCTGTCCATACCGCCGATGGAAACGCTAAATACAAGGCCAATGACCGCACCAATACTCATAAGGTACTGTTCGGCACCGGTAGGTTTCAGCTGCAGAAGAAAATCAAGTACACTGTCCTTTATTTGAATAAAAGTATTCACTTTGCACCTCCAATAAAAAAGCTCCTATACACTTATTGTATAGAAGCTTTAAGATACTATTAAATTACTTTTGTTGGTTTGAAAAATATTAATGTACTTCTTCTCTGATCACATAACTTATATACCCATATAGGAATAATTACACTTAATATGATACTTGGAATAATATATAACATTATATTTTCGACACCTAATTTTAAAAAAAGGCTCTGTCACAACAAATGGTTGATTTTGACGAGAAATAGCGTATAATAATAGTA
>UQXH01000005.1 GCA_900545025.1 uncultured Phascolarctobacterium sp.
TCTGATACTCCCCTATAAAAATGGCTATTTATCAACTGTTTGTTGTGACATAGCCATAATTATAATATAAGCATAATATTGCACTAAACTTACAAACCGCCGTCTTAATTTTTAAATTTTTGCTTGCAACGGAGTATTAAATATAAAATGTTTACATTTTCTTGTGCAGCGGGTATTTTTACAAGTCTTTTTGTTATAAAAAGCATCTTATTTTTCTTCAACGGATTTAATACTCCGTTATAATTTCTACTATTGTAGATTTATTGACCCTGTTAATGTTCCTACTATTTAATACTCCGTTATAATTTCTACTATTGTAGATACAGCAAATTTGAGGCAGAATTCTATATTTAATACTCCGTTATAATTTCTACTATTGTAGATTCCGGAGGCTGCAATTTAATCTGAAATTTAATACTCCGTTATAATTTCTACTATTGTAGATAATACCTCAAACTATTGTGTAACACTAATTTAATACTCCGTTATAATTTCTACTATTGTAGATAGGGCAGAACATGGAAAGCAGAAAACAATTTAATACTCCGTTATAATTTCTACTATTGTAGATTTGCCTTAATCCCTGCAAAACCCAGCATTTAATACTCCGTTATAATTTCTACTATTGTAGATAAACACTGTTTACTATCTCGCTGTTTCATTTAATACTCCGTTATAATTTCTACTATTGTAGATTTGACCCTGCATTTGCAGCGATTCGCATTTAATACTCCGTTATAATTTCTACTATTGTAGATTTGAGTGTCTTGTGCACTTTGTTGAGCATTTAATACTCCGTTATAATTTCTACTATTGTAGATACAATAGTCAGACAATCCTTATTATAATTTAATACTCCGTTATAATTTCTACTATTGTAGATTGTCGAATAAATCTAAACATATAGATAATTTAATACTCCGTTATAATTTCTACTATTGTAGATATAGGTAAGGCTGTACAATCTCTTTGATTTAATACTCCGTTATAATTTCTACTATTGTAGATAAGGCTAATTTACATTCTTCATAATTGATTTAATACTCCGTTATAATTTCTACTATTGTAGATTGCTGAATTTATATCGCAGCAACCCTAATTTAATACTCCGTTATAATTTCTACTATTGTAGATCTCAAGTTGGGTTCTGGTCATATCCGCATTTAATACTCCGTTATAATTTCTACTATTGTAGATCAATGAAGCTTTCTTGATGAAAGCAGATTTAATACTCCGTTATAATTTCTCCCTGACACAAAAACTCCCGTCAACATGACGGGAGTTTTCTTCTTTCCGCTTATTTACTTTTTCTTTTATGTTCCTCCAAATACTACCCCAGGATTATTGCGTCGTAAAAAGCGACTCGTCTCACTCCTTACGGTATCAATACACTCTCCGCATCATCCGGAATATTCTGAAAAAACATCACGAAATAAATGGGCAGATAAGTTATTTTGCCCCGGTATCTTATTTCACGTTCATTAGATAATACAAAAGCTTTTTTTATATTATAGTCCCCGTTGCTGATAAAGGTATTCAGCGCGCTGTGTACAGTATAATCCTTGCCCGATTTTACTTCTATGGGCACCGCCGTCAAATCGTTAAAATCGTCAATCAGATAATCAACTTCGCCTTTGCTGCGATTATCATAATAAAACAGTCTGTAACCATGCGCCAAAAGCTCACTGGCTACAACAGTTTCATATACTGAGCCCAAATTAACAGAACGGACATCATTTAAAATGGCTCTGATATTATTACCATACAGAATGCAAGATAATATACCTGCATCATTTAAATACAGCTTTAAAAGATTTTTGCCTTCCGATTCAGCCAGAGGAAATTTAGGATTGGAAATAGCCTGTACATTAAGCGCAATACCTGCACTTATCAGATATTCAAATTCATCCTGATAATCATTGAATGTTTTGCCCTTTTTATTTTCAATTTCCTTAGCTACTACCCTTTTCTTTTTATTTTCCATATTAGAAGGTATTAAATCATAAATACGTCTTATTTTCAGCTTACGCTCCTCATCATATTTAGAAGCATCCGCTGCGTAATAATCGTGAATCTCCGCCTGAACTGCTCTTACTTCTACAATGTTGCGGCTTGCTAAAAAAGTATTTACTGCATCCGGCATCCCGCCAACCAGCAAATATTTACGAAATAAATCCATCAGTTTATTATGAGTATTTTCATCCAGCGACTGCCTTTCGTTAAACTTCCTTCGTAATATATCTATAACAGCTGTATTCATACCATTGGCATAAAGGAATTCTTCAAAATCAAGCGGAAACATACGTATCCTCGAATACTGCCCATAGGTATGGAAGGTGTCTGCGCCAAAGTAACTCCCAGTAAGAACCCACCGGTAATATAAGTGTATCTGTCATCCTGAGCAAGAAATTTAAGCATTATTAAAAGATGTGGATATGCCTGGATTTCGTCAATAAAGATAAGCGTATTATCTTTTTTATCCATTTTATTACCGGCAATCATGCTAAGCTGCAGATAAAAATCATCTATGTTTGTACTTGTGCAAAAAGCTTATCTCCTAAAGAATCTTCAATCCTATTTATTTCAATAAAATTCTTAAACATTCTCTGCCCCACATAACGAACGATATATGTTTTGCCTATCTGGCGTGCACCGTCAATCAGTAAAATTTTTCTGGAGGCAGATTGCAAATGTGCTTCAATAACTTTGGCAATCTTGCGATACAGCATACCTCTCACCTCTCTTTATGACTTTTCAAATAATTTTGAGCATTATTTCCCTTACTTTTCAATGAAAAATGCGCCATAAAACAATGACTTTTCAATATATTTACCGTTATAAAATACCAACTTTTCAAAAACTGTATAAATTAACTTTAAAAACATACGCCTATTTCAATAACAATACCGTAAAAATAAAAGCACTGCCTACGCAGTGCTTTTATTTTTCCTCATTCATTTATTATTCCTTTTTCCAGTAAAAATTCTCGTGCTACAGCAGCTCTGTCCTGTCCCAGCTCTACAACTTTATAGTTCAGCTCCTGCATGGTTCTGTCATCAATACTATTATCCAAAGATTTTAATGCTGTCGCCAATTCCGGATATGTAGCCAAAGTTTCAGCATTTACAAAAGGAAGCATATTATACGGCGGGAAAAAGTTTTTATCATCTTTCAGTAATACCAAATCATACTTTTTCAATAACCCGTCAGTAGAAAAAGCTGTAATTACATCAACCTTTCCGGAAGTTATTGCGGTATACATTAATGTTCCGGAAAAATTATTAACAGATTTAAACTGTATTCCATATTCCTTTTCTATTCCTTTTAATCCGTCCTCACGTGCTGCAAATTCCGGTGAACATCCAAAACGTAATTTATGTGCTGCCTTTTTCAGGTCTGAAATAGTTTTTAACGAATATTTATCCGCAACCTCTTCAGATACTGCCAGAACATAGGTATTATTAAAGCCAAAATTGTTCAAAAGCTTTATCCCATGATTTTTATTCATCTGCTGCTGTACTACCGAATAAACCTCCTCAGCAGTAATGCCGGATACAAGCTTATTCTTCAAAATTGTACTGTAGCCGGTTCCGGTATATTCAGGATATATATCTATTTCTCCTGTACGTAATGCTTCAAAAGCGATCATAGTACCGCCTAAAGAAAGTTTCCGCTCAACTTTAAGGTCAGTTTTATCTTCTATTACATCAGCAAGCATATTGCCTATAATAACACTTTCCGTGGCATCTTTGGAGCCTATTTTAATATCCGGTTTCTGCATTACTTCCTGTACAATCAGCAAACCACCGCTTAATACAGCTGCAGCTGCAGCCACTGCAATAACTTTATTTCTTTTATTTTTGCTTTTTTCTACGTCTTTTTCAGTCATTTTGTTTGAGTTTTGTTTTAATGAAATTGGTACTACCGCATTCTCCACTTTACTCATTATAAAATCCATAGTCAAAGCTAAAATACATGCCGGTATTGCACCTGCAAGAATCATATTGCTGTTGTCAGTCTGTATGCCGCTTATTACCAGTGTACCCAGGCCACCTGCGCCAATATAGGCTGCAATGGTCATCAGTCCTACTGCTGTAACACTGGAAATCCTTATGCCTGCCATAATAACAGGCAATGCCAGCGGCAAGCGAACTTTAAAAAGTACCTGTAATTCTGTCATTCCTATACCTTTAGCTGCTTCCAATGTTTGCTCACTAATATTTTTAAGCCCGGTACACGTATTTTTTAATATTGGCAGCAAAGAATATAATACTACCATTGATACAGCAGTACTGGCTCCAATTCCCATATATGGAACCAAAAAACCAAGTAAAGCAAGACTGGGTATAGCCTGCGCAAGATTGGCAGCTCCCAGTACTGTTTTCATCAGCTGCTTTCTTTCAGATATGTATATCCCTGCCGGTACACCGATACAAATCGCAATGAATACAGAAAGTAAAGTTAACTGTATATGACTTACTAAAAGCATCAGGACATAGTCCTGCTGCTCTATTATATATTGTAATAACTCCATCTTTTATTTCTCCTTAAAATCAATAAACTGCTGGCTCATTGTTGTAACAAGGCTTGAATTGGTTATTAAGCCCTTTAAAATCTCGTTATTATCTATAACAGGTATATTCGATAAATTACCTGCATTAAATATTTTCAGCAGCTTTATAATATTATCATGCTCATTACATGTTGCCTTAGCAGGCTTCATAACATGTTTTACAGGCAAACTTTTATCTTTCTCATTATGAATATGACTTGCTCTTACTATCCCTAAAAACCTGTTATCATCATCAACAACCAGTAAACTGTCTACATTTTCCACACGCATTTTTTCTATACATTTCAGCATAGGAATTTCCGGATGAGTGATTTTAGGATATTTTATCATTATATCTTTAGCCTTTATAAGCTCCGGGCTACTCCAGATACGTTTGGAACCAACAAATTCATTAACAAAATCATCTACAGGATTTTTAAGAATATTCTCCGGAGTATCATACTGAAGAATCTTACCGGCATTAATAATACAGATACGGTCTGCGATTTTCACCGCTTCATCCATATCATGTGTAACAAACACAATAGTTTTATGCATTTTCGCCTGTAATCTTACCAATTCATCCTGCAGCTGAATTCTTGTTAACGGATCCAGCGCGGAAAACGGCTCATCCATTAAAATAATTTCCGGATCCATAGCAAAGGCTCTGGCAACGCCAATTCTCTGCTGTTGTCCACCGGATAAATGATTGGGAAATCTGCTTAAAAAACTTTTTGGTAAACCAACCATTTCCATCAATTTTTCAGTTCGTGTATTGATGTCATCCTCATTAACTTTGCACAATCTGGGTATTATTTCCAGATTTTCTTTAACCGTCATATGAACAAATAATCCAGTCTGCTGAATTACATACCCGATATTACGTCTTAGCTCAATAACGTCCTGTTGAGTAATATCTTTACCATTAATGAAAATAATTCCACTGCTTGGTTCTATCAAGCGGTTAATCATTTTTAATAAAGTTGTTTTACCACATCCCGAAGGACCAATAATAACAACAAGTTCACCTTTATTTATTCTGATATTTACATTTTTTAAAATGCTGTGCTCTTTATAATCTTTACCTACACCAATAAACTCTATCACTTTATTGCCCCCCATTTCCAGATTTTGCTACATTCCAAACATTTTAAATTTATTCATTTTATTTCATTTCTATGTATTTATATATATTTCCTGTTTCAACTTAATTTATAAATTAAAGAAACTTCAACAGCACTTATTTTATTTAGTTTATGCTTACTGCGCTGCTTGATGTTTTGACAGATATTGTTTCTTCTAAAAACAGTACCAATCCAGTTGAAACACTTCTTGCTGTTTTGGTACCAAAGAAATGAATATTACAGAGCTTATGTCTGACTTGAATATGAAACATAAGGCAAATTGCAGAAAAAATCATCTGCAGCAAAATCTGACAGAAATAACTATTCTCAAAAAAACAAAATAGGCACAAACAAAAAAGCACTGCTTACGCAGTGCTTTTTTACTTCTTACTATTTACTTTTTCTCTTATGTTCCTCCAAATACTGACCCACAATTTTTACGGCGCAGTAATCACCGCACATGGAGCAGGCTTCGTCATCGCTTTTGTTTTTCCTGTTGCGGTATTCGGTGGCCTTAACAGGGTCAAGCGCCAGGCGCAGCTGCTCCGGCCAGTCCAGTTCCTTGCGGGCTTTGGCCATGGCGTTGTCCCATGCCCATGCCTGCTTATTGCCTTTGGCAAGGTCGGCAGCGTGAGCCGCAATACGGGCTGCGATAACTCCCTCGCGTACATCATTTAAATCCGGCAGTCCCAGATGCTCCGCCGGTGTCACATAACACAGAAAATCCGCGCCGCTGACCGCCGCCAGCGTGCCGCCGATAGCGCTGGTAATATGGTCATAGCCGGGCGCTACGTCCGTTACCAAGGGTCCCAGTACGTAAAAAGGCGCGCCATGGCAGATGCGTTTCTGCAGCTGCATATTGGCGGCAATCTGATTATAGGGCATATGGCCCGGTCCCTCCACCATTACCTGTACGCCTTTATCCCAGGCACGCTGGGTCAGCTCGCCCAGATTTAAAAGCTCCTGAATCTGCGCCCTGTCGGTAGCGTCCGCCAGACAGCCGGGACGCAGGCCGTCGCCCAGACTGATGGTTACATCATATTCGGCGCAGATATCAAGTATTTCGTCATAATATTCGTACAGCGGATTTTCTTTATCGTTGTGCAGCATCCAGCCGGTAATAAAACTGCCGCCGCGGCTCACTACATCCATGATGCGGCCTTCCTCGGTCAGCGCCTTGAGCACGTTCTTCGTAATGCCGCAGTGCAGAGTCATAAAGTCTGCACCATCCGCCGCCTGCATGCGGATAACGTCAAACAAATCTTCCTTGGTCATTTCTACTACGGCGCCGCGTTTTTTAATGGTTTCTACGGTAGCCTGATACATGGGCACCGTACCCACCATGACGGTAGAATTTTCAATAATCGCCCGACGGGAAGCGGTAATATTATTGCCGGTGGATAAATCCATCACGGCATCCGCTCCTGCGTCCACTGCCGCCCTGAGCTTCACCAGCTCCGGCTCGATATCAGGAAAGCTGCTGGACGTGCCTATATTGGCGTTTACCTTTACTTTCAGTCCCTGTCCCACGCCGCGGGGGACAAGGTTTTTGTGATTAACATTGCAGCAGATGGCGATTGTGCCCTCTGCCACGCCTGCGCGGATAAATTCCCCGCTGACGCCTTCCTGCTGCGCCACTGTGCGCATGGCGTCTGTAATAATGCCCTGTCTTGCCAGCTGCATCTGTGTTGCCATTTTTACTACCTCCGTTTCGCCGCCTGCGGGAACAAAAATGCCAGTCCCGGCAAAAGGACTGGCAAAATTATTGTCGTTATCCACTTTCCTACGCCGGTATTATCCGTAAATCAGGTTCAAAGGGTCGGGCCTCAGCCCTCTCAGCAAATGCGCCCCTAGCGGTCTTTTTATTCAGTTACATATTAACTTTAGCATTGATTGCGTTTTTTTGCAACGAGATTATAAGTTTTGTCCATAAGCATCCATATCGAAGATGGCCTGTTTAAATTCAGCAATGCTCAACTTTTGTTTGGAGCCGTTCCATTCGCTAATGGTAACAGCTTTTTCCAGCAGCTTGTCGATGTCTGCTTCAGTCAGTTCCATTTCCGCCAGCGTTACGGGCAGTCCCAGCGCCTTGTTGAAAGCAGCAATCTTGTTGCGTTCTTCAATCTGTTTGTCGTAGGTCAGAAGCACCACGGTACCAAAGGAGACAATTTCGCCGTGCAGGTGTCTTTCTGCCTGGGGCAGATAGGTATAGGAGTTGTAGAAGCAGTGCGCCAGCGAGGAGTTATAGTAGTATTCCTTACCGCCTACGGTCAGATTGGATACGATGCCGGTGCTGATGATAATATCCAGCGCTACTTCTCGGATGGCCACAGATTCCCTGTCATTGCGGCAGTCTTCCAGAGCCTGCTGACCGTAATCCAGCAGCGGCTGGGTGCAGGCGCGGCTCAGGCAGATCCCCATGAGCGGGGTATGAGGCAGCTGGCAGCCGCGGGAAGCAAAATGCGCTTCGTATTCTTTGGAAAGAGCATCGCCGATACCGGCCCACAGCAGTTTTTCCGGTGCTTCGGCAATGATGGTGGTATTGATAAAGGTATGCTCGCAGCAGCGTTTCATAAAGTGATAGCCGGCCAGAGAGCCGTCAGTCTTGTACATAACGCAAAGTGCGGTGCAGGCTGCGCAGTTGGACGCAATGGTCGGGAAAGCAAACATAGGCTTGCCGATGGTATCGGACAATGTCTTGCAGGTATCCACCGCACGGCCGCCGCCCACAGCAAAAATCATATCGGCATTTTGCACAGCAGCTTCGTCCGCCAGCATCTGTACATTTTCATAGGTAGCGTCGCCGCCGTACCAGAGCACGTCGGTAACGGTGAGGCCCGCTTCTCTTACGCCTTCCATGAGGGCGGGCTGCGCTTTTTCCAGCGCCGTCTTGCCGCCGATAATTACCACGGTCTTGCCGTAACGGGCGGTAATATTTTTTATTTCCTTATAACAGTCAGGACCCACGCTGTAGCTGGGCAGAAACATAGAATAATTTGCAGACATATATTCCCCTCCAAAAATCATAAATTAACAGTGTAGCTTCAATTATAGCATCCTCACTATTTATGTCAATAAAAGTTGCCTGTTGCAAGTATGCGGCAAGAAAAAAGCCAGAAACTGTTAAGGTACTAACAGTTTCTGGCTTTCTGTTTAACGGAAAAAGTACAGCAGCACAAAAAAGAGCGGCGGCACCAGCAGCGACGGCAGCATATTAAGCGTCTTGCAGTCGCGCAGATTAAGGATGCCTATGCCGGAGCTCATCAGAAAGATGCCCCCCACCAGCGAAATCTCCGCCATCAGCGGCGGCGTCATATAGGGCGCAATAACCCCCGCGAAAAGATAGATGCTGCCCTGCCACAAAAAGAGCACTATAGCCGCCAGGGCGATGCCAAAGCCATATGCTGATGAAATAATGATGGAAGATACAAAATCCAGCGTGGCATTGGTAAAAAGATAGGTATTATTGCCGTTAAGCCTGCTTTCCACCGGCCCCAGGATGGACAGCGTGCCGATACAGAAAAGCAGTATAGCTGTCGAAAGGCCCTCTGCCAGCTTATTGCCGCCTTTAGCCCGCTGCAGCAGGCTGTGAAACCGCCCGTTGATGTCCAGCCGCGTGCCGATGACGGTACCCAGCGCCAGGCTGAAGATAAAGAGCACGGGATACTGGCTTTTGGGCATATTGCTGACAACCGCATTTGCCCCCAGCGCCACCGTCGCCAGCCCCAGCGCGTCAAAAAGTCCGTTTTTATATTTTTCGCCGATGCCGCGGCTGACAAAGCTGCCGATAAAGGAGCCGGTCAAAATGGCGGCGGCGTTGACACATGTGCCAATCATACATATCCCCCCAAATAAAACAATCCTCTTTCATTCTGTACGGCTAATAAAAAAGACACCCGCAGGTGTCTTTCAGCCCAGACCGTTGCAGCGGGCCAGGTCGTCATAGACCAGCGCCGCCAGCTTTGCGGCTGCCGCAGGCTGGCCCTCGCACAGTTTAGTGCTCAAGAGCAGCGCGGTCAGTTTTTCCTTATTGCACATCATGCAGCAGCAGGGCAGCATGATTTCGCTGATAAGATAAGCGGCGGCGCGCAGCTGCATCTCGTCCTGCAGCAGGCTGCCGTCCCGCACCTTGGCAGCAAAGACAGCCAGACGCATATCCACGGCCCGCGCCAGCTGTTTTTCCAGTACACCGCTCATGACTTAACGCATATTCTCGATAAAGTCTTCAAAAGCGTTGATTAAGAGCGGATGACCGATAACCTTGAGGTCACGCAGATAAGCGCCGTAGGATTCGTATACATCATCAGCCATTTCCATTTTCAGGCCTTCTTTAACGTATTCGTCCATCATCTTGAGGATGAAGCGGTTTACTTCGTTGGTACCCGGCTGTACGTTCAGCGGGATGATTCTTTCCTCGGCTTCGTATTTTTCTACTGTAACCTGCCAGCCGCCGGGGATGGGAGGCAGCTTTTCTGCCTTAATCATATAGCCTGCAGGCGAAAAGCCCACATATGCTTTCAGTTTGTTGTATAATTTCGCCTTTTGCAGCGGATAACCGTTGGCATTGCCCCATTTAACGATTTCGTCGCTGACTTCATTATTATGGATAACGCTGGAAAATTTGGTTTCAGCTAAAATTTCTGCCATGCTATGACCTCCTAAATCAGTACTTGTTCTTATTTTACTCTAATTACCGCCTAAATTCAATGACAGCGGCAAGAAAAAACGGCTCCGCGGAGCCGTTTTGTTGAAAAGTGCGTTTAAATCTGTCCCAGATATTTGAGGATAGCCTGGGCGATGATGGCGCTGCCGATGTAGGTGCCGGTAAATACTACGCAAGCCAGCACTACGATACGCCAGCCGTTTTTGGCAAAAGCGTCCAGATCCTTGCCGATAGCTACGCCTGCATAAGCCAGGATGGGCGTACATAAAGCCACAAAACCAATCTTCTGTACCCAGAAATTGATGAACTCGCTGCCGGGCACGCCGGGATAGGTCAGGATGCAGCCCAGGGTAACTACATAGGCTACGGACGGGATATTGCCGGGCAGATATTTAGCCATGACGATACCGGCCAGAGCGATAGCCGCCAGAATCAGCAGGCCGGGAATGGATTCGACGATACCGGCCGGTGTTCCCAGTACATTGGAGAACAGGCTCATAAAGGTAACAATAAGTAAGACGATAACAGTATCTTTAATGCTCATTATTTCTCCTCCTTCCCTGCTTCAGATGCTTCAGGGGCAGTGCCGTATCTCATGCGGTAGCATTTCTTATACAGCCATTCGGTCATGGGCAGGCCCATCCAGATGGACATATACAGACCGTCCAGACCGGAAAGCATATTGCTGGCTGCGCCGAAAGCGGCAATCTGGTTAGCCATGTCAGGATACATAGCACTCAGAGAACCGACAGCGGCGGTCATCATGCTGGCAGAGCCTACGCCTGCAGCCATAGCCAGGGCATAGGGGTGGAACGGCAGCGTGGAAGAAGCGATACTTGCCATGAGGCCGAAGAAGATAGTACCGAATACGGTACCGGCGATATAAACGCCCATAACGCCGCGGCCTTCGCTGCTGTCCAGACCAAAGCGTTCACCGATAAGGGCCACGTTAGGCTCACGGGCGATAGAGTGCGCAGCGCCGATAGTTTCACGTTTCAGTCCCAAAAGTACGGCAACGGGTACGCCGATGAGCACGGTGCCCAGGTTGCCGAATTCCTGCAGGATCAGCGCCGGAGAAGCGGCGATAATCTTAGGCAGGGTTGGCCCTACAAGAGTGCCGTAGCGCGCCATGAGCAGCATCAGGGTGATGCCTAAGAGAGCGCTGGCATCGTGCATTTCCTTTTTGCCGGAAAGATTTAAAAATTTCGGCGTGGTCAAAATACCAATCATCAGCGCATAGAGCATGGGCAGCAAGACGATGGTGCCTACGCCGATTTTGAAAGTGTGGGCGCCGATAAGCTCGGCAACGATAATCAGCGCCAGAATGATTGCGTGCAGTTTGATGTTATACATTACATCCCCTCCTCATTTATTTGCTGAAATAGCTGTCGCATTTAGCAATATACTGCTCCTTGGTCAGGATAGGCTTAAAGTTTGCCTTGATGGCCTTGGCTTCTGCCGCATCATCGTACAGAAGGTCGATAAGCGTCATAGCGAAAGCCTTAGCCGGCAGCAGTACGGCAGCCTTAAAATCTACCACCTTGAAGCTTTCCGTGTGCAGCAGGCCGTCCGTACCGCCGATAAACGGATGGATGACCGGAAGCAAGTGCGATACGTCGCCCATGTCGGTAGAAGCGCTGAAATGACCTGCATCCTTGACAGCGACGTCAGGGAAAGCAATCTGGGCATTGGCCACAAACAGCTCGTTCATACGTTTATTACAGGACAGCGGCATCATGCCCGGCATGGTCTCGATGACGGTCTGAGCGCCTACAGCGTCGCCGCCGGCTTTGAGCGCCGCATCCACACGGCTGTGGGTATTGTCGATAGCGTCCATGGTCTTGGCGCGCACATACAACTCCATCCTGACGTCTGCCGGTACGGAGTTGACGATGTCGCCGCCCTTGGTGATGATGGGATGCACACGTACCACGTCCTGTTCACGGAAGGTCTCGCGCAGGGCATTGATGCCCATGAGTCCCAGCATGGCCGCGTTCAGGGCGTTTATGCCTTCATGAGGCGCATCGGCAGCATGGGCAACCTGGCCGATATAGCGCACCGTCTTGCCTACAAAGCCGTTGCTGCTGTCGCCTACGGAAACGGTAGGCTCGGGCATATTCTTATCGGCGTGCATCTGCATGGCCATGTCGATATCGTCAAAGGCGCCTTCATAAATCAGCTGTCCCTTGCCGCTTAAAAAGTGCAGCTTGCCTTCCTTGACCAGTTTCTTGCGGAAAGCCAGCTCGATATATTCCTCAGCAGGTACGCCGAAGAAAACAACGTCGCCCGCCAGATATTTGAGCGCATCAGACTTCATAATGCCGCAGGCTGCGCCCAGCATGGCTGCAATCTGCAGATTGTGGCCGCAGGCATGGGCAGCACCGGTCAGCGGGTCTGCCTTGCAGCTGTCCGGGCAGGTAATGGCGTCCAGTTCACCCAGCACCGCTGCCGTGGGGCCTTCCTTGGCGCCTTTGGCGCGGGCCTTAACGCCGTTGATTGCCAGTCCCGTCTGCGGCTCGAGTCCCAGCTCGCGCATAAAGGCGGCTACCTTGTCAGCCGTCTTGACTTCTTTAAAGCCCAGCTCCGGCTCGTCGGCAATCCTGTCGGCAACATCCTTAATCTTATCTGCGTAAGCGTCGATGACGGCGCAGACCTGTTGTTTAAGTTCTTCCTTATTCAAAATGCCTTCATCCTCTCTGTTTCCGTGTAAAAGCAAACGGGGCAGGCTAAGCTGCCCCTTGGATAAATTAACTTGTCAAAATGACGCCGGTGCAATCCCCGGCTGTCAAACAGCGTCGCAATCCTTATTTTAAATCGCAGTTGTAATTATTTTTAGCCATATTTGCTTCTGTGCCTTTATTGTATCATTATATGCCGATTTTAACAAGACCATTTGTGCAATACTGTAAGACTGTCCAGTCAAAACTATTTTCTCTCTTGACAAATGTCTATATTTTGCATTTTTATTTACCTTTTTGCCGCGGCTATGCTAAAATATAATATCATTAAATATTTTTACAGAAAGGAGCCTTAGCATGTTCCCTCAGATGAAACAAGATTTAAATGTCATTATGCAGCGCGATCCTGCTGCTAAATCAAGGCTGGAGGCCGCGCTCTGTTATCCCGGGCTGCATGCCATCTGGCTCCACCGCATCGCCCACCATTTCTATAATAAAGGCTGGGTAGTCATCCCCCGTATGCTGAATACCTTTTCCCGTTTTCTGACGGGCATTGATATCCATCCCGGCGCCAAACTGGGTCCGGGACTTTTTATCGACCACGGTATGGGACTCGTCATCGGCGAGACTGCCGAGCTGGGCAGCAATGTTACCCTCTACCAGGGCGTCACCCTGGGCGGCACCGGTAAGGAAAAAGGCAAACGCCATCCCACTATCGGCAATAACGTGGTTATCTCCAGCGGTGCCAAGGTGCTTGGCTCCTTCACTGTCGGCGATAATTCCAAAATCGGCAGCGGCAGCGTCGTTTTAAAGGAAGTACCGCCCAACTCCGTCGTCGTAGGTATCCCGGGACGTATCGTGGCCAAGGATGGCATCCGCGTCAGCTCCGCCAGCGGCGAAGACCTGGTAGACTTAAACCATGACCGTCTGCCCGACCCCGTTGCCGACTACGAAGACCGTCTGGCACGCCATATGGAAGAAATCAATAATCATCTGATGCAGCTGGAAAACCTTATCTACGGCCGCAAAGCTTCCATCAGATACCAAGATACCGCAAAGCAAGATCCTGAAACTAAAAAAGAGGTATGAAACCATGAGCAGAACTATGACCACAGCCGAGGCTATCAGCGAGGCAAGACGCTGCCTGAACTGCGCCCGTCCTACCTGCCGCACCGGCTGCCCCATTGAAAACAACATCCCCCAGTTTATCCGCGCCCTGAGCGAAGGCAATATCGGCTCGGCTTACGAGATAATTTCCGAGCGCAGCAACCTGCCCGCTATCTGCGGCCGCGTCTGCCCCCACGAACGCCAATGCGAAGCGCACTGCGTGCTGACCAAGAAAAAATGCGGCATCGAAATCGGCAGCCTGGAAATGTTCGTAGCCGATTTTGCCCATGACAACGATTTAAAACCCATCCCGCCATCCACCGGACAGCGCGGCAGGGTAGCAGTCATCGGCTCCGGTCCTGCCGGCCTGACTGTAGCCGGCGACCTGGCAAAAATGGACTTTGCCGTTACCATCTTTGAAGCGCAGAGCGAGCCCGGCGGTGTGCTTTTGTTCGGCATCCCGGAATTCCGCCTGCAGAAAGATGTTGTGCGCCGTGAGATTACCGAGCTGCTGCACCTGGGCGTAGAGATACGCACTAACCAGCTGGCCGGCGTCGACTTTACCGTGGACGACCTGTTTGCCCAGGGCTACGACGCTATCTTCATGGGTACCGGTACTTCCCTGCCCCGCACGCTGGACATCCCCGGCAAGGAACTGAGCGGCATCCTCACCGCCACCTACTTCCTGCGTACCGTAGTGCTGGCTGACAGCGGCAAGCTGGACGAAAGCGAGACCGTGCTGCACACCGGCGACAATGTCATCGTCGTAGGCGCAGGCAATGTGGCTATGGACGCTGCCCGCACTGCAGTACGCCGCGGTGCGAAAAATGTCAGCGTCGTCTACCATAAGAGCGAAGACCATATTTCCGCCCTGCCGTCGGAATACAATGCTGCCGTCAAGGAAGGCGTGCAGTTCAATTTTCTCAAACAACCCATGGCTTATCTGAACAAGAAGCAGATGCGCGCCCTCAATAATATCCGCCGCCACCCCTGCCCGGCCGATGAAACCGAAGTGGCGGGCCTGCTGCTGCAGAACATCACCCAGACTGCTGACGGCCAGTTTATCGCCGAAGGCGGTCAGGAAGTTATGCCCTGCGACTGCGTCATCCTGGCGGTTGGTCAGAAGCCCGCTGCCCGCATTGTGTCCACTACCAAAGGCATCCAGGTAGACGACCGCGGCTTTGTCATCACCCGCGAACGCCCCTACGGCATGACGACCCGTCCCGGCGTATTCAGCAGCGGCGACGTAGTACACGGCCCTGCCACCGTCGTACTGGCCATGAAAGAATCCAAGAAGGTAGCCGCCGGTATTGCCCAGTATATTGACGCCAAAAAACTGCTGGCCGACTGTGTGGAATAAAGACAAGCAAAAAGCTCAGCCCCGTAAGGGACTGAGCTTTTTATTTATGTTATTTTACATTAAAGGCAGGATCAGTAATTATTCGGATTTGCTGCTGTTCAATGCTGCATAGGCTTCTTTCAGAAGCGCTGCGGTCAGGATGAGCAGGATGACGGAAATACCGGTAACGATGGGATTGGCGTTATCGGAAAGAATCATCTGTACAAGGGCTACGATAGTAGTTACCAGCATGAAACCCATGGGATACATGATAAAACCGGCGTTTTTCTTTAGCGCGCGGATTACCCATACACCCAGTGCCAGCAGGGCGATAGCCGCAACCAGCTGGTTGGTTGCGCCGAATACCGGCCAGATCATCTGCCATGCGGCAACCTTACCGGTCTTAACAAAGATAAGCGCCAGAGCTACAGCAACGCTGATACCGGTAGCCAGATATTTATTGAGGCTCATACCGGTAAATTCCTGCAGCTGATAACGTGCCAGACGGGTAGCGGTATCAAGAGAGGTCAGGATGAAGGAGTTCAGCGCCAAAAGACCGATGGCAGTGCCCAGACGGGGAGAAATACCCAGCAGGGTAGCAAACTGACCCAGGCCCTGACCATAGACAACGGTGGGGCCGCCTTTCGGCATATCGCCCAGCATCATAATGGTACCCAGGGCAATAACGCCTACCACGCCTTCCAGAAGCATGGCGCCATAGCCTACGGCAACAGCGTCAGTCTCACGTGAAAGCTGTTTGGAAGTGGTACCGGAAGCTACGAGGGAGTGGAAACCGGAAATCGCGCCGCAGGCAACAGTGATGAAGAGCAGCGGCCACAGCCAGTCGCCAGCCGGAGTAATGAAGCCCTTGAAAGCCGGCAGCTTAACTTCATAACCGGCGCCGCCGAAAATCATGCCTACGCCGCCCAGGAAGACGGAAAAATACAGCATGTAGGACGCCAGATAGTCACGGGGCTGGAGCAGCAGCCATACGGGCAGGATGGAAGCGGCAAAGATGTAAACAATCAGTACGCCACGCCAGAAATCAACGCTCATATTAAAGGTAGCCTGTACCCAGGTGCTGTCGATACCGAATACCAGGGCCCCGAACAGGATGGGGATCATAATGATGGTGCTGATTTTCAGAGAAATATTATAGCGGTAGATAGCGATACCGAAAACCATGGCCATAAAAATGTATAAAGTAGCGGTAAAGGCAACTGCCGGGTCAGCAGCAAAAGTCTGCGCCGCCAGTTCCAGGAAGACGGCGATAACCAGCGTCAGGCTCAGCCAGGTAAAAGCCAGAAACAGCTTATGGCCGCGCGCGCCAATCCACTGACGTACAACCTCGCCGATGGACATGCCTTTATGACGAATGGAAGCAACCAGTGCGCCCATGTCATGCACGCCGCCGAAGAAAATGCAGCCGACGATAATCCACAAAAACGTGGGCAGCCAGCCAAGTACTGCTGCCGCAGCAATCGGTCCGACAACGGGGCCGGCACCGGCGATGGAAGCAAAGTGATGTCCCATCAGCACGGCAGGATGCGCCGGGCAATAGTCGATATTATCCTGAAACTCCTTAGCCGGAGTTTCTTTTTTGGGGTCAAGCCCGTAGAAACGACTCTGAAAGCCGCCATACCATTTATAGGCAATGGCAAAGCATACCAGAGTGATGATAAATAATGCCAATAACATTTGTATTACCTTCCCTTATTAAAAATATAGTCCAACATCAGTCTTTCTGTTCCGCCAGATAAATCAAATCCGCAAATCTTTTTTCCTGATCTCCTTTCCTGTAATGTAAAATTTCCAGCCAGCCTTTTAATCCCAGCCAGTATGATTTGACCTGCAATTCTGAAAATTCACTGTCAGCTAAAAGAAAGCGGTGCTTCATCACATCTTCTTTCGGCTGCCAGTTATCTTGCAGCCATCGGGCAGACGCCCTGCCCTGATGACTGGTAATGATGTAATCTTCAGCGCTGTAACGCCCTATCTCACCGGCGAGGCAGTCCTTGACAAAATCCATACGGCGATGCCAGCCACGCATACCGCCGCCCTCCCAGGGCTCAAAGCCGTAGTCGGCAAGCATTGCTGTCCATTTCTCGCTGTCCATCACAGATATTCCTCCCGCCACTCCTGCAGGCAGCTGCTGAACTCCTCCCAGACCTCCGGCAGGCTGGTAAGGGCAGCCTCGCTCCTGGCGCTGTCCCAGCCGCAGAACATGGCGCCCTCACAGCGCAGCTCCGCATTGTCCTGATGCGCCGCTACAATCTCCTCGATTAAACGGTCGTTGATATAGTTATCGTGCAAAAGTCCCAGCATATCCTGCAGATTCTTCAGGCGGCGCAGCAGCAGCGGCATTACCGGTATCTCCGGCGCAGCCTGCAAAGCGTAACGGAAGCGTTTAATCTTAATCCTCACTTTATGCAGCTGTTCCATATCCTCTACATCGGGATAACGCTCCGGCAGCAGAAGCAGCTTATCACACCAGTCGGAAAGACGCTGCCGCAGGAAGCTGCGCAGCCGCAGCTGACGCATTTCTTTACGCAGCGGCAGACTGTACAGCAGCAGCAAGAAATCCAGCAAAGCAGCAGTCATAGCATTGATGCTGCTCAGATGCAGCACCTTTTTAGCCTGGCGCTGTCTGCGTTCCTGCAGCAGCTGTTCCAGTTCCAGCTGCTGCTCAGCATCATCCTGCCTGCTGCGGCGAATCTTCATGCAGGTCAGCAGCGCCACATCATACTCTCTGGCACCGCCCAGCATATCCGTCCATTTTTTAAATTCTGCTTTCCAGTACAGCAGCTTGGCCTCCGGCAACAGCGGCTTAAACAGCGCCAAAGAGGAACGCAGCCGACGCAGCTTGACGCGCAGCTGCCGCACCGAGGGCTTCTCGCCGGGCTGCTGCAGGAAAATACCCCACAGCTTGCTGACATTGTACACCTGCACCGGCAGATGGCAGTTCAAAATAGTCGCTACACTGTCTTCATCATATAAGGGCTGGTCCTCTATCTTGAAGCGGCCTCGCTGCTGCTGCAAACGCAAAAGCAGATCAGGCTCTTCCAGCACAAAATGCAGCTTGCCGCTCAGCAGCTTCTTCAAAATCCGCTGTACTGCCGGCAGACTGCGGTTATCATATTCAATAACCACATCGTTTACAGGCAGCAGCCTGTCGCTGACTACCATGATACCGCTGAGGCAGGTTACCTTGTAGTCCTTACTGCCCGGCACGGAAAATTTATAGCTGCTGTATTTCAGCATATCGTTATCCGGCAGATATTTTTCCTTCTGCCTTGTTTTTTCTGCGGCCAGCGGCAAAAGCTTTTTGACAGCCTCCAGCAGCTGACCTTTATTTTTGACATTGATGCCATGCAGACAGATTTTATGTTTCATAGTCCAGTTTATTCCTTGATTTCATTAACCTGTGCCGGCAGCCGCTTACCGCGCAGTCCGGCCAGGATATTTTCCGCCGTCAACAACGCCATGGCGTCACGTGTTTCCGTGGTAGACGAAGCGATATGCGGAGTTACGGTTACATTAGGCAGCGTAAGCAGCTCATGCTCTCCCGGCAGCGGCTCCGGGTCGGTAACATCCAGCGCCGCCGCTGCCAGCCTGCCTTCTTTAAGCGCCAGATAGAGCGCATGGGTATCCACCACGGCGCCTCTGGCTACATTGATAAAGGCTGCCGTGGGTTTCATCACAGCAAAGGTGCGTTCATTAAACATCCCCTTGGTAGAAGGATTGAGCGTCACCGCTGCCACGACAAAATCTGCCTGCGCCAGCAAATCCTCCAGCTCCGCATAGCTTACGCCCAGCTGCGCTTCATCACTGCGACGGTGCCTGTTATGGTAGATGACACGCATCTTGCTGGCCTGCGCGCGCAGGGCGATTTCCTGCCCGATGCCGCCCATGCCTACGATACCCAGCGTCTTGCCTGCCAAATCGGTACCAAAGCCCAAACCGCGCCGCTGTCCCCACAAGCCGCTTTTCACATGCTCGCTGCCGCGCACGATATGGCGGGCGCAGTCAATAAGCAGTCCGTAGGCAAGGTCGGCCACAGCGTCGTTGAGCACGCCCGGCGTATTGCCTACTTTGATGCCCTGCGCTGTGCAGGCAGCAATATCTATATTGTCATAGCCTACGGAGGCCTGAGCGATAACTTTCAGCTTTGGCGCCTTAGCCAGCAAGGCAGCATCAATCTTAATATTGCCCGCGGAATAAAGCGCGTCCGCCTGCGCCAGCCAGCTGTCAAACTGCTCTGCCGGTACGCGGCCTCCCTGCTGCCAGGACAGGAGCTGCACCTGTTCGTTTAGCAAGTCAAAAGCCGGCTGCCGCATCTTGCCGCTGGCAGCAACAATGTATTGCTTTAAATCAGCCACGCTGCTCACCCTTTCTGCGTCGGGATGATTTCCAGCCAGTAATTATCGGGATCGGCGATAAAATAAATGCCCATCTCCCTGTTTTCATATACAATGCAGCCCATGGCTTTATGCTTTTCATAGGCAGCAGCAAAATCTTCCACTGCGAAAGCAAGATGAAATTCGTTCTCCCCCAGGTTATACGGCTCCTTGCGGTCACGCAGCCAGGTCAGCTCCAGCTGATGCGGAGTTTTGCCGTCGGTAAGGTATACAAGTACGAAGCTGCCGTCCTCCGGCTCAAAACGGCGCGCTTCTTTAAGATTCAAAGCTTCCTTGTAAAAAGCAAGGCTCTTTTCCAAATCCAGAACGTTAAAATTATTATGTACAAAAGTAAATTCCATGTTTTTCCCTCACTTTACAGATGATTCCAGAATACCTGTCTGAACAGGATGAATGCCAGCAGGATACCTGCCGCCAGTTTGCCGATCAGCGCCAGAAAACGGACCTTGGCCGCCCGCATCGCCAGCGCCAGCGCATTGTCCTTCCTGCCGGTATGAATATATTCGTAGAGAAAAGCTGCTGCATAGGCTCCGGCTATACCTCCGGCAAAAGAACCCAGTACCGGCAGCAGCGCCGTGCCTATCAGGGTGCCGATAAAGCCGCCGATGCCGATAAGCAGTACAGCCAGCCAGGAAACCTTCTTGCGCTTGATGCCAAACAGCGACACGCAGAATTCCCAGCCCTCTCCTAAAGCATAAATAAAGAATGTTGCCGCCAGCAGCCTGCTGTTGCCAAACATTCCCTCATCATAAAGGGCAAAGCCCAGACTGGTAATAAGTAGTAGAGTATTGCCAGGCAGATCAAATATCGTCAGCAAAGGACCCAGGATAATCATGGTGCCGGCAATAAGCCTTTCCGCCAGATAGTCCATCACTAAATCCTCCTCCGGTTTTATTACGGATTATTATACCATAGAAAATATTTTTAAATCAGCACTTGTGTTAAAAGTATTCGAAAAACCTGTAAACTCGTTGTTTTACATTGCACCTAATGTTACAATATAAACAAAATCATTACGGAGGTATTTATGGAAAACATACTGCAATCCCTCATGCCCTGGAGCACCTCCATCGGCATTCTTTGTTTCTTTGTCCTGCTGCGTTATCTTTACCGGCACTTCCTGTTCAACCTGCTGCATAAATTTGCCTTAGCCAGCTCTTTCCCCTACGATGAACAGATTTTAGAAGCTTTTGAAAATCCTATCAACGTAGTGCTGGCAGTCGGCGGCATCTATGGCGCGCTGATTTTTGCGCCCATCCCCCTGATGAGCAGCACGCTGTTTATCGATCGCGTCCTGCGCAGCACCATCGTACTGGCTTTCTTCTGGGGCTGCTACAACCTCAGCGATACCACCCACGGCATGATGCTCGACTTGTTCACCCATATCGGCATCCGCACGGAAGAAGCCGTTTCCAACATTTTCTCTACCATCCTGCGCATCATCATCGTGGTACTCGGCTTTGTCACCATCGCCAAAGAATGGAATTATGACATCAGCGGCTTCGTAGCCTCTCTCGGTATCGGCTCTCTGGCTATCGCTTTTGCAGCCAAGGACGCGCTGGCTAATGTTTTCGGCAGCCTGATCATTATTTTGGACAAGCCCTTCAAGATTGGCGACTGGATTACCGCCAACGGCATCGAAGGCACCGTAGAAAAGGTTTCCTTCCGCAGTACCTGCGTGCGTACCTTCCCGCAGGAGCTGGTCTACATCCCCAACTCCCTGCTTTCCAACACTCCCATTACCAACTTCACCATGCGCCAGAAACGCCGCGTAGACTTTACCCTGGGACTTACCTACAGCACTACTGCTGCCCAGATGCAGGATGTAATAGCCGCTATCAAAAGCTATCTGAGCAGCTGCGAGGATATGATTTACACCGACGATATCCGCGTACACTTCGTAGCCTACGCCGACAGCAGCCTTAATGTACGCGTTACCTTCTACGCCAAGACCGGCAGCCAGGTGGAATATCTGGATATCCTGCAAAAAATAAACCTGCAGCTGATGCAGATTATGGAAGAGGCAGGCGTAAGCTGCGCTTTCCCCAGCACCAGCGTTTACTTCGAGACACCACTGCAGCAGGCCGACCCTGCTCAGAAATAATTGCAACGATAATAATAGACATATGTCAGAAACTCTGTTATAATAAGCACAGGAAAATTATTATTATTTAGTAATATTAAAGGAGGCAGTCAGGATGGCAGAACTAATCATTATCGGTGGCGGTCCGGCAGGCGTCTCTGCCGCACTGTACGCACTGCGCGCCGGCATCAAGGTCCTGCTCTTGGAAAATGGTCCCGGATCACTGGCCAAGGCGCACCGTATTGAAAACTACTACGGCACTACTGCGTCTGGTACGGAGCTCTATGCAGCAGGCTTGGAGCAGGCAGCAGCTTTGGGAGCAGAAATCCACTGTGAAGAAGTATTGTCCTTAGACTATACCGGCAATTTCGCTGTTCAGACTGCTTCTGATATTTATACAGCGCCCGCCGTTATCCTGGCTACCGGTACTAAGAATGCCACCGTAAGGCTGGCTGGGCTGCAGCGTCTGGAAGGACGCGGCGTCAGCTACTGCGCTGTCTGCGACGGCTTCTTCTACCGCGGCAAAGATGTAGCCGTACTGGGCAGCGGCGCTTATGCCCTGCATGAAGCAGATTATCTGCGGCATCTGGCTGGCAGCGTCACCATCCTGACCAATGGCGAAGACGGAGCAGCAGCCAAAGCAGCTGGCTTTACGGTTGACGAACGTCAGCTGCAGGAAATTAACGGCGAAGAAAAAATCAGCGGCGTTACTTTCACTGACGGCGCTATACTGCCGCTGGACGGTCTCTTTATCGCCCTCGGCACGGCAGGCAGCAGCGATATGGCACGCAAGCTGGGCGCTATGCTGAACGGACGCTTTATCGCCATTGATGCCGACGGAGCTACCAATATCCCCGGTCTTTTCGCTGCCGGCGACTGTACCGGCGGTATGCTGCAGGTAGCCAAGGCGGTTTACGAAGGCGCGGCAGCCGGAAGCGCAGCAATCAAATATCTGCGTACCCTAAACAAACAGTAAGTACAATTATATATATCAAAGGAAGTGTTATTATGGCTTTAGAAGTAAATACCAATGAATTCAAACAAGAAGTACTGGAAGCAGCTCAACCCGTCCTCGTAGATTTCTGGGCCCCCTGGTGCGGACCCTGCCGTATGCAGGCTCCCATCCTCGAAGAGTTCGGCAAAGAAAACAGCGACGTAAAAATTGTTAAAGTAAATGTAGACGATAACCCGGAGCTGGCAGCTCATTTCAACATCATGAGCATTCCCAGCCTGCTCGTTTTCAAAAACGGCGTCAAAGTAAATCAGGCAATCGGCCTGCAGAGCAAAGCTGATCTGGCGGCGCTGGTAAAATAATCCCCTTAAGCAAAAAGCGTGTTAACTTACGTTAACACGCTTTTTTATTGCATTTTGTATTTTTCAAGTCAATGAGCTATCAGCCGATGCCGCCGTACACAAAGCCAAGAATCAGTACCAGCACCGTCAGCGGTACGTAGATATAACGGCCGGCAATGCCAAAACCGGCAGAAAGCTTGCCATGACCAATTTCCAGTTCCTGTTTGATGCGTTCCCATCCCAGTACATAATAGATGGAAACAGCGCCCAGTACTGCGCCGAAAGGTACGATGACTACGGACACGAAATCCATCCAGCTGCCTACCTTAGGCTCTGCCTCGATAAAGACGCCCACTGCCAGGCTGAGTACGCAGCAGAGCATGACAGCCGTATTCCTGGTAATGCCGAAATTCTTCTGCCAACTTTCGCTGACGGCTTCCAGCATATTGATTAAAGAAGTAATACCCGCAAAGAATACGGATAGGAAGAAGAACACCGCAAAGAACTGCCCCATAGGCATCTGCTGGAAAACAGTCGGCAGCGTCAGAAATACCAGCGATGGCCCTCTGTCTGCGCCGATACCGTAAGAGAATACCGCCGGCATAATAGCAAGACCGGAAAGCATAGCCGCAATAGTATCAAAGCAGGCAGTACGCAAAGATGCTTTCGGAATGTCCACATCCTTATCCAGATATGCACCGTACACAATCATACCGGAGCCGGTAATGGAGAGGGAGAAGAAAGCCTGCCCCATAGCCATGACCCAGGTATCAGCACGCATGAGCATATCCCAATCCGGTACGAACAAAAACTCATAGCCTTTTTCACTGCCCGGCAGGAAGAATACCCACACGGCTAAAAATAAGAAGAGCAGGAAAAAGAGCGGCATGAGAATCTTGCTGACCTTTTCAATACCTTTAATAATACCCATTAAAAGCACCGCGCCGGTGATACCGATAACCAGCACGTGCCACAGCAGGCTGCCGTACTCGCCGCTGGCAGCCGCAAAATATACCGCCGGGTCGGCAGTGAGCAGCTCGCCGCTGGCAGAGCCCCACAAACTGCGCAAAATCCAGCCGAGGATGATAGCATAACCAATGGCAAGTCCCAGGCTGCCCAAGAGCGGTATCCAGCCTAAAGACTTACCCAATTTGCCCAAGCCGCGCTGCGCAAAACAATACTTATACGAACCGAGCGTGCCGGTGCGCGCCAGACGCCCTATAGCAAATTCGGCGGAAAGACCTACCCAGCCGAATAAGAACACAAAGAATAAATAAGGAATTAAAAAAGCCGCTCCCCCGTATTCGCCCAGACGATAAGGAAACAGCCAGATATTACCTAACCCTACTGCCGAACCTACACATGCGATGATGAAACCGAAGGAAGACGTAAAGCTTCCGTTCTGATTGCCGTCCTGTCTTTTTTCCATTGAATAACTTCCTTTCTACCCTGCGGCCTGAGCCGCGCTTCAACGGCGCCGTGCGCCACATATACATTACCATAACAGTTTTTAGGCGCGCTGGCAAGAGAAAACTCTGAAAATTTTTATTATTTTCAAAGTGTAATATTCCATACAATATCTATGAAAGCAACTTTTTTAAGGAAACTTTTATATTTTTTGCTTGACTAGTATCAGATTAGTGATATAATTTTTAACAATCAATTTTATATGAAAACGCTATGATAAAGAAGCAGTCTGCTCAGCTTTCAGAAAGCTGCCGGTCGATGCAAGGCAGCAGCAAGGCAAAACTGTTCCGCTTTGGAGCGGCAAATGATGAATTTGACGGTCTCGCCCGATACAGCGAACTAAAGATGGCCGTAGGCAATTTGGGTGGCAACGCGGGAAAAGTTCTCGTCCCATTGGGGATGGAGAGCTTATTTTTTTACCCTGCCAAACCATTGCCGCAGCCGAATTTGGGTGGCACCGCGAGAAGAGAAGCTCGTCCCAAGGGACGACTTCTCTATTTTTATTATCGAAGGAGATTTTCACATGACCAGAGCTTATAATTTCAACGCCGGTCCCTCCGCCATGCCGCTGACAGTGTTGCAGGAGGCGCAGGCCGAATTTACCGACTACCGCGGCACAGGGATGAGCATTATCGAGATGAGCCATCGCAGCGCCGATTACGCCGCGCTGCACCAGGAAACCAAAGATTTGCTGCGCGAGCTGATGGAGATTCCCGAGGATTATGAAATCATGTTTATCCAGGGCGGCGGCAGTACCCAGTTCCTGATGACGGCAGCCAACTTCCTCACCGAGGGCAAACAGGCAGCCTATGTCAACACAGGCGTGTGGGCAAAAAAAGCCATGGCTGAGGCCAAATTCTTCGGCGACGCCTACGAAGCTGCTTCCAGCGCCGACCGCAACCACTGCTATATCCCGCAGGAATTCACCATCAAAGAAAACACCTGCTATGTACATCTGACAGCCAACAATACCATTTACGGCACAGAATATCCGGTCTTTCCCAAATTTGACGTGCCGGTAATCTGCGATATGTCCAGCGACATCCTTTCCCGCCGCGTCAACGTGGCTGATTTTGACCTTATCTATGCAGGCGCGCAGAAAAATCTGGGCCCAGCCGGCGTAGTCATCGTCATAGCCAGAAAATCTTTCCTGGCAAAAGCAAGGCAGGATTTGCCTACCATGCTGAAATACAGCACCTTTGCCGATAACGACTCTCTGTACAACACGCCCCCGGTCTTCTGCATCTATATGGTAAATAAGACCTTACACTGGATTAAGAGCCAGGGCGGCGTCGCTGCCGTAGCTGCCAATAATGCAGCCAAGGCGCAGGTCATCTACGACGCTATCGACAACAGCAACGGCTTCTACATCGGTCATGCCGACAAGGAATACCGCAGCAAGATGAACATTACCTTTAACCTGGCAGACAGAGAGCTGGAAAAAGACTTTGTCGCTGCCGCCAAAGCCGCTGGCTTCATCGGTGTCGGCGGTCATCGTCTGGTAGGCGGCTGCCGCGCTTCCGCCTACAATGCCGTACCCATGGAGGCGTGCACCGCTCTGGCTGAATTTATGCGCGAATATCAAAAACAGCATCAATAAATAATAATCTCAGGATAAAACGGAGGAAGAAATTATGACCATGAAAATATTAGTAAGTGATGACGTAAGTGAAAAAGGTGTGGCCCTGCTGCGCCAGCATTTTGATGTAGACGTAAAAACCAATATGCCCCCCGAAGAACTGAAAGCCTGCATCGGCCAGTATGACGGCCTCGTAACCCGCAGCCAGACCCAGGTCACCAAAGATATTATCGACGCTGCTACCAACCTCAAAGTTATCGGCCGCGCCGGCGTAGGCGTCGACAACATCGACATCCCGGCGGCAACTGCCCGCGGCATCATGGTACTGAATGCTCCCGAAGGCAATACCATGGCCGCAACCGAGCACACCATCGCCATGATGATGGCCATGACCAGACATATCCCCCAGGCGCACACTTCCATCCAGGCAGGCAAATGGGACAGAAAGAGCTTTGACGGCATCCAAGTACAGGGTAAGACCCTGGGCATCATCGGCGTCGGCCGCATCGGCAGCCGCGTGGCAAAACGTATGCAGGCCATGGAAATGACCACCATCGGCTACGACCCCTATATTACCGAAGAGCGCGCTCATCAGGTAGGCGTAGAGCTGGTTGACCTTGACACCCTGCTGGAACGTTCCGACTATATCACCATCCATACTCCGCTGACCAAGGAAACAGAAAAAATGCTTAACGCCGAAACCATCGCCAAGATGAAAGACGGCGTACGCATCGTTAACTGCGCCCGCGGCGGCTGCGTAGATACCCAGGCCCTGGCCGACGCCCTCAGGAGCGGCAAGGTGGCAGGCGCTGCTATCGACGTTTATCCTGAGGAACCGCTGACCGCCGAAAATAATCCCTTCATCGGTATGTTCAACGTAGTACAGACTCCGCATCTTGGCGCTTCCACCATTGAAGCACAGATCGGCGTAGCCGTAGACGTAGCTTACGGCGTTATCGACGCCCTGCAGGGCAAACCGGTTATGACCGCCGTTAACATGGCGCCCATTCCCAAGAGCGTTGCCGCCGTTATCCAACCCTATTTCGGTCTGGCAGAACGCATGGGTACTATCGGCATCTATCTGACCGAAGGCCCCGTACAGGAAGTGGAAGTGGAATATACCGGCATCCTGGCGGAAACAGAAACCCAGGCGCTGACTACTGCTTTCTTAAAAGGTCTGCTGAATCCTATCCTGCAGGACAGCGTTAACTTTGTCAACGCCCCCGGCATCGCCAAAAAGCGTCACCTGAACGTAAAGGAAAGCAAATCTCACAAACCCGGCTATTTCACTACCGCCATCACCGCCAAAATCACTACCAATAAGGCAACCCATAAGCTGGTGGGCACACTCTTTGACGGCAAGGAACCCAAGATTGTCGAAATCGACCAGTACAAGGTGGACTTCAAACCCGAAGGCTACCTGCTGCTGGCTCCCCATGCCAACAAGCCTAACATGATCGGCCAGATGGCGACCATCCTCGGCAACGCCGGCATCAACATCAACGGTATGCAGGTAGGCAGTACCACCGTAAAAGATACCAATATCATGGCCATCGCCGTAGGCAACGACATCCCCAATGACATCATGCTGCAGCTGCGCGGCGTAGACGGCATTCTGGACGTAAAACTCATTAACTGCGAGGGCTGAAATGGTTAGAATAATCCTGATACGACACGGCGAAACCACCTGGAATATCGAAGGACGCTACCAAGGACAGGAAGATACCCCGCTCAGTCCCCGTGGTCTGGAGCAGGGAAAACTGCTGGCACAGGGACTGAAAAATGTGCCGCTGGATGTCTGCATCTCCAGCCCGCTACAGCGTTCCTATCAGACCTGCAAATTCTGCGCTGACCTGCACAAGCTGCCCGTTGCCACAGACGAGCGGCTGACAGAGATTAACCACGGCGACTGGGAAGGCGTACTGGCGCCCGATATTGCCAAAGCCTATCCCGTTGAATTTGAGCAATGGCACACTGCGCCCCATCTGGTACAGATGCCTGGCGAAGGCGGTGAAACTCTTGACGATGTACGCCGCCGCGTGCGCGCTGCCTTTGACGAATACGCCCGTAAATACGAAGGCAAGACGATACTGGTAGCGGCTCACGACGCCGTCAACAAAGCCATTATCTGCGATTTGCTGGGACTTGGCATGGAACATTTCTGGCAGATCAAGCAGGACAACACCTGCATCAACGTCATGGAATACAACGAGGGCGCCTGGCGTCTTGTCCTGTTAAATTCCGTCAATCACATGGGCTTCCTGTTCAGCGGCATTGAGCAGGCAGGACTGTAATCCTAAGCCACAAATACAAAAAGAGGTTCAGTATAACTGAACCTCTTTTTTGCGCTTTACACTTTATTTGATGCCTTTTCCCAGCTCATACGCCTGCTGCAGCGCCGGATGACCGGCAATATCGCCGGCTGCCGTTACCCCGCCGGCAAAGACGCAGCCTGCAAGACGGGCCTGCTCGTAGCAGTCAATCCAGCCCTGTACGGCTTTAACGGCTCCTTCCGGCGTATGGGCTTCATCCTCTGCCGCCGTCAGCAGCACATAAATATCACGGAAAGCATATTCTGCCGTAAACAACGGGTTAGTACGATCAAGGAAAGTTTTCAGCTGCCCGCAGACGCTGTAATAATATACCGGCGATGCAAAAGCAACCGCATCAGCACTCTGCAATATCGGCAGCAGTTCCGCCACATCGTCTTTAATAACGCAGCGGCCTGTTGTCTGACAAGCCAGACAGCCGCGGCAGAATTTTAAATCTTTATCGGCCAGCTTGATATACTGCGCTTCATGGCCGCCTGCCTGTGCGCCTTTCATAAAAGCCTGCGCCAAAGCGGCAGAATTACCCTGTTTACGCGGACTGACCGCAATAACAACAATCTTCTTCCCCATATCTTCTTCCTCCTCGTCCGGGCGTCCGGCAAAATGCAGCCGCCCGCCGCCATTTTTACTGCCTTTATTGTACCGCCGCCGGATATTTCAGGCAAATACTTATCTTTTATCTATTTGCATACCTGAAAGGCATGAAAAGTTTTTCAGTAGCCATAAACGAGCCTGCACAATCCCAGCAGCAGCGGCTGGTGCAGCAGGTAAATCAGCAGGCTGTGCCTGCCCGGTAGCGTCAAAAGCCGTATATCCCCATATTTCAGCCAATGCAGCCTGCCAGCACGTTCCAGCCAGGCATAAAGAAACCAGCCGCCGATAAAGACAAAGATGTGCGGCAAAAGCGGCACATAATCTGCCGAAGCAAAGCTGCTGCCATGAAAGCCCAGGATAGCCAGCCTGTCGTCATACAATGCCTGCGGCCATTGCCACAGCCGCCAGCTGCCCAGCTGCACCCAGCCGCTGCTGACATCCTGCGTCAACAGATACCCTGTAACGCAGCAGATAAGCCCCGTCGCAGGCGGAACTCTGCCCCATAGCGGACGCAGCAGCCAGCCTGTGAGCATGGCGCAGCCGAAAAAGGTCAGGATGCCGTAATAAATAGCCTCACTCGGTATCAGCCAATAGGTCGCCAGCGTAATTACCAGCCCCAGCACATTAAGCTGCAATCCCCTGCGCAGCGCATGCCTGCCAAGATGCAGCGCCATACCGCCCAGCAGCAGAAACAGGCTGCAGCCCCACCTCTGCCAGACGCTTATGGCCGTAAGCTCGGGCCATTGCGGATTCACACCGTAGATAACATATACATCATAAAGGAAATGATAGATAACGACATTGATAATGGCAAAACCACGCAAAGCATCTATCAGCGGCAGCCTGCCGCTGCTTTTCCCTTCCATCACAATCACCTGCTGTCTTTAGGCAGCCTGCCGCAGCTTTTTCTGCAGCCACAGCAGACGGCAGCTTAAAAATACCGCGCTGAACGCCACGCCGATAACGAGGCTCTGCCAGTAGGCAAAAGGCCCGTTGCCCAGTACGAAATCAAAAAAGATACCGAAGGGCAGGCAGATGCCCCAGTAAGCCAGCATCCCCGACCAGAAAGTAGCGTTAACGTCTTTATAGCCGCGCAGTACCCCCTGTATCGGCGCAGCCACTGCGTCAAAGAACTGCCACAGCACCGCATACAGGAGAAAATGTACCGTCAGCGACAATATCTGCGCATCACTGCTGTAAATACGGGCGATAAGTCCCCTGTTCAGATATTCGCCGAGGATATAGACGCAGGCACAGGCCAGGCTCAGCTCCAGTCCCAGTACTGTATAATCCCTGGCAGACTGCCATCTTCTGGCCCCCGCTTCTACGCCGATAACGATAGTCAGCGCCAGCGAAAAGCTCAGCGGTATCATGTAGATTAGCGATGAAAAATTCAGCGCCGCCTGATGCGCCGCAATGACATTGGTACCGAACTTGGCTACAAAGAGCGCTACCACGCCGAAAATACTGGATTCCATAAAGATGGAAACACCCATGGGTACGCCGATAGTAAGATATTCCCTGATGCGGCTGCCGTCAGGCCGCAAAAATCCCAGTACCCCGTATGTGCGGAAGGCCTCCATCCGCCGCAGTACAAAGACAAACATCCCCAAAAGCAGCCAGAAAGTAAGCCCCGTAGCCACGCCTGCACCGATACCGCCCAGCCGCGGCAGGCCCAGCTTGCCGAAGATAAGCACATAATTGAGCGCCGCATTGACAGGCAGCGCCAGCATATAAATCTTCATGGTCAGCCCTGTATACCCCAGTGTGTCCACCAGGCAGCGCAGGGGCGTTACCAGAAAGAATGGCAGCACGCCGAAGCCTATACCCGCCATATACCAGATGGCTACGTGATAAACCTCCGGCTCCAGTCCCATGTGAGTCAGAAACAGCGGCAGCCCGACGATGCCGCCGATAATCACCAGCAGGGCAAAAACCGCCGCCAGCAGCAGCCCGTGCCGCACTACGATATTTATTTTATCCTTTTCACCGGCGCCCAGAAGATGCGCCACCAGCGGCATCCCCGCCATCAGTACGCCGTTGACGCCCGTCTGCACAGGCATCCATATATTGCCGCCGATAGCGGTGCCTGCCAGATCGACAGCGCCCGCCTGTCCTGACATACTGGCGTCAAAAAAGTTCATACCGATAGTGGCAATTTGCGTACCGATAATGGGCAGCATCACGCTGAGCAGTCTTTTCAGCCTGTCCCGCTGCCCGCGTTGCAGCATTTTCAGCATTCTTCTTCCTCCGCCAGTTCCGACAGATACGCCCAGCGGTCTACCAGCGTATCCAATTTTTTCTGTACGGCTTCCTGCTCCTTCGTCAGCTCGCCCAAACGTACAAAATCGCTGCCGCAGCCGTTGATTTCCAGCCCCAGCATCTTGAGCTCCGCTTCCGCACGGGCTATTTCCTGGTCTATATTTTCCAGCTCCAGCCTTTCGCTGTAGGTCAGCTTCTTTTTCGCGCTTTTGGGCGCTGCTTCTTTTACAGTCGCTTCTTTAGGTTTTTCCGCTGCCTGCTGCGCCTGCTCGTCAGCCAGCGTGCTCTCATAATCGCTGTAGCCGCCTGTAAACTGACGCAGCGTACCGCCGGGCTGCAGAGCAAAAATCTTACTGGCAAACCTGTCCAGAAAATAACGGTCATGGGAAACGGCGATTACCGCCCCGGCAAAGCTGTCCAGATAATCCTCCAGTACGGATAAGGTCGGAATATCAAGGTCATTAGTCGGCTCGTCCAGAAGCAAAACATTAGGCGCAGTCATCAGTACCCGCAGCAGATACAGACGGCGCTTTTCGCCGCCGCTCAGTTTATTGACCGGCACCCACTGCAGCTCCGGCGGAAACAGGAACCGCTCCAGCATCTGCGCCGCGCTGATGCGACCGCCGTCAGCAGTATCAATATAATTATTCGCCTCTTTAATATATTCCAGTACCTTCTGACTGCTGTCGGGAAATTCGCTGTGCTGAGAAAAATAACCTATCTTAACCGTCCGTCCCACAGTAACGCTGCCGCTGGTAGGCGCAAGTCTGCCGGCAATAATATCCATCAAAGTCGATTTGCCCGCGCCGTTAGGCCCCACGATGCCCACTCTGTCGTTGCGCAGCAGGATGTAGCTGAAATCCTTAATATAATCAAGACCGTTATACACCATACTCACCTTGTCCAGCTCGATAACAGTCTTGCCCAGACGGCTGGCCACAGAAGACATTTCCAGACTGGCTTCCGTCTGCACGTTCTTTACTTCCGCCTCAATCTGGGCAAATCGTTCCACACGGTCTTTTTTCTTGGTGCGGCGTGCCTCCGCCCCGCGGCTGATCCACGCCAGCTCACGGCGGTAGATGTTGCGCAGCTTCTGCGCCGCTGACGCTTCCGCGATGCGGCGTTCTTCACGCTTCTGCAAAAACAGGCTGTAATTGCCCGTATAAAGATAGCCTTTGCCATTGTCAATTTCCAGCGTGCGGTTGACCACCCTGTCGAAGAAATAACGGTCGTGGGTAACCATGAGCAGCGCTCCCTTGCGCTTCAGCAGCTGCTGCTCCAGCCACGCCACCGTAGCGTTGTCCATATGGTTGGTAGGCTCGTCCAAAATCAAAAGGTCTGACGGGCGTACCAGCACGCCAGCCAGAGCCACACGCTTACGCTGCCCGCCGCTTAGTTCGCCCATCTTCTGCTGCAAATCAGTAATGCCCAGCTGCGTTAACGCCGCCTTAGCCTCGCTTTCCAGCTGCCAGGCATATTTATTGTCCATCTCCTGCTGCAGTTCGAGAAGCTGTTTCTGCAGTCTGTCATTTTCAGGCTCGGCAGCCACAGCCTCTACCGCCGTTTCGTATCGGCGCAGCAGCACCATCAACGGCGAATCACCTTTAAAAACCTGCTCCAAAACTGTCGCCTGCGGCTCAAAGGGCGGGTCCTGCGGCAAATATTCCATTACCACGCCGCCCGGTATGGTCAGCTTACCGCCGCCGCTTTCTCCTGCGGCAATCATCTTCAGCAGCGTGCTCTTGCCCGTACCGTTGATGCCGATAACGCCTATCTTGTCGCCTTCTTCTATATTAAAGCTGAGATTTTCAAACAAAACTCTGTCCCCATAGCTGCGGGACATATTTTCCGCACTTAAAATCATAATAAAATGCCTGCTTCCTTCATAGATATATTGTTTATTATATCATATTGCCGCAAGGGCGGCTGCTTTAAACAAACATATGCTTTTTGCTGCGCTAAGATCAAAGAAACAACCCCTGCTCGCAAATGAACAGGGGTTATTTTAACTATATAATGTTTTCTGTTTTGCTGACTACCAGTGATATTTTTCACCGCGGCTGATTTTAAAAGCGCGGTAAATCTGTTCCACCAGCAGCAGTCGTATCATCTGATGGGTAAAGGTCATTCTGGAAAAGCTCAGGGCAAAATCTGCCCGCCGGCGCAAATCGTCCGTATAGCCAAAGGCTCCGCCGATAACAAAGGTTATATGGCTTTTGCCGCTCAGCGCCAGTTCGTCCAACCTGGCTGCCAACTCCGGCGAGGACAGCTGCTTACCGATTACATCCAGCAAAATCACATAGGAATTTTCCGGGATAATATTCAGCAGTCTTTGCGTTTCCTTTTCCAGCACCTGCTGTTTCTGGGCCGGCGACGGGTCGTCCGGCATTTTTTCCTCACCGATGGCTGCAACTTCCAGCCTGCAGAAAGGCGTTAACCTTTTAGTAAATTCTTCAATACCGGCAGTCAGATATTTTTCCTTAATCTTACCTACACAGGCAATGGTTATCTTCACGGCTTAGT
This sequence comes from uncultured Phascolarctobacterium sp., assembly GCA_900545025.1. Classification (GTDB taxonomy): domain Bacteria; phylum Bacillota; class Negativicutes; order Acidaminococcales; family Acidaminococcaceae; genus URXU01. Next base: position 34,013 of record UQXH01000005.1, read on the forward strand.
ATCCTTTCGGCACTTCTGCCAGCGTTACCTGTCTGCTTTCAGCAGCACCGTTGCGCATGATGGTTACTTCTACCGTATCGCCTACACGGCATTCGCTCAGCCTGGTACGCAGATCTACAGCAGAGCTTACCTTATTGCCGTTAAAGCTGAGGATGATGTCACCGGCACGGATACCAGCCTCATCAGCCGGACTGCCCTGCACTACCTTGACGATAAAGATACCGCCGTGCAAATCAATCTCAAAGCCATAACGCGCCGCAATATCCTTATCCATCAGGGATGCGCCCAGATACGGACGGGCAATACGTCCTTTTTCCACCAGTTCGTCCAGAATCGGTTTCGCCGTATTTACCGGGATGGCAAAGCCAATTCCCTCTACTCCGCTTACCGCCACCTTGGCGCTGTTGATGCCGATTACCTCGCCGTCAGCATTCACGAGAGCGCCGCCGCTGTTGCCGGGGTTGATTGCCGCATCTGTCTGAATCAGGTTAAACTTGCGCTCGCCTACTTCGATGCTGCGGTTCAATGCACTGATAACGCCAGCAGTAACGCTGCCGCGGAACTCCAGTCCCAGCGGGTTGCCGATAGCGATGGCAGGCTCGCCTACCAGCAGGCTGTCGGAATCGCCAAACTGGGCTACGGGCAAATCTTTTTCATCAATCTTGACTACCGCCAGGTCGGTAACGGCATCCGCGCCCAGTACCTTGCCCTTTACGGTACGTCCGTCCGTCAGGCTGACAATGATTTCGGACGCGCCCTCTACCACATGGTTATTGGTAGCGATATAGCCGCGTTTGTCATAGATAACGCCGCTGCCGGTGCCGCGCTCCGTAAGCTGCACCCGGTTAAAGATGTCGCGGACATAGGCCTTGTTGGTAATACCTACCACAGCCGGGCCCACCTTGCTGGCAGCCGCCACGATAGGCGTGTTGCGCGCCGCGCTCAGTTTCTGCTCAGTTGCCGCTGCCGGTTTGGTATCCTTGACGGCAGCATTGGTCTTGTTATCGCCGCAGCCTGCAATCAGCACTGCCACGCCAAGCAAGCCGCAGATAAAGATATTCAGTGATTTTCTGATAAACTTTCTGCTCACTGTACTCACTCCTTGCATTTAAAAATCTGTAACTATATTATTCTGTGACGCTACCAGCAGCCTGCAGTCCAGACTGCGTCGGCAGCCGTCAAAGATATTGCGCACTGTTGCCTCTGCCAGCTGCGGCAGATTATTTTCCTCGCTCAGATGGGCAAGGATGATATTTTCCGGCAGCTGCGGCAGCTTCGCCAGCAGCCAGCCTGCACTCTCGTTGGAAAGATGTCCCCGCGTGCTGAGGATACGGCGCTTCAAAAGTTCAGGATAGGAACCGCTTTGCAGCATCCTGATATCGTGATTGGCTTCTAAAATCAGCGTATCCGCTTCCGCAGCTTCATCCCGCACCACGTCGGTTACAAAGCCCGTATCGGTAACATAGGTACACTTGCTGCCTGCGAAGGCAAAACTGTAGCCGTGTGGGTCTGCCGCATCATGGGAGGTGGCAAAACTCCTGACCTGTACGCCGCCACAGTCCAGACTGCGTCCGATAACGCGGCAGCTTTTCCGCTGCACCTTGTCATCCTTGCGCAGTATCGCCTGCCACGTCCGCTCGCTGCCGTACACGGGCACGCTGTATTTTCTGGTAAAGGTTGCCAGCCCTTTGACATGGTCTGTATGCTCATGGGTGATAAACACGCCGTCCAGCTCCTGCGCCGTCAGTCCAATTTCTTTCAGGCGGCTGTCCAGCATCCGGCAGCTGATGCCGATGTCCACCAGGAAGTTACGTCCGCCGCTGCTGATGAGCGCCGCGTTGCCCTTGCTGCCGCTGGCCAGCATGGCTACCCTGAAGGCGCTCATGCTTCTGCCGCCGCTATTGCGGCCCCGGCGCTGGTGCCTATCCTGTCGGCACCGGCAGACAGCATGGTTTGTGCATCTGCCAAATTACGGATGCCGCCCGCTGCCTTAACCTTCAAACCGTATTTAGCAGCTTCCTCCGCCAGCAGGCGCACGTCGCTCTCCGTCGCGCCGCCGCTGTTAAAGCCGGTACTGGTCTTCACGTAGGCCGCTCCGCCGCGGGCAACAAGGGCGCAGGCCATCCGCTTTTCCTCATCCGTCAGCAGGCAGGTCTCGATTATCACCTTGACCGGATAGGGTGCGGCAGCCTGTACCACGGCGGCAATATCTTCCACTACGCCGTCATAGTTGCCGCTTTTAAAGGCCGCCAGATTCATTACCATATCCACTTCGTCCACATGGTCTTCTTCCACCGCCATGCGTGCCGCCAGCGCCTTGACCGCCGTCTTATCCGCTCCCAGCGGGAAGCCGACCACGGTTACCACGCGGACATTGCTGCCGTTTAACAGGTGACGCGCCAGCCCCGCATAGCAGGGATTGACACAGACGGCAGCCAGATTATATTGCAGCGCTTCCGCACATAAACGCATAATATCCCCCACCTGCGCCTCAGGCTTCAGCAGGGTATGCTCCAGACGTTCAGCAACTGTCATTTTTCTCCACCTCTTATATCTTAATGGTTTTATTATAGCAGATTTATCCTGCTCTATTGTAGCAAATTCGTAAAAAGAAAAATACCTCTCCTATAGGAAAGGTATTCGTCATAATCAATGTTTTTTGCGGCAGCGCGGGCAAACCCCGAAGAAATAGCACTGATGACCGCTGATTTCATAGCCGCTTTCTTTTTCCGCATCCTGTACCAGCGCCTGGGAGTTAATAGCCACTACGTCGTCGACAGCGCCGCAGACGGTGCACTGCACATGGTGATGCACGCTGGTATCCGCATCATAACGGAAGCTGTCCTCACCGGTGTTCAGAATCTGGATAGCGTTAATCTTGTTTAATATCTCCACAGTCTTATACACCGTGGCAAAGCTCATGGAAGGATATTTGGGGCGCAGTTCATTATACAGCATCTCAGCGCTGGGATGACTCTTGGTATTGGCCAGCACTTCATAAACAGCCAGACGCTGGGGTGTAACCTTGTAGCCATTGCTGCGCAGAATAGTCGTAAGCTCCTGATTACTAAGCATAATACCTCCTCGGCACGATAAATAATTATCATAACATCCTAATAATCTTTATTATTTATTTTACTGTAAAATTCATCTTTTTGTCAATAAATAATTATTATAATATATTAGGCTAATCTGGTATAATATAAGGAAAAATGTCTTTTTACGAGGTTTACTTATGGAAAAAATACTGCATATCCTATCACAGGAGCTTAAAATTATGCAAAAACAGGTCGAAGCTGCTGTTAAATTGCTGGATGACGGCAATACTATTCCCTTTATTGCCCGTTACCGCAAGGAAGCCACCGGCTCGCTGGATGAAGAACAGCTGCGCCTTATCGAGGAACGTCTGGCCTACCTGCGCGGTCTTGAGCAGCGCCGCCAGGAAATCTTGTCTGCCATCACCGCACAGGAAAAGCTGACCCCGGAGCTGGAGCAAGCTATCAATACCGCCGTCAAGCTGCAGACACTGGAAGACCTGTACCTGCCCTACCGTCCTAAACGGCGTACCCGCGCGCAGCTTGCCCGGGAAAAGGGTCTGGAACCGCTGGCACAGCTTTTAGCTGCGCAAAGCAATAAAGCTTTGCCGCCGGAGCAGCTGGCAGCCCCCTTTATTGACGCAGAAAAAGACCTGCCCGATGCAGACGTCGTCTGGCAGGGAGCCTGCGATATAGCCGCCGAGGATATTTCCGACAGCACCGCTGTCCGTGACTTTCTGCGTCGCCGTCTGTGGCAGGAGGGTATAATCACCTCCAAACTGCTTATTGACGAAAAGGAAGCGCCGGAATTTTTACAGTATAAAGAGTACAGCGAGCCTATCCGCCAGCTGCCGCCGCACCGCATTTTAGCCCTTAATCGCGGCGAAAGCCGCAAGGCGCTCAAGGTAACACTGTCCATTGACGAAGAAAAACTGCTGCCCCAGCTGGAACAAAGGCTGAAAATGAATCCCCGCAGCTCTCTCTATCAGCTGTATAAAGAGGCTGCTGCCGACAGCTTCAAGCGTCTGCTGTTCCCCTCGCTGGAGCGGGAACTGCGCGGCGAGCTGACTGAGAAAGCGGAAAAACAGGCAATCAGCGTCTTTGCCGCCAATCTCAGGCAGCTGCTTTTAACCCAGCCTATCAGCGGACACACCATTCTTGGCCTTGACCCCGGCTACCGCACCGGCTGCAAGGCGGCCGTCATCGATGCCGGCGGACGGCTGCTGGCGACTGATACCTTATACATCACCGGCAGCAAACATCAGCAGGAGCAGGCGGAGCAAAAATTTTCAGAGCTGCTGCGCGATAATAAGGTAACACTGGTCGCTATCGGCAACGGTACCGCCTCCTACGAAACGGAACAGTTTACCTCACAGATGATTGAAAAGTATAATCTTAATATAGCCTACCTCATCGTCAGCGAAGCAGGCGCCTCTGTCTATTCCGCCTCCAAGCTGGCCCGCGAAGAACTGCCGCAGCTGGACGTTTCCCTGCGCGGAGCAGTTTCCATTGCCCGCCGCGTCCAGGACCCGCTGGCGGAACTGGTAAAGATCGAGCCTAAAGCCATCGGCGTCGGTCAATATCAGCACGATGTCAACCAGAAAGAGCTGGGAGAATCCCTGGGCAAAGTCGTAGAGTCCTGCGTCAATCATGTCGGCGTAGAACTGAACACGGCTTCGCCCGCACTGCTGAGTTATGTGTCCGGTATCTCCGCCGCCGTTGCCAAAAATATCATCGCCTACCGCGACGAAAACGGCGGCTTTACCAGCCGCAGGCAGCTTCTGAAAGTCAGCAGGCTCGGCCCCGCCGCTTTTACCCAGTGCGCCGGCTTTTTACGCATCAACCACGGTCAAAATCCGCTGGATAATACGCCGGTACATCCTGAAAGCTACGCCTTAGCAGAAAGCATTATCCGCGAGTTAGGCTTTACTTTGGCAGACTGCAGCAAAAATGAGCTGCAGCAGGCAGCAGCTGCAGCTGACCCTGCAGCTATCGCAACTGCCCTGCATGCCGGGCTGCCCACCGTAACCGATATTCTGTCTGCCCTGTCCCGTCCCGGACGTGACCCTCGTGAGGATGCACCTGCCCCCATGACGCGCAGACATGTTACCCGTCTTTCTGACCTTGCCATCGGCAGCATCGTTAAAGGCAGAGTACAGAATGTCGTTGATTTCGGTGTCTTTGTTGACATCGGACTCAAAGTCAGCGGCCTCATCCACAAAAGCGAGCTGAGTAATACCCGCTTCCGCCATCCTCTTGATATCGTCAGCGTCGGCGACGTTATCGAAACAGAAATCATCAGTATTGATGAAGCACGCAACCGTATCGGTCTGAGCCTAAAAAGAGCTCAGGCTGCCAATAAGCAGTAATAATGCAGAAAACCCCGCAGCATTGCTGCGGGGTTCATTTTATTTTTTATGAGATTTTCTTACTATCCAGTATTTTGTTATCAATTTATCTGCCAGCCAGCCGCATAAACAGCCGACAGCAGCTCCGGCAAGCACATCGGAAGGATAATGCACACCTACGTATATACGGGAAAATCCCATTAACGCACCTAAAATCAAAAGCGGCACGCCATACCGCCGCGGCAGGTATTTATACAGCAGCCAGCAGGCCGCAAAGGCTCCCGCCGTATGCCCTGACGGGAAAGAGGCTCCGGCAGGCTCCGCCACCAGTCTGCTCAGCCCGTTGATGACCTCGAAGGGCCGCTGGCGGTCGATAAGGTTTTTCAGCAGCAGATTATTGAAAAGCAGCACCAGTGTCAGCGCCGTCAATATCTTTATTCCCAGCAGCCGATAAGCTGCAGTTGCCAGACACAGCAGCGCCAGCACTATCCAGACCAGCCCAAAATCACCAATATGGCTGATGGTCTTCAAAATAATAGTCAGCCAATCCTGCCTGTTTTCCTGTAATTCTAATAAGATATGGACCTCCATAAAGCCTCCTTCGTCAGTTTAAAGCGTCGCTTAACGCCAGTTCAGCAACAGCGACAAAAACAGCGGCACTACCAGTGAAAGTACCAGCCCGCTGATAAAGGAAAACATCCCCGTGCGCATATCCGTAGCCTTAATGGTCAGCGGCAGCAGTGAATCCATAGCGCCTGCACCGCCAGGCGCGATACACAGCAGCTTATTCCAGCGCGCCAGCAGCGGGATGAGGATGAAAGCAGAAGTTTCCCGCAGCATATTGCTCAAAAAGGATATGGCACCCAGCTCCGTACTGTGCATAGTGCTTACCACTACGGAGGACAGGCTGTACCAGCCTAAACCCGCCGTCACCAGCAGCGAATCATACAGGCTGAGACCGGTAAACAGGCTGCTGAGGCTGCCGCCGGCAAAACTGCCGACGATGATAGCTGCCGGTATCGCCAGCGCCAGCGCCAGATTCTGCGGCGTACAGATGCGCTGCAGCAGCTGCCGGTTGCTGCCTATTTCAATACCGGCAACCAAGACCATGAAATCCAGCGCCGTCATCAGGATTGTATCTAAGGCATCCTTAGCGGTAACATCCAAAAACAGGTGCCCGCCGAAGATACCGAGGACGATGGTTCCCAGTAAGGCATAAATCATTTCTGCACCTCGCCGTCTTCCATCCTGCTGCGGAAAAATACTGTTACCGGATACAGGGCCAGTATACTGCCGCCAATGGTCATAAGGCCTAAGAGCAACGACTGCCAGCCCAGCACCTCTATCTGCGCCAAAAGGTCAGCATCGCAGCCAATCTTGGCCCCCAGGCAGACGAGCATCAGAAACAGACAGGCGGTAGACAGCCTGCTCAAAGTAAGCTTTACCTTATAACCAAAAACATCAAACCATCCCAGCAGGATACCTGCTATAATGGCAATCATTATCTCCTGCATAAGTTCCCCCTCACAACACAAAAGGCCCCGCCGCAGCGGAGCCTTGATTTTTATTCCATTGCCATAAGCACAGGATACAAAGGCTGCCCTCCGCGGAACATTTCCACTTCCCAGTCTTCGTTAAGCGTCCGTACATAATCAGCCAGCTCCATGGCGTCTTCCTGCGTCATGTCACTGCCATAATACATACTGATCAGCTCATAATCTCCGTCTGCCAGCAGCTTGTTTAAAACATCTTTCAAATCGCTGCCGGTGCAGACAATCTTATCGTTGAGCAGTCCCAGATATTCTCCCTGCCGTACGCTGATACCGCTGACTACGCTGTCGCGTACAGCCATGGTGACTGCGCCGCCGGTTATCTCTTTACTGCTGCGCGTCATAGTTTCTGTGTTTTCTTCCATACTGCGAGCGCTGTTGAAATTCAGCAATGCCGCCAGCCCCTGCGCCAGGTTAGTCGTCGGCACAAAAGATACTCTGGCTGCTCCCAGCAGCTTCTTAGCCTGCTCCGCCGCCAGGATGATATTCTTGTTATTGGGCAGGATGACGTACTGTTCACAGCTGCCCTCTTCAATAGCACGAACAAAGTCAGCTACCGGAGGATTCATGCTTTGGCCGCCGTTAATGACGGCTGCGCCCATGCCTCGCATAATATCGGCGATACCTTCGCCGGCTGCCACAGCAAGCACGCCTACGCCGTGTTTTTCCTGCTGTACAGGCTCTTCCTTGAAGATTCTGTTATTGTGCTGGTCAGCCATATTATCAATCTTGATATCATGCAGGCTGCCCCACTGCTGCGCCTGACTTAACACCTTGCCCGGCACAGCGGTATGGATATGTACCTTGACTATATCTTCCAAGACCGCTACAATCAGCGAATTGCCCATTTCCTGCAAAGTGCCGGTAACAGTCTTTTTATCTACAGAAGCCCCTTTCACGATGAACTCCGTACAATAGGGATTAGCCAGGTCTGCTTCTTCTGCCTGCGGCGGTACTAATTGCTTGCCTGCAGAGGTAATCTCCAGTTCTGCGCAGTCCTCGCCGCGCAGTCCGGCAAGACAGCCTTCAAAAAAGGCAATCAGCCCCTGACCGCCTGCATCCACTACACCTGCCGCTTTTAAAGCCGGCAGCTGCTCGGGAGTGCGCGCCAATTCTTCCTTGCCGGTACGGATGGCTTCCAGCAGCACGCTTTCCAGATTATCGCTGCTGCGTACCGCCGCATAGGCGCCTTTAGCCATCGCCCTGGCTACGGAAAGGATAGTACCCTCCACCGGCTTGGAAACGCTGCGGTAAGCATAAAGGATACCGAACTGGAATGCCTTGCCTATCTCATTATTATCTACGGTAATCTTCCCGCCGACGCCTTTGCCGATGCCGCGCAGAAGCTGCGACAAGATGACGCCGGAATTACCGCGCGCCCCCATCACGGCGCTCCTGGCAGCTACGCTGCCGACCTCGCCGACATTGGCGGTATCATTCATATTACTCAGCGCCCTGGCTACGGACGCCATGGTATACATCATATTGGTTCCCGTGTCGCCGTCCGGAACCGGGAAAACATTAAGATTGTTGATTAACTCATAATTTTTTTCAAAGCTGTGATATGCCCCCAGCAGCATAAATTTCAGCTGCTTGCCGGTAATCACCTGCCTGTTTTCCGTCATATATAACACCTTTCTTCTAAGCCCGGCGGCGGACAAAAAGGCCTATGACGCCCGGCCCCAAATGCGCGGCCAGCACGGTGCCGATGCCGGTCACCATGGCAGGCACGCCCGGAAACAGCTCCTGCATTTCCTGTTTCAGCGCCTCTGCGTCCTCAGCGGCTACGGCGTGTGCCACATAAACCGCTTCGATAGGCTGTTTGGCAGCAGCCAGCTCGATCATTCTTTTTAAAACTTTCTTCCTGGTACGGCATTTATCCGCTACCTCAAGATTGCCGTCCTCTTTCAGATGCACGATGGGACGGATGCCGAAGATACTGCCGATCAGCGCTCCCACAGCGCCGATACGTCCGCCCTTTTGCAGATAATCCAAGGTATTGACGCTGAAAAATGTCTCCGTCCGGGCAAACATATCCTCAGCAAGAGCCGCAGCCTCATCTATACCCATCCCTGCTGCTGTCCTGGCTAAAATTTCCATAGCCACGCCGCTGATAGGGCAGGCGGCAGTCTTACTGTCTACGACGCGGATATCTGCTCCCTTGATTTCCTCCATTACCTGACGCGCTGCCAGGCATGCGGTCTGATAAGTGCCGCTTAAAACGCTGCTGACCGTCAGCATGATAATCTTCTTGCCTTGATTGGACAGCTCCGTAAAAAGCTCCAGCATGGAACCGATAGGCGGCTGTGATGTGGTCGGCAGCTTGCCGGTCGCACTGACCATGTCAAACATTTCCTCCAGCGAGCGGTCACCGTCATACCATTCGCACTCACCCTGCCGCACTACCAGGCGCAGCACATGACAGCGGGGATCGTCTTTCAGCGGTGTCTCACCGGCCGCAGCAATGCTGTCTACAATCACATGTATATCTGTACTCATAAGAGCCTCCTGTTGTTTTCTTAAAGATACCTGCAGAAAGTTATAATTATGTTATATCTTATCATAAATTGCTGATTTTTTCCATATTATCCCCTATTTGCTTTATGATTATTCACTTTTTGCATAACTGTTTATGGCAAAAAAAAAAGCCCTTACGAAGAAGGGCCAAATGAGGGGCTGTTTTGATGCTTTAAGTATAACAAACTTTACTGTAAAATTCAAGCATTTTTGTAAATTTTCTTACAATTTTTCTTTATTTGAAGTCTTTTCCCAGCATGATTACGCCGTCACAATCAGAAGCGCCATCCCTGCTGATACGCATCTTATGAGCAAAAGGCACATTGGAAAGCCTGCTGACTACGGCGCCGTTGTTGGTAGTAGAAATAACCGTAGTCGTTTCCTGTACCTCGCCGCTGCCGCCGCTGATGACGGTAAAGCCCGCGCTCTGCAGCTTAGCCGTAGCAGCTCCTGCCGCCTCCTTGCTGCCGCTGCAGTTTACCAGGCGCACCACCGTACCGCCGGGACGTTCTTCGTCTGCAGCTGCATCAGGACGTGCTTCCTGTTTAGCCAGCTCACGTTTTCTGTCCTTAGCATCTGCTTTTTTATCCTTGCTCTTCACTTTTTTGCTGCCCGGCGTATCCTTGTCTGCTTTTTCCTCGGCAGCCTCTTTTTCTTTTTTCAGTTCTTCCTTATTTTCATCACTGGTATCGCCTTGCTCAACCTTTTCCAGAGCGCGGTTATATTCGTCTTCCATCAGCTCGGCTGCAGTTCTGTAGCGTTCGCTCATCTGGGCGCCCTGCATCTTGACCATCTCGCTGCGCAGATCGGTAATATCCGGCAGCCAGTAGCTGATACCGTCGATATACTGGGGGGTGCCAGGCACCGTCGCCATCACCAGGCCACCTTCTTTGACCATGGAATGGAGCGCCTTGCCGATTTCCATCATGTCACCGACCGGCAGATTAGTCTTAATCATAGAGCTAAGCTGCTTAGCCAGTCCGGGAACATGCAGCAGCATATCCGCAGAGGTAATCTTCTCATATACTGCCAGCATAAAATGCTGCTGGCGCTTAATACGTCCGATGTCGCCTTCCTCGTCACGATAACGTACATACTGGATAGCAGTTTCGCCGTCCAGATGCTGCGGCCCTTTTTGCAGGTCCACCTTGAAGCCGTCCCAGTCGTCATAATAGTACATATCTTTTTCTACGTTGATGTCGATGCCGCCGATAGCGTCCACCAAGCCTTGAAAGCCTTTAAAATCAACCATGACATAATTATCAATCCTGATGCCCAGCAGTTCCTCTACCGTCTTCTGCGTCAGCTCACGGCCGCCGTAAGCATAGGCGTGGTTAATCTTGTCCCAGCCATGCCCAGGTATGCGCACGCGGGTATCGCGGGGAATCGAGAGCAGGGAGATATTCTTGCTGTCCTTGTCGAACATTACCACAAACAAAGTATCGCTGCGGCCCACATCGTTTTCAGAAGGACGTTCATCCACGCCCAGCACAACAATGTTCTTTTTCAGCGCCAGACGATCCTCCCTGGTCAGGTTATCCAGAGATTTATCAGGAAAGAACACGCTATATAAGCCATAGGCGACAATACAGAGCACGCCTAAAATAATCAGCATCTTGCCAGTAAAAAACTTCTTCATCAGTAAACTATCCCTTCCTATCTAATCAAATCATGCAGCACGTCGCGGCTGCGGCGCAAAAACGCGTACAGCATCCTGGCCGTCAGTCCCCAGATAACACGCTCCCGGTACTGATAAAAATATACATTATATTCCTTATGCAGCCGCCAGTCCCGCTGTCTTCCCGGTACCAAACGGAACGGAAAATCCTCCGCCGGCCTGTCTGCCAGCAGCATAGAGCCTTTCAACGGCTCCTGCTCCAGCAAATGCTGCAGCGGCACGGTAAATACCTCCTGCACTTCGTCGGCATTGAAACGAATCTTTGCCATATCGCTGATGAAGCCTACAAAAGGATGGATGATAGGCCCTGTATGCGTCACTAAGGCATCCAGCTCGCCCAGCACTCTGATGTCTGCTTCTTCCAGCCCCAATTCCTCACAGGTTTCACGGATAGCGGTAATACGGAAATCCTTATCGGCACATTCGTAACGTCCGCCGGGAAAGCAGACCTCGCCGGGCTGCCTGTACAAGCGCAGCGAGCGTACCTCGAACAGCACTGCCGGCCCTGCGTCTGTCGCCACGATGGGCAGCAGCACAGCCGCGTCCCATAATCTGTCCAGTTTATCGATACCTGCCGGACGACGATGCAGTTTTTCATAAATACCTTGCTGTAAAGCCTCTAAATCGTTCATGACCGCACCTTCATAAAAAATAGTATTTAATTTTTCTACAATCCGCAAATAATTTCCTGCCGGAAAATGTAACAATGGTGTAAAAAATATCGCTGCAAAAAAAGACTGCATCTGCGGTATAATCCGCAAACGCAGTCTAAAATTCTCGCTCAATTAAAACAGAGGCTCTTTAACATTTTCCTTTTCGCTCTTATCAACCAGATAGCAGACAGTAGCATCACCGGTGATGTTTACGCAGGTACGCGGCATATCAAGGATACGGTCGATACCGGCGATCAGTGCGGAGCCTTCCAGAGGCAGGCCGATAGCAGTCAGGATCATCGTCAGCATGATGAAGCCGGCGCCCGGAACACCTGCAGTACCGATAGAAGCCAGGGTACCGGTCAGGATGACGGTCAGGAGCTGTCCGCTGGTCAGATCAACACCGTAGATCTGGGCAATAAACAGCGCGCACACGCCTTGGTAAACAGCGGTACCGTCCATATTGATGGTAGCGCCAAGCGGCAGGACGAAGCTGGAGATTTCTTTGGAAACGCCCAGTTTCTGTACGCAGGCCATATTGACAGGCAGGCTGCCGCCGGAGGAGCAGCTGGTGAAAGCCAGCAGCTGGGCAGGAGCGATACCTTTGAAAAATTCTATCGGGCTGATCTTGCCGATAAACTGCAGCATAGCGCCATAAACAACAACAGCATGCAGCAGGCAGCCGAGATATACGGCAACGACTACTTTCAGCAGCGGCAGCAGTACGGCGGGGCCGTTAGCGGCAACAACCGGAGTGATAAGGCCGAAAACGCCGATAGGCGCAAAGTTCATAATCATGCCTACGATTTTGTAGGAAACTTCTGCCAGGCCGTCAATAGTCCTCTTTAAATATTCCGCACGTTCGCCGACCATGGAGATGCCGATGCCGATAAACAGAGAGAAGACGATAATCTGCAGCATATTTGCTTTCAGCATTGCTTCCATAGCGTTAGTCGGGAAGATGTCGATAATAACGCTCATAATGGGCGGCGCAGCCTTAGCAGCCGCTTTTACGCCTTCCGCAGGCATATTCACGCCGGCACCCGGTTGGATGATGATAGCCAGGATCAGGCCAAGCACGATTGCAAAAGCAGTGGTCCCCAGGTAGTAAGCCATGGTCTTCGCACCGATACGGCCGATCTTCTTCACGTCGCCCAGACTGCAGACACCGATAACCAGAGAAGAAAATACCAGCGGCACGATGATCATCTTGATCATATTCATAAAGATGGTACCAAACGGAGCAATCCAGGTCTTAGCCAAGTCTACGCCATCCGCACCCAGCTCCAGGCCGGCAATGATACCAAGGCCGAGAGCGATTAAGATTTTTGTGGATAAGTTCATCATATACTCCCCCTAAATAAAAATACAATTTATGTTCTCAATTATACCAAATTTTTTCTGTTTTATGCTCTTGTATACAGTATTATTGCTTTGTATACAATATTCTTGCAAAAGATAAATAAAAAACACTCCCTGCTTACAGCCGCAGGAAGTGTAGTTGCTACTTATTTGTTCCGCAAAGACAGAAGGCGCAGAGCCTCAGCCAGCTCATTGACAGTTACCCCGGAAAGTACATCGAGGCTGCTGTCTTTTTCTTTCTTACTTTCTCTGCCATACACAAGCTCGTCGATAGTACAGCCTAAAAACTGGCTGATCTGGATGGCAGAAACCAGACTGAGCCCGATATTGCCGTTTTCGATATTGCTCATATGGGTCTGGGACAAACCCAGAGATTTAGCCATCTTGATTTGGGAAACGCCCTGAGTAATACGCATAATCTTGATATTATTGCCAATCTTCTTGTAATCAATATCTTTTCTGTCAATAGCCATGCTTTCACTCCTTCAATGATCTGTTATTATAAAGCTTACCTGCCTAAAAACAAAGTATTTATCATATTTTCCCGAAAATCATAGTATGTTTTAGTGAAACAAAGTAAAAACTTTTTTTTGATTTTCATTTTATAAACGGACGATATTACTTTATTATTTATAACAGGTATTCTATCACAGTTTTTATGACTTTGCAACACTAAAGTAAAGTATATAAAAAAGGCAAATACCTTGTGCAAGGTATTTGCCTTTTCTTTGAACAAGTAGGATTATTGTTTCAGTCTATTCTCCCCATCTGCGGAAAGCCGTATGATTGGTGCAGCCGCTGTATTGATTTAAGACAAAAGAATGCCGCAAGGCAGCCGTGATGAATTTTTTTGCCTGGAACACAGCCTCGGGAACACTCAGGCCGTTAGCCAGTCCGGCAGTAATAGCCGCAGAATAAGTGCAGCCGGCGCCATGGTTATAAGAAGGATAAATCTTCTTCTCAGCCATTTCGGTAAATTCCTTGCCGTCATATAATACGTCGATAGCTTCGTCGTTTTCCATACGTTCGCCGCCTTTAATGACAACGTACTTAGCGCCCAGTTCCTTAATGCGTCCGGCCGCCTCTTTAATCTCGTCCAGTGTCTTTACCTGCGGCAGCCCTGCCAGATAGGCAGCCTCCAAAGTGTTCGGTGTAATGACATCGGCACGCTGGATCAGCAGCTGCTTGATAGCTGCCGCCGCATCGGGAACCATAATGGTATCAATGCCCTTGCAGACCATTACCGGGTCGATAACTACATTTTTTAACCGGAAACGGTCGATAGTACGCGCAACCAGCTCTACCAGCTCGGCGCTGCCCAGCATACCAGTCTTCATAGCGTCGATGCCGATACCTGCCAAAATGGTTTCCAACTGTTTCTCCACCACGTGCAGCTCAATGGGGAAAATTTCATGATCCCAGGCATTATGCGGATTCTGTGCTACAATGACGGTCAAGGCAGTCATGCCGTAAACATTAAGTTCTTCAAAAGTTTTCAGATCAGCAGCCATACCTGCGCCGCCGCTGGCGTCGCTGCCAGCAATAGTCATAGCTTTATGCAATGCATTATTCATTATTCTTCCCTCCAATGAATATCATTTACCAAAAATTTCAAACAGCACCACTGCCACTGCGCCAGGAACGCCAAAAAAGCCTGCTATCAGCGCTTTCAGCAGCGTAATCTTCATATGGAAGCCTGCCATAGTTCCCAGCAGATTGATTACCCACAGCAGCGCAGCCCCGCAGATACCGTTCCAGACCAGCTTAAACGGCAGCGACAGCAGCTTTACCGCTATAAGTACAATCAATACGCCGGTCACAAGCGGCGCTATCGGACCTAAGGGCCCCAGTCCCAGTTCTGCCGAAACACTGTTAAGCATTTCCATAATCAAAGCCAGCCTTTCACTTTCTCTTTTTCTTACATTTCTCTTCTGTTTTCTAATGCCCGCGACAAGGTAACCTCGTCAGCGTATTCCAAATCGCCGCCAACCGGCAGGCCATGCGCTATACGGCTCACCTTGATGCCGACAGGCTTCAGCAGCTGCGCCAGATAAGCGGCCGTAGCCTCGCCTTCAACATCGGAATTAGTAGCAATAATGATCTCGCTTATGGACTCACGTTGTAATCGCTGAAACAGTTCGCGAATGCGCAGATTTTCCGGGCCGATACCGTCAAGCGGCGAAAGTACGCCGTGCAGTACGTGATACAGCCCGCGATAGCCGCGGCTGCGCTCCATAGCAGCAATATCCTGCGGCTGTTCTACTACGCAGATGGTAAAACGGTCTCTGCCGTTATCACTGCATATCTCACACAGCTCGCCGTCAGTGAGATTATAGCAGCAGCGACAGTAATGGATGCTTTCCTTAGCGCCATGCAAAGCCGCTGCCAGCTGCCGTACATCCTCTGCCGGCATATCGATAATGTGATATGCCAACCGCATAGCCGTCTTGGAGCCGATACCCGGCAGCCGCCGCAGCTGCTCATACAGATTAGCCAGCGGCCTAATCATCCTTGCCATTATCAGAACATGCCGGGCAGTTTCATACCGCCGGTAACCTTGCCCATTTCTTTCTCGGTCATCTCGTCAACCTTACGCATGCCTTCATTAACAGCGCTGATAATCAGATCTTCCAGCATTTCCACATCCTCCGGGTCAACTGCGGAAGGAGCAATCTTGATAGATTTCAGTTCTTTCTTACCGCTGACAACGACGCTTACTGCACCGCCGCCCACAGTAGTTTCTACCGTACGGCTTTTCAAATCTTCCTGCAGCTTCATCATATCAGCCTGCATTTTCTGTACCTTTTTCAGCATTCCCTGCATATTGCCCATACCACCGTTAAACATAATCAATCTTCCTCCTTTAAATTATATCATTTTTATTCCTTATCTTTATATTCATACAGACTTTTGCCGAAAGCAGCCATCGCTTTCTGCAGATTAGGCGCCACGGTAGACACATCTACCTCCGGCAGCTTGTCTTCTGCCGGCTGTTCTTTTGGCTTCGGCGGCGCTTTTACCGCCGCGCCTGCTTCAATACATTCCAGTCTGATATTCTGTCTGGAAGTCCTCAGCAGCGCATCTTCAAACACCAGTCTGTAATCATCCTTATTCATGCGGGCGCAGATAAACTTCGCTTTAAAAGCGACCTGTAAAAGCCCGTTGGCAAAGCTTACCACCCGGCCGCCGCGCGCACAGGATACCATGGCTATTTTCTTTTCCGCCGTCAGGATCTCCAGCGCTTTTTTCCAGTATTCTTCACCTGTTGCCCAATCGCCGCCGTACTCCTGGACGGTTTCGTGTTCAGGCTTAGTCTTTACCGGCCGTGGCCTTACCTGCACATCTTGCGCAGGCTTACTCTGCGCCTGGCTTACCACCGACTGAGCCATTACTTGTACAGGCTCCTGATAAGCCTCCTGCGGCTCCGCTTGAGCAGCAGCTTGAACAGGCCACACTGCTTCATCTCTTGGCGGCAGCGGCATACTTGGCTGCTCACGCAGCTGCTTTTCCAGCATTTCTATCCTGGCTGCCAAGGCAGCTACCGTGCTGCCTTCCATGCGGCACAAATCAAACAGGCACAGCTCCGCCGTTATCCGGGGACGCATGGTCCAGCGCAGCTCGCCAATAGCCTCATGCAATCGCTGCTGAGCCGCCATAATCCTGTCTCTGCTGAACAGCGGCACACATTTCGCCAGCTCTTCCGCCGTATCTGTCAGGTAGGCTTCCTGATAGGACGGTGCCGCCTGATACAGGAGCAACGCCCGCAGATATTCGGTAAGTTCCGTCAAAATCTGTTTGACGTCCTTGCCCTGCAGCAGCAGCTTATGCAGCTGTTCCAGCACCTGCGGTACATCCTGACGTCCTATGCCGAGTACCAGCTCGCGCAGCGCTTCTCTGCCGACGATACCTAATACTTCGCGCACTGTCTGCACTGTTACCTGCTGCGCCATGACGCCGCACTGGTCCAGCAAGCTCAAAGCATCGCGCATACCGCCTTCTGCCTGGATAGCAATAAGCCGCAAAGCCTCTGCCTCAGCGCTGATACCGCTTTTTTCCGCAATCAGCGCCAAATGCTCGGCAATCTCGTCCACTGTCACCCGCCGGAAGTCAAAGCGCTGACAGCGGGAGTGGATCGTAGCCGGTATACGGTGCGGATCAGTCGTAGCCAGGATAAAGATAACATGGGCCGGCGGCTCTTCCAGCGTCTTGAGCAGCGCATTGAAGGCCTCCGTCGTAAGCATGTGCACTTCGTCGATGATGTAGATTTTATACCTGCCGTTGACCGGGGCAAAGGCCAGCTGTTCACGCAGCGATTTTATTTCTTCAATGCCGCGATTAGAAGCAGCATCTATTTCAAATACATCCATAGAGGTACCGGCTGTAATCCGCTCGCAGTTCAGACAATGTCCGCAGGGATGCGGCGTCGGACCCTGCTCGCAGTTCAAGGCTTTTGCCAATATACGCGCCGTACTGGTCTTGCCCGTACCGCGAGGTCCGGAAAACAAATACGCGTGCGCAATACGCCCACTGGTCAGCGCATTACTCAAAGCCGTCTTGACCGGCTGCTGACCTACCAGCGCATCAAAATCCTGCGGCCGCCAACGCCGGTATAATGCTACGTATGCCATAAGCTGCTCCTTTGCCGAAAAATTTACAAACACTGCCTATATTATATAACGACAGCTCGTCATTATTCAATGAAATATCCGCAAATTATCCTGTTTTTGGCTATAAAAAAACACAGGCTGCCAAAACAGTCTGTGTTTGCTTACTTCCCTGTAGGGCCGTAAATACCGGGCACCCCTGCGGCACATGAAAGTATCCGCTTAAGGCTGCTTCCTTCCGGACCTGACCTGGTTCACAGGCTCCCATTGCGCAGGACCCGGCATCTGCGGTCCTACAGAGAAGCAAAATAAAAAAAGCCGCTTGTTGCGGTGATTTCTAAATGGCGGAGAGAGAGGGATTCGAACCCTCGGTACGGTTTCCCGTACACACGCTTTCCAGGCGTGCACCTTCAACCGCTCGGTCATCTCTCCAGGTTGAAAACTAAAGCATTGTTCAATTTTTCCAGCACATAACGTACTTGCAGTCAGAACAACTGCAAGTAGTATTATACTGGTTTTTGCCAAATGCGTCAAGCATTTTCTTGTATTTTTGTAAAATATTTTATACTTTACTCATCACTGCCGTCTTCAGCAGGCAGCAACAGGATGGAACAGTCCGCATTCAGGATAACATTCTGGGAAGTACTGCCGATGACAAGTCCTTTCACCAGCCCTGCGCCGGTCTTGGTCATCATAATCATGGTAATGTGCTCCTGACGTACCAGATGTACGATTTCTTTGGAGGCGGCACCTTTGGCAATACAGAAATCAGCGTCGATACCGAAGATCTTCATCTCGTCGACCAGCTCCTGCAGCAGCAGGCGGGCATTGCTGTATTGCTCTTTGTAATCGTGCTTGCTACGGCTGCGTTCAATAACATGCACAAAAATAACCTTGCCCACATATTCGCGCAAGCCGCGGACTATATTGAGCGCGGACAGAGACTTTCTGGAAAAATCCGTAGGAATCATGACCGTATTCAGCAGCTTGCTGCCGTTAACGCAGTCTTCATCCTTATTGATAAACAGCGGCAGCGTCGCGGCGCGCGCCAAATCAAAGGTCGTACTGCCCATGATGGCGCTCTTGATAAAGCCCTTGCCATGAGAAGCTACCATGAGCAGGTCTGCCTCTATTTCCTCGCCGGCCCTGCTGATGGCCTCAAAAGGCTCTCCTACCGGCGTTATTACTGAAACTTCCTCATATCCTGCCTGTTCCAGATCGTTTTTATACCCTTCTAAACGGCTGCTAACTTTTTTGTAATTACTACCGTCAGGGTCGGCGTCATCGTCATCATCAAAAACGTGCGCCAGAACCACTTCCGTTTCCGTATCGGGGCAAAGGCTGAACAGACACTCGGTAAGATTATCGGACTGCGGCGTCAAATCAGTGGCCAGCAATACCTTGTCGAATGTACTCATCTATCTGCTCCTTAAAAATATATTTATCTGTTTACTTTCGCCGTAAAATATAAAATTCCTGCTACATACGGACAAAAATACTGTCGCTGCACGTAAAAAGGGACGCCTCGCAGCGTCCCCGTAAATAATGTGCGCCTATAAAGCTAAGGCCTTGTGAATCAATCTCTGCAGGATGCGGCAGCCATGAGCCATATCCTGATGTTCAAAGGCCATCTCGGGGTCATGCAGTCCCGGCTGCAGATTACAGCCAAGACCGATAAAGCCGGTTTGCAGCCGCGGTCTGTGCATAGCATAAAAATTAAAGTCCTCGCCTACCGTAGTAGCCGCACTGTCGATAAGCCCTTCCTGTCCAAGCTCGGCAATAATGGCTTCGCGCGCGATTGCAGCCATCGTACCGTCAAAGCTTGAGGCCGGACAGGTACCAACTATTTCTGCAGAAGCCCTGGCGCCATAAACAGCCGCAGTACCGGTTATGACAGCCATAACCCGCTGACGCAGCTGCGCCATTTCCTCGTTAGAAGTAGAACGCAGGTCAAAGCCCAGCTCTGCCTTGGCGCAGATGGAATTAAGAGAGCCGCCGCCGGCTACGAAGCTGGTAGTCTTCACATTGCCGCATAAAAGCGGATCTGTGTGCAGTGCATTGACCGCATTGACCACTGCCGCCCCCACGTCAATGGCGTTGACGCCCAGATGGGGCTTGGAACCATGAGCAGGCATGCCTTCGATAACAGCCCGCATCAACGTACAGGCAGTCCAGCGTACCGTAGCTATCGCCTGGCCACTGCCAGCCATCTGGCTGCTCATCAGGTGGATACCGAACAGATAGTCCACATCATCCAGCACGCCTGCTTCAAGCAGACACAACGCTCCCTTGCCTATCTCCTCTGCCGGCTGGAAGATAATCTTCAGCTTGCCGCAGTCAATACCCTGTGCCGCCAGTTCTTCCGCCGCGGCAAGCACCATGGCCATATGGGCATCATGTCCGCAGGCATGGACGCCCCGCTCGCTGCCGTCAGCCTGCCTGAACATCAGACAGTCCATATCAGAACGCAGCGCCGCTACCGGCCCCGGCTTGCCGCTGTCCAGCACGCCGACGACTCCTGTCGCCGGCCTGCCTTCATAAACGCCCACCTGCTCCTGTACATCGTACCCAGCCTCACGCAGGCGCTGCGCCAGGAACGCCGCTGTCCTTATCTCGCAGAAAGCAGGCTCCGGCATGGCATGCAGCTGCTGCCAGATTGCCTCTATACGTTCTGTCAGCATTATCTTCACTTCCTATTCCTTCCAGCCGATGGATACGGAGCCGGGGAAATGTTCTCTGATGAATTTGGCATTTTCAGAAGACTGGTAAACCTTGCGGAACTGTTCCAGCCGCGGGTCGTCCAGCGTCGCTTTACGTACGGCAACGATATTTACATAGAAAGAATCAGCTGTTTCGCTGACAATAGCATCTTTGGCCGGGTTAAGTCCTGCTTCCAGCGCATAAGTGGTATTGATGGCAGCGCACTCCACATCCTCCAGGCTGCGTGGGATAGCTGCTGCTTCCAGCTCGATAAATTTAAAGTTATGCGGATTTTCTGTAATATCCTGCAAAGTAGTATCAATATTCTTGATGTCTTTAACCTTGATCAGGCCGTTTTCCGCCAGCATCAGGATAGCGCGGCTGCCATTGGACGGGTCGTTGGGGATGGCGATAGTCGCGCCGTCAGGGATGGGCTGTCCGGGTTTGATTTTCTTGGAATAGACATTGATAGGGAACAATGCTGTCGGGAAAGCGCTTACCAGGTCAAAGCTCGGCTCCTTCTTTAAAGTTGCGTCGAGGAACGGTTTATGCTGATAGCAGTTAGCCCAGATGTCGCCTTGCGCCAGTGCCGTGTTAGGCGTTACAAAATCACTGAATTCCACGATTTCAATCTTCAATCCCTGCTTGGCTGCCAGCTTCTGGACATTTTCCATAATTTCCGCATGAGGTCCGGGGTTGACGCCAACCTTGACCGGCTTGCTGTAATCAGGCTTTGCTTCTTTTTTATCGCCGCCGCAGCCGCTGAGGGCAAAGACAGCCAGACACAGTATTGCAGCAGCTAAGATACGCAGTAATTTATTCATTTTCTCACTCTCCGTTATGCGTTAAATACTTTACCCGGATTCAGGATATTATTGGGGTCCATAGCGCGTTTAATAGAACGCATGATTTCCATCTCTACCGGGTTGGTGTAAGTCTCCATGGCAGGCAGCTTCTTGGCGCCGATACCATGCTCGCCGCTCAGTCGGCCGCCCAGACTGTACACGTAAGCATAGGCTTCGGCATGGAAGCGCTGCAGTTCATCTTCCCACTGCTCGTCGCTCATATCGCCTTTCAGAATCTGGAAATGCAGGTTGCCGTCTCCGGCATGAGCCAAAGTAAAGAGCTTAAAGCTGTAATTTTTGGAAACTTCTGTCAGGTGCTCGATGCAGACCGCAATCTTATCCACGGGCACAACCAGGTCGTCAGAAGTGCTTACCTTGGACAGCAAGCGAGTTGCCTCCAGGCAGTTGCGGCGGATCTTCCACACGCGCTCGTCAGCTTCCAGTACGTCGGTAGCGCCGCTGGCAGTGCAGATTTCATCCAGCTGTTCCATCTTCATCTCCAGCTCATCTTCATTAAAGGTTTCCACAGTAACGATGACGTAGCTGCCGTCTTCATAATGCGGCAATTTAATTTCAGAATAATCGCTGGCTGCACGTACAAAATTATTATCCATAAATTCTACGCTGGTAGGATTAAGGCCGGCCTTAATCAGATTGGGTACCAGGTCAACCGCTTGATTGACATCAGTAAAGATAGCCAAAATATCAATCTTGTACGGACACAGCGGCAAAAGCTTCAATGTCGCCTTGGTAATGATGCCCAGTGTACCTTCGCTGCCCATAGCCAGCTGTTCCAGGCAGTAACCGGTAGAACATTTTTTCAGGCGGGAGCCAAGCTCTGCAATCTCACCTGTCGGCGTTACTACTTCCACAGAATATACCTGATGACGAGTTGTGCCATAGCGCACCGCCTTATTGCCGCCGGCATTGGTAGCAATATTGCCGCCGATAAGGCAGCTTTCCGCGCTGCAGGGATCGCCTGCATACAACAGACCTGCTTCGTTGGCTTTCTGCTGGATTTCTACGGTACGCGCGCCTGCTTCTACCACCATATACATAGCGTCGGCATTCAGTTCTATAATCTTATCCATACGCTCCAAAAGCAGCACGATACCGCCGCATACAGGTACAGCGCCGCAGGAAACACTGGTTCCGGCACTGCGGGGAGTTACCGGCACCAGATATTTATTAGCTATCTTCATTACCGCCGCTACTTCTTCCGTACTGCCCGGCAGTACTACAGCCTCGGGCAGATGATGATAATGCGGGTCGGTTTCTTCATCCGTCTTATAGCGATCGAGGGTTTCCCCATCTACCTTCACATTTTCTGCTCCTACTGCTGCACGCAGCGCTTCCAGGACTTCCTCGGTTACAGGGTTATACTTTGTCATACTTCATTCAATCCTTTCTTCCTACAATTCTACCATGCTGCTAAGCATTAAATATCTTACCCGGGTTCAGGATCAGCTTGGGATCCCAGGCCAGCTTAATCTTACGCATCAGATCCAGCTCGCCTGCCGGGGTAAAGGCTTCCATATAGGCCAGTTTCTTGGCGCCGATACCGTGCTCGCCTGCCAGGCGGCCACCCTGACTGTACGCGTAGCTGTATACCTCGTTATGGAAGGCAGCTACATTATTTTCCCATTCTTCATCGGTCAGGTCACACTTGCACAGCACGATATGCAGGTTGCCATCGCCGATATGGGCATTGATTTTTACAGGGAACGGATATTTTTCTCCTACCTGCATAATGTATTTAATCGTCTCGGCAATCTTATCTACCGGTACTACTACGTCATCCGTCAAGGATACCAGGCTGATGAGGCGTACAGATTCCTGACAGTTGCGGCGCATGCTCCAGATGCGGTCGTCAGCCTCCAGCACGTCGATAGCGCCTGCCGCTTCGCACAGCTCATCCAGCTTCTCCATCTTGAGGTCCAGCTCGTCTTCCGTAAAGGTTTCCACAGTAATGATAACATAGATACCCTCTTCGTAATGAGGCGCACCCTTAAACTCAATATAATCAGCAGTGCTGCGCACATAGGAATTATCCATATATTCGATGCTGGTGGGATTAAGTCCGGCCTGCATAATCTTGGGCACTACATCCAGCGCTTTGACGGGGTCGTCAAACACAGCCAGCAAATCAAAACGGTACGGCGGCAGCGGCTGTAATTTCAGCGTTGCCTTGGTAATAATACCCAGCGTACCTTCGCTGCCCATGATGAGCTGCTCCATGCAGTATCCCGTAGAGCATTTTTTCAGTCTTGCACCGACTTCGACGATTTCACCTGTCGGCGTAACCACTTCCAGGCTGTATACCTGGTTCCGGGTAACACCGTAGCGCACAGCCTTATTGCCGCCGGCGTTGGTTGCCAGGTTGCCGCCTATTTGACAGCTTTCGGCGCTGCAGGGGTCGCCTGCATATAAAAATCCTGCTTCATTGGCACGTTTTTGAATATCGATAGTGCGCACTCCGGCTTCTACTACCATGTACATAGCCGTAGTATCCATTTCCAGAATCCTGTTCATGCGTTCCATCAAGAGCACGATACCGCCGCAGACCGGAATAGCGCCGTCTGCCAAGCTGGTACCGCCGCCGCGCACCGTCACAGGCACATTATATTTGTTACACAGCTTTACTACCGCTGCTACTTCCTCACTGCTGCCCGGCAGCACTACCGCCTCCGGCAGATGGAACATCCTTGGGTCTGTTTCTTCATCAGTCTTGTACTGCTCCAGCTTGTCAGCCGCAGTCAGTACATAACCTGCTCCCAAAGCAGCTTCCAGTTCTGCCAGCATTTCTTGATTTACAGAAGCATATTCTCTCATTTATCTTCCCACCTTATCCATTTCTTCTATACTAATCTTGGGATTAACATACCTGGTCTTGCTGTTTACTTTCTTGCGTCCGACACGGATAGCGCTTTGCGGACACCAGTGCAGGCAGCCAAGACAGGTAGCACAACGCCGGCCCAGAATCGGTCTGCCATCCTGCATGGAGATATTGCCTGTAGGACAGATACGCTCACAGATACCGCAGCCCACGCATTTTGTTGCATCCACCTGCAGCTTATCTATCTGCAGCACGCTGCGCATAAAGGCCCAGCCCAGGGCCGTGCCGCCATGCTCCCACAGGAAAGCGCCCTGGCAGCGCTCCGTAGTCTGCACACGTTCAGATAGCTGTTTCTGTACAGCCGTCAGTTTAGGCTCTGCCGCAGTCAGCATCCTGCTGCGGACAAATTCCGGCACCGCAAAAAAATTGTCCGGCATAACAATATCCTGGGCATAGTCCAGTTTTATCCCTTGCTCATTCAATAACTCCCGCAGCTGCTTTAAAGCAAAACCGGCATTAGCGCCCATAGTAACCAAGGAAAAACAATACTCCGGTGCAGCCTGTAGCTGCTTAAGGAACTCCACCGCAAACGGCGGCAGGGCAAAACAATATACGGGGCAGACGATGCCCACGATGTCATCCTGCACCTTATAAGGTCTGCGCAGATAATCGTCCATCTTTTCCACGCGACAGTCCGTAAATACATCCCGCGCTTTTTGCGCTGCATACAGGCTATTGCCCGTACCGCTTAAATAAAATATAACAGCCATAGCATTCTCCCGTTATAAAAAATCCTTCCTAATTATAATACAAAAAACGGCGTTTGTCTTGCCGGACTATGTAAAAAAGCAGCGCACAAGGCGCTGCTTAGTAAAAACTGTATTATATTTTACATTTAAACTCTGACTGACCACAAATACATACTGCTGTTACATTAGCAAAGATATGATTTATCCTTATGCTGCTCGCTTAAAAATTACGCTGATAGCTGATGCCAAAAATCTTGGCATAGTTATCATAGGTATGAGCACTGCTGTAGCCGTCAGTCTGATGTCCGGCAAAATCCAAACCACCGATATCCATCCAGCCTAAAGTCATGGCAAGAGTTTGATCCTTGTCGTGGTATTGCGCACCGATAGAATAGGTACGGCGATTGCCGGTCGGCACGATAAAGTCACCGCCGTCATAGGGAATAGAAGATTCGTCATAAGCAAAGCCCGCCATCACACTGTATTTATCGCTGAGCTTATGCTCTACGCCGATAGCATAACGCCAGCCGTCCGACCAGTTTTTAGGAGACTCTGATTTATCACTTCCAGGAATACCTGGAATAATCGGTCCATCAAAATAAATATTCAGTGCATCGTAGGAACTCCAGCCTGTACGAGTTGCATTTAATTCCACACGGGTTTTATCATCAAATTTATGATTGTAACCGATGCTCCAGCTGTCCGGCAATGTTACAACTCCATATGCATCTTTATAAGATGTGCCTCCCATAGCATCTGGAAAATAACCTTTGAAATCAGCTTCCATAGAATGGGTAATCTTGCTGCGGTATACTACGCCCATTTCATTTTTATCATCAAAGGCATAATTTACTGCCGCATTCCAGCCCAGTGCATAGCTTTCACCAGATGTATGTGTCGGCCCAACAACACCAACAAGATTATTGTAAAGGTTTTTCTCTAAATCTAATCCCACGTAGTTAATGTCTGCACCTACAGCCGCGCTCCATTTCTTATCAAATTTACGGGCGTAGGTAGGAGTAACGCTCACGCCAACCAGCTTGGAGAAAAACGCGTTAGTAGCTGCCGTAGAGCTTCTTTCAAACTCGGAAATCATCCCGAAACGGGTATAAGCGCCGATACCGAACCATTCCTTGTCATTGAGCTGCTTTACATAGTAGCCTCCCGGCACCCAAGCCGCATGCACTACATTCTGACCTGACTCGGTACTTCCGTCCTTATTCTCCAAAGTATATTTCCCATGGGGGCTGATATAGACGGCGCTCTGCTTGAAAGCCTCTCCCTCTACCTTGGTGATAGAAGCCGGATTGTAAGCAATATTGGCTGCGTCGCCTTCCGCAAACATGCGCGCGCCACCCATGGCCACGCCTTCCGCACTCCATTCGTTAATGGCAAAGCCCTCTGCGCCTGCCGTCTGGGGCAGCAAAAGTACTGCCGCCGCACTTAAAGCAAGTATCTGTTTTTTCATGTATTTACATCCTTTCAGTGGGATATGTTTCAATATTGTATATTTTATCAGTTTTTTGAATTTTTCAAACAAAATCTTTTAATCATCTGTTTAATCACTAAAAAAGGACTGCTACAGCAGTCCTTTTTCTCAGCGTTTCAGCACTGCTGGCGGCAGTTCTTCCCACGGCGCATATTTAATTTTTGTGCAGGCAAGATATTTCTTATAACGAGCCTCGTCCTCCTGCTCGGCAGCAGCTGCGGCAATGTCTGCTTTTCCCTGTTCATTGAGCGGATAATGCTGCAAAGCTTCAGCTAAGAGTTCCGCTGCCTCTTTAAAATTACCGGCAGCAGCAGCATTCTCGGCCAGAAATTTACCGGCAAA
Organism: uncultured Phascolarctobacterium sp.; assembly: GCA_900545025.1. Classification (GTDB taxonomy): domain Bacteria; phylum Bacillota; class Negativicutes; order Acidaminococcales; family Acidaminococcaceae; genus URXU01. Next base: position 60,721 of record UQXH01000005.1, read on the forward strand.
ATAACGGTACGGATTAACGCCGCCGTTATCTTTCTCTGCTTCCAGCATTTCTCTTGCTTCCTGCTCCGCTTTATCGCCCTGCTCACTTTCACGCATAATTTCCAGACGACGGCACCAGATATCGCCTCTGGCTACGCCATGAAAGGGATGCTGAAAGCGGCGGCAGTAACGATACGCCCTGTCCAGATAAATCAGCGGCGCATGAGATGTATGAGTCAGCTTCCAGACAATTTCTGCCACATCACGCAGGCACAGTACCATGTGCTCCACATCACTGAGGCCATATTCAGGAACGTTCTCTTCGTCCGGCTTTTCTTTAATAACCGTACTCAGCACTACCATAGCGCCCTCAATATCGTCCAGCACCAGCAGCATGCGGCCTACAATACTGCGGCAGCGCCAGTCGTTCATATCACTTATCATCCCTGTCGGCACCGGCCACTGACAGGTTGCAACTTTATTGACATATTCATTCCATTGTTCCTGTTCCATAGTTTTCCTCCAACTAATTGATAATTATTACTAATTGAAGTATAGCATCATCCTATCAGTTAGTCAAGAAAACAAAAACCTGCCCGTAAAATCTACGGGCAGGTTGCTTATGCTGTAATCAGTCCTGCATGTACAGGCCGCTGAGCAGTTTGTTGTCAGTAGTGATAACTTCCGGAGCTCTTTGGAAGAGGTATTTACCGTTGCGTACGGAGCAGGCAACAGAAACACGGTTGCAGACAGCTTCAAATTCGCCTTTAGCATTAAGTACGATAAAGTTAGCCGGTTTGCCTTCTTCAATACCGTATTTATCCAGAATATTCATGGTGCGGGCGCCGTTAACCGTAATCAGGTCAAGAGAATTGCTGATTTCTTCAATGGACATCATTTGAGCAATATGAATACCTGCATCCAGGATGTTCATCATATTGCCATTGCCTACAGGATACCAGGGATCGCTCATGGAGTCCTGCGCAAAGCATACGTTGATGCCTGCTTCATTCAGTTCTTTAACCCTGGTCAGGCCGCGGCGTTTCGGATAAGCGTCAAAGCGTCCCTGCAGATGGATATTTTCAGTGGGGCAGGAAATAAAGTTAACTTTGGACAGTCCCAAAAGTTTGAACAGCTTATAGGTATAAGCATTGTTATAGGAATGCATGGCGCAGGTATGGCTGGCAGTAGCTTTTTCAGCAACACCGCTGCGCAGCGCTTCGCATGCCAGTACTTCAATAAATCTGGATTGGTCATCGTCGGTTTCGTCGCAGTGAATATCAACCATTTTATCGTATTTAACAGCCAGTTCAAAAGCTTTCTTGACGCTGGCAACGCCGTCTTCTCGGGTATATTCAAAGTGAGGAATAGCGCCAACCAGGTCTGCGCCCATTTTCAAAGCTTCTTCTACCAGTTCGTCGCCGCCGGGATAAGCATACATACCTTCCTGCGGGAAAGCGATAATCTGCAGGGTGCAGGTATCTTTAACTTCTTCACGCAGTTCCAGCATAGCCTGCAGAGCAGTCAGCTTGGGATCGGTAACGTCAACATGGGTACGGATATGTTGTACGCCGGTAAGAATTTCCTGTTTCATAGCCTGTTTAGCGCGGTCTTTGATTTCTTCTTTAGTAAGATGACCTTTGGTCTCGCTCCAGCGCTGGATACCTTCAAATAAAGAACCGGTCTTGTTGGCTGCCGCAGGATTGAGAGCGGTAAATACATAGTCCAGATGCAGATGGGGATCGCAGTACGGCGGTACAACCAGCTTGCCTGCTATGTCTACTACTTCATCAGCCTTAACCTGGCCGGCCAACCCCGGAGCAATCTGCTGGAACTTGCCGTCTACAATATACAGATCCTGCAGTTGGTCCTGACCTTTCAGCTTTGCATTGGTAAATAAAATGCTGCTCATGATTTTCTCTCCTTTTCGCTTATATTATTGGATATTTATCAGCTGCCGCTTCTTGGTTTGCAGCTTTGATTACCGTCATTATAACAATGGTATCTGTGAAAAGCATTGGACAAAGAATCCAAAAAGCATCAGCTTTTTTTGTATACTTTTTGCACTAACAGGAAACCGTTTTTTTGTAGCTTTTGTACATTGTTCCCCACAGCTTTACAGGTTACAATGAAGGCACAGTAAGCTAGCAACTGCGACAAACAGAAAACTGAATCTAAACATCATTAACAAAGGAGCGATTGACCATGATTAAGATGACTGAAATGACCTGGATGGAATTCGACAAAATGATTAAAGATGAAGCTATCACCATCCTTCCGATTGGCGCCTGCGAACAACACGGTCCGCATCTGTCGCTGAGCGTTGACACCGTTAGTCAGCATTGTAGAAACTCCGAAAGCCAGCCCGGCAATAGAACCCAGCGCAGATAAAAGCAAAGCCGCTATCCCTACCCCTCCAAGAAATTCCGGCAAATAGTTTAACAAATACATGGGCAAAGCATCAATAGGATTGATCTCTGGATGATGTACCGACATAAACATCCCTATAACAACTGACGGTAAACCAATCGGAATTACTGTTATTGCCGCTATAATACACCCACGTTTAGCCGTTGCGGAATCTTTAGCAGAAAAAACTGCCTGTATATAACTTTGTGTAGATACAACGCCCATAATCATCGACAGCAGATTTATCAAACTATTCTGTAAGCCATGTCCAAACAAACTGAACCATTTATCATCAATAATCACACTCCTCATACCGCCAAGATGATTCATATCAACATAAGCTAATACGCCGCCTAAAAAAACAGTAATAAAAATAATTCCGATTTTAAAAATACCTGCTAAACCGGAACCGTTTAATCCACCAAAAAATATCATTGCTCCTGCAACAGTCATAATAATAAAAACAGAGAGTGAAAGATTAATACCAAATATTGAACTGATTAAATTTATTGCCGTTAAAGAACTGGCCACAATACTGAAAAAAATACCCATAGAAGCAGACACTCCTGCCAAAATTCCTGCTTTAACACCGTATTTTATTTCCATATATTGGGCGATAGTTGTTAATCCACTTTCTCGTAACGGCTTAGCATAAATGTATGCCATAATAATAAACGCAATACCACTGCCTAATGTAAACCACCAGGCCGGCAGACCTATTTTAAATCCCAGCTGCGCAGTACCTACCGTTGCAGCCCCTCCTACTATAGTACTTATGATACATCCCGCAACCATCCCCATTCCGGCGTTTCTTCCGCCAACACTATATTCATCTGCAGATTTAATTTTTCCGGCTTGCAAAAAACCTGGCAATAACCCGAGCAGCATAGTTACTATCAAAAAAAAGAATTGGATCGTCGTTAAGCGCATAATATCATCTCCCCGGTAAGCTTTCTTTATTTTTCCTAATTTTTACTGAAACATATCTTCTGCATTTTATTGCGTCTAAAACCTGCCAAAAATAATCAGTACTTATAGTACTTCATAATTTAATCCTGTTCCCCTAAATAGCCATCATATTGCAGTATCCATCTATCAATCTGGGCTATCTTGACGATATATTATTTTATTAATATGATTATAATAGGCTTAATCAACATACTTCAAATACTGTTTTTTTATATTTTTATACTTTAAAGGTATGGTGTGTTTATGAATTTACAACAAATGCGTTACTTTCTTACCGTAGCCGAAACAGGCAATATCACTGCGGCAGCCAATCTGCTGCATATGGCGCAGCCGCCGCTCAGCCGCCAGATTAAACAACTGGAAGAAGAACTGGATACCGAGCTCTTTGACCGCAGCGGAAGACATCTCCAGCTTACCGAATCCGGCATACTGCTTGCGCACAGAGCCAGAGAAATCCTCAATCTGACTGAGCGCTCCTTACAGGAAGTCCGCAGCGTCGGCCAGGGGATCAGCGGCACCCTGTATATGGGTGCAGTTTCTACTGCCAATTATATGCTGCTGCCCAATCTAATCAAAGAATTTAACAAATTATACCCACAGGTACGTTTCCAGCTTGTTACCGAAGCCACGACCCGCATCACCGAACTGCTGGAAAAAGGTGTTCTGGAGCTTGGTATCGTCAGGATGCCTTTTAACAGCAATTTTTTTGACAGCTATAATCTGCCGGAAGAAAAGCTGGTCGCCATCCTCAATAACGAAAACCATCCGTTGCCGCAGGAAAAAAACACTCTGTCCGTCAGCGAACTGGCAACCTACCCTTTACTGCTGCATCAGAAATACGAAAGCCTGGTTACCAACGTTTTCCGCAAGCACCGCTGCCGCCCAAGATATTTCTGCCGCAGCAACGATACTATCCCGCTGCTGGGCTGGACGGAGGCAGGCCTGGGGGCAGCCATCGTACCGCAGTCGGCAGCAGTATGCGAAACCCGTCCCAGACTGGCTGCCTACGAAATAGAAGACCAAGAGCTTACCACTACGGGGGCATTGGTCTGGCTCAAAAAACGCCGCCAGTCTGCCGTTGCTGCTGCCTTCATCAATTTCTTTATTGAATATTTTTCCGCTTTCCAAAACACTCCTGAAAAATAAAAAGGACTGCCGTCCGGCCGAAGCCATTGGCAGTCATAAAATAAGGGAAAGCGTATTTAATTACCGCGCACATATTCACGCGGAACTCTGGGGCTGACAGCGCAGACAACCTCATAACAGATAGTATCCGTCCACTGGGCAACCAACTCCATGGGCAGTTCGCGTCCGCCGAAGACGAGTACTTCATCGCCAGTCTGGACACCGGGGATGTCGGTAATATCCAGCATGGTCTGATCCATACATACCCTGCCGATAATCGGCGCTTTCTCGCCGTTAATCAGCATATAACCTTTGTTGGAAAGTCTCCTGCTGATTCCGTCGGCATAACCAAGGGGTACTGTAGCAATAATACTGGGCCGCTGCAAAGTAAAAGTACGGCCATAGCCGATAGTTTCACCGGCGGGCAGCTCCTTGATAAAGGCCACCTTGGTCTTGACCGTCATCACCGGTTCAAAATCCTTATAACAATCTATCATATGTGCCGGATGCAGTCCGTATAAAGTGATGCCCTGACGCACCATATCCAGCTGGTACTCCTGCAGCTCCGTCAGCGCCGCACTGTTGGCAATATGCCTGATAGGGATATGCACGCCTTCTGCTTCAATCAGCCGCAGCGCCTCCTGAAAACGGGCAAACTGGTAGGCCGCATACTCTTTGTCATCAGCATCCGCTGTGGCAAAATGCGAGAACACACCCTCGATATATATACCCGGCAGCGATGCCGCCAGTCTGGCAAAACGTCCAGAGTCCCGCACATGCAGACCGATACGGTGCATGCCGGTATCAATTTTCAGATGGATTTTTGCCCTGGTATGCTGACGCAGAGCCGCTTCATTAAGCGCATACAGTCTTTCTTCATCAAAGACAGCATGACTGATATCATATCTGACAACTATATCCGCCGTTTCCGGCTGCATAGTACCTAAAATCAGGATGGGTATATCTATGCCGGCATCACGCAATTTAACTGCTTCCTGCAGCAGCGCTACCGCCAGAAAATCTGCGCCGTTACGGGCAGCTTCCTGAGCAACGCGCACCGCACCATGACCATAGGCATCAGCCTTGACTACGGCGCACAGCCTGGTTGTCGGTTTTAAATTAGCCTTTGCCACCTGGACGTTATGGGCTACCGCGTCTAAGTTTATCTCTGCCCAGGCACCACGTTCAATATGCACAATCTTAACCTCCGCCAGCAATAAAAAATAAACCGCCTACACTTTACTGCAGCGGTTTTTTTCGTCTTCTCATGCTTAAGAAACCGTAGTTTTAGCATATAGCTATTTATCTGTTTTGTCAACGGTTTCTTTACCGCGCAGACCACACCGGGCAGCACGGCTGCAGCCACTGCAGCCGCTGCAATGCCCGCCGTCACCATACTTGCTGCCAAAATGACTGCGCAGCGCCAAAATCACGGCAGCGATAATTACCGCGCCAATAATATATTCCGCCATAACTCCTCCTAATCGTCAAAAACAGTATTTTCTGTTTCCCAGCGTTTGAACTGGCAATAGCCCCAGGGAGCATACAGGCCGAAAGTAATCGTCGTCAGCACCATGATGATCAGCCACTGGAAAAAGAAACCGATGCCTGTTCCTTCAAAACGCAGCCTTCTGCCTTCAACATAAGTATTGCGGCAAATCCAGCGTTGCTGTGCCGAATAAGCCCACGGAAAATACAGACCAAAAGTAATTACAGAAATAACTGTTGTCCAGATAAGCAGCCAGAAATACCCAAAGCCGCTGCCTTTAAATTGAAATTGTTTATACATAATGTATACCTCACTGCTATGATTTATTCTACTTTAATCATATCCTATCCAGATATAAATTACAAATGAAGTTTTTGTGAGAAAAACTTGTTTTTCCTATACCGACATATTATAATGGTGTCGTGTAGTTGGTACGCATGCCTGTCCGTGCAAAGATTTCATCAACCAACATTTTGATAATATAATCTTTACTCTAGGCTTATTATCAATTTAATTACGGACAATAAAATTTATGATAATAAACTATGAGAAAGGAAGATTATATTATGAATAATATTTCTTATTTTAAATTACAAGCCAAAAATCTTTTTAGGGACTGGAAAAATTTCAAACAAAGTATTAACGAAACTGATGATAAGGCACACTCTGAGTATGTGCCTATTTATTTTGATATTAATAAGATTGTTAAACAGTTTAAAATCATGGAAAATGATTTTACGCTTATGAAGGCACAACATATCATTGCATGTTTATCTGGCTTTAACAAGTGGACCGATTTAATATCAGCATCTGATTCTAAATTATTATCAGCCAAAAAACTTCTTAGTACAAAAATAATTTCTAATAACTCAAATCATAATTCCTATTTTATTGGTTACTTTAATTTACAGGCTCACAGATTATTTGAAGATTGGGAAACACATCAACCTTACATCGATGATATAGATGGATTTACTTATTATAAATATAATCCAAAATATTTTGATGTTGATGACATTATTGTATCATTTGATTTAGATGAAGAAAAATTCACACTAGAAGAAGCTAAAGATGTTATTGCATACTTTGCTGGATTTAATGAATGGAATAAATTAATAAACGCCTCTGAAAGTGAATTAAAACTAGCTAAAAAACTTTTTGATAATAGAGATATCATTTCTATTGACGATTGGATTATGTTTTTAGGCAATGCGGAAGAACTTAATAATTATCCCAAATATTTTTCAGATTCAGAAACGCAATTAGCTTTGCTTGATTTTTATATTCAAAATTACAAATAAAATTTATACTTGCCTAGAGTAAATAAAAAGAGCAACTCAAATGAGTTGCTCTTTTTATTTATAATTTTATTGCATTTTTTCTTTCAGCATTTTTTGAACCATGCCCGGGTTAGCCTTGCCTCTGGATTTTTTCATAATCTGACCTACAAGGAAGCCGATAGCCTTGTCCTTACCTGCTTTAAAGTCGGCAACAGACTGCGGATTTTCAGCAATGGTTTCTTCAACCAGTTTCAGGATGGCACCCTCGTCGCTTACCTGTTCCAGGCCAAGCTCTTTAACCAGCACGGACGGAGCCTTGTCTTCTTTCAGCATTTCGGCAAATACTTTTTTAGCCAGCTTGCTGGAAAGTACGCCGTCTTTAGTCAGGTTAACCAGCTCAGCCAGATGTGCCGGAGTTACCTTAAATTCGCTGATGGAAATGCCCTCGTTATTGAGATATGCGGAAACATCGCCCAGCATCCAGTTGGAAACGCCTTTGCTGTCTTTGGCCGTCTTAACAGCTTCGTCAAAGTATTCTGCCATAGCTTTGGTAGATACAATCAGAGAAGCATCATATTCCGGCAGGCCGTGTTCTTTAACCAGACGTGCCTGACGCTGTGCCGGCAGTTCCGGCAGTTCGCTGCGTACACGTTCAATCCAGGCATCGTCAAGCTGTACGGGAACAAGGTCCGGTTCCGGGAAGTAGCGATAATCGTGAGCTTCTTCTTTGGAACGCATGGACAGGGTTACGCCGTTAGCGTCATCCCAGGTACGGGTTTCCTGTACGATATGGCCGCCGTCTTCGAGAATCTCTTTCTGACGTTCAACTTCGTATTCAATGGCACGTACCAAGGCGCGGAAGGAGTTCAGGTTTTTGATTTCGGCACGGGTACCGAATTCTTTGGCACCTTCCGGCATGATGGAAATATTAGCGTCGCAGCGCAGGCTGCCTTCCTGCATCTTGCAGTCGCAAACGTCGGTGTATTCCAAAATAGCTTTCAGGTTTTCCATGTAAGCGCGTGCTTCTTCAGCACTGCGCATATCAGGCTCGGAAACAATTTCAATCAGCGGTACGCCTGCGCGGTTGTAGTCTACGGCGGAGGAATCAGAGGTGCTGATGGTAGCGCCGCTGTGTACCAGCTTGCCGGCATCTTCTTCCATATGGATACGGGTGATGCCGATACGTTTTGCTTCGCCGTTTACATTAACGTCAATATGACCATGTTCGCAGATAGGTTTATCAAACTGGGAAATCTGATAGTTTTTAGCCAGGTCGGGATAGAAATAGTTTTTACGGTCGAATTTATTAAATTTCTTGATTTCGCAGTTCAGAGCCAGACCTGCGCGGATAGCAAATTCTACTACCTGTTTGTTCAGTACGGGCAGAGCGCCGGGCATACCAAGGCATACCGGGCACACATGAGTGTTCGGAGCGCTGCCGAAAGCGGTGGAGCAGGAGCAGAATGCTTTAGATTTAGTTTTCAGTTCGGCATGGACTTCCAGACCGATTACAGTAATATACTTAGTCATTATTTGTTACCTCCCAGCGGTGCGAATACTTTGTGATATTCGTTAGCCTGTTCAAAGGTATAAGCAGCACGGAGGATGGTTGCTTCATCCAGTGCCTTGCCAATCAGCTGCATACCTACGGGCATACCGTCTGCAAAGCCGCAGGGAATGGAAATACCCGGCAGACCTGCCATATTGACAGGAATGGTAGTTACGTCCAGCAGGTAGATGGACAGCGGATCCATCTTACCGTCAATAGGATAAGCTACAACAGGAGAAGTAGGAGTAAGCAGCACGTCGCATTTGGCAAATGCTTCTTCAAAATCTTTGCGGATCAGGGTACGAACCTGCATTGCTTTTTTATAATAAGCGTCATAGTAACCACTGCTCAGTACATAGGTACCCAGCATGATGCGGCGTTTTACTTCAGCGCCAAAACCTTCGGTACGGCTCATGGTAGTCATTTCCGGTGCGGAGGTTGCGGCAGTGTTGCGATAACCATAGCGTACGCCGTCAAAGCGAGCCAGGTTGGCGGATGCTTCTGCCGGGGCGATGATGTAGTAAGTAATTACGGCATATTCAGTATGAGGCAGGGAAACTTCTACGATTTCTGCGCCCATTGCTTCATATTGTTTTACAGCCTTGTCAATTTCAGCTTTTACCTTGGGGTCAAGGCCTTCACCGAAATATTCCTTCGGCAGACCGATGCGCAGACCTTTAACATCGGCAACCAGAGCCTTGGTAAAGTCAGGCACTTCTACATCCAGAGAAGTGGAATCATGTTCATCTTTGCCGCAGATAGTGTTGAGCACGATAGCTGCGTCAGTTACGTCTTTGGTGATAGGCCCGATCTGGTCCAGGGAAGAAGCGAATGCTACGCAGCCATAACGGGATACACGGCCATAGGTCGGTTTAATACCTACGCAGCCGTTAAAGGAAGCCGGCTGACGGATAGATCCGCCGGTGTCGCTGCCCAGAGTCCAGATTGCTTCGCCTGCAGCAATAGCAGCAGCGCTGCCGCCGGAGGAACCGCCGGGAACGCGCTCCAGATTCCAGGGATTGTGAGTTGCACCGAAGAAAGAGCTTTCCGTGGTGGAGCCCATAGCAAATTCATCCATATTGGTTTTGCCCAGGAAAACGGTTTCATCTGCACGCAGATTTTTAATAACATGAGCGTCATAAATAGGAATAAGGTTGCTCAGCATTTTGGAAGAGCAGGTAGTGCGCAGTCCTTTAGTAGAGATATTATCTTTAATAGCGCCCGGAACGCCTGCCAGCGGAGCAATTTCTTCGCCAGCGGCAATTTTGGCGTCAACTTTGGCAGCCTGTGCCAGAGCGTTTTCCTTATCCAGGGTTACATAAGCGTTTACTTTATCTTCAACTGCATCAATACGTTCATACAGCGCATTGGTGAGTTCTACAGAGCTTACTTCTTTATTGACGAGCTTTTCGTGAAGCTCGTGGGCAGTAAGTTTATATAATTCCACAATAGTGCCTCCTTCTTATTCGATTACGCGCGGTACTTTAAAGCCGCCGTTATGGACAGCCGGAGCGTTGCTCAGTGCTTCTTCATGGGTAACGCCTTCTTTGGCAACATCCTCACGCAGTACGTTGCTTACCGGCAATACATGAGCAGTAGGCTCGATACCGGCAGTGTCGATTTTTTGCAGAATATCGGCATAGTTAAGAATCTGGTTGAACTGTTCCGTAAATTTTTCCATTTCGGTTTCGGGAACGGTCAAACGGGAAAGCTGTGCAATATACTTAACGTCATCAGCAGATACTTTCATTTTTTCACCATCCTATAAATCAATTCATGAATTTTATCAATAACCTGCTTTATTATACCACAAAAACCCTCTCTGTGTACTAAATTTAACAAGTAAACGCCGTCTTTTACCACTTTAATGCAGGCACAAAAAATTCACTTGCGCCCCTTACGGAAAACTTTATAATTAAAATCAAAGGAGTGATTTATATGCAGAACATCAATGCTTTTGAACACGCTGGAATAATCTTAAAAACATTATCCAAAGGAGCTTTTCTGAATACTGCCGCTGACGGCAAGCAGAATACTATGACCATCGGCTGGGGCTCGCTGGGCTTTATGTGGGGCAGCCCCGTCTTTACTGTCATGGTGCGTAAATCACGCTATACCCATGAACTCATTGAAAAAAATCCCTGTTTCACCGTCAGCATCCCTGTTAACGACGGCTTTGCCAAAGCTCTTGGCCTGTGCGGCACCAAATCCGGCCGTGACATGGACAAATTTGCCGCTGCCAAACTGACTGCAGTTCCCGGTCAAACCGTAGATGTGCCTGTTATTAAAGGCTGCGGCTTACATCTGGAATGCAGAATCGTAGATAAAAACAATATGCAGCCCGCAGCATTTGATAAGGAACTGGCGCAGAAATGGTATGACAGCAACGACTGGCATACCTACTATACCGGCATCATCACTGCCGCCTATCTGGAATAATATCTTAAATACTGAAGCGAAAAATAAGGAGGGCAGCGCCGTGAATTTTCGTATCCTGATTTATTTTCTGACCGTTGTCCGTGAACGCAGTATTACTAAAACCGCTGACATGCTGCATATCACCCAGCCGACTCTCAGCCGCCAGCTGATGCAGCTGGAAGAAGACCTGGGCGTCAAACTTTTTGACCGCAGTCAGCGTAAGTTTACCTTGACCCCGGCAGGCAGCTTCCTTGCGCAACGGGCAGCAGACATTGTTGATTTAGTGGAAAAGACCGAACATGACATCAAGGACCAGGAAACTAACCTGAGCGGTAATATCTGCTTCGGCGCCGGCGAGATAGCTTCCGTGAATCTGCTGGCAGAAATCATCAGCGCCTTTCAGGAAAAATACCCTAACGTAACTTTTGAAATCTTTACCGGCACCACGGATATCATCCATTACAAGACGGAAAAGGGGCTGATTGATATTGCTCTGCTGCAGGAGCCAATCGACATGCTTAATTACAGCTTCCTCACCCTGCCATGTCAGGAGGAACTGGGTATACTGATGCGCAAAGATGCAGATCTGGCAGCTAAACCAGCAATCTCTGCCAAGGATTTAGAAGGCCGTTCCCTGCTGTTACCGACGCGCTTGCAGCTCCACAGCCTTATCCTTAACTGGCTCAGCGGTAATATTTCCAAAATCAACATTATCGGCACCTGCAATCTGCTTGGTAACGCCTTCCCCCTGGTAAAGCATACGGGCTGTTACGCCATCACGGTCAGGACACCTTTAACAGACAGTGACCATTTCTGTTTCAGACCGCTGCAACCTCCTCTCATTACCAAAGTCTTCCTGGCGTGGCGCAGCAGTGCTGCTACCAATATCACTGTGCAAAAATTCATCGAATTTTCCAGATGCTTTTTAGGCATAAAAGATGCTTCAAAATAGGTATTAGACATCAATTCCATATGTTTTTATAATTAAGGCATACAGATAAACTGTATGCCTTTTATTTTTATCTGTTATTACTTTCCCGAGGATGTCCTGAAACAAATAATCGTCAACAAGCCGCAAAAATTTTTATCAAGGCAGGTATCTGATATGAAAAAACTACTCACCTCATTTTTGCTGCTTTGCACTCTTACCGGGATAACGGCAGCAGCCGAAATCCCCTGTCTGGATAAAGTGCAGCAGCCCTACAGACAGGCTGCAGAAACCTTTTTGTTCAATTATACTTCCGATGCAGATCTGGCTGCGGCTTCGGCCATGCAGCAAACAACGGCAATCGGCAGAGAAACGGTCGTTGTACCGGCAACGGAAGCTGCCCCTGCAATAAATCTGTATATCTACAGGCCACAGCAGGCTGCATCAGACGCCGTGCCAGTTATCTATTATACCCACGGCGGCGGCTTTCTGTTCCGTAAAGCGCTTGATAATACTGAACGCTATCAGCAGCTGGCTGATAAAACAGGAGCAGCAGTAATCACTCCCTGCTACCGCCTTTCTACAGAAGCCCCTTTCCCTGCCGCTTTGGAGGACGCTTACACCGGCCTGAAATATATCAGACAAAAGGCAGCGCAGCTCAAGCTGGACGGCAGCAAAATCATGCTGATGGGCGACAGTGCCGGCGGCGGCCTGGCGGCAAGTCTGGCGCTGTACAACCGCAGCCATGACGCCATACCCCTGTGCGGGCAGGTACTGATTTATCCCATGCTGGACTGCCGCACGGGCACGGAACAGTCACCCTATAACAGTCCCTGTACCGGCCACATCTGCTGGAACAGGCCAACCAATGTTTTTGCCTGGGAAAAGCTGCGCAGCGGCCAACCTATCAGCAGCGATATGCTGCCCTACTTCTCCCCCTCTCTGGCTAAAGACCTGGGCAACCTGCCGCCTGCGCTGATTTACGTAGGCGGACTGGATTTATTCGTCAACGAAGATATTGATTATGCCAATAGGCTGATTGAAGCAGGCAACGCTACTACCCTCTATGTGGAGCCTGGCCTTTATCATGCTTTTGAAAACGCCGTACCGGAAGCGCAGTCCAGCAGAGAATTCTGGCGGCGCGTCTATGAGGCTTCCCGTTCCATGCTGAATGAGGATACCAATACTGAAAAATAGGAATTTACGATACATAAGGAGGTTATTATGAACAGACGTGATTTCATCAAAGTTTCTGCCGCTGGCTTCGGCACGCTGCTGGTCAGCGGCATCGGGATGAACCTGCTGAGCAAGGACACACCTGCTGCCGAAACAGTGAGCGAAGCAGCCCCCTCAACTGCCTCTCAACAGCTGAAAATCGTCGTTATAACCGGCAGCCCGCATCGTAACGGCACTTCTGCCCTGCTGGCAGACAACCTGATCCAGGGGGCGCAGTCCAAAGGTCATACGGTATTCCGCTTCAATGCAGCCTTTGCCGACATCCATCCCTGTCAGGCCTGCAATGCCTGCGGACGTAACGGCGCCTGCGTGCTGGATGACGATATTGATAAATTACTGATGCCCCAACTGCTGCAGGCGGATATTATAGCCTTAGTCACACCTCTTTATTATTACGGTATGTCGGCACAGCTGAAAACCGTTGTTGACAGGATGTACTCCCGCCTGCGCGGGATGGATAACAAAAAATCTCTGCTGCTGGCTACCGCCTATAACAGTGCAGACTGGACTTTTGACGCGCTCACTAACCACTATCAGTCCCTTGTGGAATATATGCACTGGCAGGATCTGGGAATGATATTAGGTTATGGGTGCGGCAGCCGCAGCGCCATAGAGCGCACCCAGTTCCCGCGGCACGCCCTGCAGCTGGGACAGAGTCTTTAAAGGAGGCAATAACCATGAACATCGTAGTATTGACCGGCAGTCCTCATCACGACGGCACTACCTCCGTACTGGCAGAAAGATTCATTGCCGGAGCGCAGTCAGCCGGGCACAGCGTTTTCCGTTTTGACGCCGCTTTTCAGAAAATCACTCCCTGCAGCGGCTGTGATGCCTGCGGCATGAACGGTCCCTGCGTACATAAGGATGATATTGAAAATACGCTCATCATGCGTCTTACGGCGGCAGACCTGATTGCCCTTGTTTCCCCGGTTTATTATTTCCATGTTTCCGCCCAGCTCAAAACGGTTATCGACAGATTTTACTCCCGTACAGGCCGCATCAGCGGCAAACAGTCGGTGCTGCTGGCCGCTGCCGGCAGCGACACCGAGCTCACCATGAGGTCGCTGAAAAAATTCTATACGACCTTGTCCGGCTATATGCGCTGGCAGGACAGAGGCACAGTCCTTGCCGCAGGCTGCCCTACCAGAGAAGCTATCCTAAAAACCACCTATCCCGACGCGGCATATGCGTTAGGCCACAGCTTGTAATTTCACATAATATTCACTTTACTTCAAGCTTACTCGAATATCTATAATGAAAACCAAAGGAGGATTTTCATGCAGGCACGCATTGTTAAATTGCAGCGTCTGGTCGGCTATATAACAGGCTTCCTGCTGTTTTACGAGCCTTTCATGCTGTTTCACAGGCTGGCAGGCTCGTTATTTGAAGAAACAGGCTTTTATTCCCTCCATGTGCCCTGCGCGCGTATCCCGCTGGCTAACATCCTGACCGGCGACTGGGCATATGCCGGAGCTGTTTCACTTTGCTTCTGCCTGCTGCTGGCTGTCGTTTCTCTCTGGTTCGGCCCGCTTTTTTGCGGCAGGCTTTGTCCCGCCGGAGCCTTCAGTGAATTTTTAGGCAGCCTGCTGCCGGAAAAATATCAGATTGACTGGGGCAGACATCTTCCCATAGTACCGCTGCGTTATGGCTTTTGGATGGGTTTCCTGCTGTCTGTGGCAGCAGGCTTAGGTTATCCCTGCGCTTATTGCAACTACTATGCCCTGGAACTTTTCACTCTCAGTATCTGCAGCGGTAAGCTCATGCTCAGCTCCGTATCCCTTATAGCCGCCTTCCTGCTGAGCAATATACTTTTAGGACTGTTTACCAAAGGCGGACGCGGTTACTGTAATTTCCTCTGCCCGGTAGGAGCCTCCTGCTCTCTGCTGCACCGCCTTGGTCAGCTATTGCCCGGTCCCTGCAAAATGACGGTCAGCCACAGCTGCATCGGCTGCGGCAAATGCGTCGGCAGCTGTCCCATGCGCGCTGTCAGCCTGCATCAGGGAAAGGCAGTCATCAACATCAACCACTGTATTGTCTGCGGCTGCTGCAGCAGGCAATGTCCAACTCATTCCATCCATTACCGCAGCAATATCTCAAAGGAGCTGTAAGCCTATGAAGAAACATAATCTGTTTTACGGCTGCGGAGCCCTTGGCGCTGTACTGCTGCCGCAGGCAGCCTGCCGAATCTTGCCCGCATTAAACTCAACCGGCCGGTTTGCCGCCGGCTGTACCGGAGCCTGCGGCAGCTGCGGCGGCTCCTGTGCCGGAGTGTTCGGCACGCTGCTTTTCCTCGGTTTCTGCGCTTGCCGCAACAGGAAAGCTGAATAAATTACACAAAATCTTAATCTTACAGGGAGGTATACATCATGTTTGGACTCGGTTTACCGGAATTATTATTGATCCTCGTCATCGGGCTTATTTTCTTCGGCCCCGGCAAGCTGCCCGATGTAGGCAAAGCTTTAGGCCGCAGTATGCGTGAATTTAAACAGGCGGTCAACGCTGCCGATCCGGAAAAGCCGGCAGCATCTGCAACTACGCCGGAAGCCGGCGAAAAAAATGCTGTCGTTTAAATTTTCTGCAGCGCCGCCTGACAAAGATATGCCTCTTGCCGCCCATCTGCAGGAGCTGCGCGTCTGTCTGCTGAAAAGTCTGGCCGCCCTGCTGGCAGGCAGCGCCGTCAGCTTCTGTTTTATACAGGATATCGTCCGTCTGCTGACCGCCGCTGTCGGCAACCTGTATTACACCAGCCCGGCAGAAGCCTTTATCATCTATATGAAGCTCACCATTTTCTGCGGACTGCTGCTGTCGTTGCCGTTTATTATGCAGCAGCTGTACAGCTTTATCAGTCCTGCGCTGACTGTCAAGGAGCGACATTTCTTACTTTTAGGCCTGCCTGCGGCCCTGCTCTTGGGCTGCGGCGGTATGCTCTTTACCTACTTTTTCGTTTTTCCCCGCGGCCTTGCTTTCTTTCTGAGTTTTGCCGGCGATAAGCTCACCCCTTTGCTTTCTCTGGAAAGCTATCTTGGCTTTATGCTGATGCTGACAGCGCCGTTTGCCTTTATCTTCAACATCCCTTTGGCAATACTGCTTTTAGGACGCTGCGGCATCGTACGTGCAGTCACACTCACAAAATACAGGAAACATGTTATCTTTGCGGCCTTTATCCTATCCGCCGTCATCACCCCCACCCCCGATATTATCACTCAGTGCCTGCTGGCAATCCCTATGGCACTGTTATATGAACTCAGCATCGTCTTTCTGAAAATCTTCAGCAAAGGAGCACAGGATTATGAACAGACGCAGTTTTCTTAAATCTTCAGCTTTTTCTCTTATGGGTTTGGCCGCAGTCTGCTTAGGCTGCAGCAACCAACAATCTGCAGTAGCTACACCAGCCGCTGCAACTACAAATACAGATCAAGGAGCCCAGTCAACCATGAATACCCTAAACAAAAAAATCCTCATCGCCTATTTTTCCTGGAGCGGCAACACCCGTGCTGTAGCGGAAGAAATTCATCACCGCATCGGCGGCGATATATACGAAATCGTACCGGAAACGCCGTACTCGCAAAATTATTCTGCCACAGTTGATAAAGCCAAACAGGAACAGCAAAATAACGCTCGTCCCGCCATTAAGAACAGGCTCACTGACATCAGTCAGTATGACATCGTCTTTATCGGCTATCCTAACTGGTGGGGCAGCCTGCCCATGCCGGTAGCTACCTTTATGGACGGCTGCAGCTGGCAGGGCAAGACAGTCGCCCCCTTCTTTACCCACGGCGGCGGCGGTGTGCAGAACTGTGAACGCGACCTGCATAAACTTGCTCCGGGAGCAGCCTTCACAGATTATCTGTGTGTTTCCGGCAACAGGGCCCGGTCTGCACAAAATGAAGTCAGCAACTGGCTGCAGAAGCTGCACCTGTAGATAAAGCCGCCTGCACAAGTCATCAAGACGGAAAGGAGATATTATGAAAAGACGCGATTTCCTTAAATCAACCGGATTAGCCGCATCTTTGCTGGCAACAGGAGGAATAATAAATATGGATAAACTTTTTGCCCAGGCTCCGGTTATCGGCAGTACAAAGATTAACCACGCTGCTGCAGCAGGCGGTTCTCATGCCAGGGTTTACTTTACCAGGCATATCGACGCAGAACATTTGCTCAAGCTGTATAATCTGATTAACGAAGCAATCTACGGCAAAGTAGCCATCAAGCTCCATACAGGTGAAAAGCACGGCCCTAATATTCTGCCGCGCGAGATGGTGCGTGCCCTGCAGCAACAAATCCCCAACAGTACCATCGTAGAGACCAATACTCTGTATCAAGGCGACCGCTACACCACTGAAGCTCATCGGGAAACGCTGCGCGTCAACGGCTGGACCTTCTGCCCGGTAGATATCATGGATGAGGACGGCACCGTTATGTTGCCCGTACGCGGCGGCAGGCATTTCAAAGAAGTTTCCATGGGTAAAAATATCGTCAACTACGACTCCATGGTCGTCCTAACCCATTTCAAAGGTCATGCCATGGGCGGTTTCGGCGGCTCTATGAAAAATATCGCTATCGGCTGCGCTGACGGACGCATCGGCAAGGCCCAGGTACACGGCGTAGATAAAGACAACCTGCCTGCTGACTGGAACGTATGGCCCGCCAAAGAGTTGCTCATGGAAAATATGGCCGAATCAGCCAAAGCTACTATCGACTTTTTTGGCAAGCATATTGTTTACATCAACGTTATGCGCCGTATGTCCGTGGACTGCGACTGTGCCGGCACTGCGGCGGCAGAGCCTACGATTCCCGATATAGGCATCGCCGCTTCCACAGATCTTTTAGCGATAGACCAGGCCTGCATCGACCTGGTTTATGCCCAGATGAGTAACCACGACCTGGTAGAGCGCATCGAAAGCCGTCATGGGCTGCACCAGCTGACTGCTATGCGCGAATTAAAAATGGGCAACGATAAATATGAACTGATTGAAATTGATTAGCGCAGGCTTTTCCAGCAGCTAAACGCAAGTAATAATCTTGCTTTTTAAAAATTGACAGCTGCAAATTATTCATGTTATATTTACTGTAATTTATTTGCTGCCGAGTAAATAAAATGCATCTTTCAACGTATCGTTAGGCCTTTGCAGATACGTTGCAAGGTGCATTTTTTAGTTTAAGGAGGTAATGAATATGGCATGGATTTATTTACTTTCAGCAGGAATACTGGAAATCTTCTGGGCTACTGCCTTAAAGCTTTCTCACGGCTTTACAATCATGAAGTATTCTCTTTTGACAGCAGCAGGATGCTTACTGAGTTTTTATCTGCTGGCACAGTCCACCAAGGTACTGCCTTTAGGCACTGCTTATGCTATCTGGACAGGTATCGGTGCCCTTGGAGCAGTAGCCATCGGCATTATTTTTTTCAAAGAACCGGCAACCATGCAGCGATTATTCTTCATTGCACTGCTGCTGACTGGTATTATCGGATTAAAAGTTACTTCCGGCCACTAAAAAACAAAAGACACAATGAATATCAGTTCATTGTGTCTTTTGTTTTTATTCAAATGAGGTCAAAAAGTTACGCATACAGTCCTCTACGCCGCGCTTCACCGCTTTGGCACGACTGGGCTCGCCAATCTTCCAAAAGTTAATGGAAGTAGAAGAGCCTATCCCCTCTACATTTTGATTATACAGAAATTTTTCTTCCTGCACATCTACACATTTCAGTTTCATAGTTACCACAGCACTATAAGTCTGCGTGCCGGCAACAACCATGAAGCCTGTTTCTTTTTCCCTTACAGGCAGCAGACTGATAAAGATGACTCGGTCAGCACCACAGGCTTCTCCCACTGCCACCAGTTCTTCCAGCAGCGGCGCTTCGGGATTTTCAAACGGATATTGCAGCAGCGCCTTTTGCACTTCGTTACTGCCGCTGATTTGCGTTACACTGTTCTTCTTGCCGGGATATTTCTTTTTCAGGCTGTCCTTGACTGCCCCTACCGCCATCTCGCGACTGCGGCCTTCCAGTCCGGAAACATCGACATAGGGCAAGACAGCTACTGTATAAGGCAGCTTACATTCAGTTATCTTAGCGTCGGTAGCGGTAAAATGCGTTTCACCTGTATCTGCTACCCCCTGGTCTATCGCATCAATCGAGCTTGACTCCCGCTCAGCCGCGCTTACACCGGTCATTGTCAGTACCAGCAGCATGATTAGCAAAAAGAATAATCGCCTCATCATTCAGCCTCCTCCCTGACACCGTGCAGCATTCGCAGGAACTGTGCTTCATCAATAACAGTTACGCCCAGCTGCTGAGCTTTTTCCAGTTTACTGCCGGCTTCTGCACCGGCAACAACATAGTCAGTCTTCTTACTTACGCTGCCGCTGACCTTTGCTCCCGCATCCTGCGCCATGGTTTTCGCTTCTGCGCGTCCCAGTGTCGGCAAGGTACCGGTAAATACCAAAGTTTTACCGTAAAAAGGATTAGCAGCATCAGCTGCCTGCTGCGTAAATTCCATTTTCAGCCCTGCCGCCGCCAACCGTTCCAGCAAATCCCTGTTTGCAGGTACGGACAGCCAGGTAACTACGCTTTCGGCAATCTTACTGCCAATGTCGCGGATTGCTGCCAGCTGCTCCGGCTCTGCAGCCAAGAGCTTTTCCATACTGCCAAACTCGGCAGCAAGCAGACGTGCTACCTTTGCTCCCACATGACGGATACCCAAAGCAAAAAGCAGCCTATCCATCTCGTTTTGTTTACTTGCTTCCAAAGCCTGCAGCAGGTTATCAGCAGATTTTTCGCCCATACGCTCCAGCTGCACCAGATCGTCTTTAGTCAGATTATATAAATCGGCCGCATCTTTGACCAAACCCGCATCCATCAGCTGATTGATAACGGATGGTCCGCAACCTTCGATATTCATAGCATCCCGACTGACAAAGTGAATCAGTCCCTCACGTCCCAAGGCCGGGCAGTGGGGATTAGTGCAGCGGATTGCCGCTTCATTATCCGGCCGCTCTACCTTCCAGCCGCATTCCGGGCAAACCGAAGGTATTTCAACCGGGCTTTCTTCCCCAGTACGCTTGGCGGCAACAACACGCAATACCTCGGGAATAATCTCACCCGCCTTATTGATGATTACCCTGTCGCCGATACGGATATCTTTTTCCTTGATAAAGTCTACATTATGCAGCGTCGCCCTGCTGACCGTACTGCCGGACAGCTTGACCGGCGTCAGCACTGCCGTAGGCGTCAGGACTCCCGTACGGCCAACACGCCAGACGATGTCCTCCATCGTCGTCTCTGCCTGCTCCGGCGGATATTTAAAAGCGATTGCCCAACGCGGGTCCTTGCCGGTAGCGCCTAAGATACGCTGCTGATAAACATCGTTAACCTTGATTACGGCCCCATCAGTATCGTAGGAAAGGCTGCCGCGTTTTTCGTTGAACTCGCCAATATATTCCAAGGCTTCGTCAATGCTGCTTACTACTCTGTAATTTTCACTGACCTTGAAGCCGTAGCCTGTCAGCATGGCTAAAGAATCGCTGTGTCTTTCTTTGGCGCCGTCGCCCACATAATAAGCGAAAAAACTCAGGGAACGCTTTGCCGTCACCTGCGGGTCAAGCTGACGCAGGCTGCCTGCTGCCGCATTACGGGGATTGGCAAATTCGCTTTCACCTGCTTCGGCACGCTCTTCATTCAGACGCATAAATTCATGGCGTGGCATATACACTTCACCGCGTACATCCAAAAGCTCCGGCGGCTCCTGTCCTTCAGGAACTTTCAGTACCAGCGGGATGCTGCGGATAGTACGGACATTAGCCGTCACATTCTCACCGACGACGCCGTCACCGCGAGTTGCCGCACGGACCAACCTGCCATTTTCATAAATAAGGCTGCAGGCCAGCCCGTCAATCTTCGGCTCCATCACATATTCTACCTTGCTGCCTGCCGGCAGGCCGCCGTGTACTCTTTCATCAAATGCGCGCAGCTCCGCCTCGGAAAAAGCATTGCTCAGACTCAAAAGTGGTGTCAGATGCCGCACCTCGGTAAATTCCGGTGATACCTTGCCGCCTACGCGCCGGGTAGGCGAATCTTCCGGCACATCCTCTGGATACTGGCTTTCTATCTCACGCAGACGCACCATCAGCCTGTCATACTCGGCATCAGTGATTTCCGGTGCGTCCAGCACATAATACAGATATTCGTGATGGCGGATTTCCGTGCGCAGACGTTCAGCTTCCGCCAGCAGAATATTTCTTTCCTCCATAATCTCTTACCTCCGTTGCCGCTTACAGCTTTTTCAGTACGGCATATTTAGTCAGCAGACTGCGGATACCGGCTCCGGCAAAAGCAACCTTTACTTCCTGTCCATCCTCGGTATTTTTAACACTTACTACTGTACCAGTACCCCACTTGCTGTGCGACACCTTATCTCCCGCAGTAAAGCTGCTGCCGCTGCTGCTTTCCTGCGGTATAAAACTGCTTTTAGGCTGCAGGAACCAGCTTGCAGTGCTATGTCTATCGCTGCGCCTTTCCTCTCGCTGCGTCTGGCGCTGCATTACCGGGCGTTTGTAAATATGCAGAAGTCCCCGCGGCACCTCCTGCAGGAAACGGGATGGCGGATAGGAAACGGTATGTCCATAAATAGTACGCATCCTGGCATTACTCATAAACAGATATTTTTCTGCCCTGGTAATACCGACGTAACATAAACGGCGTTCCTCCTCTATCTCATCTTCGTCCATCAACGTACGCGCATGCGGGAAGATGCCTTCTTCCATGCCGGCAAGGAATACTACGGGGAATTCCAAGCCTTTGGCAGAATGCAGCGTCATCAGCGTTACTGCATCCTCGCCCAGTTCTGCATCATCAATATCGGAAACCAAAGCTACATTGGCCAGGAAGTTCTCCAGTGTATTTTCTTCCCCACCCTTGGCAAAATCTTCCGCCACGGACAGTAATTCCATCAGGTTATCAATACGGCTCTGGTCCTGTATATTCTTACTCAGCTGCAGCTCTTCCAGATAGCCGGTTCTTTGCATAACATCTTCAATCAGCTGCTTAACAGGCACTTCTTCCGCTTCACCCATCAGTTCAAAAATGATGCCGGACAATTCATCCAGCTTGCCGACAAAACGGCTATTCAGTCCCGGAACAGCAGCGGCGTTGGACAGTACCTCAAAAAGGTGCAGATTTTCCTCCGCTGCATAGGCCTGCAGTCTGCCCAAAGTAGCATCACCGATACCGCGTCGCGGCACATTGATGATACGCAGCAGGCTTAAGGAATCATTCGGATTAAAGATAACCCGCAGATAAGCCAGGATATCCTTGATTTCCTTACGTTCATAGAACTTCATGCCGCCTACCATGTTATAGCTGATACCGCTTTTAATCAGCATTTCCTCGAACACACGGGACTGAGTATTGGTACGGTATAAAACTGCCATATCACCCAGCCGCATATTTTCTTCTCGCTGCAGGCGCTGCAGCTGCTCAATGACAAAACGGGCCTCGTCACGCTCGTCCATAGCCTGGAAATAAGTTATCTCCCGGCCTGTACCATTATCAGTCCACAAATTTTTTGGCTTGCGTCCTGTATTGTTTTCAATAACCGCATTAGCCGCATCCAAGATTACCTGGGTACTGCGGTAATTCTGTTCCAGCTTAATCAATCGGGCATCAGGATAGTCTTTTTCAAAATCAAGTATATTCTGGATGTCAGCGCCGCGCCAGCCATAAATGCTCTGGTCGGCGTCGCCTACTACACAGATATTGCGATGCCTTCCAGCCAGCAGCTTAGTCAGCAGATACTGCACATGGTTGGTATCCTGATATTCGTCCACCATGATATATTGGAATTTATCCTGATATTTTTCACGTACTTCTGCATTTTCCTGCAGTAACTGTACGGTCAGCAAAAGCAGGTCATCAAAATCAAGGGCATTGTTCTGACGCAGCTTTTCCTGATAGCTGGCGTAAATCTGTGCTGCTTTTTCCTCGTAAAAGTCATTGGCAGCCTTAGCATAGTCCAGCGGCGACAACAGCTGATTCTTGGCACTGCTGATACGCGCACAGAGGCCTGCAGGCTGAAAACGCTTTTCATCCAGATTCATTTCTTTAAGTACTTGCTTAACTACGTTTTGCGCATCGGAAGTATCATAAATAGCAAAATTATTGCCATATCCCTCCAGTTTATCTATATCACGGCGCAGCAGCCGTGCACAAAAAGCATGAAACGTAAACAGCCAGACATCTTTGGCTGCCTCGCCAGCCATCCTGTCAACACGTTCGCGCATTTCTGCCGCTGCCTTATTAGTAAAAGTAATGGCTAAAATCCTGTACGGCGCAACCCCCTGCTGTAAAAGGTGGGCAATGCGGCAGGTCAGTACTTTCGTCTTGCCGCTGCCTGCGCCTGCCAGAATGAGCATGGGACCGTCCGTAGTCTGGACTGCCAGTGCCTGCTCTTTATTTAATCCCCGTAATGTATCGTTCATTTTTACCTCCAAAACTTTCTTGTCTCCGTGAACATTTTACTCGTGTATCATTTATTATACCATATTCGCGGCTGGGCTTCGGAACTTTTCTCAGAACTTGCCTTATGATATAATAAGCAAAATAAAATGCATAAAATAAAACTATTAGACCCGCTGTTTGAGCTGGCATACAAACAAGTTAGATAATAAAATAAGGAGTCCTCATATGTCCCAAAATAAGAATGTTTTTGTTCCCGCCGATGATTTAAGCAAGCTTTGGCGCGCCATTATAGAATTTGATATGCTGCAGCCCGGCGACAGGATCCTTATCGGACTCAGCGGCGGCAAGGACAGTATGTTCCTCACCGCCGCACTGGCGGAAATTAAAAAATATTCTCCTATCCCCTTCGACCTGGCCTGCTATACGGTCAACGCTATGTTTGCCCCCGATTTTCCCCGCCAGCAGCTGGAGGATTTCTGTCAAAGCTATGGTTTGAAACATTACAGCGACGATGTCGACGTCATGGAAGCATGGAAGCATCAAGGCAGTAGTCCCTGCTTTACCTGCGCCTATTTCCGCAGGGCGGCGACTAACCGCCGTGCACTGGAATTAGGCTTTAACAAGGTAGCGCTGGCCC
Organism: uncultured Phascolarctobacterium sp.; assembly: GCA_900545025.1. Taxonomy (GTDB): domain Bacteria; phylum Bacillota; class Negativicutes; order Acidaminococcales; family Acidaminococcaceae; genus URXU01. Next base: position 85,199 of record UQXH01000005.1, read on the forward strand.
ACCACCATGATGATGCTGTAGAAACATTTTTTATGAACCTATGTACCTCCGGTCAGCTGCGTACCTTCCTGCCGGTCACGCCCCTCAGCCGTACAGGACTGACCGTGCTGCGTCCGCTTTTATATTACAGAGAAAGCGAAATTCGCCAGCTGGTAGATAAGCTGAAGCTGCAGCCTTTAAAAAACCCTTGTCCTTACGATGGTCATACCACAAGACAAGACGTCAAAGAACATATTGCGGCCCTCGACCAGCGTTACCCGGAAATCTACGAACATCTGGCAGCAGCCATGCGTTGCAGTGAAAACCAGGAACTATGGCCGCAGAAGCTGAGTCAGAAAGAACTGGCAAATAAATTCAGAGCATTTTGGAAGAAAAAGCTTTAGCCTAATCTTCAGATAAATGTACCAAAGTATTCAATTCAAAGCTGATTTATCAATATTATATGAAGTCCGATTGACATTTTCATCTTTTTAAATTAGTATTTTACATAAGGCATTACAAAACATGTTATTATTTGTGTACTTTTGGCAATATATTTAAATGAGTGACGGAGAGAGTTGTACACAAATCCTATTTAACTTTATCTATCTCTATAAAATTTTATATTGAAATAATTGAGAGTATATGTTGTTGCAAAACACATGTACTCTTTTTTATTTTAATAAAACTTTAATGAAACGAAAGGATGAAAATGATGTCTGTAAAAGAAAAATGCTTCTCGTACATTGATACCAACCGAGAAAAAATGATTTCACTCTGGCAGGAACTGGTAAACATAGACAGCGGTTCCGATTATAAAGAGGGCGTCGATACTGCTATCAACAAAGTAGCTGATATTCTGCGCAATATTGGCGGTAATACCCGTATCGCAGAAAACCACAACGCAGGCAATATGCTTGTAAGTGAGTTCGGTGATACGACTAAGCCTTTTATTATCCTGCTTGGTCATCTGGATACCGTGTTCAATAAAGCAGGGACTGCAAAAGAAAGACCTTTTACCATTAAAGATGGTAAAGCCTTCGGTCCGGGAGCTCTTGATATGAAAGGCGGTATCGTAATATTACTCTATGTTTTAGCAGCTTTAAAACAAATAAACTATTCCAGATACCCAGTCAAAGTCATCCTGCTGGGGGATGAAGAAACAGCCCATGTTAACAGCGATGCTGTAAACTTTATGACTAAAGAAAGCCAAGGAGCAATAGCTGCCTTTAATTTTGAAACTGGTTTTATGGACGACAGCATCGTAGTAGCACGAAAGGGAGTTATGCGTTTTTCCCTGGAAACATTTGGACGCAGCGCTCATGTCGGCAACGATCCTGAAAACGGGCGCAGTGCTATAAAAGAACTTGCGCATAAGATACTGGACATTGAAGCTTTAACCGACTGGTCGCGCGGCATCAACCTTAATGTAGGCGTCATTGAAGGTGGTACAGTCGCTAACGCTGCGCCGGCCTACGCAAAAATGATTTGTGACATGCGCTACACTACGCCGGAAATAGTTCCTGAAAAGCTTGCACAATTCAAGGCTATTGCCGACAAAGTATATGTACAGGACGTAACTACTAAACTGGAAATTATTTCTGAAATGCCCCCCATGGTTTATTTAGATACAAGCAAAGAGCTTTTTGAGCTTGTAAAAGCTATTTACGAAGAGGAAGATTTCGGCCATCCCAAAGCAATAACTGTAGGCGGCGGTTCTGACTCTGCTTATACAACTGCAGCCGGCATCCCTACCATGTGCGCAATGGGTGTAAAGGGCGCCCGTAATCACACGGTAGAAGAATTTGCTGACGTAGAATCACTGTTTATGCGAGCTAAACTGATGATTGCCATTTTACTAAGACTTTGACAAGGAGGTATGTACATGTCTGAAAATAAAAATATAAATTATGAACAAACCTTGACCTAGCGCGGCTGGTTATCCTTTATAGTTATCGCCATCTCCTTTTCCGGCATACTAAAAGATATGGGTCCTTGGAGCGCTTTAGATTTCACTGTCCTATTAGGCAAATTCGGTCAAATTGCCGACAGCGGCAACTTTGTCGGCAAAGGCGGTATTGGTGCTACCCAGGGTTTTATGGTCGGTTTGACACTTTTACCTACCGTTATCCTCGCCCTCGGCATTGTACGTGTCGTAGAATCACAAGGCGCTCTGCTTGCCGCCGAACGCATTATCCGCCCCATACTTAAGCCTCTGATGGGTCTTCCCGGCTGTGTCGGCCTCGCCTTTATCAGCAGCTTTACCACTACTGATGTCGGTGCTGCAATCAGCAGACAACTTTACGAAGAAGGAAAAATCACCGACGATGAACGTACAGTATTCGTCGCCTATCAGTATGCAGCCAGCGGCACGCTCGCCAACACTATCAACAGCGGCGCCCCGTTAATTCCTATTTCTCTTTTATCCTTCGGTATTATTTTAATCGTCGAAGTCATTGTAAAAATAATAGGCGCTAATTTAGTAAGGTTCTACCTGAAATTTACCAAAAAGAATATTGACGGAGGAGTTGAAGATGGACAATAATACTGCAGCAAGGAAAAAAACTATCCTGGAAGAATTTATGGCCGGATGCAAGAAAGGCTTCTATATAGGAGTTGAAAATATTATTCCGGCAATGATCCTCGCTTATGTTCTCATTTTGTTTTTAAAAACTACTGGTCTGATGGATATCATCAGCAGTCTGGTTGCGCCCATAATGGCGCTTTTCGGACTTCCAGGCGAAGCTATCGTAGTTTTAATTTCCGCATTCTTTGCTAAGGCTGCCGGCGCTGCAACAGCGGCCTCCCTGTATTCAGCAGGTATCATCAATGCTGCTCAGGCAACCATATTGTTTCCCGCAACGATTACAATGGGTACTCTGGTAGCTCATTTTGCCCGTTGCGTACTAACTTCCGGCGCAAATCCCAAGCATCATACGTTATTGCTGTTTATACCTGTAGTCGATGCCGTAATCTCGATGCTTATCGTAAGAATTATTTTAAATTTTACGGGCATAACAGTTTAACACTAACAAAAAACGCATTAGCTTAATCAAGCTAATGCGTTTTATTTTACCACTCTTCACCTATCTCACTAATCTCTCCTGCCACAAACATAATATTGGTAATATTACATATTAAATTACCACTTTCATCCCTAATTTCCGAAACAATATTGATGGTAGACTTACCCTTATGAATAATTTTACTTGTGGCAATCAGGCAGCCCGTCCCCTTAACATTACCTATATAATTGATGTTCATATTCAGCGTCTGCGCCATCTTGCCTACGGACGCACAGGTAATCCCCGTTAGTGAATCAGCAAGAGCAGCCATAGCCCCGCCATGTACTCCCAACCAGTGATTGGTATGAATGTCAAAATCAATCGGCATCTCCAGAGTAGCGCCACCGCAGTGCACTTCCTTGATTTTGATTTTCAGCACATTCATAAAAGCATTGCCTTGCCACATATTTCTGATAATTCCTTCTGCATTCATAACAATCCAGCTCCTTTAAAAACAAATATTGACTATCGTCATATACACAGGGATGACAAGCAGTCCAAACAAAATAGTAATAAAGCTCAGGGCCGCCGCATACTGACTGTCAACGCCATATTGTTTAGCGACGATAGCCATCTGGGTCATGGCGGGCATGGCAGCCTGCATGGTAAACACCTTGATAGACATATCAGAAACCGTCAGCAAGGGTACTAAAGCCAGTACGCATAGAGGACAGATAACAAATCTGCCAAACAACCCACCGATAATGTCTTTTTCAAAATTGAAACTGTGCAGAGAAATCCTGCTTATCTCAATGCCGATAAAAATAAGCGACATCGGCGTAGTCAGATTACCCACATACTGAAAACTGTTAAACAAAAACCTCGGCAGCTTAATATCCGCCAAGATCAGCAGCAGGGCTGCGAAAAATCCCAGCAGCGGCGGCGACAACAGTTTTTTCAGCACGGTTGGAGAAAAAATCCTCGTCTGGGAATTTTCTGTATCCGCTACGATGTTATGCACTCCCAGGGTCCAGAAAAAAATTGTATTCACGATATAATACAGCATAACCGAAGGAATACTCTGGTCGCCAAACAAGGCCAGATTAACCGGCAAGCCGATAAACATGGTATTAGCAATAAAATAATTAGTGCAGAAAATACCTCTGCGACCCTTCTGGACTTTAAACAATCTGGACGCCAGCTTACCAACCAGCAGCGCCAAAAGCATCGAACCTACCGGCAATAACATATCCGGTGCCATTTTAGCAAGTCTGTCTGCCGTAAAATTCTTGGTCAGGCTGGTAATCATATAAAGCGGCAGCGAAACAGTCGTTACCAGTCGGGCGATAAGAGAGCTGCTTCTTTCGTCAAACCAGCCTTTCTTACTCAGCACATAACCGATCCCTACTATAAAGATTATCGTAAAAATACCTTCTAGCGCCTGTATTACAAAATTTAACATTATCCCACTTCCTTTGAAACGCACAACAAGGTCCGGCATAAAGCCGAACCTTGTTGTGTCTTGTTGGAGGTTTTTAGCATTACTATGCCACAGAAAGCATTTGTGTTTATGTCAAGGAATACTGTCAATATAAAATGTCCCTAAAATATATTAACAGGAAATTCCTTATTTTCCAGTAAATACAATCCAATCGTTACCGATAATAAATCGGCGCTGCCACCCGGGCTTATTCTTTTATGAACAAAATATTTTTCTGTCTCTTTAATAGCGTACTTGCCTGCATCTGTAAAAACACTGCCTAATTGTATAATCTGCTTAGCAATCTTTTTTACTTCTTCTGCAGTTGCAATATCTGTCCGCCACAGGACATTACTATCTTCTACAACAGTCATCAGGGCGAGCAAAGCATGCACCAACGCACTGTTTAAATCAGCTCCGCCAGCAAAAGCTTCATGCAGAGCAGGCAGTCCATAGTTCAGTACACTCGGAAACCCACGTTCTACTTCTCCGCGTATACCCGTAATACCATACTGCCTATATAATTTTTCACCTGCAGTTAGCTCATCATTTCTTCCTAACGACTCTAATTCATCATGAACTAATCCGCTTGTCATGAGCTTCACTATATTCAGCAAATCTTTTTTAGGCAGATCATGCTTAATCGCATATCCTGCCGCAGCGCTTAAAATACCGCCGGCAAACAAAATACCCCTCTGCGTGTTAATGCCTTTTGTTACTGATAAAAGCTCTTTTTCTGCATTGATACCATAGGCACGCACTTTGCCAAATAACTCTTTGGCATCGCCTGTATGCGCCATGCCTATATCCTGCAGTTCATAAAAAGCCCTGCTGAGTACGGCTGAACTCATAGCAAAGGTCATAATGCTCATATCGTTATGAGATCCCGTAGTCATGCGGGTTACTAATCCCGGCTTGGGATGAGTACAGACCTCAAGCACAATGGCTTGGGCCAGATACCGGCTTACATTATGTAACCCAGCATCTAAAGGAGAAAGCTGATATGTATAAAAACTTTTAGGCATATTTATTTTATTGTCTACTCTTTTCAGTAAAATATCGCACTTATTCATTACACAGAACCAACTTTCTCCTAAATTCTGCTTTAACTATCAACCAAAAATCGCTTTAGTCAGGAAATAGAATATGGACGGGAAAGTCAAGCAGCCAGAACCGGTGTAGAATGTCGCAGTCATTGCGGCATACGGAACAAGTTTAGGATCTACCGCCGCCATACCGGCCGCAGTACCGGAAGTGGTACCCATCAGACCGCCGAATACCATTGCGGACTGAGGATTATCAAGGCCTACCCATTTAGCAACAAACGGAGTCAAAATCATTACCAAGACGGATTTTACAACGCCAGCTGCAATACTGATAGCGATAACTTCAGAAGAAGCGCCCAGTGCTGCGCCAGTTACAGGACCTACTACGAAAGTAGCAACGCCTGCACCGATGGTGCACAGGCTGATAGAATCACGATAGCCCAGCGCATAGGCAACAGCTACGCCTGCAATCCAGGAAGTAATAAGGCCGAATACCAGGGAAAGCACGCCGACAACGCCTACTTTTTTAATTTCTCTGAGGTCTGCGCCAAAAGCAGTAGACACGATTGCAAAATCACGGAACATTGCGCCGCCCATAAGGCCTACGCCTGCAAACAAAGGAATGGTTGCCAGGCCTTTGCTGCCGCCGCCGATATAAGCGAGGATCAAGCCAAAAAAGATTGCTACAGCAGAACCATGGATACGGCCTTTGGTAAGTCCAGCCATTTTATAGGCAATTAAATTTGTAATGCCGATAACGATAAAAGCGGTTATCAGCCCGTTACTAACCAACACTTTACTTAACATTGCTGTTAAATCCATAATGTACACCTCCTAATCAAATCAGCCTTTCTTCCTACTCAGAATGGGGATAAAAGCAAAGCCAAGAGCTACGCCTAAGATGCCGCCCAAAATAGCTACGACACCGCCGGACAGTGCTGCCACAACATTTTGAATAGAACTCATAGCTACTACGATAGGAATATACATTGCGCTCCAGAAAGCAATGCCTTCCTGACTTTTTTTATCAAGCCAGCCGCTGTCAATACCTTTGTTGCTGAGAATGATGAGGAGCAGCATAGCAAAACCAACGCCGCCTACATTTGCTTTAACGCCTAAGAGGGCGCCAAGAACGTCACCAAGAAAAACACCTGTTAAATAGCAGAATGCGAGTAATGCAACACCATAAATAACCATATTTACACCACCTTAAGTACAATTTTTTATTATCGCTGCTCTATACAGAGCAGCGAAACAACAAAAGGCTAAGTTTTAATAATTATTCAACAATAGCAACAACAGTACCAGCGCTTACGCGGTCGCCGGGCTGTACTTTATATTCTTTTACGGTGCCTGCTACCGGGCTCGGTACCAGCTGTTTCATTTTCATTGCTTCCATAACGATCAGCACGTCTTTTACTTCTACATGCTCGCCAACTTGTTTTTCAAAACGTACGATTTTGCCAGGTACTCTGGATTTAATTTCCATAATTCATTTCTCCCTTTCCAGCATTTGCATAATTTCTTTTTTGTTTAGTAAATCTACATCTTTAATGCTTTTGCCCAGTACTGTCGAAGTATCCATAAACAGTTCGGCCAGTTTGATGCCGTACCCGTTAGGCAGTTCCAGCTCAAAGTCCATATTTATCTGCGGACTCAGCAATTTTGCTTTAGTATAGAACTGCTGCAGAACACTATACGGCGCGGGCTTGAGCAAAATATCAATATCTGAACATTCATCTGTATATGGCAGACCGGTCGCCAGTTCCATGCCAGCAGACCCCAATATACCTATCTGCAGGTCATTATCATCAGCAAGAGCTGTTATGGCGTCAATAATACGCATACATTCCGTTCGTCGTTGATTAAGACAAGCAGTCAAGTCATAAACAGATACAATCCTGTCAATTTCCTTGTCTTTCGCATAAGTTGCTATCCGTACCCTATTGCCATCTCTTCTGCGATAATGTACGAAACCAATCGCTATCCCGCAATCAGCACCAGTATCATCGCGTCTTATGATTCCCGGTATCGCCGCTGCCGCACAGAAAATTTCTTCTGCTGCTTTAAGTGCCTCTTTATTTTGCATCTGCTGTGTAACACGCTGCAGCACAGATTTTCTTCCGGCTTCTGTCAAGAACAACAGATTATGTCGTTTTAACTGCGTTTTGTCCATACCGGATCCGCCTTACTGTTTTGCTGATAATCCAACTGTGCCTGGACCATATCATCAAAGAACTTAGTCTTTGCCGGCTCATCGATAATAAAAGGTTTCTGGCTGCTGCAGCTCAGATAGTCCGGGACAAGTTCCAACACAGTATGAGCGGCGCTGGTTATCAGTTCTGGACTGATTTTCACGATTCTGCCCTTAATCCTCAGAATGCTTCTTGCTACCCGCCCCAAAGTAACTGCTGAGGTAAGTTTTGTCGCCTTGACAATAACTTCGTATTCCGGATAACTTCTCTGTCGTCTATAGGTAATGATCTTGCCCTCGCTGTTACAGATATGACCGCTGCCGCTGACCGGGAAGCTGTCGCCCATGGGCAGTCCTCCCACTACCAGCTCGTACAGCTCTTTGCCGCCGCCATCAGCAGCGGGAATCAGCGAAATATCATCTCGTACCGGTATCCCGTCCATGGCCAACCAGCCAAATTCCTGGCATCCGTACAAATCATGTACCTCTGCCTGCAGCACACTTTCAGCAACGCTAAGCAGTTCCAAATCCAAAGGCGTGCCGGCAGTCAGCAAGATGATATTTTGAGGCAGTTCCTGTGCCACTCCCATATGCCGGGCATCCTCCAAGGCTGCCCGTATAAAGGAGGATTCGCCTACAACGGCTTTAGGCTTAAACTCATGTAAAGCTGCTAAAAAAGCATCTCTGCTGGAACGCACAAGGAAAGACCATTCAAGTCCATATTGCTTAAAAGCTTCTCCAGAAAAAACATTTACCAGAGGCGGATAGGTAACAAGCACCCTGTCCCCTGCCTTCAGTCCCACCCGTTCAAGAATCCTGAACGAGGCCTCAATTCTTGCCGGCATTTCCGCATAGGTTACACCAACAATATTCTGAAAAGCAGAAGACCCGGTTGTAAATGTCAGATAAGCAAAATTAAGAGGAGTATGAACTTCTTCAATGGTATGAGCCGCTGTCGGTCCGGCTATTCCCTTATCAGAAAGTGTTCTTCGGGGCATATCTTCAAATTTAGGCGCAGAGCCAAATTCTTTTACCAGGCTGCTGATTTCATCCAGGATGCTGTTCATACTTACCCTCCTAATCTATTAAGCGTTAATATATTTATCGGCTACAGCATCAAATTCTTCGTTTACTTTTTTGATGGCAGCCATGCGGTGGGTACGTCCGCCGCGTTCATTACCCAGGATGCCGCGGCCCCAAGGACCAAGCAGTTCATACTTACCTTCGGCTTTAAGAGCGGCAACTTCTTTAATATGTTTGATAATTACATCGCGCATATCTTCCGGTTTTTCAACGATTTCCTGTACGCCGCCAAGTTTATAGAAGAAGTCAACGCCGGCTGCAAAAACAGGGTTGCTCTTGGACAGTTCTTCCAAGCGTTCAATATCCATCTTGGTAATACGGGAAATAGATGTAATAGGCATTACGTGAATCATAGTGCCATATTCTTTGGACAGTGCCAGGATATGGTCTGCCTGCAGGCCATGGCACAGGAAAGCACCGGAAATCGCACGGCCAATAACCATGGCGATAATAGGATGGCCGGTCTTTCTTGCTTCAGCCAGAGCCAGCTGATAACCGCCGGTGGATTTATTCATGCCGGCAATTTCTTCCATCTTGCCAGGGCCATTGCCCGGGGTGTCAACAATCAGAACGATCGGTCTTTTTTCTGCCAGCGGTTTATCTTTATCAGTTTCAATAGTGCGGTAAACAGCAGTAGCCATCTTATAGCCTTCTTCCAAACCGATTACACCGCCAAATACAACCGGGAATCTTTCGTTAAAAGCATAAGCATCGTTAGCGATGACAGTTACAGTCATGCCGTCCATTTTGCCGGTACCTACTACAGAACCGGGACCATATTCAGGGTCAAATTCAAAAGTACCAACATGATTTTCTTCAAAGGAACCGCTGTCTAAAATCATGTCTATCGCATCACGGCCGCGGCCAATCATAGTGTTGTCTAATTCTTCCATGTTTGTTACCTCCTCTGCCCTTATGCGCGTTCTCTGCGTTTTACTACTTTCAGGAATTCAGCAGTGCTGAGTTCGGGAAGTTCCGCAGGATTTTCGTTACCGAAATATTTCCACAGATCCATGGAATCTTTCGGCTGCATATCGCCAACCAATTTAACCAGGCCTTGCTGCTCTTGCACAAGCTTCAAAGAACCGATACGGCGCATTTTTTCGATTTCATCCATGGGGATGTCGGCTACTTCAGCCAGGACATTATTGAAATCGCCAATCTTATCTTCTACCAGATAATTGCAGTCCTGGATGATATATTTATGTTTAGCGCCGGTGGTACGATATACCAGAGCTTTGTTAGAAGCATCAAATTCATCCTTGCCCATTTCCTGCTCGATTACTTCCGGGCCGGTCAGACCGATACGGCCTTCTTCGTTCATAACGATAACGTCGGTAGCTGCAGCTACAAAGCCCATACCACCGAAGCAGCCGACTTTGCTGCCTACTACGGAGACGATGGGAACAATACCACGGCAGTCCTGGAAGGCATCCATTACTTCCGCATGAGCCAGCAGGCCTGCATTTGCTTCATGCAGACGTACGCCGCCAGTTTCAAAAGAGATAGCTACCAGCGGACGGCGGGCAGCATAATCATCGGGATGCTGTTCTTTAATTGCTGCGGCAGCTTTTAAAGCCAGACGGATAGTAGCAACCATTTTGCCGCCGTTCACTTCGCCGATTGCACCGCCGATAAATTTACCTTCCATGGAAACAACAAAAACAGGATGTTTACCAATCAGACCTACGCCGGTAACGGTACCGTCGTCAAATTCCACAGCAGCTCCCAATACGGGAAGATGCGGGCTGCAGTAACGGTCGATAGGGCACAGGAATTCAGTAAAAGTATCTTTATCAACTAAGCCCAGCGCACGTTCACGGGCATTAGCATCGAAAAAGCTGCTGTTAGCAAGCTCAGTCCAACTTTTCATCTTATTCAGCCTCCTTTGCTGTAGCTTCAGCCAAAGCCTGACGCAATCTCATGTACACTACGATAGGTGTAGCGTTGTCGTCATTGATTTCAATGCTGATATTACCTACGCCGGTATCATTGACAAATTTCTCAATCATTTTTTCCCAAACTGCATCAAAACCTTTAACAGGAGTTACTACTTTTGCCTTTACATTGCCACCCAGGTCTTTTTTCTCAAACAATACTTCCAGGTCGCCGGAACCGGTTACGCCGAGATGGGACCATTCCTTAGCAATAGTTTGAGTAGCCTCTGATTTGAATTCAAATTCCAATACTTGTAATGCCACTTTTCTCTCCTCCTCTTACCAGTTTCTGAATTTAGCAGGCGGATTATACAAGCCTTTAGACCAAACAACAAGGTCATGGACATTTTTCGCAGCCAGCATGGAGCGGTTAGCCCTGCTCATATCAATGCCCAGATCAGCCGGAGTCTTGATAACGCCCAGTTCACGCAGACGTTTGGTTTCTTTCGGATCAGCTTTCATACCGACTTCGGTGAAACCTGCGATACCACGGATTGCAGCGGTACGTTCTTCCATGTTGCGGCATTTAGGCAGGTAAGCGATGCCTTCTTCAGTAATGATATGAGTAAGGTCGTCACCGTAAATCATAACGGGCTCGATAGACAGGTTAGCGTTTTTAGCCAGAGCGAAAGCATCCAGTTCTTCTACGAAGCCAGGCGCCAGTTTTTCACGGAAGGTTTCAGCCAGCTGTACTACCAGGCGTTTGCCGCGGCGTACAGGTCCCCACAGTTCAGAATTCAGAGCATATTCTTCGCCGCATTTCAGCCATGCACCTGAGGAATGACGACGTCCTTTCGGATCGCAGCCCATATTAGGCGCGCCACCGAAGCCTGCTACACGGTTAGCGGTTGCAGTAGAGCTGTTGCCGTACGGGTCGATCTGCAAAGTGCCGCCGATAAACATATCGATTGCATAGTGACCGGCAGTTTGTGAAAAAGCACGGTTAGAACGCATGGAACCATCAGGACCTACGAAGAAGATATCACTGCGGGCAGCAACATAATCTTCCATACCCAGCTCGCCGCCGAAACAGTGAACGGATTCTACCCAACCGGTTTCGATTGCAGGAATCAGAGTCGGATGCGGATTCAAAATAAAGTTCTTGCAGATTTTGCCCTTCAATCCAAGCTCTTCGCCATAGGTAGGCAGCAGCAGTTCGATTGCCGCAGTGTCAAAACCGATACCATGGTTCAGAGAAGTAACTTCATATTCGCCGTAGATGCCTTTAATAGCCATCATGCCTTTCAAAACCTGAGCGTCGGTAATAAGGGCCGGATCGCGGGTAAACAGCGGCTCGATATAGAACGGTTTCGGAGACTGTACTACATAGTCAACCCAGTCGCCGGGAATGTCGACGCGCGGCAGTTCGTCAACAATCTCATTAACCTGGGCAATAACGATGCCCTGACGGAATTTAGTAGCTTCGACAATAGCCGGGGTATCTTCCGTACTGAACCCGGTAAACAGATTGCCTTTTCTGTCTGCCATAGTAGCTGCTACCAAAGCTACACGCGGAGTAAGGTCAACAAAGTAACGACCATACAGTTCCAGATAAGTATGGATTGCACCAAGTTCCAGCTTACCTTCCTTAAGGAATTGAGCTATACGTCCAGCCTGGGGGCCAGAGAAAGACATATCCAGTTTTTTGGCAATGCCTTTTTCGAATACATCCAGATGCTCCGGCAAGGTAAGTACTGACTGTACCATGTGCAGATCGTGAACTTTGGCAGGATCAACCTGACACAAGCATTTAGCCAAAAAATCTGCCTGTTTTTGGTTGTTGCCTTCAATATTTACTTTGTCGAACGGTTTGATTACCGCTTCAAGCAAAGCCACAGTATCTTTGGCATCAACAATTTTTCCTTCCTTGACGTAGGGAGCAGCATTTTTTGCACGTTCCATTGCGTCTTTTTTCAGAGTGTCCCACTCACGAGTGATTCCTTTGTACTCCATTACGGTCTCTCCTTTCTGAATAAGAAAAGCTTCATATATTAAGGCTAAATAAAAAAAGAGAGTATATGCAGGTCTTGCCTGCTCATACTCTCTCATTCCCATTATTCTTTTTTATTCAGCGCTATATATGCATCACACCCAGCCCTGCGCGATCATGATTAGTCATATAATGCAGTGCTGATTTACCAAATAAGGCAACTGCTATCCAAGTATCGTCACGTGCCACAGCAATCTTCATGGCCAGATTGGCGCTAGTACTTACACTTACCAGGATGCCTTTTTTTGCCTCTTCAGTCGCATGTATCAATGCATGAATATCATTAGTAGTTTTTTGAATAACACCGGAATTTAAACTTGCGCCAATAACAGCACGATTGATTTTTTCGTTAAAATCGTCAAAAGATGTCCTTCCGCCAACTTCTGTAACCACGGCCTTAAATCCGTTTTTAGCTACTATCTGTTTAACCTTTTCTTCATCATAAATAGTCTGTGTTAAAGCCAGCAGCATGGCAGCTATTCCAGAACTGTTAACACTGTTCTCCAATAAAGTCCGTGTACAATCAGTCATCACGATCAATCCTTCTCTCAACGAATGCTTATTTCTCCAAAATCAAAACTCCTCTGTATTCCTTCTTCATTGCGAACCAAGAGTGACCCCTTGGCTCCCATATCTACTGCCGTACCTGCAAAGATTATCCTGTCGTTATCTTTGACCAGTACTTTCTGCCCCAGCGTGCAACTATATTGCTTCCATTGCCTAAACAGGCTTTCCGGACCATGCTCAAGCCATTCTTCATACAGAGCAACTATTTCCTGCAGCACTTTTTGTAAGACCTCGTCGCAGTCAGCACACTTCCCTGTACTTAGCAGCAAAGATGAAGCAATGCTCTGAAGCTCTTTGGAAAAATCCTCCTGCCGGAGATTAACATTGATACCTATCCCAAGTATTGCATAATCAACCAAACCGTTTTCATCAAGCTTCATTTCCGACAGGATACCGCATATTTTTTTCCCTTCTAACAGTAAGTCATTAGGCCACTTTATCTTTACTTGCGCTGTTTCGTAAATACAATTCAATGCCTTTACCACAGCAACTCCAGCCAATAATGTCAGCTGTGCCACATTTTCAGGATTAATGTGCGGGCGCAGGATGATTGAAAACCATAGCCCGCCATCAGGAGAGTTCCATACTCTTCCCATCCTTCCGCTGGCACCGCGCTGCTTTTGGGCTATTATAACAGTACCTTCATCAGCTCCATGCATTGCAGCATCTACAGCAGTAATATTAGTAGATTCTAAAACATCATAATAATGTAACTGTAAATCCATAACAGATACCCGTTAAAAACTATCTGGATTATTTTACCATGCCAATAGTTGCAATAAATACGCCGCAGGCAATCGCAGATACGATTACGCCGCCGATATTAGCGCCCATAGCCACAGGCATTACTACTGCAAAAGGATCTTCGTCTTCAGCAGCATGCTGAGCAATTTTAGCGGTAGTAGGTACGCAGGATACGCCGGCGATACCGACTACAGGATTGAAGTTGCCTTTCTTAAACCAGTACACAACCCAGCCGCCAAGGATACCTACGACGCCGGACACGGCAAGAGCCAATACGCCAAGTACGATAAGGGGAGCTACTTTAGGATTCAGCAGGGTAGATGCTTCACACAAAGTACCCAGCAGCAGGCCCAGCATCAAAGTGCCGGTATACAATACAGTATTTTCAATTAAGTCCTGATAAGGTACGATTTCTGCTTCCTTAATAGCCATACCGAGGAAGAAGGACATAATAAGCGGTGCAGCCATCGGCAGCAGGATGCACAGCAGGGCGCAGCAGACAAGGATAAAGATAAATTTCTTTGTTTTTGGAACTTCCGGTGCATCAAACCAGATATCATTGCCTCTGTATTTTTTCGGTACCAGCATTTTTACCAGCGCCGGATAGCCCGCATAAGTAAGGCTCAGGTACAGGTAAGCGATAACAGAAATCGGTACAAACAGATGGGGAGCCAGCATCAGGGAAGTAAACAGAACCATCGGGCCGTCAGCGCCGCCGATGGAGGCAACAGCCGCAGCTTCAGGAGGAGTAAGTCCAAGGTGCACGCCAAGAATCAAGGTAACAAAAGTACCTGCTTCAGCGAAGATAGCAATAATAATAGAGGTCCAGGGATTAGCCAGGATGAAACTGATTTCACACATAGCGCCTACACCCATGAATACCAGGCAGGCAACCAGACTGTTGCTGAAAGTAAGGTTGTAGATAGGCTGCAGGAAGTTAATCTGCATGATATCTACCAAAGCGCCGGGCTCGGAAATCAACGGATCAAGGAACAAAGTGCCCAGTTTACCACCGTCTAAAAATAACACGCCGCAGTTAATACAAATCATGCCGATACCCATCGGTACCATGATCAATGGCTCTAAAGTACGTTTAAAGCCAAGATAGGCAAGGAAAAAGCCAAAAATAATCAACGCGATTCTGGCACCAGCAATAACAGGATCCTGCACAAACAGGCTGGCTATACCAGGAAACAAAGTAGCAACGATATTTGTATCCATTACTGATCCATCCCCTCTCCATTAGAACTTCCGCCCATAATTTTATTGAGCAGTACGACAGCGCCAATCATAAACAAAGCGATGGCGGCAGTAAATAAATAAGCAAAACCAGCGTATGCCTCAACGCTCATAATTTAATTCTCCTTTCAAATATTATTTACCAGTAAGACTATTTGTAATTTCCGGACATTCCAAATAAAAAAGACGAAGAAATAGAACAGGACTCTATCTCTCCGTCTCCGATATTTTACTGGCAATAACCTGTTGATTACTCTTACTTATTGTTTATATGCTATATTCTAAGTCTATCCTGCCATCAATAGGCATACAAACAAAAAGAGACCAAGCGATTTCTCACTCAGTCTCCATTATTTCATTGTAAGAGCTTTCTGCATTCTAAACTCTCAATCTCTCTTGAGCTTATTCTAATATAAATACACATTTTTGTCAATATTGCTCACAGCATTTTATTTTTTAAATATGCATCGTACCTACACATGCACGTCGGTGATTGGTTATATAATAAAGCGCCGAATAACCGACAAACGCTACTGACAACCAGGTCTTATGGCGTACGACAGCAATCTTCAAGGCAACATTGACCATGATAGACGTACTGGCCAGAAATCCTCGTGATGCTTCTTCGGCAGCATGGATAACGGCATGTATTTCATTAACTTCTTTCGTAATGACGCCCTTGTTTAAACACGCCCCGATAATATGCCCTATAATCTTTCTGCCAAAGTCTGTTTCGTCACCGCCAAATTCCGTAACAACATACCGATAACCTTTCTTGGCACATAAATCTTTCAATATATCTTCAGCCGTTATCGTACTTGACATAGCCAAGCACAGGGCAGCCGACTGTGTGTCTACCAGCATATCTTCAAGAATATGTTCATACAGTCTATTATCAGTCATATGGTCACCACCTTATTCCAATACAAATCTTTTATATAACCTGATAGTTTGCAATACAAATTCCTCTATAGATGCAAAAAAGAAGATATACATAAAAATGCATATCTTCTTTTTGATTTTCCAGGATACCCTTGATCAATATGTCAGTATTTCCGGCCCGTCTTCCGTAATAAGGATTGTATGCTCCCATTGAGCCGACAGACTGCCGTCCTGAGTATATACTGTCCAGTCATTGGCAGCATCGACAAACACATCCTTGCGGCCTGCGTTAATCATAGGCTCGATAGTAAAAATCATGCCCGGTACCAGCAGCATACCGGTCTTTTTCTTGCCTACATGACACACAAAAGGCTCTTCATGAAATTCTACGCCTACACCGTGTCCGCCAAACTCTGTCACGACGGAATAACCATGTTTTCTGGCCAAGGCAGAAACCGACGCGCCGATGTCACCCAGGAAACCCCATGGCTGCGCTGCTTCTATACCGCGTTTCAGGCATTCTTTAGTGATTTCCACCAAGTCTTTTGCCTTTTTATCAACCTTACCAATCATAAACATGCGGGAGGCATCGGCATAATAGCCGTTATAAATAGTAGAAACATCCACATTGACGATGTCGCCGCTGCGCAGTACGTCATGCGGACTGGGAATACCGTGGCAAACCTGGTCATTGATAGACGTGCAGACGCTTTTCGGAAAACCGCAGAACCCCAACGGAGCAGGTGTTGCACCCTGGCTGACAGTATAGTCATAAACAATCCTGTCTATTTCTTCCGTAGTCATACCGGTCTTTATTTTTTCTGCAACAAGATCCAGTACCGCCGTGTTGATTTCACAGGCCTTGCGGATTCCGGCAATCTGTTCCGGCGTCTTAATCATATCCCTGTCAGGCACCTCACAGCCGCGTGCTTTAAATTCAGCAATCTTATCATCAATATTTTTATGGCAGTCAGCGTAAGCTTTACCGCTGCCGCACCAGCATAATTCATGTTCCATAATGAAGCTCCTTCTTAAAATATAATCCTAATTTTATATTATATCATACAGGCCATAATCTGTATAAAAATTATTGTTCGCTATCCCCCCTTATGGTAAAATAATTTTGTATTATATAAAAACTATCATACTAAGAGGAGACTAATCCATGGAAGCCTATTTAATGCAGTTTATTGATTTAATCTTACATCTTGATAAGCATCTTCCTGAAATAATGGCCGCTTACGGACATTTTATCTATCTTATCCTGTTTATGGTTGTCTTTTGCGAGACAGGCCTGGTCGTTACGCCTTTCCTTCCCGGCGATTCCCTGCTCTTTGCCTGCGGCGCGCTGGCAGCTACTGCTCCCGAAGGTATGGACATCGCTGTTATCGCCTTTATCTTCCTCGTGTCTTCTATCCTAGGTGACGCCTGCAATTATTTTATCGGTGAAAAATTCGGCGTAGCCATTATTAAATCGGAACGCGGCCTTATCAAGCCGGAACACGTGGAGAAAGCGGCTAATTTTTATGCTCGCCATGGTCATAAGGCTATCTTCTTGGCGCGCTTCGTCCCCATTGTCCGCACCTTTGCCCCTTTTGTAGCAGGTATCGGCAAAATGCACTATATGACCTTCGCTCATTATAATGTTATCGGCGCTGTTGTGTGGGTTACTTTGTTTGTCGGCGCCGGTTATTTCTTCGGCAACATCCCGGTAGTAAAAAACAATTTTCCTCTGGTAACATTGGGTATAGTTATTTTCTCTGTCCTGCCGCTGCTTTATGAAGTATTCGGCAAAAAATTACTTGGCAAAAGATAAGGGAGTGTTATTTTATGTATTGTTTTAACAGCGATTACACTGAAGGCTGCCATCCTGATATTTTAGCAAAGCTGGCCGCTACTAATATGGACCAGACAACAGGCTACGGCCTTGACCCTTACTGCGAAGAAGCACGTGAGCTGATAAAAAAGGCCTTTGCCTGCCCTAATGCCGACGTACATTTCCTCGTCGGCGGCACCCAGACCAACCTTACTGTCATCTGCGCCGCCCTGCGTCCGCATCAGGCAGTTTACGGCGCAGTCCCCAGCCATATCAATACCCATGAGGCAGGCGCTATCGAACATGTCGGTCACCGTGTCCTGCCGCTGCCCTCTGCTGACGGCAAGCTTACCGCAGAGCAGATAGCCGAGGCCTGGCAAAAATACGATACCGACCCCAGCCGTGAACACTGGGCGCAGCCTAAGATGGTTTATATCTCCCAGCCTACGGAAATCGGCAGCATGTATTCCAAAAAAGAACTCTCCGCGCTGTATTCGGTTTGCCGTGAAGCAGGACTTTATCTCTTTATCGACGGCGCCCGTCTGGGATACGCTCTCGGCGCTCCTGCCAACGACCTTGCCATGGCAGATATTGCTGCCAACTGCGACGTTTTCAGCATCGGCGGCACAAAATGCGGCCTGCTGTTCGGTGAAGCAGTCGTTATCCTCAATGATGAACTGAAACCGGACTTCCGCACTATTGCCAAACAAAATGGGGCAATTCTCGCTAAAGGCCGTCTTTTAGGTGTCCAGTTCGGCACAGCTTTCCACAATAACCTCTATACGGAGATTTGCCAGAAAGGCACTATGCAGGCATTGGAAATCAAACAGGCACTAACAGAATGCGGCTTTAAATTCATAACCGATTCTCCTACCAATCAGCAGTTTGTCATTATGACGCCGCAGCAATACGAAAAACTGAGTCAGGATTTTGTTCTCAGCCTGATTGAATATCTGCCCGACGGCAATTATTCTGTACGTATCTGCACCAGCTGGGCTACCTTGGATGAAGAAGTAGATAAACTGATTAAAGCTATTAAAACCTTATAACTTAAAACATAAAAGCCGCTGCAATGATATGTACCCTCTTTACTGGACAAACCAGTAAGGAGGGTATTTTTATGCGTTA